>JANRII010000019.1:0-18748 GCA_033765135.1 Pseudanabaenaceae cyanobacterium bins.39
CTTCAATCCAATAACGACTGTTGCGTTCGATGAATGTTACTGTCCATCCTTTTGATTCACTGGGGGGGAAGGTTCTCGCCAACACGAGTATAGACTTCATCTCCTTCGATTGTGATATCTCCTCCTGCTGGCGCGGATGGACTCCACTGCTGTGACTGTGCTGCCAGTTTTTGCTCCCATCTCATGATGCTGACATGGGATTTTTCTAGTACTCTCCCACTGACTCTGATTCCCATCCCTTCACTCCTCATCTTCATTGCTTGGGATACTACACTTGCTGGTGTTCTCAGTCTTGTCATTGGCGTTCCTGTCCTTTCGCTAAATCTCTTGCCGCATCCTTTGCATATATAGTTCTGGATCGCTTTACCATCTTGGTGGTGATGTTTGCCGTTTTTGATTGTCTTTTCGCTTTGGCAGTGGGGGCATTCCATCGCTTTCTCCTTGTCTCTGCCTCTATTTTCTCATACCACTAATTCCATGACCAGTGCCAATAGCCTGAATATTTACTTCTGGGATTTTAGCCATTGCCAAGGCATTTTAGGATTTTGGGCAAGATTTTGGGCGATCGCGATCGCGCCGTCTTTGTTGAGGTGGCTAGGATCGGAAAATAACTTGGCTTGTTCTGAGATGGTCTGCGAGAGATTAATATAGGTGAAATTGCCACGCTGTGCTAATTCATCCATCCGTTGATTAAAGGTGGCTTCATAGCTAAGACGCACCCGATCTAAGTAGGTATGATGGAGGGGCATATTTATTATGACTAGTTGGATATTGTGCCTCTGGCAAAATTCAACAACGTTGTCTAGCGCGTCAAACTGTGAACCATTGGTTTCAAAGTCGCGGTAATCTAAGTCGTAGTCCCCTGGTACGAGTGGATATTTTTGAAAGTATGTGGTGGCATCAAAGGTGATATCAAAGGCCATAAATCCCTTTGTATCGATTACGGCAGCAGTTTTAGGGGCTGTGGCGGCGATGATGGCTTCACTATTGCTGAGGGATTGGGTATGCTGATCAAAGGATTTAATGACGGATTGGCGGACTTCTTGGCGTTGAGAGGCTGTGCTAAAGAAACTAGTTAGGGCTTGAGAGAAAGGAGTATCGGTGGGGGTGGGAGCGTTGGTTGTTGGTTGCGGATCGCTCCCTTGATTTGCAAGATTTGCCTGTAACTGTTGATAGCCAACAGATGCCGTAATTTCTTCGTAGGTGGTGTCTTTGCGGCGACTGTTGAAGGCGCGAAGTCCGTCTGCCCAAATTATGATTTTAGGTAGTTGATATTTTTTTAAGATTTGGGTGAGTTGGATATTGACAACTTGGGCGGTGGCTCCATCGATACCAAAGTTGAAGACGCTGATATTTTTATATCCCTGTTGTTTAAGAGATTGCTCAAGGATCGTGGGATTGATACCACGCAAGGCTCTAGAACTACCAACTATAAGGACATCAGGCGATCGCTGTTTTTGGTTAGTTTGCCAGTCGATGAGGGCAATTTTTTCATTGAGACTAGAGATATTGAAGTTGGCTTTGGGGCTGTCCTGCACCTTGAGAGGATCGGCATTTAGGGCAGTGGGATTAGCGACATCAGTGAGATTTGAGGTGCTTGATGCTAGGGAAGTAGGGGGCGCACTATTCGTATTGGTACTGACATAATAACTAAGGGTACGATCTAGGATAATGGTGCTGCCTAGTCCGATCGCCAAGCTAAGTAAGCCCAGAGGCACATTAAAGAACTTAGTTTCTGGGGATGGTTGAACAGTTCCTAACCAATGCAAACTCCAAAGGGGACGGGTGAATGTGAGTATGCGATCGCCAATGCGAGAAATTAACTGTTGAACTGATATACCATCTTGATCTGTGGTAGCTTCGAGTTCATCTTCCAGTTCTGTCTCTAGGTGATTACTAGTATCTATGGGCTGAGGATTTGCTTGATCTTGATCTGCGTCTGGCTCTGTGGCTATGCCGATCGCCAAAAGATCAATCTCAAAACTCCAATGGGGCTTCTGCTCACCAATGACCCGATTGGAAACTGTGACAGATTGAAAATAGGCAGCCGCTTGGACATTGCGAAGAGTTTCCAAAATTGGTAAAGCTATCTCCGCCTGTATAGTTGGCTCAGGAGTTTCACAGAGCAGATTTAGGCAATTATTTTGCAGTAACAGTTTGAGTTTAATTCGCATGGCCGTATATTTGGCGCTTGATCTCACCCGAAACTGTTTGAGCAGATCCCTGATAATATCGGCCGTCACGATCGCGGCAGCCGACACGGGCAAATCCACCCCCAATGCCCAACCAGTGCCATGCAGCTTGAGGCGGCGAATCCCCTCAGCAAACAGTACTGAGCTTTCTAAATTTTGGGTGCTAGGGGCGATCGCTTCCAAAATTTGTTTAGCACAGCTAGGTTTGCGGTCTTGACTATATAAATACAGACAATCTCCCTTTTGCTTAGAATGGGACAGGTTGAGACCACTGACCTCTTCTGACAAAAGCTCAGGCAACAGAGCTTTGGGTGTCTTCACAAGAGCTACCGTAATAGCTTTTGCATAGTCCACAGTATCTTCTATAGTCAGGTTATTTTCTGGTAAATCCAAGGGCAGGGTTTCCATTAGGCATTGGGCAAGAGCAGGGTCAAATTTTTGCTACTAAGGTTAGCACAATGCTCTAAACAAACAGCCTAAAATTCATTCTAAAATTCATTGATTGCAGTCACTATTTTCTGCCGTTCGCATTGTTCCAAGAATTGTGGAGATAATTACACAGCGCCGCCGAGGGCTAGAATCTACCGCCAGCGTAATTCGCCCCATTTCTCCTAATCCATTGGGCAACCCCTTGGGTGTAAACTGCACCCGATAAACGGCTGGATTGGGGATGGCTGATAGTTTGGTAAAGGTGGTACGGGGTTGGCTTTCGGTATTTTCCACAATTCGCACCCCACTATCAAAATTTACCCACGGTAGGTTATTCCAGTAATCGGCAGTAGTTTCGCTAAGGACAGGGGTTCGGTGAATGGCATATTGGGAGCGATCGCTCATATTCCTAAAACTAGTCTGCCAAGAGATTTGGTCTCGTTTAGAATTACTTTGCGCCTGTCTTAAACTACTGATGGCTAGGGTTTGAGCAGAGATTAGTTTTTGATTATTACTGAGGGATAGCCAATTAGGAGCTGCGATCGCCGCCAAGATACCAATAACAACTAACACAACTAAGACTTCTAGTAATGTAAATCCCTGCTGTTGGCGATGCTTGAATTTTAATTTGAGATTAGATCTCGGCGGCAACTTATTTATGAAGTTTAAGCAGGATTTGATAAATAAGTTTCTGAATTTTACAAATAGTTTATGTGACAGAGATCCAAATAATTGCCCAGATAATTGCCTAATTAATTGTCTAGGTAATTGCTTAATCAATCGATGCAACAAAGAAGCGATCGCATACCGAGAATCCAGAAAGCCCATCAATATAGCAACTCTAACTAAGTTGCGACAAATATTCTGACAACTATCTTAATTCTATAGTATTTATTTTGATCTATTTGCACTAAGCTAAGATTTTAATTTTTTTGTGGTAATAAAATTCTTAGAATCCCTAGAGCCTTTGTTTAAGGATAAATTCAGCGATCGCCAGATCTTGGGGCGTTGTCACCTTGAGGTTAGACTCCTCACCACTCACTATTTGCACTGGTAAACCCACCCTCTCAAAGAGTGCCGCATCATCTGTGACTTCCCAACGGGATTGAATCGCCGTCAGATGAGCATTTTTGAGTAAATCAGCTTGAAAGCCTTGGGGGGTTTGGGCTGCCCATAGCCTGTCGCGATCGGGGGTATCCACAATCACATCACCCTTGACCACTTTAATGGTGTCCTTGACTGGTACTGCCGCGATGAATCCCTGCATGGTTTGTAATGCGCGATCGCAACGCTCAAACAAATCAGGAGTTGCCAAGCATCTAGCACCATCATGGATCAACACATGGTTACAATCCTTGGGCAAGGCCTGCAAACCATTAAAGACCGATGCCTGACGGGTTGCGCCCCCCTCGATAAGTTGAATCGGCTTATCGCTAGCGATCGCCGCCACTATATTGGCAAAATCTGGAAAATCGTGGGTCTGCCCCATTACACCAATCCAAATTACAGCAGGAGAAGCGATCGCTGCCTCCAGCGTCCATTGCAAAATCGGCTTACCGAGCAGAGGCAGCAGCAGCTTATTGCGATCGGCTCCCATGCGCTTACCACTACCTGCCGCAGGAATTAAAAGATGACAAGTCATAGATTACTCAACCTAATCAGCCAGTTGCCACCAACCAAAGGCAGGCCCCACAAAACGGATCGTCACCCAAATGACCACCATTGCCCCAATTCCAATCCAAGCTCCTTGGGTAGATACTTCCACAAACTTAGCCGCCTTATCCTTGGTCAAAAAAGGAATCCAAGAGGCGATCGGCTCAGGCTTGCCATAATCATCTCCCATCACTTGCTTGCGCCGTCTTGACTCACCCATAAACCTATGCTTTTCCTAAAAAAATTAAAAACAACAAAAAAACTATGCAATACACTCAAAGGCTTTTAGAGCGTGTTTGAGAAGTTTTGATCCCCCTAAATCCCCCTTAAAAAGGGGGACTTTTTTAAGCTTTTCCCCCCTTTCGTAAGGGGGGTAGGGGGGATCAATCAGTATTTTTAGCGAATGCCCACAATTCTCAAACAGGCTCCTATAGCTGTAGAAACTTGTATTAGGACAAATCAAAACCCAAGAAGCGAGTTGCATCCGTATTCTGGTTTTGTGTCTTAACAAGCATGGCAGCAGCTTTAACCTTTAGGACTTGCATTTTACCATAGCCTAAAGCTTCACCTAAAGCAGTGAGCATCCAGAGAATCGCTATCAATCTCCATACAACACTAATGTCAAGGAACCCTGAATATAAAACCACTCAAACATAAATTATCGATTAACAAATGGCTAGTATTAGAGAGTATATGCTTGGATAGTAAAGGGGCATTAGCCTTTGCCCTAGGGTCAATATTAAGGGCATGACCATGTAACCACTCAGGAATAAATTTATGCAAACAAATGTTGCTAATTCAACCAGCAATATTACTGTAGAAGACGATCGCACAGGTTTAAGTATCGAAACCCTCAAGAGAGCCTTTGCCGATAATCTTTTTTACATTCAAGGCAAACTCGCTTCCATCGCCAACTTTACCGATTACTACATGGCGCTATCGTACACCACACGCGATCGCCTGCTGCAACGTTGGCTGCAAACCCTCAAGGTATACCACGAGCAAGACATCAAAACTGTCTATTACCTCTCCGCCGAATTTCTCATGGGTAGGCACTTAGGTAATAGCTTAATCAACCTCGATCTGTACGAATCCATCGCCCAAGCTGTCACAGAATCGGGACTAAACCTCAACGAACTATTAGAGCAAGAACCAGATCCAGGGCTAGGCAATGGCGGCTTAGGTAGACTCGCTGCCTGCTTCCTTGACTCCCTCGCCACCCTCGAAATTCCTGCGATGGGTTATGGCATCCGCTACGAATTTGGTATTTTTAACCAATCCATTCAACATGGTTGGCAGGTGGAAATTCCTGACAAATGGTTGCGTTGCGGCAACCCTTGGGAAGTTGTGCGCTATGAATCGACTGTCCAAGTTAAGTTTGGCGGCCATACCGAAATCTACAATGATGATCGCGGTCGTCCCCATACCCGTTGGATTCCTAGCTTCACCGTTGAGGGTATTCCCCACGATACCCCTGTTCCCGGCTATCAAACCAACACCGTCAACACATTACGCCTCTGGAAAGCGGAAGCAGGCGAAGACTTTAATTTCCAAGCTTTCAACTCTGGAGACTACGATGGCGCAGTTGCCACCAAAATCAAATCAGAGACTATTTCTAAGGTTCTCTATCCCAACGACAACACCCCCCAAGGTCGCCAGTTGCGCCTAGAGCAGCAATTCTTCTTTGTCTCTTGTTCGTTGCAGGATATCATTCGTCGGCATCTTAAAAAGTACAACCGCCTCGATAATCTTGCGGAACATGCCGCCATTCAATTGAATGATACGCACCCTGCCATCAGCATCGCCGAAATGATGCGTCTTTTGGTTGACGAGCATGGCCTGTACTGGGATGAAGCATGGCGCATTACCCAAAGCACCTTTGCCTATACCAATCACACCCTCATGCCTGAAGCCCTAGAAAAATGGGGAGTGCCTCTATTTGAGAGCCTATTGCCCAGACATCTAGAGATTATCTATGAGATTAATCACCGCTTCTTGCAGGATGTGCAAACTTGGTATCCCAATGATGAAGAATTGCTCTCTCGCTTATCAATTATTGAAGAGGGCGCGGAGAAAAAGGTGCGGATGGCAAATCTTGCGACAGTGGGCAGTCATGCTGTAAATGGTGTTGCCGCTTTACATACGGAACTGCTCAAACAAGATGTTCTCCACGATTTTTATAAACTTGCCCCTGAGAAGTTTTATAACAAAACTAATGGGGTTACGCCTCGCCGTTGGGTTTTGCTGGCTAATCCCAATTTATCTGCTTTGATTACTGAGAAAATCGGTGACACTTGGCTGAAGAATTTGGATGAATTGCGTAAATTAGAAGCCTTTATTGAGGATCAAGATTTTCGCGATCGCTGGTGGCAGATTAAACAAGCGAACAAACAAAGGCTTGCTGATTATATCCTTGCCCACAATGGCGTAGAAGTTGATGTCAACTCTATCTTTGACATTCAAGTAAAGCGCATCCACGAATACAAGCGTCAGCACCTTGATTTATTGCATATCATCGGTCTCTACCTGCGGATCAAGCAAAACCCCAGTATGCAAATGGTTCCCCGCACCTTTATCTTTGGTGGTAAAGCTGCTCCTGGTTACTTCATGGCAAAGCTAATTATTAAAGCCATTAATGCTGTGGCAGATGTGGTGAATCGTGATCCCGATGTGCATGGACGGATCAAAGTGGTTTTCCTTGCCAACTTTAGCGCCTCCCTTGGACAACTTATTTACCCTGCGGCTGATCTTTCGGAACAAATTTCGACCGCAGGTAAAGAGGCATCTGGCACAGGTAATATGAAGTTCACCATGAATGGAGCCTTGACAATTGGTACTCTCGATGGAGCAAATATCGAAATTCGCGAGGAAGTTGGTGCTGAGAATTTCTTCTTGTTTGGTCTAACGGCGGCTGAAGTTGCTCAAATGAAGGCGGAAGGCTACGATCCCCAAGAGTATTACCATAATCACGATGAGTTACATAATATTCTCAATCGTTTGGCGATGGGCTACTTCTCCCCTGGCGATCGCGATTTGTTTAAGCCTTTGGTCGATTCACTCCTCTATCGTGACGAGTACATGCTGTTGGCAGATTATCAAGCCTATTCTGATTGCCAAGCGAAGGTGAGTGAAGCCTATAAAGATAAGGAGCTATGGATTACTAAGAGTATTCTCAACGTGGCGCGATCGGGCAAATTTTCTTCCGATCGCACGATCAAAGAATACTGCGATGAGATCTGGAAAGTATCTCCCGTGAAGGTAAATCTAGAACCCTACGATCCTACCAAGGCAACTCTAAAGGTGGGTAACTAAATTATCCTGAGTTAGTTTTTCATCCCCAGAAGTATAGCTAGTATGGCTACACTTCTGGGGATTGTTATTGAAATTTGCGGTATCATAAATAATGAATCGATTATGAAAGTACTGCCAATGATTTCCCTAGAAAAAAAACTGGAGCCAGAAACTCAAGAGCATTCAGCGCAAGCCAATAGTCCATCACCCCATTGGCAAATAGTCACAACCACATTTATCACTATATTTTTGGCGGAGATTGGCGACAAGACTCAACTAACTACCTTGATGTTTGCGGCTCAATCGCATCAGCCTTTGATTGTATTTGCGGGAGCCGCGATCGCCCTAGTTTCCACCAGTTTGCTAGGGGTTTTGGCAGGCAAATGGTTAGCAAAAACCTTCTCTCCTAGTTTGCTCAATACTTTGGCAGGTTTGAGCTTTTTATTTTTATCTCTTAGTTTACTTTGGGAGGCGATCGCGTAATGGACTGGCAACTATTAATCGTAAGTTTTGGCACAATTTTCTTATCGGAGCTAGGGGATAAGAGCCAACTGGCAACCTTGAGTTTGAGTGGCAATTCTAATGCGCCCAAAATGGTGTTTATTGGCTCCGCTTCGGCTTTGCTGTTGGCGAGTGCGATTGGTGTATTGTTTGGCGATCGCTTATCGATGGTACTGCCCACCAAACTCCTCAAGGCGATCGCCGCAGGGCTATTTGCAATTATGGCAATGCGACTTTTGATGAATGAAGAAGCATCATAAAAGTTGCCAATCTAGCGTTTATAGAGTATTTACTTCAATATTGCTCTCATAACAGGAAAAAATGGCGTTAGATCTAAATCGGGTACAACCACCGCTCAAAACCTATCCCCCCCAAGTTAATCCGTGGATCTTAAAGTTTGTGCGCTTTGTTTCACCCTTTTGGCTCAGGTGGCAATGCAAGATCCGACAGATTGAGACCCGTTATGTAGATCGTCTCGTCACGGCAACCCATAAATTTCAAAATGGCAAAGCGCGTTATCTGCTGGCTTTTCGACATCCCACTACCGATGATCCCTTTGCGATGCTATACCTCCTAGCCTATGCTTTGCCAGAACAAGCTAGGGCTATGGGCATTCAACTCCCAAGCACTCCCCATAGCGGTTTTGTCTATGACCGAGGGATTTCCCTATGGGCAGGAGATTTTATTAATTGGTTATTTCCAGCCCTTGGCGGTATTTCAATTTTTCGCGGCAAGCTCGATCGCGGAGCCTTAAACCTGATGCGCCAACAAATCATCAAGGGTGATATTCCCCTATCGATGGCTCCTGAAGGTGGAACCAATGGCAAAAGTGAACTAATTAGCGAATTAGAGCCGGGAATTGCCCAAATTGGGTTCTGGGCGGCGGAAGATATGCTCAAAGCTGGACAAGATCAAGAATTGCTGATTATTCCTGTGGGCATTCAGTATGAGTACGGAGTTGCCGCTTGGCCACAAATTGATCAGGCGATTATGTCCCTTGAGCAAAAATCAGGTCTGAGTAAGCCCCCCATTACTGAGCGCGATCGCTATCAGCGTCTGTATGAATTGGGCATTCATTTAGTGCGATTAGTGGAGCAGCATTACCAAACCTTTTATCGTCAGCATTATCCTGAAGCCACAGCAGACAATTCTAATGGCGACCTTGCGACCCTAGTGCAAAATCTTTGCGATCGCATTTTGCGAGTGGCAGAAAGTCATGTGGGAGTCAAACCCAAAGGGACAGCCGTTGATCGCTGCCGTCGTCTCGAACAGGCAATTTGGGATCGCATCTTTCGCAATGATATCGAGAATATTGAGCAACTATCGGAAGTGGAACGCGGTTTTGCCGATCAACTCGCCAGTGAAGCCAACTACAGCAACTGGCACATGAAAATCGCAGAAAGTATCATCGGTGTTACCAGCGATTACGTTCGCCAGCATCCTAGCCCCAGTCGCTATGTGGAAATGATTAATTTAATGTGGAGTGTCCTCAATCGCGTCACTGAGCGCGATCCTAAATCTGTATTTAAAAACTTCCCTGACTTTGGCGATCGCAAATTGATTATATCTGTGGCAGAGCCAATATCAGTTTCTGAGCGTTTAGCCACCTATCAATCTAGCCGTGTTGCCGCTAAAGAATGCACCCGTAAGCTCACAGAAGAAATTTACTCAGCCTTAGAATCCCTGATAGTCAAATCAGCTTTGTAGCCCTGTGAATTTCCTAACTATACAAACTTTGGCAATCTTCCAAATTTAATCGCGATCGCGTGGCAATATCGAGAGGAGAAGTCTCACCTCTGATGAGATGAATCTCCCCTGCACAACCAATCATCGCCGCATTATCCGTACAGAGGCTCAGAGGTGGAAATACAGTTTTTATTTCGTGGGCTGCTGCCATAGATAACAAACGCGATCGCAAAGCACTATTAGCCGCCACTCCGCCCACAGCCACTACCGTCTTCAGATTATGTTCAACGGCACATTGAATGGTACGAGAAGCCAAGGCGATCGCCACAGTCTCCTGAAAACTCGCCGCAATATCCGCGATCGGCAAATCTCCACCATCGGCACTAAGTTTTTGGGTCAACCGCAACACTGCTGTCTTTAGCCCACTAAAACTAGAATCATAGGGGGCATCGGCAATCCTACCCTGTGGTAAGCGATAGGCTTGCGAATTACCATCCCTAGCTACTCGATCAATAGCTGGCCCCCCTGGATAGCCCAAGCCCAACAGCCTCGCCACCTTATCAAAAGCCTCACCTGCCGCATCATCACGGGTCTTACCCATCACCCGATAATCAGCATAGTCCCGAACTAAAATAATGCTACTATGCCCCCCCGACACCAACAAACACAAAAATGGTGGCTCCAAACTGGGATCTGCCAACAGCGCTGAACAGATGTGACCCTCCAGATGATGCACCGCAATCAAAGGTTTTCGATGCAACATCGCTAAAGTCTTTGCCGCAGTCACACCAATCATCAAAGCACCAATCAACCCTGGAGCCGCCGTCACTGCAATTCCATCGATCGCATCCCAAGTTAAACCCGATTCACGATAGACCTGAGCGATCGCGCTATTAATGATCTCTAAATGCTGACGCGCCGCTATTTCAGGTACAACACCACCATATTGGGCATGGGTTAAAACTTGAGAAGAAACCACATTACTCAAAATCTGGCGATCGCGCACCACTGCCGCCGCTGTCTCATCACAACTAGATTCAATCGCTAAAATTGCAGGCATTTATCTAAAAATCTAAATACTCAAAACACGTTTAATTCAAGCAAAAACATCCTCAAAGGAATTTTCTAGACATTTACTCCAGAAGTACAGTCATTTTCACTAATCTGCATATCAGACTGACCCCAAATCAATAACTTGAACAATAACTTATTTTACAGGATGTGAAGATTGCTTTACCAAGGCATGATCGCTGATATAGGATCTGAGGCTAAGTTCTCAAAACTACATATCGTCTAAAATATCGTTATTTTTGCCTATCTTACATACAGGTAAATACAAAGATAAATTAAGGAAAGGTAAATTAAGGTCAGTCTATGAAAAGACTTTTTGCTCTCATTCTAGTTATTGCACTCTGGTTCGGTGTTAGCCTATCTGCAACTCCCGCAGCCTATGCTGACTTCTCATTCAACGCTCTAACCCCTTGCTCCACCTCAGAAGCCTATGCTGCTCGCCTAGAAGCTGAGATTGACGGCTACAATGCACGTCTTGAAAATTTTGCCCCAGGCAGCGCTCCTGCTGAATACCTCAAAGGCAAAATTGCTCAAACCGAAGCTCGTTTTGCTAAATATGCAGAAGCTGGCTTACTCTGTGGTGATGATGGACTTCCTCACCTAATCAGCGATGGTCGTTGGGATCGTGCTGGTGAATTTACTATCCCCGCCCTGATGTTTCTATACATCGCAGGTTGGATTGGTTGGGTTGGACGTGCATATTTGATTGCGATCCACAAAGACACAGCCACAGCTACTCAAAAGGAAATTCTCATTGATCTACCTCTTGCAGTAAGCTGTATGCTCACTGGTTTTGCATGGCCCCTTGCTGCAATCAAAGAATTCACCTCAGGTGAACTAGTTGTTCCCGAAAATGAAGTAACTGTTTCCCCTCGCTAATTTGGGTTAATACTTGACATTAACCTTACATTAGCAATTCACTCACTCATATCTAATTACCTAAAAGGAGAACTCCATTGAAAGGTTTTTTATCTTCTGCCCCCGTCTTAGCTGCCGTATGGATGACCATTACAGCAGGTGTACTAATTGAGGCCAATCGCCTATTTCCCGACACATTGACCTTCCCCTTCTAATATCTAAACTGCAGCGCTTTGCGCTTATTTAAATATTTAAAACCTAGAAAGACTTTAAAAGCGGCGCAAACGCCGCTTTTAAAGTCTTTACTAGTAATTACTGGCTGTCTTACGGTGATGAACAGCCGTTAACCCATTACTTTGTAATACCTTGCCATTTTCCACGATCGCATAGATCAACCAGTGATCGCCACATTCCATCCTCTGAGCTACTCGACATTCCAAATAGGCAAGCCCATCCGTCAAAATTAGCCCCCCCACAGTTGGCTCTGTCTCCACATTATGAAAGCGATCTTCTCCTGGGGCAAACTTTCGCATAAACAAGCGCCGTAGCTGCTTACCCTGCTCCAAAATATTTAGCACAAAGCGATCGCCCTCATAGAGATAGGACTCCACTGCTCGCTCCTTTGCCACAGCAACGGTTAGCCCCGGGGGATTAAAACTAGCCTGAGATACCCAAGAAGCCAGCATTGCTGTAGATACTTCAGTGCGTAGCACCGTCAACACACATAAGGAACCAACAATTCTCCCGACCGCCTGCTCCACCGTACTACCAGGATTAAGCGTAATCTGGACTTTTTTAGAACGTTTTAAGGTCTGGGCAAAGTCTGTACCTGTTTCCTCGCAAAGTTGTAAAGTCGCTTCGGTGGGCGTGAACTTAACCCGAATCGGATCAAAAGCAAGGGTATAGCCTGAATCCTTAAGTTTACTAGCAATAATATCTACTGCCTCACCACTCCATCCGTAGGAACCGAATACGCCCGCCAGATAGCTCTTAGTTGCTGTTGAGAGAACTATCCCCAGTGCTGTTTGTACCTGAGTTGGTAAATGTCCGCCGAGGGTCGGTGAACCAATTAAAAAACCAGAAGACTTCTCGATCGCTGTCTTAATTTCTTCAGGCTCGGCAGTCTCACAATTAATTAACTCTACCGCCACACCCGCTTTGGTAATTCCCCTCGCGATCGCATTAGCGATCGTCGTTGTATTGCCATAGGCCGAAGCAAATAACAAAGCCACCGAAATATTTTGTTGCTTCTGAGATTCACACCATTGCCGATATAACTGCACCATTTCATGCAAACCATAGCGCAACATTGGTCCATGGGCTGGAGCATAAAAAGTTGCAGGCAGATCCATCAGCTTATCCAGAGCCGACTCCACCTGTCGCACCTGATTAGCCATCGTGCTATCAAAATAGTAGCGGCGATCGCCCAACAACTGACTCCACCCCTCATCAAACACCTGATCACCACAAATATGAGCCGCAAAAAACTTATCCGTATAAACCACCTGAGTTTTTGCATCATAGGTACAAAGCTCTTCAGGATATCTCGGTGTAGAGGTAGGAATAAACTTCAGCACATGCCCCTTACCAAGATCCAGAGTTTCTTCACCCCGCACCACTTGAATCTTTACCTTGTCCCCCCATTCTTCCCCTAAATCCTTGCGTAACGAAATCGCGCCTGGATTAGTGCAAATAAAAGTAATGCGGTCATTAAGCTCTAGTAAAACCTTAAGAGTCGCAGCACGGTTTGGATTAACATGCCCAAGTACTACATAACTAATATCTAAAATGTTAGTCCTTGCTTTTAATGCATCTATATAGATCTGCGTAAAAGTTTCTCCAGGCGGATCAATCAATGCCTGTAAATTACCTTGAATTAAAAAAGAATTGGCAGTCGTACCCTTCTCTAACGCATACTCAATCTCAAACCTTAGGCGATTCCAACTGCGCGATCGCAACAGGAATGTTTCATCAGCAATATAAATAGTTTGTACATCGCGGGGTTTAGTATTCACAATCGCCTATCTCCAAACTTGAATAAAAAATGTAACTAAAGCATCACAATCGCAGATACATCGTTCCTTCATTACGATAAATCATTTCTGCTGATTGTATCCCTTGCCAATGATTTGAGATAGCTATAGGTATAATCAGGTTTTTATCTTCAACATATATTTTTAATACCAATAATTAGTAAATGTAAATCACTAGATACATATACCTAAATATCGTTAATAAAAGGCTAGGCATAGGAATATGAAAGATATAACAAGTATCTATTAATAATTGTGAAGCCAATACCCTACCAAAGTACAAACAACTTTGTATAAAGTCATAAAACTTAAATATCTATCTGATTTTTGTCATCAAAACTTAACAGTGCCTCTTTGTCAAGGATGATAGGCTACCTAAATGAAGATTTTAAATAAATAGATTAAAAAAATTTTAGTAAAGGAAATTAAGAAAATGATCTTAGAAAATGTTAACGTTAAGCCTGATACTCGTAACCACAAGGGATTCTTTGTCCTAGAAGCTTCCTACAAACTGGTAAATATCGATGGCAGTGGTTGGGCACTCATTTGCATTGACGATCACGTTTGTCATTATGTCGATCCTGATGATCTAGCTATGCCCAGTGACTGGCAAGCAGAGAATTCTTCAGAATCTGCAACCGCGTAAACCAAGCTTTAGATTCTGTCTATGATCCATATTCATCAAATAATCTACAGCACAAGTTTTAACCAGTTTCCTAAACACAACCTAAAAACTGACATCAAAGAGTGAACCTAGTTCGCTCTTTTTAGTTTTTGTTAGTTTGCGGTTCAAAACTTTAAGATAAACAACTAAATAGTAAATAATTATGAATAAGTAGCAAAACAACATACAGACTTAAAGGTATGCTGTTTTGCTAGAGATTTACTTGATTACCTAACTAGTCATCAATTGAAATAGCCAATTGACGAAATTAATAATCAAGATTTCATTGAGAAAAACTTACCAAAGCTTCAATCCATGACTAGAAACTATCAAAATATGTCACTTCTGGAAGATATACCATAGGGACAAAGCTGATAGTATGACTACACAAGTTAAGTCACAAATTAAATATCTAATTTGTTTGTATAGTTTTTGAATCAAAAATATCTCAACCTGATTTGAGGGAGATTTTTACAGGATTACTTGCAAGCAGCCATCGCAATTTCCCTTTCTTCGGGCGGTTTTAAGCTAGGAAACAGGAAGTGATTTTCTTCAACATACTGTGCCCCAAAAAGTCCTTTTTCTGCCCAAAAGTATCGATCAGTCGTATGTTCGTTACGTCTTACGAGTAACAATGCTGGCGGAAGAATATTATGTGTGTGAATGTACTTGCGTGCAGCCGTCACAGGTTTATCTTCACCGCTATCGATACTAAATTGAGGAATATGTTCTAGGATTTTGCGCCCTTCTTGGCGACGTCTACTCTTGCGCTTACGTCTCCTTGCCAAATTAATACCTCCTAATTTAGACCCTGAAATGCAATCTGGATTACAAAAACATTGATATTATAGCTAGGGTGATTAGGAAATTTCAACTTTTCTTTACAAATTTTTGTCACATTGTATTGTGAATTGTTATTCAAGGACATTTTTTATAAAAATTTGTATTAGTGGGACACATTTATTTACCTTAACTACTGCTTTAGCCAGTCTTCGAGGCTAGTTACGATTTTTCCTGCAATTTGGTTAGTGAGTTGATCGCGTTTTTGTTTACGCTGCCATTTCAGAAACTGCTTTTCATATTCTTCACTATCTTTTTGGTATGCCACCCAAGCATCTAAGGAGATGCCTAAGCCCCAAAATATGAGCGGATAAATTGCCCAGCCGATATGTCCCGATGTTAATAGGTTAAGTGCTACTAAAAATGAGTTGACGATCGCATATTTCAGGAGGTTTGACCGTAATGATTTTTGCTTGTAAAGATCAAAATCAGCCTGCTCTCGCTTCACGCCCTGTTGGGACTGCCATTCTTGAATCGCCACCAAAAAGTCACTTTCACTAACCCCCATATCGGAAGCAATTTCATAAACCTGTTGCTTCGTTAAGTTTTGACCACTAGTTCTTTTGGCAAGAGCATAGCGGAGAATTTGCTCAACTTGATCTTCTGAATAGGTTTCCATTTCTTTGTTTAGATTTATTTAGAATTACTGCTAGTTGGAGAAGTACTTAAAGATTTACATACAAACATGACATACAAACAATATAGATCATTCAAGATTTTGTAATAGTGAAATTCTTGGGTATTGGCATGATACATATGGCAAGACATAGGTTTTCAATATTTTTTGATATCTTTCGATAAAATATATAAAACCAGCTAAAAATATTTTCTATTTTGCAACTATGGCTACAATGGCTCCCGATACTACTGCCCGTGACCTATTTCAGGCAGCCTATGAAAATCGTTACACTTGGGATAGTCAGTTTCCTGGGATGACTGCTGATGTATCAGTGGCGATCGATGGTTTGGTAAGAACAGGCAAAGCTTGCATCAAGGCTGACCTTTCCGTAGAAGTCACTATGGATGAACCGCAGCTAGTGGAACGGACTACCCGTACTCCTAGCGGCGAAGAAAAAACAATTTCTGTCGATGAAGGACAAGAATGGCTCTATAACCAATTGCGTGATGTGGTTACCCATCGTAAACGCAAAACCTTTGATGAAGCTCATGGCAAATCTAGCTTTAGTCTTGGAGAAACTGATGAGTCAGGGGCTGTGGAAATTTTGGTGACGGGTGATTCTATGGGATCTAATTACAAAGTGCGTGGTAATGAGATCTCGATGGTCAGCCGTGTCATGGGGCGGATTGGTTTTATCATTAATCACCTTGATCATCTTGATACGGGAGAGGGATATATTTCTTCGGCCTATACTGCGGTATTTCGCAACCCTATGAATGATCAAATTGTGCGTCAAGCCAAGTTTGAAGATACCTATGAAAAATTTGGTAATTACTATGTGATGACTAAGCAAGTGGTGCAATCCCATGAGATGGGGCAGACCAAAAATTATGAAATTGTTTTTAGTAATATTGCATTGGGTTAGAGATTGACTGGGTATTTAAATTAAGAAATGGCTACGCCATTTCTTAATTTGAGAGTTTCAAGCAAGCAATGCAAGCGCTAGTTACGTTACAAATCAATAGTTCCATTCCTAACCTAAACTAATACGGTGAGTATCATGACATCAACAGTACTTTATGAATCTGATTTTTATAATTGGACAGTTGAACAGGTCAAGAGTTTGCGATTAGGTGAGTTGGATAGTTTGGATTTGGAGAATTTAGCGGAAGAGATTGAGTCTTTGGGTAATCAGAAAAGGTCTGAGTTGGAAAATCGTTTGGCAGTTTTGCTAGGATATTTACTAAAGTGGGATTTGCAACCGAATTTGCGTGGTAAGAGTTGGCGAGCAACAATTAGAGAACAACGCCGCGAAATCAAAAAATTAATTAGAAAAAATCCTAGCTTGAAGTCTTATCTGGATGAGGCGATGACAGATGGTTATGAGTCGGCTTTGGATCTAGTAGTACGAGAAACTCCATTTGACTACAAGGATTTATCCAAAGAATGTCCTTATGTGATTGCTCAAGTTTTTGACGACAGTTTTCCCATTGGTGTAGATGTTTGATGAATAAGCGATCGCGCCTCAAAAAAATCAATCAACCAGCGATCGCCTATCCAATCATCAGAATCACTATTTCAATAATTTGTCATATTCAGCATGAGTACCTATCGCTCGATATTTAGAGCCGATTCTTACTGACCATACTTTGCCAACCTTCTTATGATTGATGTTCGACAAGTGCAGCATTGATCAAGAAGTCAAGTTTGCTAGAGTTAGAATCTGATTCAAGTTTTTTATCCCAAATGGCTTGATCGAATTCTATAAACCATTCACACAATTTTGCAAATGAGTCATAGTCAAGATCGGCAATCTGCTTTTCTATTAGCTCTATCTTTGTCATAATCTTTCGTGGTTATTCTCATTGTATGTTAACAAATTATTCGTTTATCCACTACCATAAAACAGCGATCACCTATCCATCCCCATAAACAGCGATCGCCAGTTTTCTAAATATATTTGTGTTGGGTTAATTAGGGTGTATGTTGTCGGGCTAACACACTATTTCGGTGATTAGGCGGAAATTTTCTGTATAATATGACGTATAGGGTAAATAGCAAGAATTTTTCTATAATAATATGCCGCGTAGGGTGATTAGACGGAAACCTGACATTCAGCCTATATGCCTCATAGTCGCACTAGACAAAACTTTTCTGTCTAATACTTAGTTATTTACAACACGAGAAATGTAAATCCTTAAAAAGGAACGAAATAAATGAAAACAGAAAGTCATTCTATAAATGATGTTTTAGCTAAAAATGCAACATCATTCTTTATTCCTCCATTTCAAAGAGCTTATGCTTGGGGAAGATCGGAAATTGAAAGATATTTTAGTGATATTTCAAGAATTATAGAATCAGAATTAGATTCTAAGCAACACGATAAATTAGAACACTTTTTTGGAACGGTTGTAATTAAAGAAGAGAAGGCAGGTTTTGCAAATAAGTCGGTTGTTGTTGATGGGCAGCAAAGACTAACAACAACTCTAATTTTCTTAATTGCATTGCGAGATTCTGAAACAGACCCTGATAAACAAGACTATATTACACAAAACTATTTAACAAATAATTCATCTTCTTTTCAGGACAAAATAAAACTAAAGCAAGTAACAAAAGATTGGAATTCTTATAGAGCATTAGTAAATAAAACACAGCCCAAGCCAGGTGTTATTAGCAATGCATATGAACTACTTAAGAAATTCATTAATGAAAAGAAAAGACTAAATCCTGAAGTAAATTTTGAACATTATATTATCGCTATCCAAAGAATAACGCTCATCTAGGGAAATAGGTGGAAGGGGGGAAAAGAAGACGACGCAGGAAGTCAAAATCAATCCACTGTAGATTGTAAGCCCACTCAAACATGGCTACATAGAGATACAAATATTTTTTGTGAATACCGCGAAAGGGA
>JANRII010000047.1:0-4674 GCA_033765135.1 Pseudanabaenaceae cyanobacterium bins.39
GATTCACTGGAACCCTTACTGCTGCTGATTTTGCCTTTAGTGCAACCCTTCCTAAATAGTAGACATTAAAGATCCCCACAATCCCCTTCACAAGGGCAATTGTTGAAACATTGATTGACTTGACGTTAATTAAGCTGTGTCGCCTACTACGCAGGCGACACAGCTTTCTTTTTTGCTTTGGTTAAGCAATAGTTCTCTTTTGATTAAGAGATAGATAAGCTTTGATTTAGTTCTGTTTAAATAAGAAAAACTTAATGGAACTTATCAGTCAATGTGCTGAAGCATACGCAGTTTTTAAAAAAGTTTATGGCAAACTCCAATATGCATGAATTTGTAAAACATACTCCTCTAGACAGATACAAAATATTATGGCAGGCTTGACTTTTGATACGGCGCAGCCATCACAAGTAAAAGGGCTGAATGGATGGACTGTTGATCCAATCTTTACCGTTGGCGACAAAATTGGAACCTATGTTCCTATCGGTATTCTCGATGGGATCGGTGCTTTTTCTCTCAATGACACGACTGTCCGTTTATATGTCAACCACGAAGTAGGTAATACAGCAGGCTACAAATATACCCTCGCTAATGGTACTCAACTTCCTGGTTCGAGAGTCAGTTTTTTTGATGTCGATAAGCGTACATTTCAAATCACCAATTCTGGTTTAGCTTTTGACAAAATTATTAACCGTAAAGGTGAAGTAGTTGATGCAGCTTCTGATTTGGATTATGCTGGGCTGAACCGTTTCTGTTCGGGTGCATTATTTGAAGCCAATCAGTTTGGCGCAGGTATTGGCTTGGTCGATCGCATTTATATGGCTGGCGAAGAGGCTCAAGATGGCACTCAATTTGCCCTAGACACCTCTACCAATACTCTTTATGCAGTACCTTGGTTTGGACGCGCAGCTTGGGAAAACATCACAGAGATAAATACAGGTCGTACTGATAAAGTTGCGTTTATCATCGGTGATGACACTAACAGTGCGCCATTGTACCTGTATGTCGGTAATAAGCAAGGAAATTCTTTTCTAGACCGCAATGGTCTCGCCAATGGCAAGCTGTTTGTATGGGTTGCTGATGATCCTGCCAATCCTTCTGATCCTATTGAGCTTGATGCAAGTACTTTTAAAGGTAATAACAGTTCCACAAATGGCAAGTTTGTTGAAATTGCTTACTATGATCCTACCAAGGCTAACACCACTGGCTATGATGCTCAAGGATTTGCTACTCAAGCAAAGCAATACGAACTAGCTGCTGCGGTTAGTGCCTTCAAGTTCTCTCGTCCTGAAGATGTTGCTACTAATCCTAAGGATGGCACTCAAGTTGCTTTGGCTTCTACGGGTGTTAGCAGTTTACCTGATGTGCATGGAACGACTTACAGAATCGATGTAGATTTTGTTGATTTCACTACAAATAACTTCACTGCCAAGATTGACATTTTGGTTGACGGCAATGTAGATGGAGCAACAGGGCTAGGCTTACGCAGCCCCGACAACCTTGACTGGGCTGATGATGGCAAAATCTACATCAACGAAGATCGCGCGAATAGTCGCGCTCTATTTGAGGGAAGCGCAACTCCTCCTCAAGAGGCTTCGATATTTAGGATCGATCCCGCCAATTCTAATCCTTCTTCAACCTTGACCCGTATCGCTCAAGTCGATCGCACAGCACTACCTGCAACTCAAACCGACCCTAGCCCCACCGATACTGGCAACTGGGAAACCTCTGGCATCTTGGATGTCTCTACCTTGTTTGGTGCAAAACCAGGTGAGTTGCTTGTATTTGACGTTCAAGCCCACAGCCTTCGTAATGGTTCAATCATCACTGCTACCAATTTGGATGGAAATGGTGATGGAACAAAAACCAGAGAAGAAAACCTTGTTGAAGGTGGTCAACTTGCATTTCTAATTGCCCCTAATGCCCAGCTAGTACAAAACTCATCTGTGGTTGGTGGTAGCGTTGGTAATGATGCTCTAGACGGCGGTTTAACCCCTGGGTTTGATGGTGTTAACGATATCGTCTTTACTGGCGCTGGCAACGATACTGTTGATAATGGTTTGGCAGGAGCTTTGGCGGGAGGTAACCGCATTGATACAGGGAGTGGCGATGACACCATTTACGCCGCTAACAATGACGTTGTATTTGGTGGTTCTGGCCGCGATCGCTTTGAAGCGCGTGATGTAAGCGGCTACCGCCTCTCAGGTGGTGCAGGCAATGACACTTTCTACCTCGGTTCCACTGGTCGCGCCCTCGGTGGTGATGGCGATGACAAGTTCTTCGTTGGCGAAGGTGGCGGCAACTTGATTTCAGGTGGTGCAGGAGCCGATCAATTCTGGATCTTCAATGCTGGCAACCCCTTAAGCGCTAATACCATTATTGACTTCCAATCTGGCACTGATGTGATCGGTTTGGCAGGTGCAGGCGCAGGCGTTAACTTTGGCAGTTTGACCATCACAGGCAATTTAATTGCTCTCAATGGTACAACCTTAGCAACTTTGACAGGTTTCACTGGAACCCTGACGGCTGCTGATTTCGTCTTCGCTTAAACAGTTCCTTAGTTCCTCACGATCCCCCTCAATCCCCCTTACAAAGGGGGAAGAAGAAAATTTTCTCCCTTCACAAGGGGGGCAGGGGGGATCAAAAACTAGAAACGTAGTTAGAGAGATATGTGTTCTGATTTTGCATAGATTCCACATTTGCAAATAAATAATCCATTTGTGAAGGTCTGGCTTTGCCACATTTTCGCAAATGGATTTTTGGGTATTTAACTAAGAGCCTGTTTGAGAAGTGTAAGCATAGGCTAAAAATACTGGACGATCCCCCCTAACCCCCCTTATGAAAGGGGGGAAAGATTAAAAAAGTCCCCCTTTTTAAGGGGGATTTAGGGGGATCAAAACTTCTCAAACACGCTCTAATATCACGATTGATTTTTGAGTTAAGAGGATAATTTTAATGGCGATAATTAACGGAACTGCTAACAACGATGATTTATTCATTGGTGCAGGTATCAGTGGCGATGAGATCTTGGGGCTAGATGGGGACGATCGCCTTGATGCAGAAACGGGGGCAGGTGGCAATACCCTCAGAGGTGGTAATGGCAACGATCAGCTATTTGCCAACCTCAATGATCAATTATTTGGCGATGCGGGTAATGACATCCTTGATTCTAGGGGAGGCAAGGGCGGTAATAAGTTATCGGCAGGTGATGGTAATGATACGATTTTCACCCTTGGTAATGATATTGCCCTTGGTGATGCGGGTGACGACATTATTTTTGGAGGTCGCGATGGCGGTAATACCCTTACGGGAGGTCTAGGTCGCGATGTCTTTTGGCTGGCGAATGTGGATTTACCCACTAGTGCCAATACGATTACGGATTTTAATCCTGTGGTTGATACTTTGCGAATTGATCTGGCAGGGGTGACTCAGTTGAGTGATTTGGCAATTACCCAGTCTGGTGCTGATTCGCTAATCAACAGAGGTAGTACACCGATCGCCATTATCAAGAATACAGCGATCGCCAATCTTAATGCCACCAATGTTGTATTCGGAACCACTGCTCCCAACAATCCCACCGTTAATTCTGCTCCAACAATCGCGGCTGTCAGTCTTGCAATTGATGAAAATTCGGCAGTCGGGACAGTAGTAGGGAAAGTCACTGGTAACGATGCCAACTTAGCGGCTGGAGACAAATTGCAATTCGCAATTACGGGCGGCAACAATGATCTTAATGCCAATGGCAAAGTTCCCTTTATCATCGATCCTGTTACGGGCGAAATTAAGGTTAATGATTCTGAAGATCTGGACTTCGAGCGTAGTCCCAGTATTCCCATTACCGTTAGAGTTAGTGATGCTGAAAATCTTTCTAGCCAAGCAACAGTGACGGTGAATTTAAATAATTTACCTGAAGCAAATCAACTCAATTTCCAACTCACAACCCACGACTTCAAGAATCTTCCCAAACTAGGAACCACGATCAAGGGTGACGATATCTTTTTGGGAGGTTTTTCGGGTTTATTCTTCCAAGGCATTGCCCAGAATGGCAATTTGAAATTTGTCACCCATACTGATCGCGGCCCCAACGGAGACCCAACTGGATTTAATCGCCCCTTCCTACTTCCCGATTTTCAGCCTGAGATCGTCAGCTTTGAGCTAAATCGTAATAGCGGCAAAATCACCATCACCAAGCGTACAGGTCTATTTGAAAAGGACGGTACAACTAAGCTTACGGGATTGCCTAACTTGCAAGCAGGAGTAGGCGGCACTGCTTACACCGATGAGATTGCAGTTGATCTTGATGGCAACCCTATCCCAAACAAATCGTTGGGAGCTGATCTGGAAGGTATTGCGATCGATCAAAATGGTAATTATTGGATGGTGGATGAATATCGTCCTGCCATTTATCAATTTGATGTCAATGGTAAACTCATAGAGCGCTTCATTCCCATTGGAACGGCGGCGGCTCCAGAACCTGATGCTGCCTCTGGTACATTCGGCAAAGAAGTATTACCTGCCGTCTATGCCCAACGTCGTAACAATCGTGGTTTTGAGGCAGTGGCGATCGAAGGGAATAAGCTCTATGCTTTCATTCAGAGTGCGATCGATAATCCTGATTCCACTGGCGATACCACTTCCCGCAATTCCCGCAATTTGCGAATTCTGGAATTTGATATC
>JANRII010000060.1:0-48356 GCA_033765135.1 Pseudanabaenaceae cyanobacterium bins.39
GCTTCGGGTGCTAAAGCCGCAGATCCTAATAATGCTAATGATAATGCTGAAGGACAAGTCAATAATCAGTTGGCTCTTGACGATACGAAGAATAGCCAAACTAATAAAGATGGTGTCAAAGGTCAGATTAAGTCTAAGGATTCAGGTTCTGGTAGCAGTGGTAATATTTCGATCGCTGCTGGTTTAGCACTTAACCTCGTTACATCCAAGGCGGCTGCTTCGCTTGCTGACAATTCAGTGATTAGTGCCGCAGGTAAGGTTAAATTTGCATCTTCTAACGAGACTGATGCTGCCGCCACCGCTGATGGTAGTGCCGTTGGTTCTTCTCCTGCCACGACACCGAAAATTGGCGTAGGGGTAGCAGTTGCTCTTAACATTGTCAATGCTTCTAATCAAGCAATTATCGGTCAAGGAACTCAGATTAAGAGTCAAGGGGTGGAAGTTTCCGCAACAATTAGTGGCTCGGCTCTTGGTGGTGATGGCATCAGTAACTTCAAGGCCGAAGCAACGGCTGGAGCGGGTGCTACTAATGTGGGCATTGCAGGGGCTTTTGCACTTAACTTGGTAAATAACAGTAACGAAGCTGCTATTAGAACAGGTTCGAGCATCGATGCAGGGGCAGGCAATATAGATATCATTGCCTCAAGTAACGAAGTTGATGACTTGACAGCGACATCTAAAGCCAAGGGCGGTAAAGTTGGCGTGGGTGCTTCTTTGGGCTTAAACATTCTTGATAGTAATACTGTCCGTGCTGAAATTGAGGATGGTGTTACTCTGAGTGGCGGTGGTTCTTTAACTATCACTTCCACATCCAGTCGTACGGTTAATACCAAGGTGGAAGCAGGTACTAGCGGAGATATCGCCGTTAGCCCCGCCGTAGCGATCGCCATTGTCACTAACAACACGATCGCCAAGCTTGGCACTGGCACTGGCACATTAAACCTCACGGGCAACGTTAATATTAGTGCCAGCCATACAGGTTCAGTACTGACCTCAGGAGATGCCAAAGCCGCAGGTGAAAAAGCAGCCGTAGGCGCAATGGTGGCAGTTAATGTGGCAACAGACAATACAAGCGCATCCCTTGGACGCAGTGTCACCACCAGTGGGGGCAATGTGGCAGTTACTTCTAGTTCTTCCGTCACAAGTAACGCTTTTGTCCTAGCCAGTGCATCAGGCAACAAGAGCGATGGTAGAAGTGCTGACAATGAAGCAAAAGCTCAATCAGGACGAGGAGACTTGCCTAAGGCTGAAGATAATGTCAATAATGCCAATAACACCGCCAACAGTACTACTAGCAAATCAACGGGTGGTGATGGCACAAATAACGGTACTAAAGGTGCTGGTGTTGGCGTAGCGGCGGCGGTTGCTGTCAACTGGCAACGTTCTAGCAATCAAGCTAATATCATCGGTGGTGTCAACGTCACAACCAATGGTGGATCTGTCACAGTTGTAGCCACCAATGATGCCAATGCTAAGGCAAGGGCAGTGGGTACGAGTATGAGTGATAGTGCCAAGGCCAATATTGGTGCTGCGGTAGCTGTTAATGTAGCCACAGTTAGCAATACTGCTAGTGTTGGTACAGGCGCAATTGTCAATGCGATAGATATTGGCGGCAAAAAAGGCGATATCAAGGTTGAAGCAGTTACCACAAAAGACAAGGTTAACGAATTTGTGGTTTGGGGTCTAGCGGCTGCGGGTAGCACAGGCACAGAAAGTCAAGTCGCGATCGCTGGCTCAGTGGGCGTAAATGTCCTTAATATCAGTAATCAGGCTCTAGTTGGTGACAATGCCCAACTCAATACCCTTGGTGCAATTAGCGTCAAAGCGAATACCCCGATCGTGATGCAAAATCTAGCGATCGCTGGGGCATTCTCGCGTAGCACTTCAGGTGGAGCCGTTGGGGCAGGTATCGCCGTTAATATTATCAACCAAACTACCGAAGCCAAGCTTGGTAATAATGTCACCCTAAATGCCTCAGAAAGCATTACAGTCAAGGCCGATTCTTCCCTCAATCCCCGCACAGCCACCATTGACGACATGACCGAAATTGTTGATGTCGTCACAGGCAAAATTGCAGCCCTTACCAAGGATATTCCTGGAGTAGACAAGATCTTTGCTCAACTCGATAAGGTAATTCAACCTATCGAAGATAAACTCCGCGCTCTAATTACCCAAGGCAAAAATAGCGGCATTCCCTTTAGTGTGGAACTCTTTACCCGCATTGAGCAGGAATTTAATAACCTATTAGCGAAGAAGGATGGAGGGCTAATTGACCTTCAGCAGTACATTACTGAGCTAATTCCGATTGCGAAGGAAGCAGCCAAAGACTTCTTCAACGACATTGCCACCAAGGCTCTTAACCTCACTCCATTCTCGTCCATAGCCATTGGCGGTGCGGTATCTCAGGGCAAGGCTGGCATTGGCGGCTCGGTAATTGTCGATATTTTTGATGGTAAGACCATTGCGGGTATTGGTACGGGCGCACAAATCAACCAAATTGTTGCCGCAGGTAATAATCAAACCCTCAGCGTCACCGCCAGTGATACCACCAAGATTCTTAATGGCGCAGGCGGATTAGGCGCAACCACAGGCTCTGTCGGTATTGGCATTGGTGTGGATGTAGAGGTAATCAGCCGCGAAGTCCAAGCCTATATTAACTCTGACACCATCACTGCCACTAAGATCAATGCCGCTAAAGGTGTCACAGTCACTGCCAATAGCCAGCAAGATCTCTTTAACCTCACCCTAGCCGCAGGAGCCGCCGCCACCCTTGGTGTTGCAGGTTCAGTATCAGTTAATGTTCTTTCTAATAAGGTCATCGCCAATTTGGGCGGTCAGGTTAACACCCAAGGCAATATCACGGTGACAGCCGCCGATAATTCCACCATTGAATCGATCGCAGGTGGTTTAGCCCTCTCTATTGACGCTAAAAATGGCGGTGCAAAAGCAGCCATTGGTGCGGCGATCGCTGTTAACGACATGACCAGCACCGTCCATGCCACCCTCACAAATGTCAACATCAATGCAGGAGGCGGACTAACCAACACAGCCACCGTTAACAACAACATCAAGGCATTGACCCTTGCAGGGGCTGCCGCCGTATCCGCAGGTGGTAACAGCGCTCTTACCGTTGCTGGCGAAGCTGCCCTGAGCTTCAATACGATCACCAACTCCGTCCTTGCTGCTATCAACAATGGCTCCGTCAAGCTCGGCAACAATGCCCTAGCCCAAATCAAAGCCACTGATCAATCCACCATCAATGCCACTGCAGGTGGTGGTTCGATCGCCATCTCAGGTGGTGAAAGCTCTGGCACTGCTATTGCCATCGGCGTAGCCCTAGCGAAAAACCAAATCACCAGCACTAATGAGGCCTACATAAATAATGCTGCCCTCGGTTCAGTCGATGGTACTAAAACTAAGCTCGACCTCAGCGCAAACAACACCTCCACAATTAACGCTAATGCCGTTGCTGTAGCCGTATCTGTCGCCAAAGGACAAAGCACAGGTGTCAGCTTTAGCGGAGGTGGTGCTGTTGCTGACAACACAATCCGCACCAAGACCAATGCTTACATCAATAATTCAGCCTTGACAGATATCGGTGATATCAGCGTCAAAGCCAATAACTCCTCGACCATTGATGCATTGATCTTAGCGATTTCAGGCTCTCTGACCATTGGTGCAGATACGGGAGCCGCCGCCGCCATTGGTGCAGCCATCGCACTTAATGATATTGGTTACGATGCCAACGGCCGCAATCCTTCAGAAGTTCAGGCTTACATCCGCAACTCTAGCGTCAGTGCTGCTGGTAATCTAGCCGTCAGCGCGATCGCGGCTCAAACGATCAAGGCTGACGTGGGCGCAGGCTCCATTGCTGTATCTGCATCAAAAGGAACCAACCTCAGTGGTGCTGGTAGTGGCGTAAGTACCACCAATAGAATTGCTACGCTCATCAAAGCCTATGTGGATGGTGACGGCGCAACAGGTATTCAATCCGCTAAGGCTGATGTGATTGCTGCGGATACTTCCACAATTACCGCCAATGCAGGAGCCGCATCGATCGCCGCCGCCATTGGTAATAACGGAGCCGTTGGTCTAGCGATCGGTGTATCCATCGCCGATAACCTCGTAAGCAATGAAGTAGAAGCATCTGTAAAGAATGCTGATAACTTCTTCAAGACTAATAGTGGTGGTATCAACATCCAAGCCACAACGGGCGGCACAATTAATGCTGTATCTGTTGCTGCATCACTTGCTGTTGCTATCGATCCAAGTAAGGGAGGAGCCGCTATTAGCGGAGCTGGTGCTGGCGCTATCAATAAGATTCTCAGCAAGACTAATGCCCTTGCCATCGGTAGCAATCTTGTTAGTGCGGGTAACTTTGGTCTTAGTGCCACCAATAACGGCACGATTAGTGCCACTGTGGTTGCTGTTTCTGCTGCCGTTGGCGTGGGCGGCAAAGCAGGTATAGGTGTATCCATTGGTGCGGCTGTTGCCAATAACTACATTGGTTACGATGGCGACACTCGTACTCCCGCCGAAGTCCAAGCCTACATGGAGAACTCCAGCCTCGTTGCCAATGGTGCGTTAAGCATTAGCGCGATCGCTAATCAAACCATTGATGCCAAGGTTGGTGCTGGCTCTATGGCGATCGCAGGAGGCGGTAAGGCTGGTGTAGCAGCAGCAGGATCAGGTGTTGATGCTCAGAATAAAATTGCGACCCTCATCAAGGCCTACATCAACGGTGATGGAGCCACGGGTATTCAAGCCACTAGCGCATCGCTCACTGCCACCGACACATCCCAAATCAAGGCTGATGCAGGAGCCGCATCCATCGCCGCCGCCTTTGGAGGCAAAGCAGGCGTATCCCTCTCCATCGGTGTTGCCCTTGCCAATAACCTAATCTCCAATGAAGTCGAAGCTGGCATTAAGAATGCTGATAATTCCTTCAAGACCACATCGGGTGGCATTGCGATTGCTGCAAATACCACTTCTACAATTAATGCTGTAGCTGTAGCCGCTTCCCTTGCCGCAGGTGGTGCAGGAACCGCAGGTGTTGCGATCAGTGGTGCAGGGGCTGGAGCCGTTAACACCATTCTCAGCAAGACTAATGCTTACATCATCAATAGTGATGTCACCAGTGCAGGAGCCGTCAGCGTCACAGCCAACAATAGCGCCACCATCAATGCCACCATCACCGCCGTCTCCGCCTCTGTAGGGGTCGGTGGTACAGCAGGTGTGGGCGTATCCATCGGTGCAGCCGTTGCCAATAACTATATTGGCTACAACGGTAATACCCGCACTCCTGCTGAAGTCCAAGCTTACATCCAAAACTCTAGCATCATTGCCACAGGAGCCTTAACCCTAGCTGCCACCAATAGCGGCACGATCAATGCAGGAGTGGGTGCAGGCTCTGCCGCCGTATCTGGTGGTGGAACCGCAGGGGTTGCCGCCAGTGGCTCTGGAGTTGATGCCCAAAACCGCATTGCGACTCTAGTTAAGGCCTATGTGGATGGCGATCGCACTAAGGGCATTCAAGCAACCACTGCATCCCTCAATGCTACAGATAGCGCCAGCATCAAGGCTGATGCAGGAGCCGCTTCGATTGCGGCTGCCCTTGGTGGTACGGCAGGTGTATCCCTCTCCATCGGCGTTGCCCTTGCCAATAACTTGATTTCCAACGAAGTCGAAGCTGGCATTAAGAATGCCGATAATTCCTTCAAGACCACATCAAGCGGCATTGCGATTGCTGCAAATACCACTTCTACGATTAATGCAACTGCTGTCGCCGCATCTATCTCTGCCTCATTCGGTGGAACCGCAGGTGTTGCTATCAGTGGTGCAGGGGCTGGAGCCGTTAACACCATCCTCAGCAAGACTAACGCTTACATCATCAATAGCGATGTCACCAGTGCAGGAGCCGTCAGTGTCATTGCTACCAATAGCGCCGCCATCAATGCCACCATCGCCGCAGGTTCGATCGCTGTGGGTGGAGGTGGTTCCGCAGGTGTGGGCGTGTCCATTGGGGCAGCCGTCGCCAACAATTACATTGGCTACAACGGTAATACCCGCACCCCTGCTGAAGTCCAAGCTTACATTCAGAACTCTAGCCTCAATGCCACAGGAGCCTTAACTCTATCTGCCCTTAACAACGGCACGATCAATGCAGGAGTAGGCGCTGGTTCCGCCGCGATCGCCGTTGCAGGTAGTGCAGGCATCGCCGCCAGTGGTTCGGGCGTTGACACTCAAAACCGCATTGCGACTCTAGTCAAGGCTTATGTAGATGGCGATCGCACTAAGGGCATTCAAGCAACCAGTGCCTCTGTCACTGCCATAGACGGTGCTTCGATCAAGGCTAATGCAGGAGCCGCATCTCTTGGCATTGCAGGTGGTGGCTCCGTAGGTGCATCCCTTTCCATTGGTGTTTCCCTAGCCAATAACCTCATTTCTAACGAAGTGGAAGCATCGGTGAAAAATGCCGACAACTCCTTCAATACCACATCGGGCGGCATTAACATTACTGCCACTTCCCAACAAACCATTGAAGCCATTGCCGCCGCCGCATCTCTTGCCGCAGGCATTGGTGGTTCCGCAGGTATCGCCATTAGCGGCGCAGGTGCGGGAGCAGTCAATACCATCCTCAATAAGACCAATGCAGGCCTAGTTAACAGCAATGTTAACAGTGCTGGAGCAGTGAATATTGCCGCTCAAAATACTTCAAAAATTGATGCCGCAATTGTCGCAGCATCCGCTTCCCTCGGTGGTGGCGGCTCCTTTGGTGGAGCAATTTCCATCGGTGCATCGGTCGCCAATAACTTTATTGGTTATAACGGCAACAGCCGCACCCCTGCCGAAGTCCAAGCCTATATCCAAAACTCTAGCCTTAATGCTGCGGGAGCATTAACCCTCAGCGCGATCGATAGCGCCACCATCAAAGCCGATGTCTTTGCTGGTTCTGCGGCTGTAGGTATCGGTGGAGCCGCAGGAGTTGCAGGTAGTGGATCGGGAGTTGACACCACTAATAAAGTAGCCATACTTGTCAAAGCCTTTATTGATGGTGATGGCGCAACGGGCATTCAAGCAACTAGTGCCTCCCTTACTGCCACAGATAGCTCCGTTATCACCGCCAATGCTGGAGCCGCATCCCTCTCAGTTGCAGGTGGTGGTACGGCGGGAGTGGGTGGTTCCATTGGCGTATCCCTCGCCTCTAACCTCGTCTCCAATGAAGTGGAAGCAGGTATCAAGAATGCTGACAACTCCTTTAAGACTACCAACTCTGACATCGCGATCGCAGCGACAACTAGTTCCACCATCACCGCCACCTCAGTCGCAGCATCCCTAGCTGTTGGGGTAGGGGCAACGGCAGGTGTGGGCATCAGTGGTGCAGGTGCTGAAGCAACTAATACAATCCTCAGCAAAACCAATAGCTACATCATTAATAGCAACGTCACCAGCGCAGGAGCCGTCAGCGTTGAATCGAAGAACACAGGCACTATCAATGCCACGATCGCTGCTGTATCTGCCGCAGGTGGTGGTGGTATCGGTGGAGCAGGCGTTTCCATTGGGGCAGCACTTTCCAATAACTTCATTGGCTATAACAATGGCACTTTACAACCTGCCGAAGTGCAAGCCTATATCCAAAACTCTAGCCTCAACGCCACAGGTGCATTGACCCTCAAAGCAACCAACGCTGCCACAATTAGTGCAGGGGTTGGCGCTGGCTCAATGGCTGTTGCCGCAGGTATTGGCGGTGGATCAGGGGCAGGAGCAGGTGTTGGCACTGAAAATAAAATTGCCACCAAGGTTAAAGCCTTCATTGATGGGGCTGGAGCCACTGGCATTACTGCATCTAGTGTTGAGCTTAATGCGACTGACACCTCCACCATCAAGGCCGATGCCGCCGCCGTTGCTGTATCTGCCACCTTTGCGATCGGTGGAGCCGTATCGATCGCCGCCGTCACAGCCAAGAATACAATCAATAATGAGTTACAGGCCTCAATCCTCAATGCTAACAACGGTGTCACTAGCACCAGTGGCAATATTCAACTCAGCACCACCCAAAATGCCACCATTTCCGCCACTTCTGTGGGTATCTCCGCAGCAGTTGGCTTAGTATCTCTATCAGGGGCAGGAGCCGACTCCATCAATAGCATTGGCAATACTGCCAAGTCCTATATTGGCAACTCCAAAGTACAGGCGCAAGGCAGTCTCTCCCTAGCAGGTACTGACACCTCAAAAATTAATGCCTTTGCTGGAGCCGTATCTGCGGCAGTATCAGGAGCGCTAGGTGCTTCCCTTGCCACCAATAACATTAGCAATCAAATTATTGCAGAAGCGAATCAAGCCAATCTCACCGCAGTTACAGGCGGCATGGAATTTAAAGCTGAGGCTAACTCCACCATTAAAGCGATCGCCGCAGGTGGAGTTGGTGCTGGAACCTTTGCGATCGGTGGAGCCGTTACCGTCAATAACATCAGCAACACAATTCGCTCAGGTATTACTGGCGCATCCACCACTAAGGCGCAAAATAGCATCAATGCCAGTTCCAAAAACAACGCCACCATTGAGTCCCTAGCAGGTCAAATAGCAGGAGCAGGCGGAGCCTCCATTGGTGCTGCCGTTGCCGTCAATAACCTCTCTAGCAAAACACAATCCTTCCTAGCAGGTACAATCACCTCCACCACTGGCGATGTCAACGCGATCGCCACCAATACCAGCACCATCAAGAGCGCCTCCGCAGGGGCATCGGTTTCTGGTGGTGTCTCCCTCACGGGTTCTGTTTCTGTCAATAATATCGGTGATACCACCAGCGCCATTGGCGAAAACATCGTCATTAATGCAGGAGGAGCAGTCCAACTACTAGCCACCGATACCGCCACGATCCAGTCCCTCGCAGGTCAATTTAGCGCAGGCCTTGGCATCGGTGGAGTCGGCGCAGCCGTTGCCTACAACAACATTGGCAACAAAGTGGAAGCCTATACTACCGCTAACCCCATTACCCCATCGAGAATCACAGCGATCGGCAATGTCCTCATCGCCGCCACAGGCAATCACACCATTGAAACGATCGCTGTTGGCGGTTCCGCAGGGCTATTTGTGGGTATTGCAGGTTCTGTTGCTGTTAACCAATTAGCCAATGTGGTGACGGCTAATATTACGGGTACTTCGATCACGGCTCAAGGTAGTGTGGGAGTCTTGGCAAATTCAACCAACAAGATCACCACCTACGGCGGCACATTTGGGGTTGGATTGTTGGGAGCAGGGGCAACCATTGTTATCAACAATCTGGAAAACACCACCAAGGCAACAGGAGTCAATAGCTTTATCAATGCCTTGGGCAATCAGTCAATCAATGTGGTCAAGACCGATGGCTCTGGAAATACTGAAGCCATCCGAGGAGCAGCGATCGCCGCCACCAGCAAGGACACCCTTGAAACCACCATCGGTACTGCCGCCGCAGGAGCCTTGGGTCTATCCATTACCTTGGCGGTTAATAGCCTGTCTAACACCACCGAAGCCTCAATCCTTGATACAGCTATCAATGCCAATACTCAAAGTGCTTATATCCGTGCTTTTAATAATAGTGATGTAAACACTAAGGCTGGCTCCCTCAGTGCTGGCGTGGTAGGAGTTGGTGGTGCGATCGATATCACCAACATGAAGAACGATACCAGTGCGATCGTCAAATCCAGCAACCTAGGCAATCCCCTCGCTGGTAAATCGACGATTTCGGGTGGACAAACCGTAGCAGTCGAAGCAAAGACTCTCCGTAATGTCACCTCCAATACTCTTGCCGCAGGTGTCGGTCTAGGCAGTGTCCAAGGTGCTGTCTCCCTTGTCAATATTGGCAGTGGTTTATCTAGTACCGCCAACAGCGCTGTTAATACAAGCAATACTTCTGCTCCTGATTCCAGTGTTAATACCACAGAAAAAACTATCAACAGACAGCTATCAGAGCTAGATGGTATGGGCAAAGATAGCCAAGGCAAATCCAATATTTCTACGAAGAAAAATGTTTCTAACGTCTTCGCAGCTTCCGTCACTACCCAAGGCACAACAGCCTATATCGGCGGCTTTGTCACAGGAGCCACCCAATTAAATCTCACTGCCGAAGAACGCACCAAACTTGATGTAGATGTTAATGCGGCATCTATTGGCGCGGTAGCCCTTGGTGGCGCAGTGGGTATCGGTGAGATCACCAATAATGCCACCGCCTATACAGGTGCTGGCTCTAGGCTGACTGGTGGCGATATCAATGTTAAATCTGTGAGCGTAATTGATAGCTCTAGGGTGGATACCTTTGCAGGTTCCGCAGGACTGCTCGGCTTAGGAGCTGCTGTTTCTAACCTGACTACAAAGAGCAATTCCAATGCCTATGTCGGCGATAACACGATTATCAATAAGGCAAATAACATTGATATCCAAGCCATTTCCTCCGTCAGCTCCACGACTGATGCAAGGAACCTCTCCCTTGGCATTATCGCTGTTGGTGTGGTGCTATCAGAGGTCAAAGAGACTGGAGAAACCAAGGCTTATCTTGGTAACAACGTCCAAGTCCAAGATGCCAATAACTTGACCATCAATGCCAATGCTAACGAAGTTGTCACCGCCACAGGTCAAGCGGCTACAGGTGGTATTGCCGCAGGCAGTGGTACTGTCCCCAAAGCTACAATTACCCCAACCATTCAAGCTTCAATTGGTGACAGTAATTTAATTAAGCTCAAGAATGATTTGACTGTTAAGTCCAATGGCTCAATTGATGGCGATGCCAAGTCAGAGGGTGTAACTGTCAGCTTACTTTCAGTGGGTGTGTCAGATGCTAGTGTGACAGCAACGCCAACAATTAATACCTATGTTGGCAAGAACACCAACATCGAAGCGAATAACGTCACCATTACCAGTACCCTTGGTAATCCTCCAGGAACAGCGATCGATCCATCCTTTAACCCTGCGACTGCGGTTGACAATGTTGCTGACACAATTAGATTCACAGGCGGACATGGCTTACAAACTGGCGATCAAGTGCTATACAGCACTGGTGGCGGTATTACCATTAGCGGTCTCGGTAATGAGCGCAACTACAATGTGATCAAATTTGATGATCAAAAAGTACGTCTTGGCGATCAATTTGATGGTGCATCTGTCAATACTGCCAGAAACATCATTACCTTTAGTAAGAGTCACTCATTCCAAGACAACGATCGCGTGATCTATCAAGCCAATGGCGGCATTAATGTAGGTGGTTTAGTCTCTGGTAACGCCTACTACGTCAAGATCATTGATGGCAAGAGCGTCCAGCTATCAGCCACACCTTACGCATTAGATAGCAATGGTCGCGCTGTTGAAACTATTGAAGGAATCGCAATCGGTGGTGTTAATAGTTCTGGCAATACGACATTCACTGCCACCGATGGTAGTAATGATCTAGCGAATAATGATGTCGTCTTCTACCAAAAGAGATTTGCGACTTTTACAGTCAATGCCGATCCTTTGCCCGATTCAGGTGGTAAACCTAATATCTTCAATTCCAATAGTGCTGGCAGTGCGCTCATTGCTGACAATAGGATCAATTCCGCTAACCATAGTTTCCAAGATGGCGATCAGGTTATTTACACAGTTACTACAGAACCTCAAACTAGAAGTTTCACTTACTATGCCAATGCTAGCAACCAAATTGTGGTCACGAAGCATGGTATGACCACAGGACAAGCTGTTAGCTATTCAGGTAGTAATTTAGGTATCAATAACGGTCAGTACTTTGTCATTAGGGTTGATGACAATACCCTCAAGTTGGCCTCCAGCTTGAGCAATGCTCAAAACGGTATAGCACTTAATCTAACTGCCAATACTTCTACTCAAAGTATTAAGGCTAACGCAATTGATGGACTGACAAGCGGACAAAGATACTTCATTAGAGATCGCAATGATAATAGCTTTAAGCTATCCCTAACCAACGGTGGTGCTGCCGTTGATATCACTGCTGCCACCGCAGGCGCAAGCGCTGAGATTAAAGCCGTTGGTTTATCTCAAGTTGCTATCAACACAACCTTTACCCATAACCCTAGCTCTGCATCAAACACGATCACCTTAAACGGACATGGCTTTACTAATAACCAAGCTGTGCAGTACCTTGGCACTGGTCTTGGTCTAACTAACAGAGCAACTTACTACGTCAAAGTAATAAATGCCAACTCTTTTGAATTGGCAACCACTCCTGGTGGATCTACTGTTGCATTGACCAGTAATAGCAATACCCAAAGGCTATTGGCTAAGGGTGCAGAGATTCAAGAGAATACCAAATACTTTGTAGTTGAAAGAACAGCAACTACCTTCAAATTGGCAAATACGCTGGGAGGAGCCGCAATCACAGTTAGTGATGCGGGACTGACAGGCAGTGGTGCAAACCATTTATTCGTGAAACAATCTGGCATTGACTTCAGTGGCGTAGGTTCTGGCACACAACAGCTATACCTCGATATCAGCAATGCTGGAGCAACAGGCACTAACCATACCTTGACTGCGGGAGGTTCTACCACTCTGCCTACAGTTGGCGATCAAGTATTTACAGCTTACTCACAAGCAGCTTCTGGGTCTTTGATTGGCGTGAATGCGACTCAAAGTACTATCAACGTTACTGCCAATGTCAATACAGAGATGCGTGACAATGCAGTGCTCAAGGCTAAGGGTAATGTCAGCATTGATACACAATCGAACGTAGCCGTAGCAGGCTCGACAACTTCTCAAGGCCTTGCATTAGTTGCTGTTGGTAATTCTCAAATCAATTCCACGGTTAATAACAACAGCAATACTCTTGTTGGTCAAAACGCCAATATTCAAGCCGATGGCAACATCACCATTGACGGTCGATCTGGTCATAAGATGAATGTGTTTGCGTCCTCTAGTGCAGGGGCTTTAATTCCCTTCACTAAGGCTGAAGCCAATGGCACAATTAATCACAATACAAACACCAAGGTTGGTGATGGCGCGTCATTGACCTCGTTGCGCGATCTCACGGTCAGAACTGATAGCAACACGATCGCCAATGTTCGCAGTGATGCCAGTGGCGCAGGACTATATGCCGATGCTGATGCTAAGACGAGACTAAACTCCGCAGGCAACCATTCCACAGATATTGGTTCTGCCAAACTGCAAGGACGTAATCTCAAGGTGGAATCAGTCGTGACCAACCTTGACATGACCTCCTATGCCAAGGCCGAAGGTGCAGGACTGATCGGCAACATTGATGCGCGTTCAGAACTGAATCTCACAGGTACTAAAGCCATTACAAATATTGGCAGTGGTGCGAACTTCAAGGCAGACTTTGTAGACATCAACGCTATCTTTAAGAATGTGGTCAGCAATTCCACTTCTAACGCCCGTTGTACGGGTCTCGGTGGCGATACCGATTCGGATGTAGTTAACCTCATGCCTCTAGAAGCGCGAGTCACCACCAATGCTAACTCGACTATCACCGCTTACAATCTCAATGTGCGCTCAGACTTCGAGAGATTTAGTTACAGTACCAATGCTCTCCAAAAACGAGCTTGGGATCTGAAGATTTGGACTCCCTTCGGCACAATTGTAATTACCCTTGACTTTGGTACAACCAGCAAGAATGAGCAGCTTGCACCTAGACCCATCATTGACTTCAATTCCAATGTGATTATGTTGGCACGGAGTGAGAATCCACTTCTGGTGGTGGGTGCTGATGGCTTGATTGCCCTGAAGAGCAATAACGTCACTGTCACCAATGGTGTTAACGATATTATTGTCAGCAACATTGTTAATGCTGGTCTTGGTCAAGTGAACTTCAGCATTGCTCAGAGCAACAATGCTAACGTGGCGGCGGCGATCGCTACCCAAGGCTCCTTCACTGATCGCGGTAAATACACATCCCTTGACCCTGCCTTTGACTCGGTTGAGATTCAAAACTTCTCTAATAAGAATCTAATTATTAATGACATCAAGGTCGTTGATACGAGCAACGGCGCGATCGCTCCTAGCTACAGCAATGTCTTTGTTAATAGCAAAACGATCGCCCCCACCAACACTACAGGCACAGGCACATTACTCACCAATCCCACCCTCATCACGATTAACAATGCTGGCAACTCCAACTTGATCCTCCAAGGCATCATCGAGAACCCCCACGATCGCACCGTGATCACCAGTACAGGCGCAATCATTGCCCAAGGCACTCAAAAGATCATCACCCGTGACCTCCAAATCACAGCCAAGAATGGCAACATCGGCTCCACCACCCAGCGTGTCAGCGCCCAACTCATCCAAGGATTCAGCCCAGTCGCAGGTGGACTTAATACCAACACCGTTGGCTATGCCGCCGAAGCTAGTGGTTCTCTCTATCTTGACCTCAGCACCAAGCGACTAAATACAAACCCTGTCAACGTTGTCATTAACAAGATATTTGCCAACAATGGCGAAGTCGATCTCACCATCGGCTCTACCCTTGACAGTAGCAATAGCGCGATCGCTTCCACCTATAACTTTGCGCCCACCGTCGGCAACCTCGCCATCAGAGCTAGAAACAATGTCACCATCAACGCTGGCACTGCTGCCACCAACCTGATCGGCACAGTCGGTTCCACCAACAGTGGACTCCTCGATGTAATTACAGGCGGCAACATCGACCTTGGCGATGTCTTCGGCGAAATTCGGGTCAAACGAGTAACCAGCAGCAACGGCTCCGTTAAGCTCAGTGGTCGCGACTTCTACATCACCAACAGTGCCACCATTCAATCTGCTCAGAATGTCAATTTAGATATTCGTGGCGACTTCTTACTTGATGCCACTTCCACGATCACAGCCACAACCGATGTTCTGCTCAATGACCAAGGTATATCCGCCAATACCACCAACATCAAAGGTTGGATCTATGGCTCTAACTTGTCTGTAGTGGGTAATGCCAATGACAGCACAGTTAACATTCAGCGCATTGCCATCCCCACCTTTGTCTTTACTGGCACTGGTAACGATTTGGTAAATGTGGGCAGCAATCAGCCCTTAGGCAACGGTAGCTTGAGTGAAATTTTAAGCAATCTCACCCTCAATGGTGCAGAAGACTTTGATACGCTCAATGTTGATGATGCAGGTAACACTGGTAATACCACTGGAACCGTTGCGGCGGGATCAATCACAGGATTTGGTTTGCCAACTGGTATCAATATCTCTTACAGCAACTTTGAAAACCTCAATCTCAAACTTGGTAGTGGTGCAGATACTGTTACCGTCAGTGGCACACCTTCTGGCACAACCAACATTGACACCGATGGCGGTGATGACATTATCACTGTTAATAGTATTGGCGGAACTACAACCATCAATTCAGGCACTGGAACAAATCAGCTATTCGCTGATCCTGCTCTTCTCACTGCGGGTTCTGGCTTGACCTTCCTTGATCCAAATGGTGCAGTACCACAGCCCATTGGCGGCAGTACTGGTGGTGGCGGCACTGGCGGCGGTACAGGTGGCGGTACTACTGATCCTAACGATCCCTTTGGTTCAGGTGGTACTGGTCTTCCCACCCTATCCTTTGCCGAACTCTTTGGTGTTGCTGGGGTTGGTTTACCAAATCTATCTTCTACTGATTTATTTGGTGGTGGAGTCTAAGCATCTGCTCTCAATTCCCAGAAATGCAGACATGTTTCTGGGAATTGCTGCCATTATTTGACGATCTGGGATGTTTTATCGCACTCTATCCCAAAAGGCTAAAGCCAGTCTTTTCAACTTAATCCACAATACTTTTAGCTGCCAAAACTTACTACTCCTTACCAGATATAGTGAATTTGCAAATGACTTTCCTTCAAATAAATATTTGATTCTATTTACACTTTCTTCCCAAACCCAGTCACTATCAAAGGAAGAATTATCTCTTTTAGATTGCCGCCAATAAAACTCACAGGTGGCTTCATAGGAAAATACAAAGTTTGCTCTTCTACATAGGTTTAATAGAACAAAAAAGTCTTCACCAACCTTTAACTGAGGATCAAAATTAAATTCATCACAGAGTAAGGAACGTTTGGCAATAAAGCTATTAGAGGAAATAAAGTTTTTAAACCGCAATATTTTTTTGAGGCTGAAGTCTTCAAAGTAGTGGAGCTTGGCGGTTTCATAATATGGGTTGTGTTGATTGTCTTGTTTATCAAACCGCTTATGCTTTTGAATGCGATCGCTTTTGTCACTTTCCCAAACTCGAATAGAACCAGAATAAGCTACTCCTAAATGGCTAGATGATTCTAGAAGAGAAACCAATAGAAATACATGATTAGGATGAATTAAATCATCATCATCTAAGATTCCAAAATACTCTGACGTAACAGCGTTAATACCTGCCATCAACTGGGTGCTTCTAAACCCTGAGAACTGAGTTTCGATAACTTTTATAAATAATCTATCTGTATATTGTTTTAGTAAATTTTCTAGCCCTGCTATTTCTTGGTATTTAACTATAACTATTCCTATGTTTTGATAGGTTTGATGAGCAATACTATCTAGACATCGCTTGAGAAAATGAATGGGACGACCGCCAACTCTCACGATTATTTCAACAGATTTTTTAGTTGATTGATGAGTTAATTGATTGGCTAATTGATGATCTGTATATGGAACAAATCCCTTTTCTATAATTAGTTTTTGATGATGTGGAGTTATGCCTAGCAATAAACTTTCGAGGCTATACTGGCGAGAACTCATTTGAAATGGAACAATAAAGTATTTTTTGTTGGTTTCCTTTAGTAAATTACTTAGCCAAGTATCAATTTGTGAGGATGGGGATAGATAACCATCGTAACTAAGAATATTCTTAAGGGTTTTCTCATTAATTCTTTGCAGGTTTGTGGTCGTCTGAGATGCCTGCGAAACAGCAGAATCACCTAAATATCCATAGGTGGGAAATTCTGTTAGTTTGGGGACATGGCATTGAAGCACTATGACAAAATCTGGTTTAAATTGTCTAATTTCACTAGACAACCTAACATTAATTGCTTGCCATCCCAGATTGTCTGCTGCTTGGCAAATTCTTCTACTTAGATCTGTTTCGACAGAATTATTGCTAGTAAATTCACTGTAAACTGCAATTTTCATGTTTACCCTTTAATTTGCAGCTTAACTTACTTTTTGCAGCTTGACCATAAAAAAGCCATCCATGTCATGCTGATGGGGTAAGACTCTGATCCAGCCGCGATCGCTTACAAAATGATGGGCAGGGTTTTGGGGATCAGGGGGGACAATTTGCCAGTTTGGATGTGTTTCTAAAAATTGATTAATCACTTGCTCATTTTCGGCAGGATGGAGCGTACAGGTGCTATATACGATTACGCCATTGTCCTTGAGCCAGTGAACTGCTTCGTTCAGGATTTCGGTTTGAGTTTGGGCTAGTTTGAATGGTTCTTGGGGTGTTTGCCGCCAGCGTGCGTCGGCGTGACGGTGGAGCGTGCCAAGTCCAGAGCAGGGAACATCAAGGAGGATGCGATCGCACTTTTGATGAGGTAAGGTGGCGAGATGGGGAGTAAATTCGCGACAGTCTATTTCAATGGTTTGCACATTGCTGATCCCAAGGCGAGAGGTATTTTGAGTAACCTTTTTGAGGCGATTGGCCAGACGGTCAAGGGCATATATTGTGCCAGTATTTTGCATTCGATCGCTAATGTGAGCAGTTTTGCCCCCTGGAGCAGCACAGGCATCGATGATGATTTCTTGAGGCTGGGGATCAAGCAAATATGTGACTAGTTGGGCGCTGGCATCCTGAACTGACCACCAACCTTCTTTAAATTTGGGTAACTGGCTAATGTCGCCTGTGGCTTGGGTAATCCTGATGCCTTCGGGTAAGTGGGGAATAGGAATTGCCGAAATTTCAGCTTCAGCAAAAACTGAGAGAACTTGCTCTCTGGTGGCTCGGAGCAGATTAACGCGCAGATCGAGGTGGGGTGTTTGGTTGAACCAGTTGCAGAGATCGGCGATCGCCTCTTGCCCAAATTCCTGTTGCCATAGTTCGACTAACCATTCAGGAAAGCTGTATAGACTAGCGGGATCAGTGATTTGAGCAAAGATATCGATGTTTTTGTCCTTGGCTCTGAGGATGGAGCGCATTACGCCATTGGTAAAGCCCGATAGACCCGATAGACCGTTTTGCTTGGCGAGTTCAACGGTGGTATGCACGATCGCCGATGGCTTGATCCGATCCAAGTAGAAGATCTGATAAATACCAATTTGCAGAATTATCAACAGATCTGGTGGTAATTTAGTAATAGGTTTTTGCGAAAACTGTTGCAGGATTGTCTCTAGTGTTTTTTGCCTGCGCGTACATCCATAAACCAGTTCAGTAATCAAGCGGCGATCGCTGTCTGAAATAACCATCTCATCTTGACGCGATCGCGATAGAGTACAGTCCAATGCTACGTCAGCATAGGCCTTACGCCTTTGGATGAGGCGCAAAGTTTCTAAAGCGATTTGTCTCGGATGATGATTAGTCATTATTCAGGTTGCCCAACAGATTACTAAGTTGTCAGTGTATTGGAAGTATGTTGCAAATGATCAAGCATAATCCCTAACTTAATCGAAGTTTAAACGCCATAAGCACAAAAACATATAACAGCAAAAATAACAACAAAAATAAATGTTTATACCGTAGACAAGAGTGGACATTATTTGGTATTTAAGAGCGTATATTCTGGGAATTGTTAATCATCTGTTACAAAGCTGGGATAAAAGCTGAGATAATACTCCACAGAGCGTTATCAATGCTAGAAGCAAAAGTGGGTTTGAGGATATTTAGTGTGAGGAGTAACAATGGTTGATACTGGTGTGAGAGTTAGGAAGGCCAAATATGCGTCTGGCAACAGCCTAGCGCTTGGTTTAGCAATCAGTTTAATAATTCTAACAATCGCGATCGATATTTTTTGGCAACCAAGTATTAGTAACTCTTTGCTGCTGCCATTTGCCTGTGGTTGTTTGGCGGTAGTGGCGGCAGGATCTGGGGTCGTTCCTGTACTACGGCGACTCAAAGCAGGTCAGATCGTTAGAGAAGATGGCCCCCAAGGACATCTCAAAAAGCAGGGGACACCCACTATGGGCGGCATCTTTATTGTGCCAACAGGAATATTACTGGGTGTCATTTGGTCTGGCTTTAACGAAAAGGTGATTGCTTGCGGACTTTTGACCCTCTCCTTTGCTTTTATTGGTTGGTTAGATGATTGGAAAATTTTACGTCGCCACTCCAATAAGGGTCTATCTCCTCGCGCTAAGTTATTGCTTCAAGCTTTTTTTGCTGTTTGTTTTTGTGGTTGGTTAGGCTTTACCCAAAATTGGCAAGCGATCGCTAATATCAATCTGCCGATGAGTTTGTCTCTCCCCCTTGGTCTTGCCTTTTTCCCCTTTGCTTTATTTGTATTTATGGGCAGCAGTAATGCCACTAACCTTACTGATGGTCTAGACGGTCTTGCTGGTGGTACTGGCGCGATCGCTCTGTTTGGTTTAGCGATTTTGCTATTTCCTAAAAACCCTGAACTAGCGATCTTTTGTATGTGTCTAGGTGGCAGCTATTTGGGGTTTCTCTGGCACAATCGACACCCTGCACGAGTGTTTATGGGTGATACGGGTTCCTTAGCCCTTGGCGGCGCTTTAGCATCAACGGCAATTTTGGGAAATTTGCTGTGGGCTTTTGCCATTATTGGCGCAATCTTTATTTGGGAGTCACTTTCTGTAATTGTGCAGGTTTCCTATTACAAGGCAACTAAGGATGAAAATGGTAAGGGTAAGCGCTTTTTTAAGATGGCTCCTTTTCATCATCACCTTGAGCTATGCGGTTGGCATGAGTTGCAGGTGGTCAGGATGTTTTATATAACTGGTGGTGTGTTGGTGGCGATCGCTCTGCTTTTATCTAAGTTCTAGGGATATATTTCTAGATAACCCTAGTCTTTTGTCGTTACCACCTTAATCGCTAGTTATCCATTGCTCTTTTTTCTGATTGCCTCCATTCTGCTAACTTTGCATCAGTAATCGGTTGTTTACCTTCTCTCAATTCCTCCAGCCACTTGGTTACTTGCTCATCACTAAATTTTAGATAATCAGCACCTCTTATTACAAAAAGTAAGCTTCTTAGTCTTTTGCTATAGGTTTGTTTTAAATAATTTTCAAAATCAGCGATCGCTTCATCAGTTTGACCAGCGATCGCTTTTGCTATTGCTCTGTATTGAAAATAGTACTCATTATCTGGCTTAAGCTTAACGGCATTATCGCAAGCAAAGATAACGTCCTTGGCAGAATCGTATAAAATTCCATTCCAGCAAAGTGTAAACCAAAAATTCGCAGAGATAGTTGCTTTAAGGTTTAGATTCTGAACCTGACTATATACTGCCTTAGCATCTTTGATCTTTCCTTCTTGGGCTAAACGTTCGCTTTTGAGTATTAAGTAAGGCTCGATATCGATTTTAGGATCAAAGGAAATACTAGAATCAAGCTTCTGAGCCTCCAAAAATATTGATTCAGCTTCATCTGGATAGCCACTGATGACCTTAGCCCTTGCCTCAGTAACCAGAGAAAGGGCTGCTACCTTCTTATATTTAGCCTCATGACAGCTTTTAGACTGTGAATCAAATTTCTTGCTATTTTGCAACCAATAACAACCTAAACCCTTGAGATTGTCATAACCTAAATCCCAGATTTTAAATTGAGATTGCGAACCTGAACCTGAATATTGACTTGAACGTTGCCAAATTAATTTATCCTGATTTTTTATAAAAGAAATATTACCTCCCGATATCTCTCCTTTAATACCTAATGGAAGCGTATATAGTTCTTTGTCATATAAACTCCAAATTTTTATAGTCTTATCTTGACTAGTAGTAACTAAATGCTTACTATCACGAGCAAAAATCAAGTTATCAATTGAGCCGCTGTGACCTTTTAATGACTGTACCGAATTATCGCTGATAGATAATAACTGCACCGTATTATCGCTAGATTTGGATGCTATAAACCTGCTATCAGGAGAAAAGACCACATCATATAAACTAGAGACTGCTTCAGATTTTAAAATCTTTTTCCCTTGTTTATCCCAAATCTCAATTGATGATTTGTTCTCATCTTCATTAGAATTTATCACTGCTACATATTTAGAATCAGGTGAGAATTTAACCTGAGAGTATTTATTATTTTTATCTGATTCAGCTAAAATAAATTCTTTCTTTTTACTGATATTAAACAACTTTATTCTTGAGCTTTTATTTATTTCATCATAATAGTTTAATACTATGTACTTGCCATCAGTAGATAAATCAAATGAAGATATACCAGCAATATTATTAATTTCAGATAGTTCTTTTCCTTGAGAATCTAAAATTTTCAGCCCCGTTTTTTTTGTATTATCATCATAAATTCTAATAGCAATCAGTCCTCCATCACCAGAAAACCGACCTGAAACTGATTTATTAGAATCACTAAGTGTATAGATTTGATCACCATCAAGATTGAAAATTTTTACATATGGATATATAAACTTACCATTAATATAAACTGCTTCTGTAATAGATAAAAGCTTACTGTCAGGAGAAAAAGATACTAATATATTACTATCATATTTGCCATCAATTGCCTTAAATCTCATACTATCCATATCAACAATATTGATAGTGCTATCATTTAGCCAAGCAGATTTTTTGCCATCTTCAGATATAGACAAAAATCTACCCCAAACACTATTAGATTTGAAAGTAGGCACTTCTCTCCCAGTAAGATTCCATATTCTTAATTTGTTGTCACCATTGCTTGAAACTATCTGTTGACTATCAGGTAAAAACACAAAATTAGAAGCAAAACCAGTAATTGTATTTAGCAACTTTCCGTCTTCAATTTGCCAAATCTTAGCAGTGTTACTATAGTCGCTAGAAATCAAAAAACTACCATTATGAGAAAACTTTACAACAGATACATTTGTAGCGTGACCTGACAGAGTACGAATCTCCTTAAAATCCTTAGTATTCCAAATCTTGACCGTTTTGTCTGAACTAGCTGTAGCTAATTTATCTCCCTTTGGAGAAAATATTAAGTTGTTTATTCTCTCATCATGGGCTTTAAAATCAGTTTTTTGCCATGTGTTAGTGTCCCAAATTTGAATCTTATTATCAGAAGAAGCTAGGGCTAACTGCTTTCCATCAGGAGAAAAAGTAGCACTGATGTAATAATCAGTATCTAGGATTCTAGTCGGCTTATTAAGCTTTACATCTTTACTATCTAGTTGCCATAATTTAGCTTTTCCACCACTAATAAATACTAAGTTTTTAGCATCTGGAGAAAATTCAACAGATATAATCGAATCTATTTCTTCTTTTGAGACAGTTTGAAACTTTCTAATATTAAGATCAACTACTTTAATAATAGTTGTTTTCGAGTTTTTGGAGTTATATATCTCAATAGCAAGCTTACTTCCATTTGGAGATAAATATATGTAGGGGGAATTGTTCTCATCAGCATAGATAGGATCTTGATCTTTTAGCTCTATATCATTAGAACCGTCTAAATTTTGAACTTTGATTTTTAAGGTTTTATTATCTCGATCAAGTCTGGTTGTCGCCACTCTTTTGCCATCAGCAGAAAAAGCTTGTATGTTCTCATTTTCAGAACTTAATTGGCGTACCTCTTTTTCTCTAATGTCATAAATGATTGATAGCATTGATGTCTTTAAGCGCATTTTATTGTCATCGGACAAGAAACCACCTTGCTCTTTTTGTGTACCAAGCTTTAATGACTTCTCTAGGGCTTCAAGTTCTAAATCAGCATTTAAAAAGGAACGTAATTCATAGGAATCAGCAGAAAATTGTGAATTGACACTATTTTGCCAAGCAAATATACCCGCAATACCTGCACCCACAGCCATCACACTTGCCACAATCCCTACCCCAAAAGCCAACCGACTCCGCTTTCTGGCTTTCAGTTTTGCAGATTCCTCCTCCTTCACCGCAAGACTCAAACGATCCACCGTTTCCCGCAGCGTCTCCTTTGTTTCTGCCAATTCCCTTTGTAACTTTGCCATTTCAGGAGCTTGAGAGGCACGGATAAACTCAGCGAGATAGTCATGTACCAACTGATACCTATCCAAAGGTGACTCAGGGATCAACACCACCAAGCCCGATCGCACAACAATATCTAACACCAAATCCAAAGCCGACATATCGCCCTGCATCTCCGCCAGCAGATCCTGCAAATCCTTTTCTAGTTCCTCACGGGTTTTTAACGGACGAGTCCCCCTCTCATCGGTCAACATAAACAAAAGGAACTTAGCCAAGCGCTCATTTTCTGCGCCACAATCGACAATCACATCATTCAAATAGCGCTCTACAAGCACACTCTTAGGATTTGCACCTAAAAGATGATATTGCGCCAAGGTTTTGATGCCCTCCTGCTGCAACTGCGCCCCAACCACCTGAAGCTCAATCGGGCGTACTTCCCCCAAATCATCCTTAAGATCATTGGCGATCGCCTCGATTAGTTCAGGCTCCAAATAAAAACGCGACTTCTGCGTAAGGGTTTGAATCAGTGACTTAGCTGCCTCAAACTTGAGATTCCCCACCCGATACAACACATTCTTACTGAGAATATCTTGATCGATCGCCGCCATGCTCTCGATCTGATTACATTCCAGCAAATAATGCAGATAGTCCTCCCGCAAAGACAAAACCACCTTCAGCGAAGATAGATTTTGTGAATCACTTAGCAAGCCACCAATAAACTCAAAAAAGCGCCGACGCTCAGTTGGTTGATTGTAATAGACAAAAAAGAACTCCTCAAACTGGTCAAAAATCAAAACAATTCGTAGGTTTTGCGCTTCCTTTGCTTGCAATTTCGAGATTATGCCCTCAAGTTTTAACTCCTTGCTTTGTGCAGGTATCCCATCTACAAGCATAGGTTCGATCCCCCTGCCTTCGGCATCCCCCTTAGAAAGGGGGACTTGCTCATCCAAAGCCCCCCTTTGCAAGGGGGGTAGGGGGGATCTATCCTGCGCTGAAGACAAGGTTTTCTCCAACTCCTCTTCCCAATTTGTATAAACGCGAATCGCGATCGCGCATACATCTCTCCCCTCAAAAGATGTCTGCTCCAACTGGGGAATCAAACCCGCATTTACGAGCGAACTCTTACCCACACCAGATTTGCCATACAGCACGATTAATTTATAGCTAGGTTTAGCAATCCGCGTAATCAACTCATCCAGATCCTGCTTACGTCCAGAAGCTTCGATTTCCGTTGCCACATCGGTTTCAGTCTTGCCGACCGACCTCTTGCCCTGCAATCTGCCTGCACCAATAAATCCGCGAAAACCATATTGCTGCTCGATCGCATATTGTTCTTGCTTAGTGACATAGGCTTCGAGATACTGCTTTTGCTTGGTGTAAAGCGATCGCAACTCCTGCAAAATGGCAATTAATACCTGTGGATGTCCCGTATCACCTAGATTTTGGGCTTCTAGCAACAAGCGTAATCCCTCATCATAATTACCAAGATGAACTTCCGCTTGAGCAAGGGTTAACAAATACAAATTACGCCATTCCTGATTTTCTTCAGGAGACTGCTCCAAGAAAGGCAGAGCTAACTTAATATTAGTTCTCGCCAATTCCCACTGTTGCTTCTGCATTGCTATTTCCGCTAAATAGCGATAGTCCGAAGCTAGATAATAACTATGAAACTCTTGATGTAAAGGGAGCGCCTTTTGGATGATCCTCTCGATTTCTTGCCAATCATCCTTGCGCTTGGCAATGACCACTAACCGCATGATCACATTTGCCATCAGATCGCGGCGATCGCTCTGCTCAAAAGCATCCAAAGCCCTTTGAAAAGCAGATCTTGCCGCTTCCCAATTAGGGGTTCGATACTTTTCAGCATCGATAATTTCATAATTTAGCTGCCCAATTTGATTGAGTAACACACCACTGCGCTCTAGATCGCCAATCTGTTGCCAATATTCCAAACTAGCTTGCAAGTATTGCAGGGCTTTTTCTGGGGAATGACTGGGCGGTAAAGCATCTAACCCTCTAATAAAGTTAAGATTAGCTTGCAGTCTTGGCTCTAAATTTAAGCCGCGATCGCCTAAATCTTTTAAAGCTATTTCCAGTTCAGCACAACGAATGGAACCTAATTGGCTGATATTCTGCAATTTTTTATAAAATGGAATCTCGCTAGGCGCAAGGACGTGATTAAATAGAGCCTCACTACCTTCCTGTAAAGAAGTAAGTAATTCATCAATATCAATAGGAAACTCTAGCGTTGTTGTCCAGCTTTCAAAGTCTGGCGCAGTACGAATGATTTGCTTGTGGGTATTGTCATTAATCCACCAAACGATCGGATAGGGGCAGTTTTTGCGAAACATTTCGCGATTGATATTGAGATCCAAAAGACCTGCGTGCCGATCTTCTAAATCATCTAGCCCTGCAATCGATAATGCTACGGGTAGATCCTGTGGAATCTGAGAAGTAATGTAGTTGTATAAGTTTTTTCGCGATCGCGGGAGCCTAATTTCAAAAATTGGTTGTGGATGAATTTCTTGCAGTTGATGTATCAGGCGATCGCGTAAGTCCTGATAATTGCACCTTGCCAAAATTAACTTAAATTCTCCCTCATAGATATCCAAAGTGCTGGAAATTTCTTGCAAATTATCTTCAGTCTCGGCAGAAATGTTAGCCAACATAGCGATCGCGATATTTTTGAAACCTAGTTTCAGCTAGAATATCGCATTTTCAGGAAACCCAATATTAAATTCTAATTACAAACTTAAATCATAAACTTGTACTGATAAATAACCCTAGAGGCTATGCAATTATGCAGCAACAGACGAATGACTCTGGGATAAATGATTGTGTAAGATCATTTGAGGGGGAATCGATATCCACACTTGGTATTGGTGTTCATGGGGAATAATTAACACTGCAAAACCTGAATCTAGATCACTTCTCGAAGCAGCGATCGCTTGATCTAGGTTTTTATAGCACCTGTCCGCCACAAAGATTTTCTTCAAAAACATTACACCCTTTTCTCGACCTGCATGGGTAATGATTTCAATAGGTTGAGTTTGGTCAATCGAATCTAAAATCATAGGTTTAACAATAATTACTAATAATTAACTAAAGGATCAAAAAATTAAATAAATTAAATAAATTAAAAAATAAAGCTAAATCAAAACAACTAAAATGATTAATTACTCAGTTTGAAAATCATGTTTTAAGGTATTTCATACGATTACTATCCTCTACTGACAAGAATTAAAAAGCGATCGCATAGTTCCTTTGTCATGATCTTTGGGCAGCTAACCTGTGATGCAAATCACATCGGTCTACAATTTGTATCTTATTTATGTATGTCACGAGTCCAAGACTTTGTTAAATATTTATTAAATAATATCCAGTAAAATATTCATAAAGGTAAGTAATCGTGAATTGGACACCATCTCTATGGGCATTATTACCAAGCGTTCATCAAAAAAAATTCGTGCAAATGAAATATTAATCCGACTAAAACGGCTCTATCCCGATGCCACCTGCTCCCTAGACTATGAAACTCCCGTACAGTTATTAGTAGCAGTAATCTTGTCGGCTCAATGCACCGATGAGCGTGTCAATATGGTTACCCCTAAGCTTTTTGCTCGATTTCCCGATGCGATCGCCTTGGCAAATGCCGATCTCGATGAACTCATGGAGTTAGTCCATTCAACGGGCTTTTACCGCAACAAAGCCAAAAATATTCGTAATGCTTGCGCCATGATTGTCAACGAGCATGAGGGATTAGTCCCTAACACTATGGAAAAGCTGCTGCAATTGCCGGGAGTTGCCCGCAAAACCGCTAATGTGGTTTTAGCCCATGCCTATGGCATCAATGCAGGTGTGACCGTAGATACCCATGTTAAACGTCTCACCAAGAGGCTCGGCTTGACCAAGCATGAGGAGCCAATCAAGGTGGAGCGAGATTTGATGTCCCTATTGCCACAGCCAGACTGGGAAAACTGGTCTATCAGAATTATTTATCATGGTCGTGCTGTCTGTAATGCGCGGAAGCCCCTATGCGATCGCTGTGAGCTATCAGATCTATGTCCTTCTAGTAGCACCAAAGCCTAACATCAGTTCTTAATTAAAAAAACCTGACTGGGTTTGGTTTTTAATTTAAAAAAGTGTTACCACACTTTTTTAAGTTGATATAAGATGTGAAGTTTTCTAAAGATACATAGGCTTTATGGATTGACATCAGCGCTTATTCTCTAAAATGAAGACAAAATTCTGACTGCAATTTTTTAATTTATAAAAACCTATGAAAGATTTTGTCCAACCCTTCAAGAATGATCCCCAACTAGGGAATCTTTCAACCCCCGTCAGCGACTCAGCGATCGTCAAAGCTTTTATCGGCAACCTCCCTGCCTATCGTGCTGGTTTGTCCCCTAGCCGTCGTGGTTTAGAAATTGGCATGGCTCATGGCTACTTTATCTATGGCCCCTTTGCACTACTAGGCCCCCTCAGAAACACCGAACTATCTAGCCTCGCAGGTCTATTGGCAACAGTAGCAGCAGTAGTTTTGCTAACCCTTGGTCTATCTTTGTATGGACAAACCGTTACGAAGCTCATCTCTAGCTCCGCCGTTGATGCTCCTGCTGAATTGGGTAATCCCTCTGGTTGGAGTGAATTTTCTAGCAGTTTCCTTTTAGGTGGTGCTGGTGGGGCAGCCTTTGCCTACTTCCTCAACTACCTAGAGCCAATGCAAAAGTTCTCCGCTTTACTTTGGTCTTAGGATTAATTGCCCTTAGCATCAATCAGCATTAAATCTACTTAAGCTCATTACCAAGGATAAATTCAAACCATGACTGGATACTACACAGCCTCTTACATCTCCTACATTCTAGTTCCCCTAATTGGCATTATTCTACCGATCGCCACTATGGGTCTCCTACTCAACTACATCGAAAATTAGGCTTTACTGGCTTAATTGATTTGTAATCAATTTGCAATCCTAACCATTTACAAAAACAAATAAGTGAAGGCGGCACGGTGCGCTACCTTCACTTATTTGTTTTTTTATTGATAATGCTCAGGTTGCAATTTCTTTAATTGAGTATTGGTGTAATAAAAATTGAGAATACGCTCATAGTTAAAACCTTGACGAGCAAGATTGTATGCTCCTGTCTGACTCATGCCCACACCATGCCCCAAGCCACCACCAATAAAAGCGTATCCCGTGAGGACTTTACCTTCATATATCGGCTCTAGCTTAAAAAAGGTGCTGTCGGGTGGATCAAAGGCATCGATAATTTCATCTTTTTTGATCAAAATCACGCCGCGATCGGTTGTCACCTCTAACTCTAAAACCCTTCCCGAATTTGACCGTTTACTCACCCGCAACTGCTTAATCGATTGAAAATCTGTGATGTTATCTCCCGAAAATCGTAAAAACTTTCGCAGGGATATTTGTAACTCATTTAAAGTACCAGTCTTGCGCCAACGGAGATTACGCCAACCATCCTCATTAAATCCTTGCTGACGACTCAGGAAACTATTCAAGTTCTGTTCCTGTGAAATGTCGAGCGATCGCTGATTTTCTGGACGATTAGCCAAATCTAGTACTGATTGCAGATAGGGACGGGGCGTACCATCCCACAGGTCGTTATAGTTTGCGGTGATACCTCCAGTGGTTGAGGAGTAGAGCGCATCAATGACACGATTATTGTAAGTTAGGACTAAACCCCTAGTATCACGAATCGCGCGATCGGCGGTTTCCGTAGTGTCTTCGAGGCCACGATAGACCTGACATTGGGTATCGGCACATAATTCATAATTATCAACCTTAAAGCGGTGCAAACTGGCTAATACATAAGTACGCGCCAAAATTGCTTGGGCTTGGACTGCCGCATAGGGGGCGTTATAGCCGATTTCGTGGGGAACAACTCCGCGCACATAGGTTTCCAAAGGTACATTATTGACAAGGGTAAAAGTGCGATGGGCATTGGGTTGTAGCCGCAGCGTACCTGCATAGGGACGATCGCTTATTTCTGTTTTGCCATCCCTTTGATAGCTCACCTCAATGACACCACTGCTGCTGCTGATCTCAAAGGAGTCGCGATCGTAGCGAAAACCATTAACTATTAACGAAGCGATCGCCTGCTGCGTAATAATGCGCCGATCCATATTCACCGTTAAATATCCCTGCGATCTCAACCCGTACAGCAGCAAATAGCGCAACAAAATCAAACCATAGGTATCACGCTTCGCCCAAACCTGCCAGCGTCGCGGTTGAGAAATTTCCGTCTCAATGCCCTGCTCCTGCCAATGATAAGCACTAGCCGCCGCATTCTCAAAGCTGCGGTGATTACTTAAAATAATCTTCTCATCCAAAATTGGCACTAAAAGAGGCTTTGAGTTAATCTGAATCTCAAGGCGATCGCTACTAATAGTCTGCACCGATGCACCATCAGGTATAAATACGCTCAAATTCCCACCCCTAGCCCTCAGCATTAGGCGATCTTGCCCCCTCTCCCCAAATCTCTGCACGATCCCAATCTTTAAGATAGGATTGCTGGCATTAGCTTCATTTTGAGCCTGAGCTGACTCGGCGATCGTCACCGTCAATATACAGACTGCCACCGCTAAGGATTTACCGATGCTTTGTTGCAAGCTTTGATAAATGATGCCAAAAGTTATGTGCATGATATTTAACGGGCAGAAGTCACATTTTTAGATAATTGCCCCATCATTCTATAGCAATCTTTCCGCAGTTGACCGCAGTTGAATTGAGAACTAGTAAGCATCCTAGAAAAAATTGCATAAAAATTGCTTCAAGGGGTTGCGCGATCGCCAGACTTATGGATATACTCATATACGCTAAAGTTAATAAACGAAAGCAAGCAACTGTTGACTAACGCAAATCTAGTATCAAAAGTTGCAAGACCTAGTTTAAGAACTAAAGCTACAATCCTCAGTAGCTCAGCGGTAGAGCAATCGGCTGTTAACCGATCGGTCGCAGGTTCGAATCCCGCCTGGGGAGTTTTAAGATTAACTCTAAACTTAACAGCGTTAGTAATATTTTAGTAATGGTCAAGACCTAATTAGTTTTGACCGCGATTATTACGCGATTACTATTTCGCCTAGCAATTCTAAATGAATCTAAATATGCGTAGCTTAGGCATCGACTTATGCGATCGTTTGCAAATTGCTACAGCTAATGCAACGAATGGATTAGTATATCTATCTGAAGATTGCCAATGAAGGCAAGGGATACTAGGCTAAATACATCACAGAATACTCCCTAAGTTTTGTAACAAGTTTATTAAAAATGATATGTTTTGTTTGGTAATATTTAGGCTCTAGAATTAAAAACGCTCTCTTGGAATTACCAAAGAACTAACAAGTGCCTTAATGGTAAAAAATGCTTATCCCTGACACTAAGATCAATCAAGATAATATCCAAGATCGCATCTTAGTTGTAGATGATACAGCCCCCAACTTACATCTTTTACTAACGATGTTGTCCCGCAAAGGTTATAACGCTAAAGGTATTAGCAATGGGGCGCAAGCATTAGTATCTGCTCAAACTGAAAATCCTGATTTGATCCTATTGGATATCAATATGCCTGATATCAATGGCTTTCAAGTATGTGAGCAACTCAAAGCATTAGAAGTTACTGCCGATATTCCTGTTATATTTATCAGTGCGCGAGACGAAGTTTTAGATAAAGTCAAAGCCTTTGAAGTGGGAGGAGTTGACTATATTACTAAGCCTTTTCAGATTGCTGAAGTATTGGTTAGAGTTGAAAATCAATTAACTTTGCGGCGATTACAAAAGCAGTTGCAAGCACAAAATGAGTTGCTCAAACAAGAAATCCATCATCGCAAATTGGCCGAAGAATTATTAAAAGAAGCAAATACTAGGCTAGGTCAATTAGTCAATCTTGATGGGTTAACCCAGTTAGCAAATCGTCGTTGCTTTGACGAATATCTGGAACAAGAATGGCAGCGATCGGCAAGGGAGCAATTACCTTTGTCCTTGATCATGTGCGATATTGATTTCTTCAAAAATTATAATGATACCTATGGTCACGTTGCGGGTGATGAATGTTTGCGGAAGGTAGCCTCGGCGGTCAAAGGTGCGGTGCGTCGTCCTGCGGATTTGGCAGCAAGATATGGGGGGGAAGAATTTATTGTGGTATTACCAAATACTGATACTGAGGGAGCCTTGGCAGTGACTCAGACTATCAAAAAAGACCTAGAAGACTTAAAAATCCCCCACGATGCTTCTCTCGTGAGTGAGTTTGTGACCCTAAGCATGGGAACCATGACACTGATACCCCATGTTGGTTCTGAACCTTCTCTTTTGTTGACTGCCGCCGACTATGCTCTATATAGAGCTAAGGAATTGGGAAGAAATCAAATTTACCAAATTGGCTAGATCTTGTCGTCAGCAATATGCAAATTTAAAACCATGAAAAACCACACGCAACGATCTAGACAATCTGAGCGAAGTTCAGCCTTCCTAGATCAATACCAAACCACAATATAATGCTTGGGTGATGGATATTCTGGATTTGAGGATAGTTGTGTGAGTAAGCGTGAGTGTGTTGGGGTGATTGGTGGTGGGCAGTTGGCTTGGATGATGGCGATCGCGGCTCAAAAAATCGGTTTACAGATCGCGATTCAGGCTAGTCATCCCGATGAGCCTGCGGTTAATTTTGCGAATAGTGTTGTTTTTGGCAGTATTACGGATGTTGATGCCACGACACAACTCACGCAAATGTGTCAGGTGATTACCTTTGAAAATGAATTTGTGGATTTGGAGGGTTTGGGGCAGTTAGAGAGGCAATATAGTCTTGAGCATAGCAATCAGTCTTTGTTTTTGCCCAAATTAGCAACTCTAGAGATATGTGTTGACAAACTCAAGCAACGTCAGTTTTTTCAAAGCCATCAGATTCCCACCCCTAGCTTTTATGGAGTGAATTGCGAAATAGAACTAATTAACGCGGCCACAAATCTTGGCTATCCTTTGGTATTAAAGACAAGAAGACATGGCTATGATGGGAAAGGAACTTGGGTGGTGAATGATGAAATAGAACTAAGGAATGCTTGGCAGGGAATGCAGCAAGCGGCCGCGATCGCTGAGGCATTTATTCCCTTTGAGACTGAATTGGCAGTGATGGCGGTACGGTCTGAACAGGGCGAAACGGCAATTTATCCAGTGGTGGAAACTTTGCAGATTGGGCAGGTCTGCCGCCGCACGATCGCTCCTGCCCGAATTAGTCCCGATCTTGCTGATCGGATTGTCGGTATTGCTGAGAAGATTTTGACAAGTCTAAATGTGGTGGGAGTGATCGGAATTGAATTTTTTATGACGGAGCAGGGAGAAGTCAGCGTTAATGAGATTGCGCCGCGTACCCACAATTCAGGTCATTATACGATTGAGGGCTGCCATACTTCTCAATTTGAGCAGATCATGCGAGTAGTGAGTGGGATGCCCCTCGGTGATGTGGCGATGGTTGCCCCAGTAGCTGTGATGGTCAATTTATTAGGAACTAAAGATGCCGTTGATCTAGCGGCTATGTATGCTGACGAACGGGCGGCGATCGCTTGTTTCCCTAATACCTTTGTGCATTGGTATAACAAGAAGAAATCTTCGGTGGGGCGCAAGCTCGGACATGTGACCATATTGGCGGAAACCTATGATAGAGCTTTAGAAATTAGCGATCGGATTACATCTATTTGGTACGGTTCAGGACAAAATGCTGATCTAGAAAGCATTTCAAATAAGCGCTTTAGCTGATGAAAAGGGATTTCCCTTCGTGCGAACTTATACATGCGTCTCAATTGTTTCATTGAACAAGACTTAGTGAGCAATAGATTTACTGATGTTGTCTTTGCTCACTATTTTTTCTAAATATTTCTTCAGCTACATCCTAAGAGCGTATTTAAGAAGTTTTGATCCCCCTAAATCCCCCTTAAAAAGGGGGACTTTTTTAATCTTTTCCCCCCTTTTATAAGGGGGGCTAGGGGGGATCATCCAGTATTTTTAGCCTATGCTTACACTTCTCAAACAGACTCTAAGGTATTAGGTAGTACAGAATAATTTTTTAAAAGCGGTGCATTGCGCCGCTTTTAAAAATTATTTTGGGTTTTAAGTCAGCGTAAAGCGCGATATGGCAAAATGAAATTATTGAGTGCAGGAATATTATGGGAGCTATTGCTTATTTAGATTGCCCGACGGGTATTTCGGGAGATATGTGTTTGGCAGCACTAGTGAGTGCGGGAGTTCCCCTAGAGCATTTACAGGAAATAATTCAAAAACTAGGACTCGATCGCGAAGTGAAATTATGGAAAGAACTAGTTAAACGTGGAGGAGTTGAAGCCACAAAAGTACATGTTGAATTGACTGAACATATTCATACTCATCATGATCATTCTCATGCTCACCATCATTCTCCAGAAAAGCACGGAAAACATCGTCATTTACCTGAAATAGAAGGAATAATTACCAATGGTAATCTACCTACACAGGTGACAGAATGGAGTTTGGCAATCTTCCGACAATTAGCGATCGCTGAGGGAGCGATTCATGGGATTGCTCCTGAACAGGTACATTTTCATGAAGTGGGAGCCTTAGACGCGATCGCCGATATTGTTTGTACCTGTGCGGGGTTAGTATGGCTCGAAATAGAAGAATTGTATTGTTCGGCTCTGCCCACAGGGGGCGGCTATGTCAATTGCGAACATGGAAGAATGCCTGTCCCTGCGCCTGCAACCCTAAAGCTATGGGAAATGCATCAGTTTACGGTTTTTGATAATGGCATCAGAAAGGAATTAGTTACACCAACGGGAGCCGCGATCGCGGCGACCCTCTGCAAACAGTCGGGAGAAGTTCCTTTAATGACAGTTCAAAAGGTGGGTTTAGGAGCAGGTAATCAGGAATTGGCAATTCCAAATATATTGCGTTTATGGATTGGGGAATCTAAAAAAAAAGTCTAAGCAGGCAATTTGATCAAGATGGAGAAATGGAACTAGAACCAAGGGTGGAAACCGTGACTGTTCTGGAAACCCAAGTTGATGATATGACGGCGCAAGCGATCGCTTACACTACGGAGCAACTGTTGCGGCAGGGCGCTCTTGATGTATATACCCAAGCGATCGCCATGAAAAAATCGCGCCTTGGAACCATGCTCACCGTCATTTGCCCCTGCGATCGTCAAGCACAGTGCGAAGAAATTCTCTTTCGAGAAACCAGTACCCTTGGAATTCGTTATCGTCAGCAACAACGCAAAATTTTGCCTCGCCAAATCCATACTGTAGTTACGCCCTATGGTTCCGCAAGGGTGAAGATTGCTAAACGTGGCAATAATTGGACAATTCAGCCTGAATATGAGGACTGCGCCAACCTAGCGCGATCGCATAACTTACCTCTGCTGGAGATGCAAACGGCTGTTTTGGAGGCTGCCAAAACCCAACTAATGATTTAGGAATGCTACTTACATCAGGACAGTAAAATCAATATGGTTGATTGCAACTAGCGCTTTGTCTGCTAATCTGAAAATGGTACTTAATATACAGAAATTTGCGCCATGGCCGATCGCCAAATCCTCCTTGATTTTGAAAAGCCCATCGTTGAACTTGAAAACCGTATCGCCCAAATCCGCGAACTTGCGAATCAAAACGATGTTGATATGGTTGAACAAATCAGCCTCCTTGAGCAAAGGGCTGAAGTTTTAAGGCGAGAAATCTTTTCAGGGTTGGGAGCGATGCAACGGATGCAGATCGCAAGGCATCCCCGCCGTCCAAGTACTTTAGACTATGTGCAGGCAATTACCGATGAGTGGCTAGAGTTGCATGGTGATCGCCGAGGTAATGATGATCCAGCCCTAGTCGGTGGCCTAGCCAGAGTTGGCGATCGCCCCGTGGTCATTTTGGGGCATCAAAAGGGTAGAGATACCAAGGACAACATGACGCGCAACTTCGGCATGGCATCCCCAGGGGGCTATCGCAAGGCCTCTCGCCTCATGGATCATGCCGATCGCTTTGGTTTACCGATCATTACCCTGATTGACACGCCTGGAGCATATCCGGGGGTATCTGCGGAAGAGCAGGGACAGGGAGAAGCGATCGCCGCAAACCTACGGCAAATGTTTGGATTGCGCGTACCAATTATCTGCACCGTCATTGGTGAAGGTGGATCGGGGGGAGCCTTGGGCATTGGAATCGGTGATCACATCATGATGTTTGAAAACTCCGTCTATACCGTTGCTACCCCCGAAGCCTGTGCTGCGATCCTCTGGCGTGACTCTGGCAAAGCAGGCAAAGCCGCCGAAGCCTTAAAAATTACTGCCCCTGATCTCAAGCGTCTCGGCATTGTTGACCAAATCATCAATGAGCCACTAGGAGGAGCGCATCGGCAACCTTTACAAACTGCCGAAAGCCTCAAATCTGCCCTTATTACTAATCTTGATCGGCTCTCACAGCTATCGATCGCCGAATTAAAAGAACAACGCTATCAAAAGTTTCGTAAAATGGGAGTATTTCTCGAAATGTAGGCGAGACACCCCATGCTTAATGTCAATCCACCCCGCCGAGAGAGTCTAGTTAATCGCCTAATATTTGGGCTAACCACTAGTGCCTCTTTGCTTGCCACGGCTGCCCTCATTTTATTACTACATATCCAGCAAGGCACACCCGAACTCGAAGGCTTTACTACTTGGTTGGCGGTGGTCATTCTTTCCGTGGGACTAGGATCAAGCCTATTTGTCGCAATTTCTATTATTCGCAGTATTCAACCATCTCTCAATGAACTAGCGGAAACTGCCGAGGAAATATCTACGGGTAATCTTTCAGCGCGATCGCAACTGAGCCGTGCTGACGAAATTGGCGAATTTGCCAAGGTATTTAATCGCATGGCGGATCATTTAGAAAGCAAAACCGCCACCCTCGAAGCTAGAGATATTCAATACGCCCTCCAAGCCTTAGATCGGGTCATTGTCAATACCACCGATCAACATAAATTAGTCAAAGCCAGTCTCGAAGAAATTTGTAAACTCACGGGCGCACAGCTAGGTAGCATATACCTCTGGGAAAACTCTAGCAGTCGCAATGAAGGCTGTCTTGTGCTTGCCGCAGAGTGGGGTTATAAAACTAGTCAAGCTCTTACGGAAATTAATTTAGGTGAGGGCATCATCGGGCAGGCCGCCCAACTCACGGAACCGATTATCTGGGAAGGCGATCGGCTCAAAGGTCAAACCCTTGTCTACCGCACCCCCGTTGGCGATTTGCTGCCCCAGAGCCTTTCAGCCTATCCTCTTCTGCTCAGACAGAGCCTAGTCGGGGTTCTCTTTTTAGCAAGCTTGACCCCTCTTTCTGAACGTGGGCGCAATATTTTGCAGTCCATTGGTCGGCGCATTGCTACAGCCATCAGCAATGCCCAAAGTATTGAGACGATCGCCAGACAAAGGGAAGAACTAACTACCGTTTTTGAACAACTTGCCGACGGTGTTTTACTTAGCGATCCCGCAGGCAGAATTCTCAAAATCAATTCCGCAGGACGCAAAATTTTGAGTGTGAATAACTCCAATAATGAAGTACCTGCTTCGCCTGTAATTGCGAAGTCAATGGAGGAGATTGTTAAACAATTTGATATTCGTCATCAAGATGGAGAACCTGTTGATCTTTCTAGCTTGGTGGTATTTCGAGCCATGTCAACGGGGGAAGTCGTGGAAGATCAGGTGGTGCTACGTCAACCCGAAGGAAAAGAAATTATTTTAAGTACCAAGGCAGCACCTCTGGTGGGTACTGAATCGGAACTGATTGGTAGTGTGATGATCTTGCGGGATGTTACGGAGCAACGCTATCGCGACAAGATGATGCAGGAAACCAATAAGATCATGATTGAGCAGCAAAAGCGGATGAGTATTTTGCAGAGGCTGACTAACTTGATTAACCAACAACTGCAAGATCTCAACGTGCTGCTTGAATCCGTGGTTGAAGCAACCTGTGATGCCATTATGTGGACACAGATTTGTGTACTGCTGCTATTTGATCCCAAGGAAAATCGCTTAGTTCTCTCAGCAGCTAAGGGTTTGCCCGATCACTTCCATTTGCAACAGTCCTTTACTTTAGATACTCCTAATCTAATTACACAGGTATTTAAGGAAGGGATTCCTGTGGAAATCAAGTCGGGAGAATCGGAGTTGTTAGATAATTTGATGGTCAAAAGTGCGCTATGTGTACCCATTGAATCTAATCGCTCAGGACGTTTGGGCGTACTAGCGATCGGGCATTTTCATTCCGAAAAAGTTAGTTCTCGCGAAGATCTCAATTTATTAGCATCCTTTGGCATTCAAGCGGCGATCGCGATCGGCAATGCTCAGTTAATTAATCAAATTGAAGCACAAAATGCCCAATTGCTAGAAGCAACACAGCTTAAAAGTCAGTTTCTCGCCAACATGAGCCACGAATTGCGTACCCCCATGAATGCAATTATTGGATTTTCTCAAGTATTGCTGCGTCAGCGTCGTGATGCGCTCTCCCATAGTCAAGCTGATATGGTGGAACGCATTCTTCGCAATGGTAAAAATCTTTTGGATTTGATTAACGATATTCTTGATCTATCCAAAATTGAAGCAGGTAAAATGGAAGCCCATCCCGAATTTTTCAATTTAGATGAACTAATTCATCATACCTGTGAGAGCTTGCAACCCCTAGCCACTGCTAAATCTCTTGACTTCCATTTCCAAAATCTGATTGGTAGCTGTACGGTGTACCATGATGCTACAAGGATTAAGCAGATTATTACTAATTTAGTTTCCAATGCAATTAAGTTCACCGATCAAGGTTCGGTGCTTGTGTCCTTGCAATATGCTGATAGTGTTGATCAGTCACAATCTACTAATGCAACATCTAATCTTTTAATATCCGTTAAAGATACTGGTATTGGTATTGAACCAGAGTTTCAGCGCACCATCTTTGAGCAGTTCCGTCAGGTCGATCAGTCTTCTACTCGCAAACATGGGGGTACAGGCTTGGGGCTAGCTATTACTGAGCAGCTAGTTCTGATGATGGGTGGTACGATCTATGTGGATAGTGTGGTCAATCAAGGTTCTGTATTTATGGTGGAGCTTCCTCCCAAATTGCAGCAGTAGTTTATGGAAGATTTTCGGGAGGCGCAGCAGGATCTTGAGAATGGTGATTTTGTGTCTAATGAAGGCGATCGACAATGGGTAAAATATTTTGGCGCGAGTAATAAAAATCAAGCAGTATATGAGTTGGCGGCGTGGTTGGATAGTTTGGGGCTAAAGCTGACAGTAACAGTAAAACAAAAATATACTGAAGATTGTACAACTAAATTTCAGGACAATAAATAATAAATATAAAAACAAAGATGATAATTTTTGAAAATATTCGATATGAAGTATGCTTTCAAAACAAATTTGTTGACAAAAGAATACGAGTTCGTTACTGTAATGCAAACAAACTTATACTAACTTGTAATAATAAACTTAAACTATAATGTTAATAGAATTTAGAGTCTCTAACTATAGATCTATAGGTGAAGAGCAGGTTCTGAGTCTAGTTCCTGCTCCAAAGCAGAAAGAACACCCACAAAATATTATTGAAAGTGAAACTTATAATCTAGGCAAATATAGGGCTTTAAATGCATTAGCTATATATGGTGCTAATGCTAGTGGCAAGTCAAATCTCTTAAAAGCCATGAAATTAATAGATAGAATTATCAGCCTTTCTTTTCAAGCTGTTTCTACTCAAAAATTGCCTTACGAACCCTTCTTACTGAGAGATGGTTGGGCTGAAAAGCCTACTTCTTATGAGATTACTTTTTCAATTGACAAAAATAGATATAGATATGGATTTGAATTTAATCAATCAGAGATAATTTCTGAGTGGCTATTTAAAAAATCTAAGTCAAGAGAGAGAGAGTTATTTCAAAGAAGTGGAAACAATATAGATGTATCTTCAGCTTTGAAAGGTTCTGTAAAAGTTATTGACGCAGCGATAGAAGCGACTAGACGGAATGCATTATTTTTATCAACTTGTGATGCATTCAATATTGAAGAGGCAAAGAATATTCTTAAATGGTTTCAGAACTATATAGTGATTAGTGGATTGAATACGCAGAAAGAAGCAATAAAAACGGTTAGATTATTTGAAGACGAAATATATCAACAAAAAATCAAAGATTATTTTATTAAACTAAATTTTGGAATAGTTGATCTAGATGTTACGTCTAGAGACTTTGATGTATCTGAGTTAGAAGAAGAAATACCAGAAGAGTTGAAAAGTGTATTAATTAGTACGTTAACAGGTACGAAAAGATACACTGTTTTTTCAACTCATAATAAATATGATAAACACGGTAATAAAACCTCCGATTTACTAACTTGGAAATTAGAAGAAAAGGAGTCAGAAGGTACTAAAAAATCATTTCATTTAAGTGGAGCTATTCTATGGACTTTAATAAATGGAGGAGTATTAATAATCGATGAAATTGAGGCAAGTATGCATCCTAAGATGACTCTGCATACTATTAATATGTTTTTAGATAAAGAGATCAATATCTATAATGCACAGTTGATTTTTGCGACCCATGATACAAATTTGTTATCCTATGCCAATCTAAGAAGAGATCAGATATACTTCTCTGAAAAAAATCAGTGGGAATCAACGGAGTTTTATTCTTTGTCTGATTTTGTGTATTTTAGAAAGAATGGAGATATTTCAAACATTCAGAAAGAAAGACCCGATACTGATAAAGAAAAAAGATATTTTGAAGGTAGATATGGTGCAATACCTATTCTAGGTAATTTCAACCCCATTAAAGGTAAAAAAAATGGCAAGCAAGACTAAGTTAATAGAGAAAAGAAAAGCCAAATCAGAAATTCAGCGTAAGGAGAGAGAAAAGACATATAAATACACTTTATTAGTTGTTTGCGAAGATGAAAATACTGAGAAAAAGTACTTTGAACAATTTGCTGGATTTTTTACAGGTAAAGAATTTGGGGTTATATCAGTTGGAACTGGAACAGCTCATGTTGGAGTCGTTAACCGAGCAATTGAAGAAGCAAACAGGAGAAACTTGCACATAGAATCAAATCGTAATAGTAGTAGCGATTTTGTCTGGGTCGTCTTTGATAGAGATCGCTCAGATAAAGAAGAAGAAGATAAAAGTAAAAAAATAAACTTTGATGAAGCATTGGTTAGAGCACAAAAACATAATTTTAAAGTAGCTTATAGTAATGATGCTTTTGAGCTTTGGCTTTTACTACACTTAGAGGATGTTATACCTGATATTCCCATTCCTAGAAATGATAAACAAGCTTTCACAATTACTAGGCATGATACAAATCTTGAGACTCTTATTCAAAAAGGATTCTACGATGGTAATATCACCGATTCTAATCCGACTCTCTGTATTTACGAACGTCTTGAAAAAGCTATAAGGAAACACCCAAATTACTCAGACTACATATATATACATAACAACGAGTATATTCCTAATGATGGCTCTGACAACAAAAAAATTATAAAAAAACAAATTAGAAGCCAGAAAACAATCATTGAAGTGATTCACGATATTGGAGATGAGTTAAAAGCTATGGAACGTGCTGATATTCTTGTAAAAGCTCATAATGGAATTCCAGAATCATCTGCCAATCCCAGTACAAAGGTATATTGTCTAGTTCAAGAAATACGAGACTGGATAAACTTCTATAAACAAGAATCTCGTGCTCATATGGGTAAGTAGGTGAAGTTATTTAAAGAGGGCAAATGATATCCTTGCAGTTGACAGGGGATTTATTGCATGATCAAATCTTTGTATACTAAGAATTTGATCATGCAATAAATCCCCATAAAAATACCACTTTTTCTGGATCTAAATCGCTGAAACCATTGCATGGCATGGCTTATTTGTTCAACAACGCTTTGTAATGGCTTTGTTGCATGAATCAAAGAGATTAGGATAGACAATTAACAATTAACAGAAGAGGAGAGAGGTTTAGCAATTTGAATCATGCAATTAAGAGCAGCACATTTGATGAACAACTCGACCGCCTGATTATCAAATTTACAAGAACATAAAGTACCACCAATTATCTTTTTGAAGCGAAACATCGTGGTTTCTGCTAAAGAACAATGATGATAACCTGAGTCACGTTTCCATTTTTTGCGACCATGTTTACGAATATAATGAATAATATGGTCACGGGGATAGGGCGGGCATTGGTATTGCCATGCTGCTAGATTTTGGCATCTTTACAGGTCTCTACGCAGATTTACTTCTCTCATTTCTTAACCAACCAGTGCTGCAATTTGGTATTTTATCCACTATTACAACTCTTCATTAATTATTTAGTAATACTAAAAGTCCTAAAAAAAGCCATATTTAGCAAAATTAGCCCTCAACCAACTGATATACCAACAACAAAGGTACAACAAACCCATAACTTCTATTAGCAAATGCATTTCCAACAATTTGTCAACAGTATTTATCTACAGACAGATTGTTTAATGATTCTCTAGCGACTCATCATCGGGAGCATCTCACTTTGGCGCAGTCTAAATCTTACTAAGCCTATAACAAGGGGCTTAAGCCCCTTGTCTTTATCAAATGTTCCAAAGTGAGATACTTTCCTCATCATCTCAATGCATCGAACAAAACTCCTTTGTTTATACCAAATTAAGAAATGGCTACGTCATTTCTTAACTAAGAAAACTTTACTGGGTTTGGGTTTTATTGGTTTTTAATTTAAAAAAGTGTGATCACACTTTTTTAAATTGGTATTAGAGGTAATTGAGAAAGAGTACGTTGAGCATCTAAAACGAGACAGTCCAAGATCCTATCAGTCATTTTATTGATTAGAAATAGACATGAACATTCAACCAGTAGTATTCTTCATGATGAGTATCATGAGCTTCTTCTATGCATTTTCAGGCGGTGCGATCGCAACTCCCATTCCTTTACAGACTGTAAATCTTGAAGGACTCATTGTTCGTAAATTTGTAACTGAAATCAGGCTCAGACAACATCAAATCGATAGGAAAGAAATACCACGCATCCCTCCAACCATATCCACCACTCCCTATTAAAAATACCCAACTCAGGGATTTCTGTTGTGCATTGCCAATTATCTTCAGGTATTATGTCGTTACTGGGGCTATACCATAGCCCACAAATTACCTTAATCCGCTTCCCAAACTGCCCTCAGTTATGTAGTTTTGATAATTATTACCAATGACAAATCCTCAAATACCGATCCTTAAAGCTGACAATATTTGCAAATCTTTTGGTGGCATCCATGCCGTAACTAGCGCCAGCATCGAAGTCCCTGCGGGAAGTATCACAGGATTAATTGGCCCCAACGGAGCAGGAAAAACCACATTTTTTGGACTGCTCTCTAATTTCTTGAAACCCGATCGCGGCACGATTGTATTTAACGGAATGCCAATTCATGGCAAATCACCCCATGAAATCGCTCGTCTAGGTATGATCCGCACTTTTCAAGTACCAAGGGTATTATCGAGGTTATCTGTATTAGAAAATATGCTCCTAGCGGCACAGGATCAAGTGGGTGAAAAGTTTTGGAATACATGGTTTCAAGGAAAAAAAATTGCCAGTCAAGAACGCGAAAACCGCGAAAAGGCTTTAGAGATTCTTGACTCTGTTGGTCTAATTAGAATGGCTAATGACTATGCAGGCAGTCTATCGGGGGGGCAACGCAAGCTTTTAGAAATTGCCCGCGCCCTGATGACCGATCCTAAATTAATCCTGTTAGATGAGCCTGCGGCAGGAGTAAACCCTGCTCTCATTGAGGAGATTTGTGGACATATCCAAAATTGGAATAAAACAGGATTAAGCTTCTTGATTATTGAACACAATATGGATGTAATTATGTCGCTATGCGATCGCGTTTGGGTTTTAGCAGAAGGACATAACTTGGCTGATGGAACTCCTCAAGAAATCCAAAACAATCCCAAGGTTCTAGAAGCTTATCTGGGCAGTTAGAGGCTGTTTGAGAAGTGTAAGCATAGGCTAAAAATACTGGACGATCCCCCATAACCCCCCTTATGAAAGGGGGGAAAAGATTAAAAAAGTCCCCCTTTTTAAGGGAGATTTAGGGGGATCAAAACTTCTCAAACACTCTCTTAAAGACATTTCCCCTTCTCCCAGATTGAGAGAAGGGGATGGCTTAAATCCGCAACTAGGCAGCGATCGCCACGGGACTATCGAGTTTCTTGAGTTGCTGCACCAATAGGCTCAAAAATAGACCCACATCAGTCACCACACCAACGGACTCAATGGAACCGCGATCGGCAAGTTTAGTGACTACGGCAGGGTTAATATCCACACAAACCATCTTCACACCTGCGGGGGTCATATTGCCCACACCGATGGAATGCAGCATCGAAGACAGCATCAAGATCATGTCAGCACCTCGGATCTGCTCACTATAGAGGCGTTGCGCTTCCAAGAGATCCATCACCGTATCAGGCAGGGGGCCATCATCACGAATGGAACCAGCCAATACAAACGGCACATCATTCTTCACGCATTCATACATGACTCCGCTACTTACAAAGCCTGCTTCAACGGCATTTTGAATACTGCCATAGCGCCGCACTGAGTTAATTACCTTCAAATGATGGCGATGTCCACCCTTGACACTGATGCCACGCTTGAGGTCAACTCCCAAGGATGTACCCATTGAGGACTGCTCCATATCATGCACAGCGATCGCATTACCTCCAAGCAGAGACTGCACATAGCCCTCACGGATCAGGTAAGCCAGATGGGGCGCACCACCTGTATGCACCACCACAGGGCCGCAGGACACCACCAACTTACCGCCGCGATCGCGGATTTGGCGAAGTTCCCAAGCAATCTGCTCCACAATCAATTCCACACGGCGCTCACTAGAAACGCCAGCACCCATAAAGGAAAATTCTTCTTTCTTCGCATTTTCCCTAGATTCAGGCTTTCTCACGGTTCTCACACCGTCATAGCCTACTACCACGCGATCGCCCACAACGAGATCACGCAATAGCTTACAGGTTGCCGTCTTACCATCGGGACTAATGGCGATGGCCGCATCCATGCGCTGCTTAGAGCAACGAATCCATTCTCCATCCACACATACATCGGTCGGATAGATAGTTGTTACATAGAAGTCATCGGGAGCAACTCCATCCTTCAAAACTGGTTCCAAATCAGCATCAGAATTATCACGATCCTGTAAAACTGCACCAATCTCAATCAACTCGCCCATAATGGTTTCCATTAGATCATGGGAAGGAGCAGATATGCGAATTCTGGCTAGGGAAGTGCTTTGGCGTTGCTCACCCAAATTGAATTCCAACACCTGAAAACTACCGCCATTATCTGTCACCAAATCAAGGGCGCGATTGATGATCCCTGAATCTAAAAGATGACCAGTTAACTCAACGATTCTCGCCTCAACACTGCTGCTTAAGTTGCCATCTTCGACATTTGCCGCACTGATTGGTACTTCCACGGTGCGAAGGGTCAAGCATTTTGCCGCACCACCAGCCTTGAGAAATTCTGTTAGAGGCGTTTCAATAACATTAAATCCTGCGGCGGTAATTCTCTGTTTCAAGCGATCGCTGATTCGATTCATCACCACATGGCGATCGACATTCACCGCATTACAAGCAAAATTCACCGCATCCGCTTCCTCGATCGCAATTCGCTTCTCCGCAGGCACACGCATCTCAATCAAGCGATTGGAATAGGAATCAAAAGCAGGAGGGTAATACAGCAAATAGCCATCGGTCAAGGGACAGAAGCAAGTATCAAGGTGATAAAAACGATTATCAATCAACCGTAGAGACAGCACTTCCACATCTAGCCATTTTGCCAAATAGGGATGAGCATCTAGCTCAGAGCGAAAACCATAACCAGCCCACAGCCAACCACCAGCACGGTCAAACAGAGCATCTCCCGCACCTTCAAAGGGTAGATCCTTAGGCAACTCATAGACAGTGAAGCCCTTCGATTCAAACCATGCCTTAAAATATGGCTCTTCGCCTTGGCGTTCCTTATGCAAAAATCGACTCAATACGGCCTTATCACCTAACACCAAACCCGCATTGGCGGTGAATACCATATCTGGCCAACCCTTAGCAGGCGGCACTAATTCTACATTCACTAAATCCTTAAGTACACCATAGAGTTTTTGCCATTGCTCCACAGCGCGATCGCGACTCGATTTGTGGACATTGCCTTCCATCCAAGGATTGATCACATAGTCCACATCGTAGTGATCAGGGGCACACATCAGATAATTCAGAGAGGAAGTCATATCAGGTTTAATTTAGGTTCAATAATTAACTTAGGTGAAGCTACTAACATTAGGCGCATTAACCAACAGCCTTTGCAAAAATTGCTATCAATAATGTGTCAATCTCCAATTATACCTAAAGACATAGATTTACTGTCTTCACGAAAGTCATCGTCTCTTGATATAGCTGCTGCCATGCTTGTTAAGATACAAAACCAGAATACGAGTTGCTCCGCGCCGCAACTCACTTCTTAGTTTTTTTTAATAAAGATCTTGCCAATCAGCTATGTATGAATGTATATTGGCAATAGGCACCTCCTATTCCCCCCCCGTGGGTGCCAAGTATCCCCGAAAAGGCAATTGCTTCCGAAAGGAGCAAGCGCAAATTAGTAGACCTAAAGCTATCCGCTACATATACGGTATGGTGGCTACTAATGCCGAAGGGATATTTCATATTTCTACAACTGAATATCAAAGTCTAGGAACTCTGCCCCACCCTTAGGAACTAGCCGCCGATTTGTGACATGGTGCGAAGGTAGGTTTTGTGATTGCCCACGCCTCGATCGCGCTCTTTAAAGTTGATATCTGCCTTCAGGGACAACAAATCACGCACAGCCATCCTCATCTCAGCGTAGTCATGCCCTTGCCGCAGCAAAGCTTTTAAATCAATCTGTCCAGACTCATTGAGCAGGCAGGGGCGTAGCATTCCATCCGCCGATAGTCGCATCCGATTACAGCGATCGCAAAAGCACTCAGACATCTGACTAATAAAACCTAGTGTCCCTTGAGCATTAGGAATCCGAAACACATCCGCAGGGCCATTACCTCGACAATTACCAGTTTCTAGCCCATAGCGATCGCGAATCCATTCCCGCAAAGTGGCGGAGTCCACCCAACCCTTATGGGTAAACAAGCTATCGTTGCCAATGGGCATAAACTCAATAAAGCGAATATGCCAACGGCGATTAATACTGAGGGCAGCTAAATCTAATACTTCGCGATCGTTCACCTCTGGCACAACCACCACATTTAACTTCAGGGGATCAAAACCCACCTCATAGGCAGCTAAAATTCCAGTCCATACCTTTTCCCAAATATCACGCCCCGTAATTTGGCGAAACACATCGCGATCAAGGGAGTCCAAACTAATATTAATGCGGCGTAAACCTGCATTGTATAGAGGCTGGGCAAGCTCACCTAACAAAAAACCATTGGTGGTCATGGATAGATCTGTCACCCCTTGCAAATTCGCGATCGCCGATACCAAATCCACCAAATTTCGCCGCAATAGAGGCTCCCCCCCCGTCAATCGAAATTTACTAAATCCAAGGGGGATAAATACTTCTCTCAGGAGTGCAACTAATTCTGCATTTGTGAGTATCTCTGCACTGTTAATGTAATCAATCTCTGAATCTTCAGGCATACAGTAAGTGCAGCGAAAATTACAGCGATCAATTAAGCTAATCCGCAGATAATCAACATCATTCACCAATTTTATCCCTATATCTTGCGCTAGTTTACTTAGTTATAGCGCTTTTTGCTCTTGAGGATGAGTAATTCTGCACAGGTATTCATGGCGATCGCTAAAGCAAAAAATGTATTATAAGCTACAGAATCAATTACCATAAATTGCTGCAAAGGTATTTGATAAAAGCCTACAGGTATTATGATATGAAAGCAAATACTCAAAAATAAATCCGAATAATCTAGACCATGACCATACAGTATGCCTACATACGCGGAAGTTTCGTTCCTCTCGAAGACGCAAATATTAATATCCGCACCCATGCCTTTTTATATGGAACAGCAGTATTCGAGGGAGTGAAAGCGTATTGGCTATCTGAAGAAAACCGTATGGCTGCATTTCGTCTTGAAGAACATTATCAACGACTCATCCAAAGCTGCCGCATTATCGGACTCCATGCCCCCCTTGATGTAGCTGCAATGGTGGAAATTACGCAAGAGTTGTTGCGCCGTAACCAATGCAACTCCGCCACCTATATCCGCCCCATCATTTACAAATCCGATCTCAGAATTGGCCCAATCCTCAAAGTCCCCCACACCCACGATGACTTCTGTTTATTTAGTGTGCCTATGGATGGCTACCTTGATACCAGCAACGGCATTAAGGTGGGCGTATCTTCATGGCGACGACTAGATGATAATGCAATTCCTGCACGCGCCAAGGTAAATGGAGCCTATGTAAATACGGCCTTGGCTAAGACCGATGGCTATGCCTCTGGCTTTGATGATGTGGTGGTACTGACCAACGATGGCCATGTGGCAGAGGGCAGTGCTATGAACCTTTTCCTTGTGCGTGACAATAAGCTAATTACTAGCTCGATTACGGATAATATCCTAGAAGGGATTACCCGTGCGTCGGTGATTGAACTCGCTGCTAAAGAATTAGGCATTGAAACAGCCTCTCGCACAATTGATCGCACTGAGTTATACATTGCTGATGAAGCCTTTTTTGTGGGTACTGCCACCGAGTTAGCACCAATTACTAGTTTTGATCATCGTCCTGTGGGTGATGGCACTGTCGGCGAAATTACTAAGAAGCTAAGAGATCTTTATAGTAAAGCCGTTCATGGCTTGTTGCCAGACTATCAACATTGGCTAACTAAAGTTTAGCAATCATATTTGAGAAGCTTTAATTTCCCCCTAAATCCCCCTTATATAAGGAGAGTATCTCACTTTGGAACATTTGATAAAGACAAGGGGCTTAAGCCCCTTGTTATAGGCTTAGTAAGATTTAGACTGCGCCAAAGTGAGATGCTCTCTATATAAGAGCCTGTTTGAGAAGTGTGGGCATTCGCTAAAAATACTGATTGATCCCCCCTACCCCCCCTTATGAAAGGGGGGAAAAGAACAAAAAAGTCCCCCTTTTTAAGAGGGATTTAGGGGGACTCAGATCTTGCACCATTCCTGAAAGAGTTAAGTAGGAATGGGTTTGAGGATAATTTCAAAGCCATAACGCGCAGCAATATCGGCATTAGCTCGGATGAAGTTGAGAAGTTTTAACCAAAGAACAGAAGGGAATAAAACC
>JANRII010000092.1:0-73050 GCA_033765135.1 Pseudanabaenaceae cyanobacterium bins.39
CCAATAGGATTTGCTCTGTGCCGACAAAGTTATGACCGAGGCGGCGAGCTTCCTCTTGAGCCAGCATGATGACTTTAATTGCTTTTTCTGTAAAGCGTTCAAACATGGCGTTTCCCCATACTTTGCTGCGTTCTGGTTAAAGTAAATACTAGCACAGCATTAGCAGCATTCTGTGTGTACGGATCTCCCTCATTCACACCTAATTTGTGAATATCTCTCTAAGGGATCATGTTGATCTTGAGAAAGCGATCGAATCTTAAAATTTTTTGTATTTTGGTTTTGGGTTAGGACTAATTAAATTTTGCGCTTTTGCATATCTGCTAGATAGGATTTTTGGTAATTTAAAAATTTGCTATGCCAGTCTTGAAAACGGCGATCGCCATCTCTGACTAGCATTTTGCGATATTCTTCGGAAGGGATATATTTCTTAGAAGTTGCCATGATTAATAATTTAGTAGGAATTAGTTGATTAGTTAGATATTTACTTAGGTGTTAAGCCGTATTTAAGGAAATATGAGGGCTTTGGCTTAACTGAGTGCGATGTCCTGATCTTGCCGAAGAGAAAGCCTAAATCAATGATTTCTAAAACTGGTTTAGGATTGCCTAGTTTAGGATTGCTATATGGGGACAACACAGTAAAGCCCAATAGATCCATAGATCTAAATGATAAATTGCCAGAAATTGCCTCGGATTTGAGTTGATTGTATTACAAAAAAATCAATATCACAGCATAAGGATAAAATTAACTGTATATTTGTGAACCTGCTATGTTTGATAAACTTGATCGCTTATTTTCTCTGGATTTTGCTGGCTTTCGAGTCCAGTTATTGCAAACAGTTTATAAATTAGAGTTTTGGTTACTAACCACTTGGGCTTGTCTGATTGCGATTAATCTGTCTTTAGTGGGGCGTTTGGCCGAGAGTCCTGATGACTTGGCAATTCAGTCTTTAACTTGGGTCGTGGCTGTATTTTTAGCAATTCGTCAATTTAATCGTCAGCATTTATCTTCATCTGTTGGGGCGATCGCCACTGGCACGATACTGGTGGTTTGGGCGTTAATTAAGAGCCTGTTGACTCAGCGTATCAGCGACATCTTATTTATTATGACTCCCCTATCAGCAACCTTGGGGATCATTCTAATTGGGGCGGGTTGGCGAGGGGGCAAAATTTTCTGGCAACCGATTGTTCTGGCGGCAACCCTTGGTATTCCTGTGACTTTTCTATTTACAGGGATTGAAAAATTTATTCCTGTAAATGTGTTGACGGCGCAGTTTGCAAATTCAGTGCTGTGGTATAGCGGCGCTAAGGTGGTACAAAACGGCATCACGATTGTGAGTCAGTTTGGCTCGGTGGAGGTGGCAAGAGGATGTGCTGGACTGCCGCCAATTTTGATGTTGTTGAGAATTACCTTGATGTTTGTGTTTGTATTTCCTGTGAAGCGCATCCATATGTGGATTATGTTCTTATCGGCAGTGGCGATCGCCTTTGTCGTTAATGCCCTGAGAGTTACTCTACTAGTTATAATCGCGTCTCAACCCAATGAAGTCTTCAAGTATTGGCATGATGGCGATGGCTCGCAGATATTTTCGGTTATTGCCGTTTCTATACTGCTATGGCTTTGTAATTGGTTATCTCAGGATGATGATAATGAAGGAGAAATGGAAATGGATTGATGGGTGGGTGTTAGTAAAGCTGTACTAGGGAGTTTGAAAATTTAGCTGACTCCTAAATAGTTTCATTTTGGCAACTTCTTCGTCAATTTGGTTGCCAATATCTTCGTTACTTTTGATGGGTGGAGGTGAAGATTGCAGCATATTAATTTTGAAAACTACCTGCTTAACAATCATTTGTTGCACATCTACATCAATGTCAACTTGGACGGCATCAGTACCTAAAAACTTGGCTAATTCCTGATTTACGAAGGATTCAGTGAGGTTTTCTACAGATTGGTTAGCTAGGGAGGCACTCTCTAGTAATTTTTGCTCAAATAGAGATTTAACATCACTAAACTGGAGAGCTTGAGTGAGCTTTTGCGCGATCGCGAAGTACTCAGGGGCGATCGCCTGTTTTAAAAGATTGGTCATGGTATTTGCATCGGCAAACTTATTCTTAACCTGTTGGAGCAGCAGATCAAATTCAGCTTGATGCAAAGGTACTTGGGTTACTAGGGGCAGAATTGATATTAGGGTTTGTGGTAAAAGGTTTTGGGTTAGCTCTTGGACTTGTTGGGGTGCAAGACTATGGGCATAGGCTATGAGAGTATTGAGAGAATTATCTTCAAGCGATCGCTGCCATTGATACACTGTGGCAACAAATTGCTGAGTATCTGCATCCACCACATCGGGCAGTGATTGATCTTGAGCAAACTTCTGCATAACCTGATCAACTAGTTGATTAGGAGACATAAGAGCGATCGCGCTCGATCCGTCTTGTTGATGAAATCGCAAAATTGTGCTGGTAATAGCTTTAAGGCTATTTTGATCGTCTGATATGCCGAAGGTCTTGATATATGCTTTGAGGCTATGCAAAAGGTTATCCGTAACAGGCATGGTAATTGCTCCTCTAGGATTTATTGAGATTTATGATGATTTTCATCCTGCCGCAGACAAGATGAAAATCGCAAAATATTTAGAATAGAGCTAGAGTTGCTTTAGTTCATTGGCTAATTTGCCTACCATGTCCTTTGCACCCCCAAATAGCATCATTGTCTTTTGCTGATAGAACAGATCATTCTCCACACCAGCAAAGCCAGCGCTCATACCACGCTTGATGACGATTGCATTTTTAGCCTTATCTACCTCAAGGATGGGCATACCGTAAATGGGGCTGGACTGATTGGTTCTTGCCGCAGGATTCACCACATCGTTAGCACCGATCACTAGCACCACATCAGTATTTTCAAACTGTGTATTGATATCATCCATGTCGTAAAGCTGGGAGTAAGGCACATTAGCTTCCGCTAGGAGTACATTCATATGGCCTGGCATCCGTCCTGCAACGGGATGAATGGCAAATTTGACCTCGACCCCTTTGCGCTCTAGCATATCTGACAGTTCGCGGACGGCGTGCTGGGCTTGAGCCACGGCCATCCCATACCCAGGGACTATGACCACCGATCGCGCATAGCCGAGCATCATCGCACATTCTTCAGGATCAATGGTTTTGACGCTCTTATTGGCATTGTCGCCATCGTCTCCACTAGCGATCTGGGTTACACCAAAGCCACTGAAAAGCACATTGGGCAGGCTGCGATTCATGGCTTTACACATAATCTGCGTCAAGATTAGCCCCGAGGCTCCGACTAAAGCTCCTGAAATAATCAAGACATTATTCATCACCACAAAGCCTGCGGCACTGGCAGCAACCCCTGAGAGGGAATTGAGTAGGGAAATGACTACGGGCATATCACCGCCACCAATGGGGATCACAAACAAGATGCCCACAAGGAGGGAAATGAGGTTAATACCAGTGAAGGCGACTAAATCAGCAGGGTTAACAATGAGCATCTCTGCTCCGATCGCAAATGTAATCAGGAATAAAATATTTAGGGTTTGTTGGTAAGCGAATCGGATGGGAGATCCCTTCATGATGCCTTGCAACTTGGCAAAGGCAATCATACTTCCCGTAAAGGTGACATTCCCAATCAGAATACTAGTTGTAATGGAAAGATTATCAACGAGGGGCATGGCTTCACCATGACTGATGACGCGCCAATAGGCTCCCACTGCCACGAGGGAGGAAGCTAGTCCGCCTAGTCCATTGAGTAAACCCACCATTTGGGGCATATCGGTCATGGCAACTCGGTAGGCAATGAGGGAGCCAATTGCAGAACCGATCGCGATCGCCACTAAAATTAAGCCGTAGCTCAACACCTGTCGATCTAGCAAAGTGGCAACCACTGCTAATAACATCGCGATCGCTCCGAGAAGGTTGCCTTGCCTTGCCGTAGCAGGCGATCCCATCTTTTTGAGACCAATGATGAACAGTGAAGATGCGAAGAGGTAAGCAATCTGGATGCCTGTTGGCAAATAATCGGCAATATTGTCAAAAATAGTTGCTGGCATATACATTAAGCCTCTTTTTTCTTGAACATTTGCAACATGCGATCGGTCACCAGAAACCCACCGACGACATTAATCGTGGCACAAACCACAGAAATCAATCCTAAAACTACCGATAGGTTGGTGTTAATATCACCACCTGCCACAATCAAAGCCCCAATCACGGAAATCCCTGAAATGGCATTAGAGCCAGACATCAGAGGTGTATGTAATGTTGGTGGAACTTTATTAATCACTTCAAACCCCGCAAAAGATGCGAGGACTAATACAAATAGAGCGCTAAGTAATGATTCATTCATAGAAAAAGAGAAGATATAAACTTTGAAAATCTTGAAAATCAAGGGGAAAACGCCTCAGGGGGCTTTGGCAAATTAAGCGATCGCCAGTTGGGTGAGGGCATCTCTGACCCTTTGATTGAGAACTTCGCCACTGTGAGTAATGCAAGCGCTACTGATAATGTCATCCGTGAAATCTAGTTGCAGTTCACCTTTCTTAATCAAATGATTGAGAAGATTGAGTAAGTTCTTGGCATATTTTTGAGAAGCATGGATAGGCATCGAAGAAGGTAAGTTAATTGGCGAAATGATCGTGGCTCCATGACAGACCACATCTTTGCCTGCGATCGTACCTTCGCAGTTGCCACCCTGTTCCCCAGCCATATCGACAATGACTGATCCCCGTTTCATTTGCGCGATCATCGCATCGGAAACCATTACAGGGGCTTTGCGCCCGGGTACTTGCGCTGTTGTAATCACGATGTCTGCATCTTTGATGTGCTTGGCAAGGACTGCTTGGGCGTGCTGCTTGGCTGCCTCCGAAATCTCTTTGGCATAGCCGCCTGCGGCAGTTGTATCTTCATCAAGGGTGACATCGATAAACTTAGCTCCTAGACTCTGGACTTCTTCGCGCACCGCAGGACGAATATCATAGGCTTCGACCTGAGCGCCAAGGCGACGGGCGGTGGCGATCGCTTGCAATCCTGCCACGCCTGCTCCCAATACCACCACCTTGGCAGGGGGGATCGTTCCTGCGGCAGTGGTAAGCATTGGTAAATATTTAGGTAACGCTGCCGCCGCGATGAGGACGGCCTTGTAACCTGCGATCGAAGCTTGAGAAGATAGCGCATCCATACTTTGAGCGCGACTACTACGCGGAATCATCTCCATGCTCATAGCTGTTACACCCTGATGGGCAAGGCGACGCATTAGTTCTGGTCTGCCCAAGGGATTGAGAAAACCGATCGCAATCTGCCCAGACCGAAACATATTCACTTCTTCTTCACGGGGTGCGCCCACCTTCAGTAAAATATCAGCATCATTAATGAGCGCCAGTTTATCAGTATAGATTTGCGCTCCCGCATCTAAATAGGTGGAGTCCGCAAAAAATGACAACTCCCCCGCATGGCTTTCCACCAAAACTTCTAATCCGCTTTTGGTTAAGCGAGCCACAACTTCAGGAATTAGTGCAACTCTTCGTTCACCAAATTCTATTTCCTTAATAACACCAATCTTCATTCATGCACCTTATGCAATTGATCTTCACTAAAATTCAGGCTTCACACTATTGACTAATACCAAGCCCCAGCAATGCGACTACACTTCTGGCAATTAAAAATCAAACCCAGCAAGGTCTTTAATTTGGTTTTTAACTTAAAAAGTTGGTAGAACGGTGATAGCCTTGCTCAAAATTCATAAACATCACTAGAAAACTAATTTTAAGAATGCCTATGGGTTATTCCTGTCACTTCTTTAGATAATCTTTAACTATTGCCCTAAAATATTGGACAAATTATTTCGTTCTAATAACTTTTATAAACAAACTTATCTATTTGGTATATCTTTATTCGATGTTCCCTTTGCTAATTTTGGGCTTCCCTAGTAAATCTTACGGTAAGCAAGAAAATCATGAAAACTAACTTGCTATCCCCTGCCTAAAGTGTAAAAATATGCCTAGACACTTTAGAATGCCTATTTATAAAAGTTAGAGCCTGTTTGAAAAGTGTGGGCATTCACTAAAAATACTGACTGATCCCCCCTACCCCCCCTTACCAAAGGGGGGAAAGATTAAAAAAGTCCCCCTTTTTAAGGGGGATTTAGGGGGATCAAAACTTCTCAAACACGCTCTTATAGTCAATCTAAATATCCTTACTAGTTTTGGTTCTTAATTCATGTAAATATGACTAAACTTTTGTGAATTGGTATTATTGATTTGATATTAGTAGATAGTTAATTTATTGATCAGTTTAATCAATAAATTTAAGCAATAGATATAGTTTTAAGTCTAGCGATCCTGTGCCTTTCTTTGTTATTCGTTACTCATTCTTGATAGAGCTTGGAAATGACTATGCTCGGTAAAACCCTGACTGGGCGCTATAAAATTATTAAACAACTTGGCGGCGGTGGGTTTAGTCAAACCTTTATTGCTGAAGATTGTTATTTGCCTGATCATCCTAGCTGCGTGATTAAGCAACTGAAGCCTGCGTCTTCTCAGGATGAAATTTTAGCTATTTCTCGGCAGTTGTTTGATAAGGAAGCTAAGGTGCTGTATCGGCTGGGCAAACATGAATGTATTCCTAGCTTGCTGGCGCACTTTGAGGAGGATGAGGAATTTTTTTTGGCGCAGGAATTAGTACAGGGTAATGTGCTAACTCAAGAAATTAAACATGGTAACTGTTTGGGGGAGCAGTATACCCTTGATTTTTTGGTGGATATCTTATCAACCCTTGATTTTGTCCATCGGCAGCAGGTAATTCATCGAGATATCAAGCCGAGCAATTTAATCCGTAGACTGAGCGATCGCAAAATTGTCTTAATTGATTTTGGAGCAGTTAAGGAGGTAAGTACCCAACCAATTAGCCAATTGGGGCATACTTCGAGTTTAGTGATCGGTTCGCCGGGCTATATGCCGAACGAGCAGTATAGTGGTAAAACCTTTTATGCGAGTGATATTTACGCGATCGGGGTAATCGCAATCCAGTGCTTAACAGGACTCATGCCTAACCAAATCCCTGAAGATCCCGTTACTAGTGAGTTTCGTTGGCATGATTTGGTGCAGGTTACACCAGATTTGGCGATGGTAATCGATCGCATGGTTCGGTTTGACTTTCGGCAACGCTATCAGACAGTTCAAGAAGTAATCACATCTTTACAGCCATTGTTAACGCGATCGCTTGCTCCCACAATATTTAGTGGATTTAGTAGTAGTAATGGACTTTTGGTATCTGAACTAAATGCTAATGAGTCTGTTCATAATGCCCCTGAGCAAATAGATTCCCCTAATGCTCCCGTTTCCTTAGCAAATAATCACTATGAAAATCAAATTATTCAGCTCATCCGTGAAGTAGCCGATGATTTGGAAATGAGTGAAGATCCTGTGCGTGCTAAAAAACTAATTTGCTTAGTCTGTACAGGAATTTTAGAAAATGATCTAGAGCGTCTAAATAACTTTAGTTTTGAAGAACTACTACAGGATCTCCATCAACAATTTGCAACAGTTGACCTGCTTAGAGAAAATCTAGTCAAGGTTGTAAAAACGATCGCTATTCCTAAGCAGCGACAATATTTAATCGTTGCCAAGATGGTTTATAAGCTGATCACCAAACTCTATCAAGATGTTCCATCGGTTGACTCTATAGCCGCAGTTGCCAGCCCATCTGTGCCACCTTCAGGCATGAATTCTCCAGTCGCCCCCGTCATAGTTAGCAACCCTGTGCAAGCTATTCAAGTGAGTCGCTTGGTGATCAATGCAGAATCTGCTCAGTTAGTTACTTCCAATAGTGTAGATCAAGATGTTCCAGTTGATCAAAGCCCAGATGAACCTCCATTAGAGTTTTTACCAGAATTGCCTTTAATGGCAGATCCAGCCGAATATTCCTCCGATGACTACGGAGAAATGCCAATATCTCAAGATTTACAAGATTTGTATGATTGGGTCGTTTCTCAAATTGATCTAGATGCCCAGCAGATGCGAATCAAAAAATTGCTGTTTTATGCCTATCAAGATGTCTGGGAAAGTGATTTGCGACAGCTTAATAGTATTGACTGGAGTAACTTGTTAAGGGAATTGGTCTCTTTTATGCCTTCTTATGAACAACTGACCACTTTAATTGAGGAGGCGGTACAGAGGGTATCAAAGCCTAAGGAATATGGAATGATTGGTACACTTCTGCTCAAAAAACTAGAACCTCTTTATTTTCAAGAAGAACAGAATGTTGGACATCGGGAAGTGCTTCCTATCTATCCAGAATCAGATTCACAGAGCTTAACTGGTGATTCTGCTGCTTATAAAGTACCGTTTGATCCGCAAATAGTTAGCGATCTATTTAACCTGCGCCTAGAGCTAATGCGGTTTACCAACCCTATGCGGGTCAAGATTTTACTATTTTCTTGCCTGTACTATCGTTTTGATGTGGAACGCGACAAATGGCAAGATCTACATTCCCATAGTTTGGATTCTTTATTGCGTCAAATATTTTATATGCATAGTTCTTTGGCAGATCTCGAAAACGCGATTTGGAAAATGGCGCGATCGCTCAGTGATTCAATAGCCTATGAACAATCGGCAAACTACATCATTCAAGCATTGCAGCCTATATATACAAAACTAGATGAACAATCGATGCTGCATCCTACTGCCAACAAACTATCGGAACTAGGGGACAGTGAATTTACTCAACCTGATCTGAATGCTAGTAATGAAGACGATGATACTTGTCAATTTATAGTGCAGTAAAAGTAATTGACTCATTCAATGGCTAAAGCACTTTGCCAGACTCTCTATTTTTCTTTCCTTCCCGATTTATCTATCGAAACTCCCACAAATCATTTAGAATTACTATAGTTTATCCCAAAAATTAAATACTCTAGTGGATTTTCATCATGAATCAAGCCAGCAGACAAGTAATATCTGAATACTTGGGGGGGGATAATTTTTTGGAGATGGTTCTTATCCCAGAAGGTAAGTTTATCATGGGAACCTCCTACAGAGAAGAAGGTTATGCCAGCGAAAGGCCGCCTCAACAAGTCGAAGTATCCGCCTTCTATTTGGGAAAATATCCAGTTACCCAACGCCAATGGCAAGCGATCGCTAAATTACCAGAAATTGGACATCAACTAAATCCTGATATTTCCCACTTTAAAAATGAAGTTGCCCCTGTAGAAAATATTTCATTGGTTGATGCTGTCGAATTTTGCAAGCGGATGCGAAAACTCACAGGAAGAAAGTATCGCCTACCCAGCGAAGCCGAATGGGAATATGCTTGTCTTGGTGGCAGATCATCACGCTACCACTTTGGCGCAGACATTAGCTCCGACTACGCTAATTATGATAGTAGATTGCAACACAACTCCACAGCCTCAGTGAAATATCGTGGACAGACTACCCCTGTAGGCATTTTTCCCGCTAACGATTTTGGCTTGTACGATATGCATGGTAATGTTTGGGAATGGTGTGCTGATCCTTGGCATGACGACTATCAAGGTAGACCAGCTACTTCTGCGGTCTGGGAACAGGGAGGGGATATGCAATATCGCGTTTTGAGAGGTGGCTCATGGAATCACGATGCTTGGGAATGCCGAGCCGCTAATCGCCGTAAAGATCCCTTTGTCAATTGGCATAACTATTACGGGTTTCGACTAGCTTTATCCCCTTGATACCAATTTAAAAATCAAACCCACTTTCCTTATACAAAATTAAGGCTTCGGAATCGCTGCTCCATCTTAAATGGAAGGACAATTCCGAAGCCTAAGAATTCTAGGGTATCTATTTTTAAATTACCTAGCCCAGTAAATTATTTTCTTTTCGAGGGCGACAAACATTGCATAGAGCATTACACCCAAAACAGCAAGGGTAATAAGCGCGGCAAAAGCAAGAGGAACGTTAAAGTCCGAAGCCGCCTGTACGATTAAGTAGCCTAAGCCTGCATTTGATGCGATCGATTCAGCAATTACCGCACCGATAAAGGAAAAAGACACAGCAATTTTGAGAGAAGCAAATACATAGGGTAATGTATGGGGCCAACCTATTTTTTGAAAAATTTCAAAGTTTGATGCGCCCAAGGCATACATAACATCCTTCATTTCAGGCTCAATGGTTTCTAATCCAAGAGCCACATTAACTGCGATGGGGAAGAAGGCTAGTAAAAATGCTGTAACGATCGCAGGAATTGCATTAGCTCCAAACCAAACCGCTAGTAGGGGAACTAGTGCCGATTTGGGAATTGTGTTAAAGGCAACTAGCAGGGGATAGAAGGTGAGATAGATAAATCGGGAATAACCAATTAAAAATCCTAAAACTACACCAACTAAACTGGCGATCGCAAATCCCGCAAAAGTTGTCCAAATCGTTCGCAAAGAATTTTCAGTAAGCTGCGGCGTAAACTTGACAAAGGCCTGAAAAATGTTGGATGGGGCAGGTAAGTTAAAGGGTTTAATCTGAAAAACCCAAACAGCTAATTCCCATAAAACAAACATCACTATCGTAGCGATCGTGGGCAGCAAGATAGTTGCTGTTTTGGTTTCTAAAAAAGCCTTAAAGTCAAACTTTTTGGCCGATCGCCTCGAACTTTCGATAGATCCTTGCATCTGCTCAACTCCGTAATTATGTCTGTAATCGGAACTTAATTTTTGTGAATATGACGGCGCAACTCAGCAGCAAGATGGGCAAATTCGTCACTTAGGCACATTTCTAAAGTACGAGGACGGGGTAAATCAATCTTTTGCATAAAGGCAATTTCGCTAGGACGCGGACTCATGACATAGACTGTATCTGATAAAAATACCGCCTCACGCAAATCATGGGTGATCAAAATTCCCACGCATTGGGCTTCGAGCCACAGATCCTGCAACATCACCCACATCTCTTCGCGAGTAAATGCATCCAATGCACCAAACGGCTCGTCTAGTAGAAGGATTTCAGGCTGATGGATCAGCGATCGGCAGAGAGATGCTCTTTGACGCATCCCTCCCGACAGTTGCCAAGGAAATTGCTGTTGGAAATCCTTTAGACCTACGGCACTGAGCAATTTCTGTGCCATTTCCACATAGCGTTGATGATTTACCTTAAAATCACGCTTGTAAGGATGCACCACTTCCAATGGTAATAAAACATTATCAATGGTACGCCGCCAAGGTAGCAGCACAGGATTTTGAAAGGCGATGCCAACATTTTTTAGAGGTTTGACCACTGGTTGCCCATGACAGCGCAATTCACCGATCTTAGTGGGGCTTAAACCAGATACCATTCTCAAAATGGAAGTTTTACCGCAACCACTAGGACCAACAAAGGAGACAAACTCCCCAGGTTGGATGTTGAGAGTAACCTCTTGAATAATTCGGCGGATCGAATCTCCAAAGGGATACTCTAAACCAACGTGGTCAAATTCTAATAATGGAGCCGAGGGAGATCGAGATTCAGTAGAATCAGCAGCTACGGGCTGTACCATATCTTTGCTCTGGAGTAGATGGGACTAAAGGAGTGGCTTGCGATCGCTTGCGGGAGGAACTTGACGTTGTTCTTTAGCTGGAAGATACTTGTCGGTAAATACATCAGCCGCTTTGACGGGATTTAGCTTAAATCCTTCTACAGTCTGAGCAATACTCTTTTCTAAACGTGCCATGTCAGCACCACCAAAACCTCCAGCTTCTACTTCTGGGGTGACGTACATCCGTTCGATCGCTAGTTTCAACCGCAGCTTTTCCGCCTCACGATCCATCAGCTTGCTCTGATCAGTGGAGATGACCAAATCGAGAGCAGCGCTAGGATCTTTGACAACCTCTTGCATACCACGGAAATAGGCCTTGAGGAAGGACTTGACAACTTCGGGATTCTTATTGGCAAAGTCTTCTTTAACCAGAATTCCATTACCATAGAAATCTAGCCCATAGTCACTGTAGAAGAAAATTTGTAAATCTTCCATAGTCTTACCACCCTTAATCAGGGAAGGAATCACGGAAGTGAAGAATCCACTCACTGCATCAACCTTGCCTTGTAGTAGGAAGGTTTCCCGCAATTTGGGTTCCATCGTTTCCCAAGTTACGGCATCAGGAGCAAGCTTGACTTCTTTGGCAAATAGCGGGAACAATTTGCGTGGGCCATCACCTGCGGGAGCGCCCAATTTCTTGCCAGCGAGATCAGCAGGGGTGTTAATGCCCTTGTCTTTGAAGGTAATGATTGAGAAAGGAGCTTTATTTTGATAGATGGCAACGGTAATGATTTTATCTTTAGGATTCTTATCGTTAAATTCCATAGCATTGTAAAGGTCACTAAATGCCATGTCGTAATTGCCTGTACCTAATTTGCTGATGGTGTCAGCATTGCCAAATCCGCGCTCATAGGTAACATTCAGTCCTTCTTCGGCAAAGTATCCTTTTTCTATGGCCCAAATTAGAGGCGCATCAAGGCTCTGCTTGAGGAAGGGTAGCTGTACCCGAATATCTTTTTTCGCCTTTTGATCGGGGCTACTAGCCTGAGGTGTAGCAGCAGTCTGAGCAGGCTTGTCCCCTGTGGGAGCATTGCTAGTCGGAGGTGCGGAGTTGCAGGCAGCAAAAATGACTGTCGAAGCTGCGACTAAAAGAAGCTTGCCTATTTGTTTCTGAAATGATTGAAGCATTTTTGCCCTATGAAGTCTAAGATAGTATGCCTAGAAGCAAACTGACTGTATACAGTATGCATATCTGGTTAAATCTAGGTTGATTAACAGCGATGTTTCTGTATAACTAAATACAATAATTTGATTCCTTAAAATCGACCTGAAAATCAGTATTATGACCATAGTGATTGTACGGGCAATATTTTGAGATCTAAACGGGTTGTATTTATCAGTAATGGGCATGGAGAAGACTTAAATGCCTGTGAAGTGCTAAAGGCTTTGGTGCAGCAGTTTCCCCATGTGGAGGCGATCGCTTTGCCCTTGGTGGGTGATGGAAAAGCCTATCGTCGGGCGGGGGTAGAGATTATTGCGCCAACTAAGGCGTTACCTTCGGGGGGATTTGCCTATATGAGTATCTGGAAGCAAATCGAAGATTTTCGCTCAGGACTCATAGCCTTGACTTGGCAACAGATACAAGCGGCGCGGCGCTGTGGACAAACCTGTGATTTTGCCTTTGCTACAGGAGATGTACTGCCTGCCATTTTTGCCTATTTGACGGGTTTGCCCTATGCCATGTTTTTAGTATCTTCTTCAGCTTTCTACGAAAATCGTTACATTCCGCGTTGGGAGCAAGCTTTGATGATGCGATCGCCAAGATGTAAGCAGATTTTGACCCGTGATGCCTATAGTGCTGAACTAATTAGACAGCGTGGTTATCGAAATGTCAGTTTTGCGGGCTATCCGATTATGGATGTGTTGGAGCCAGTGGGCAAAGATTTGCTGTTATGCCCTGATGTGCCGATGATTGCTCTATTAACAGGTAGCCGTTTGCCAGAAGCTGCCGAAAATCTACTGTTGCAAATGCGCCTATGCGTGGCGATCGCCAAAAACTTTGCACCTGATCCTGTGCAGTTTCGGGCAGCACTTGTCCCTAGCCTAATGCCTCAGTTGCCACAGTTGGCAGCTCAAGGGGGTTGGCAATATGCCGATGGGAAGCTCTATTTAGAATTACCCGAACTTCATGTCAGTATTCTTTGTTTTGGTGATGCTTTTCCTGATATTTTACATGGCTGTAATTTGGCGATCGGGATGGCAGGAACAGCCGTTGAGCAGGCGGTGGGTTTGGGTAAGCCTGTGATTCAAATTATTGGCAAGGGGCCGCAGTTTTCGCCAAGGTTTGCTGATGCCCAACAGCGTTTACTGGGTTTGTCTGTGCAAACTATTGGTACAGAACCTGCCGATGAGCAAACTTTGCAGAGGGCGGCGGTATGTGTGAAGCAAACCCTGAGCGATCGCCAATATCTCGCGCAATGTCAGCAAAATGGTTTAGAGCGAGTAGGCGCAAAGGGGGGATCAGCAAGGCTCGCCAAAGCGATCGCTCAGGAATTATGCAAATGAGAATTACAAATGAGAATTCATTAAGTGTCACCTAGCTGCCTTGGAACAAATATTCCAAATCCAATCCCCATAATTGGGAGCGATCGCCATAATCGGTAAGCTGATTATCTCTGGAGTATCGTAATGATGTAAAGTCCGTAGTCGTTCCATGACTATTTCACAATTTACTTCTAGCGTTTTGATGAGTAGTAAATGCTCATTACTCTGACAAACTTGATCTTCCCAAATGTAGGTGGAGAGCATACTAGGTAAAATTTGCACACAGGCGGCTAACTTTTCTTCTACCAACGTTTTCGCGATTTGATTAGCATCACCGAAATTTGGCAAAGTGGTCATCATGACGATAAAAGATACTTCTGATGTAGTCATAGATTGGAACTCAGGGTATAAATTTCTTGCAATTCGCACAGCAGGGCAACCACGGGGGGATTGCCCCTACCTACAATAATGTAAATTTGGGGAAGGGGCTGTGCCACCGTGCCAGCAACAAATTTCAATATTGCAGAAATTCCTCCCATGTAACATCAGTTAATATGAAAATAAGCAATAAAGGCAAGATTATGAGACTGGAAGAAGTTGTGCCTTGGGGAAGGACATTAGCAGAGTATCAATCAATGTTTGATCTATCAAACATTGAACCGAGTATGCAGATCCTTGGCTGCGGGGACGGGCCTGCCAGTTTTAATGCAGAATTAACCCAGCAGGGATATAACGTTGTGTCTGTCGATCCAATTTATCAGTTTTCTGCGGATCAAATTAAACAAAGGGTCTATCAAAATTATGATCTGATCATTTCTCAGGTTAAAGCAAATCCAGATAAATATACTTGGAAAAGTTTTAGAGATGCCGATGAGTTGGGAGCATCGAGATTAAGAGCAATGGAAATATTTTTAGCAGACTATGAAATTGGTAAGCAGGAAAACCGCTATCAAAAACAAGAATTGCCTCATTTAGAATTTATGGATAGGCAATTTGATCTGTGTCTATGCTCCCATCTTCTATTTCTCTATTCAGAGCAATTATCTTTAGAGTTCCATTTGAGTGCAATTCAAGAGATGTTAAGGATTGCTCCAAGGGTACAGATATTTCCTGTATTGCAACTTGATGGACAGATATCTCCCTATCTAGAAACTGCGATCGCCTATTTCTCAACTAGAAATGTGGCTGTTGAGATGCAAACGGTGGATTACGAAGTGCAAAAGGGAGGTAATCAGCTTTTAAAGCTAACCCAAAATTAGGGCTAATAGCCTTAGGATTTTGCGTTTATTTGCCAATTTCCGTATCACTACATTCTGTGTAGAGATTTTGAAAATATTCCAAAACTTGGGGTGTCAGTTCTTTATCTTGATCGCGATAGAATCTTTGAAATTCGGAAACAGGATTAAAGCGATCGCGCTCTGGATCGATACTAGTTTTGGTTGATGGAGTGATCACACGCGGCTCGACAATAATCGCTTGAGGGCATACCTTGCGAACGCGATCGGCCAGCCCAATGGGAGCAGAGGGTACAGCGATCGCAAATTTGAGATAGCCTTGATAGTCTCGATGCTGTTCCAAATTTTCCTCTAAATCATTGATATGACATTCCACTAACTTAAGGGGCTTTTGGCAAGTAAGCGGCTGAAACCGAACTTTGGCAGGTCTTCCCGCCTCCACTTCAATAATATTAAATCCTTTCTGCTCCCCCACTTCCCCAAAATCCACCTGAATTAATGAACCCGAATAGTAAGTTGGAGCAGCATTGGGAATTTGCTGTGGACGATGGATATGCCCTAAGCCCACATACTGACATTCCGCAGGCATAGATTGCCCCGACATGCTGTAAATGTTGCCGCTATAGTAAGCTGCCTCAGAACCACTAAATTTTGCACCATCCATCGTCATATGGGCAATCATCATATTGACCGCATTGCCCCGAAATTCCGTGGCGAGATCCTGCAAAATTTGCGTAACTGTGGATTTATAATCGGCTCTCAGACCTTGATCGTCGCGATTCCAGAGATCATCGGCACTCAGGAGACGACGTTCCGAAATAAAAGGCATCGCGCCCACGGACAGCCTACCCCCTGCGGTATCTACATGAATCACTCCCCCATGCTCGGCTAATCTAGGTCTGCCCAAGGCTCTTACCCCCGCAAGGGACAGAATCTGGGCGACACTATCGAGGCGCGTTGCCGAGTCATGGTTCCCCGCGATCGCAATGGTGGGAATGCCCAATTGATTCAATTTGTAAAAGAACTCATAGGCAACCCGTTCCGCATCACTGGGCGGATTCGGCACATCAAAAATGTCACCAGCCACTAGGACAGCATCGATCGCCAAATCTTGGGCATAGGTGAGCATTTCCTGCAAAGCCGCTTCGATTTCGGGAGTGCGATCGACCCCGCGCAGTTTGCGGCCTAAGTGCCAATCGGAAGTATGAATAATTCGCATAGGATTAATGGGAAATAGGGAAATCTCTAGGACAAGGCGGACTCAAAGGAGGTTTCACGATGCTTAATCAAAGTTTCGAGGGGAATCGCACTGCGGAGATGCTGCCAAGGCAAAACTTGATCGATCGCCCAGTCCTGATGCACATACCAATCGAGGGGGGGCAACTGTCCGCGTAATTCTTTGAAGGCGCGTTTGTAACTGCCATCGCTGGGAACCTCACCATCACTATAGGCATAGACGAGGCGCAATAACTGTGTCAGGCGGCGATCGCCCCGTGATAGCAAAGCTTGAATTAGCGAATCTTTATAGCTTTCGGGACGAAAATCTATGCCCTTGGGTAATAGGTACTTACGGAATAGCTGTAATTTTTTTTCGGCGGTTTTGCTGACCCCTTGCCATTGCCAAGGTGTATGGGACTTTGGCACAAAGGTGCTACAGCCGAAAGCAATCTTGAGCTTAGGGGTCAGCTTTCGCAAAGAAATTAGCATCTCTACGGTTTCCTCAATATCTTGATCGGTTTCCATCGGGACACCTGCCATACCATAGAGTTTAATTGCCTTGAGTCCCCCTGCCTGAGCATTAACCGCCGCTTCGCGGATTTCGTCATTGTGCAGCTTTTTATTAATAATTTGCCGTAGGCGCTCAGAACCACTTTCGATCGCGATCGTCACTGAGCGACTGTCCCGCGATGCTAGGATTTTTGCCAATTTTTCGGTGAGGGTGTTGGTACGCACCGATGCGAGACTGAGACGCACCTGATCAAATTGGGGTTGCGCTAAATAATCGAGCAAGGTATCAAATTCAGGATGCTGTGTAATGGAAGCCCCCAGCAATCCCAACCGATTGGTAACGCTCAAGCCCTTAGCGATCGCAGGGATCAGACTTTCTTCAAGATGCGCCGCACGAAAAGGCAAGGTTAAGTAGCTTGCTAAACAGAATCGACACATTTCGGGACAACTTCGCACCACTTCCACCATGAAGATACTCTCCCATGCCGCCTTTTCCGTAACTACAGTGGAAGCTGACAGGATATTACCTTTATAAGTTTGCTTATGGACAATGGCAGGTATATCAGAGGCGATCGGTTGAATCGAGGCGATCGCGCCCTCTGGAGACTCATAACGAACTTCGTAAAACTGCGGCACATAGATGCCTGAAACCTGTGCCAGACGCAGCAACTGTTCATGGCGACTGCGATCGCGCACCTCTTGATAGGCTTGGAGAAAATCACCAATCAGATTTTCCCCATCGCCTAGCAAAATGCAGTCAAACCAATCGGCAAAGGGTTCTGGATTCGCGGTTAAGACTGGCCCACCACCAAAGACTAAGGGATGTTCATCTTGGCGATCGCCACTGCTAATCGGAATTTCCAGCTTAGTCAAAGCCGATAAAATATTGACAAAATCCAATTCCCAAGAAAATGAAAAGCCCACAATTTCGATATTTCTGGGTAATGGCTCATGACCATCAGTAAACCAACGCCGCACATCCACTTGCGATCGCGATGCCAAATTCGCCCAGACAATTTGATATCCCAAACTGGTAATCCCCACCGTATAGGTATTGGGAAAGACAAATACCAGAGAAATAGCGTCATGGTTTGGCGTAGAGCGATCGAATAAAAGATGTTCGGATTGAAGAGGCAGCATTTTTTAGGAGGTTAAACTGGCTGGAAATAGAAAGCGAAGCCGAGAATGGCATAGGTGGCAACAAGTAAAGATCCTTCCAACCAATTGGAACGGCCATCAGAACTAATGGAATTGGCTAGTAACACAGCGACAGCCACTGCCACTAATTCAAAGGGGTTAAAGTTAAGATCCATCGGTTGACCGATAAACCAACCAATAATCACCAATAGGGGTGCTACAAAAAGAGCAATTTGCATACTCGAACCCACAGCTACAGAAACCGATAGTTCCATTTTATTTTTCATCGCTACTGTGATCGCCGTCGTATGTTCAGCCGCATTACCAATTATAGGTAACAAAATTACACCCGTAAATAATTCGGTTAAGCCTAACTGCGCTGTTGCTTCTTCTAAAGATCCCACTAAAAGTTCTGACTCTAGAGCTACTAAGAGCGTAACGCCAAGCAGTACCCCAATCCATAGACCAAGATTGATGTTCTGAGGATGTCCTTCCTCTTCCATGTCATCGGCTTCTGATTTGCCCACATCATAGAGATAGGCATGGGTTTTCATGGAAAAAAGCAGGGTCAAGCAATAGACAATAATTAAAATCACTGCTACGGATATCGATAGTTTTTGGATGATATCTTCACTTATGCCCTTAGTGGTAAAGTTAATCGCTGTGGGTAAAAGAATGGAAATAACCGCCAAATTCATCACTGAAGCATTGAGTCTCGCCATAGTCGGCTGAAATTCCTGCTCCTTGTAGCGGAGTCCGCCTAAGAGCATGGCAAAGCCCATCACTAATAGGAGATTCCCAATGATTGAACCTGTGATACTCGCTTTGACGACACTGGTAAAGCCTGCATTCAGAGCGACGATCGCAATGATGAGTTCGGTGGCATTGCCGAAGGTGGCATTGAGCAGACCTCCCCATGAGGGGCCAAGCACAACGGATATTTCTTCGGTGGCAGTACTCAGCCAACCAGCCAGAGGCAGAATGGCGATCGCGGCAGTAATAAAAATAATAGTGGAATCCCACTCTAAAAAGTGACCGATCACTGAAATTGGGACAAATCCTAGCAAGCCAAAGGAAAATATTTTCTTAAACATAGCCAGTCACAGTAAGTTCAAGGCTAAATATATCGCTTTTCCTACAGCAAATTAAGTACAGCATAATAAAAAAATAAATTAGAAACACCATAGCCCAATTATCCTGATTACTATTCAAGCATCTTGATCCAAACAGCTATACTAGCCATAGTTTAACCAATCCCCAATCTTCAATTACCAATTACCAAATCCTATGGAACTAACCGCCGACCAACACCGTACCAAAATGCAGCGCCGTCAGGAAATACAAAGGCAAAGAATTGCGGAACGTAATCTCGAAAAGGGATTAATTATTGTGAATACAGGTGATGGTAAAGGTAAAACTACGGCTGCCTTGGGGATGGTGTTGCGATCGCTTGGTCATGGCTATCGAGTGGCGATCGTGCAGTTTATTAAGGGCGCTTGGGAGCCTGCGGAAAAGAAGGTTTTTTCGATGTGGCAGGAGCAACTGGTCTTTCATGCCCTTGGGGAGGGGTTTACATGGGATACACAGGATCGCGATCGCGATATAGCGAAAACCAAAGAAGCATGGGAAACAGGACTTCGCTATATTCTCGATCCTCAATATCGTCTAGTTTTGTTAGATGAGGTAAATATTGCCCTCAAACTAGGCTATCTCGATGTTGATACGGTAATTGCTGGTTTGAATCAAAAGCCTGAGGATTCCCATGTCATTCTCACGGGTAGGGGTGCGCCTGCGGAATTAATCGAAGTTGCCGATCTTGTCACCAAAATGGAACTCGTCAAACATCCTTTTCGGGAGCAAGGGGTTAAAGCCCAAGCAGGCATAGAATTTTAATTCTTTATCTAGCAAGGATATTTAGATTTGGTGTTGCGCTAGATGCTCGTGCTACAATTTTTGCTGATCTGATTAGAGAAAAACAAGTTGATTGTATTTGTTGTCCCCCTAAAAAGTGCCTCAGCCTCTAGGAATTGGCATCTGACCTCTAAACTTTTTGAGCGCTGCATCAGGTCTATATGCAACCAGTCTTCCTCGGACTTTAAAGCTATTGTCGTTTGCCACGAAATACCAGACATAGCATTTCAGAATTCAAATATAGATTACGTTCAAGTTGATTTTCCAGCGCCCAGTTTAAGTGACGATTTATCCACTCGCAGAACCGATAAATCACTCAAAGTTTGGCAAGGTCTCAACTACGCTAAAAAATATCATCCATCCCATGCCATGATTGTGGATGCTGATGATTTATTAAGTTGTAATATTGCCAAATTTGTTACCCAGTATCCCGAATGCTATGGTTGGTGCATTGATAAAGGCTATGAATATCGGGAGGGAACCAAGTACATATACTACATGAAAAGTAAGTTTTACGATAAGTGTGGTAGTTGCAATATTATTCGTTTTGATCTGCTTGACAAATATATTAATGCTGACGTTGCAGACATCACAAATTCTGATATTGCCGATATTGGCGGATTCAATTTCTTGCATCACCAATCTATTCCTCCTTTGATGATCAAAAACGGTACTCCGTTAGAGAAGCTACCCTTTGAAGGTGCTGTCTATGTAATCGACCACGGAGAAAATATGTGGCTAGGAGCTATAACTAGCAATATGCTGAAGCAAGCTAACTTTAAAGATTTATTTTTATTTAAGTTACGGCGATTTGTGAAGAAGATGCTATCTCAAAGACTATCAGATTCAATTAGACAAACATTTAGTCTATATACATTGTCATAAAGTTTGGATATGAATGGCATGAGCGATCTCTGTTAACTGGCGGCTAATGTTAAGGGTTGAATTGCCGACAAGTCCGTGCTTTCTGCTAACTGGGCATGATACAAATCCCAAGATTGTTGTAGGTTCATCCAGAAGTCTGGTGAAGTAGAGAAGAATTTTCCTAAGCGTAGGGCTGTGCTGGGGGTAATGCCACGCCGACAGTTGACGATTTCGTTGATCCGTTGGTAGGGGACATGGATCGCGTCGGCTAGTTGTCGCTGGGTTAGGCTATATGGGGATAGAAATTCTTCTAGAAGCATTTCCCCAGGATGGGTCAGTGGTCGATGGGTGGGAATGTAAGGCATAAAAATGTGGTTGCAGCGAAATAGACTATCGGTCAAATAATCTGCGGATTAGTTCATCTTTTGTTAAGCCAAAATGATTAGCGATATCAGCTAAGATTGCCGATAGAGTGCCGACTCGCAAAGGATTGTGATAGGGGATTGTAACGTTATGTTCGCCATTTTGTTGAGTAGTTAGGCGCATATGGCTACCAGTTTGACGGGTGTTTTCATAGCCAAATTTACTCAGTAGTTTTACTAAATCTGCGCCTGAAATATCGCGGGGTATTCTCATACGGCAATAACTTCTTCGCGAATAAAGTGCAAACGAATTATTTTTGGTAAAACGGCTTCATCGAAATGACAACGGACTGCATCACGGATTAGCTCGTATAATTCTTCTAAAGAATCGGCTTCAGTAAAAATAGATGCACCTAAAGCACGGGCAATGTATCCGCCTTCATCGGCATCTTCGATAATAAACATAATCTCGTTCATTGATTTACCTTGATTTTGCGGGCAGAAATGTATTATCGCTACTTTCACATTTTGTCATAGGGTAGCAAATGTTCATTGGGCAAGTGTAGAGAACTAATCATCATTTACTGATGGAGTTTGAGATTCAGGTAATGGGATGGGAGCAAATGCCTTTGTGTCTCCTTGATTTATTTGATGTGCAAGATCTGCTTCTTCTAGTCTTTCTAAAATGGGTAATAGTTCGCTAAAGGTACGGACTCCTAATTCCTGTAGATCTTCCATAGTGATATCTTCAGAAAAGATACCGCGTTTCTGCAATAAAGCCCGTATTCTCTCTTCTTGGAAACTTAATGCAGCTTGCGCCTTCAAGCTTGGGGCAGCAGCTTTTAACCCTTTTTCTAGTACATCTTGAGTGATAACTTCTACCTGAAGATTAGCAGCAGTTAACAGGACTGTACTACCTAAGCGGTTGAACAGACGGGGCTTCCCAAGAGAAACCTCGCAAAATTTCTTTGCTGTTTCAGGTAAAAATGGTAGTACGGAGCGAGGATCGTTAATGTCTTTACAATCATTTTTGATTCGTACGCTATTAAGATAATTGATCAACATCTGATAAGTTGTGGGTTGATCTAGCTCTTTGAGTTCTAGTTGTAAGTCAAACAATCCGCGCTCACTGGTTAATAGATCGCCTGTCATTGGATGCCCTGTTAACAAGAACCATGCTCTACCTTTGAGCATTCCTTGAGCATCGTGCATGAGTTTTCTTACTGTGCTTGGATCTTGCTTATCGAGATCGTCAATGGCTATTAGAACTCCATCACCATATTGTTTTTGCGCTCTCTCAATCAATTTATCTAAGCTTACGGTTGGGTGTTGTGACTTGGTAAATGGTAAATCTTTCTCACTTAGCTCTGCTTCAGCAACCATTTTGATGCCAGCTTTTGTAGTTCTTTCTTTTAATACTCTATCAATTGGAATGCCCATTTGATAAAGCTGTTGCTGCGCCCATTCATCATTAGGCATAGCTTGTGCTAAAGCTATTAAGGCAGTAGTGGCAAGATCTTGTTTGTCTGGTAGGGAAGTATAGACAGTTAACATCTTTGGTCGATTACGACTCAACGCAGATAGAACTTCATGCAAAAAGGCACTTTTGCCAATGCCAATTCTCCCTGAGATCAATATACGGCGACGTTCACGACTTTGTAACAGGCTAAATACTTGAATCAGTTCATCTCTGCGTCCTGTAAAAATATGATTTAGTGTCTTACTTTGTCTCTTACTTTGCGGCTCAATCGGACTTTCAGTAAATGGACTTTGCGTTAATCCTAACTTACGAAAATTGACAGATGTTTGAAGAAATAGCTCGTCAGTACTGTTCATTAGTATACCTCAGTGGATTGCCGTTCCAATGCGCGTTGTGCAGCTTGATAGATATTATCAAGATCGTGGACTTGATCACTTTTTTGCAGTTTAAGATACCCCTCACGGGCTTGGTCAAGTTCATTAATTCCCTTTTCAAGATGTCCTTGAGATACGAGAACACTACCCAATCCTGCGCGACTCTTTATAACTCCAAGATTATCTTGTAAGTGATCATATAACCTCAAGGCATCACGATAATAAAGTCTAGCTTTGTCTAGATTAGACATGACTTCATAGGCACGCCCCGTTTGATAAAGAGCATTAGCATGAGCTAAAGGATCATCTCCTGTACTAAGTTGCGTCAGACTATTGAGCAGCATTTGCAATCCTTCTAGCCATTCTCCCTCTTGAACGAGGCGGCTACCTAGGATAACTTGTGTAGTTGGTAGGGCTTGCCAAATTTGCTTTCTGTCGTAATGTTCGGGGCTGATCGCATCTAGTGCGATCTTATAGGCTTGCATTGCTTGTTCTAGTTCAGCAGCATTTTTTGTATGTTCATAGCGACGGGAGAGGGCATTACCTAAGCGGTAGTTTGTATCAATGTAGTCAGGACAGCCAACGACAGCTAATTCTAGAGATGATTGAAGTAGCTCAATGGCGGTATCTAAGTCTGTGCAGCTATTCGTTAACTCGGCACGTTTTATGAATGCTTCTGCTAGGTGCGCTTGATTCGTTGACCATTTTTGAGGATATGACTCACGAGTGAAAATTTGAGCGGCTTGATTGTAGAGATAAATTGCTTGTTCAAGATTATCCGCACGTTCTCCACAAATGCGATCTCTATAAGCAGTACCTAAGTTTTCTTGCGCTTGTGCCCAATCTTCGGGAAAAGCAGCACGGGTATAGACCTGTAAAGCTAATTGCAAATAAATTATTGACTGTTCAATATTATCCGCACGTTCGCCCCTGATGCGATTCCAATAAGCTGCCGCTAAGTTGTTTTGAGTACCTGCCCATTTTTCAGGAAAAGCATCACGAGTATAGACCTGTAAAGCTAGTTCATAGGCAGTGATCGCCTGTTCAATATTATCGGCTCGTTCTCCTCTGATGCGATTGCTGTAGGCAGCACCTAAATTCTGTTGAGTACCTGCCCACTGTTCAGGAAAAGTATCACGGGTTCTAACCTGTAAAGCTAATTCATAGGCAGCGATCGCCTGTTCAATATTATCGGCTCGTTCTCCTCTGATGCGATCACTATAGGCAGTACCCAAGTTGTTTTGAGTACCTGCCCACTTTTCAGGAAAAGCATCACGGGTTCTAACCTGTAAAGCTAATTCATAGCAAGCGATCGCCTGTTCAATATTATCTGCTCGTTCTCCTCTGATGCGATCGCTGTAGGTAATACCCAAATTGTTTTTAGTCATTGCCCACTTTTCAGGAAAAGCATCACGGGTTCTAACCTGTAAAGCTAATTCATAGGAAGCGATCGCCTGTTCAATATTATCGGCACGTTCTCCTCTGATGCGATCGCTGTAGGCATTACCCAAGTTGTTTTGAGTATCTGCCCATTCTTCGGGATAAAAGCTGCGGGTAAAAACTTTAAGAATTAGCTGTAATGCGGTGATGCTGAACTCTAAACTGAGAGCGCGATCACCTAAAGGAAAATCTCGAATTACTGTACCAAAGTTTCCAAATAATACGGCTATTGGATATTGCTCTTGAGAGGTTTTATCTTTTGTCAGATCTCGAAATATTGATGGTAAAGACTTTAATAAGGACTCATTTAGCTCTGACAAATGGGACGAGAAAAACTGATGAGCCTTTTTAAGATCTGGATTTTTTTCCCAATATTTTTGAAATTTAAGTATAAATTGCTTGGCACTTTGACTAGATCCAGATTTAGCGCCGCCAAAGCCCTTATTTGCCATGTTCTACATACCTTTTTTCATTAGAAAAGAATAGTTAATATTTTAGGATTAAGTAGCTGAGCAAAATTTACTACTCTCAATGACTAAGAATAGTCTGAGAGCGATCGCCACTACTTACCATAATTTACCACTTTCAAAATTAGTAGAGTCGATCGCTTAAAATACTTGCAATATACTGAAACGACATTAAATACTATGTTAGCGAAGCGGATTTTACCCTGTCTAGATGTCAAAGCAGGGCGAGTAGTCAAAGGAATTAATTTTGTTGACCTCAAGGATGCTGGCGATCCTGTGGAACTCGCACAGGTCTATAATCTGGCGGGGGCTGACGAATTAGTATTTTTAGATATAACGGCCAGCCATGAGGATCGCAATATTATTCTAGATGTGGTCTATCGCACAGCCGAACAGGTATTTATACCTTTGACAGTGGGCGGAGGGATTCGTAATTTGGAAACAATTCGCGAGTTGCTCAGGGCAGGAGCCGATAAAGTCAGCATGAATTCGGCGGCAGTGAGTGATCCTGATTTAATTAATCGCAGTAGCGATCGCTTTGGCAATCAATGCATTGTGGTGGCGATCGATGCAAGGCGGCGACAAGATCCCACAAATGCGGGTTGGGATGTATATGTTAAAGGTGGTCGCGAAAATACGGGTATTGATGCGCTATGGTGGGCGCAGGAAGTAGTAAAACGTGGTGCAGGAGAAATTCTCTTAACCAGCATGGATGCCGATGGCACAAAGGCGGGATATGATTTGGAGCTAACTCGTCAAGTGGCGGATTTAGTGGAAGTTCCTGTGATTGCGTCAGGTGGTGCGGGAAATTGCGAACATATCTTGCAAGCGGTTACAGAGGGCAGAGCAGAGGCGGCGCTACTGGCTTCTTTACTGCATTATGGCGAGCTAACCATTAGTGAAATCAAGGATTATCTTGCCAGTCATCATATTCCTGTCCGCAAGGTTTAAGGATGCACCTGTGACAAAATTGCGCCAAGGCGATCGTAATCATCTTTGAGTAGGAGACTGAGTTTGCGTCCTGCTTGAACTAACCAATTGCGATCGCATTTGCGAACTTGATAGACATTGCGGAGGACTGCGGCAATTAATTCGTCAACAGGCGCATTGTTCATTTGCACAAGGGTTCTTAAGAAGTTTAATTCATCAGTAAAGCCTTCTATCTCTTCGCGATCGCAACTATATACCGCTTGATGGATTTGTGGTGGTTGTGCGGGTAAATGTTGATAGATATTGCCTAAGTTCGCAAATCCCACCAGAACAACCTTAATTTCTGAACGCAACATGGCAAAGATCTGTGGTTGCTGATCGCGCAACTCCTGAAGGCTCAAGCCAAGAGCAACAGCACGATGCACCGAATCAATGGGGGCAGTGGTGGCATGATAGACAATTCCATAGGTGATGATATCGCTATTATCTTCTGACTGAGATTTGACCCAACTGCCAAAGGGAGGCATAGTGGGAAAATCCAGATTATCAGGCTCTAGGCATTGCGCCAAAAATTCGGTAGTGGAGGTGGCGACAACTTCTGCAAGATGCTGGGGATGGCGATCGCGATTGGGTTTTGGCAAGGATAGGAACATCAGTTTCAAACTTCCATTTAACTAGTAGTCAGTTTACAGTCTTGATAGAGCTTCTTAAATTTTTGCTGTTGTATATTGTGATCGACAATAGGACGAGGATAGTTGCGGCGATCGCATTGATGGGGAGGGATATTACCACTGAGGAGTTCGGCTGTAGTTAAACCTTGCAGTTCTGGCAACCACCGCAAAATATATTCCCCTTCGGGATCATACTTTCTCGCTTGAGAAGCAGGATTAAAAATACGCAATGGCTTAGGGTCCATGCCACTAGAAGCACTCCATTGCCAACCACCATTATTCGCAGCCAAATCACCATCAAGTAGTTTCCGCATAAAATACTCTTCTCCCCATTGCCAATTAATAATTAAATCCTTAGTCAAAAAACTTGCCACAATCATCCGACAACGATTATGCATCCAGCCAGTTTGGTTGAGTTGCCGCATCGCTGCATCGACTATAGGAAAGCCAGTTCTGCCCTCGCACCATGCCTCAAACTTCTCTTGATCATTTTCCCAAGGGAAGTGCTGCATTTGTTGGCGATAGGCTCCAGTTTCGAGTTCTGGGAAATGATAAAGAACATGTTGATAGAATTCTCGCCATGCTAGTTCCTGTTTCCAAGTGGTGATACTAATAGCTTCTTCTTCACTACGGGCAATCTGTTCAGCCGCGATCGCCGCTTCCCATACGCGCCGAATACCCACTGTCCCAAACCGCAAATGGGGGCTTAGGGATGATGTGCCAGATTCAGCAGGAAAGTCTCTTCCTGTTTGATAGCGCAAAATGCCATTGCCATCACAGAACTGATTTAAGAGAGCGATCGCTGCACTTTCTCCAGCTTTTGGTAATTGAATGTCATTAATAAATTTGAGGTCGCGCAAGCTTGGTAAAGGGATTGTTGGTAAGTTGTCATAACTTGCTAAACCATTAATTCTTTGCGGTGCATCATAGGCTTTGGGCTTAGGTTTGCTCTGCCAATTACGCCAAAATGGAGTATAAACTTTGTATGGTTCCCCTGATTGAGTGGCGATCGCATCGGGAGCAATGAGACCAATATCAACAAAACTCTGAACCTTAACGCCGATACTCTGTAATGTCTCTCGCGCATCGCGATCGCGCTTCAAGGCAAAGGGTTCAACATCTTCGTTAAAAAATACATGGGTCGCCTGTATTACCTGTGCCAGTTGATGCAGACATTGCACAGGTTGTCCATACATAAACAGGAGTTCACTACCCAATTTGCGATAGTTTACCTGCAACTCCCGCAAGCAACCAAGCATAAAATCAACCTTACTTCCTTCCGTTACCCCATCATCAAGAATATCGGGATCAAAAATAAATAGACCAATTACCTTACCTGCATCACCAGATTGCGCGATCGCCTGACTCAGGGCAGGATGATCATCCACTCGCAAATCACGACGATGCCAAACTAAAGCCGTAAAAGTTGAATTGGCTGAATTAGTTGATTGATTTAAAGGATTGGCTATGTTGCAACCATGTTCGGACATAAATAATTATTAGCTTAAATTTAATGATTTCCTAAAATGATGGATCAAACTCATGCCAGTTTAACCTAAAAACTCATGTAACTAAACATCAGGGCATTGCTGACTTAGATCTGAATCAATAATACTCAAACGTTTGCTCAAACGCGAAAACCTCGATTTAGCGATATCCTCAGATAATAGCTAATTACACATTTTATACCGCTTTTATACCGCATTCTGTGATGTCAAGTCATTCTTAGCCCCTAAAATCACACTTATATTTTAGAAATGATTTTTGGTAACTAAAGATACGATGATGCAAAGTCAGGTGTATTACAAATATATAGAACGATCTATTTAATAGAAATTTCAATCACATACCCCCTAGTGGAAGCAAAAGTAATGGAAGTTAAAGTACTAATTAGTCCATCTGAACTTATCGCTCTACAAGAACAAGAACCAGTTGTCATAATTGATACTCGCGACAAGAGTGAATATGACACATCTCATATCCCTAATGCTGTAAATATTCGGGACATCTTTACCTATCTAGCCACATCTAGCGAGGAAGGAATTGAGAGCTTGCAAACTCATTTTGCTGAACTGTTTGGAGCTGCTGGCTTGTCAGGTAAAGAAACAGCCGTGATCTATGAAGATGCAATGAATAAAGGCTATGGGCAGTCATGTAGGGGTTATTTTCTTCTCAAATATTTAGGTTATCCCAAGGTTTGTATCTTGCATGGTGGCTTTAAAGCATGGCTTACCGAAGGATATCCCACTGAGACCGAAGTTCCCATTCCTGAAAAGCAGGTTTTCCCCTTGAATGTGGATGCCTCAATTATGTTGACTGCTCCACAGGTGGTAGATATTCTAGGAAATAAAGCGATCGCTATTCTAGATGTCAGAGACAAAGATGAGTGGATGGCGGAGAGTTCTTCTCCATACGGCAAAGATTTCTGTCCACGCATGGGGAGAATCCCCGGCTCAGTGTGGATTGAGTGGTATGATTTTATGGTTCCCGATGCTGAGGTTCCCACATTTCGACCTAAAGCTGAAATCCTTGATATTTGCAGCAAAGCTGGAATTACCCCAGATATGCCAGTATATATCTACTGTTTTAAAGGCTCTAGAGCATCGAATACGATGGTCGCTCTGAAGGAAGCTGGTTTCAAGGATGTCAGAAATTATTTCGCCTCTTGGAATGAGTGGTCGAGAGACTATTCTTTCCCAATAGAATCTGGCGCACCCGCATAATGATACCAAATTAAGAAATGGCTACGCCATTTCTTAATTTGGTATCAGGGCAATCCTTTAGATTACTACAGAAATATAAATGATTAAACTATACGATTATTGGCTGTCAGGTAACTGTCATAAGGTTCGCCTAATGCTTTCCATCTTAAAATTAGAGCATGAGTTGATCCCCATTAATATCAAAGAATTAGAGCAGAAATCTCCTGATTTTCTCCAATTAAATCTTTTTGGTATGGTTCCTGTCCTGACTGATGAAGCAGAAGTATTGCGAGATTCTCAAGCAATTTTGTTCTATTTGGGCATGAAGTATGGAGGAGAGTGGTTGCCAAGAGAAACAGTGGCAATGAGTAAGGTAGTACAATGGCTGTCAACATCGGCTCAAGATATTCAAAATAGTCTTGCGGCGGCAAGAGTGCATTTTCTTCTAGGTAGAGAGTTAAATGTTGGTTTGGCACAACAGAGAGCGCATAATTTACTCAAAACTATGGATAAACACCTTGAAAATCGCCACTGGTTAGAATGCGATCGCCCTACTATTGCAGATATAGCTTGCTTTCCCTATATCGCTCTTGCTGGAGATGCCAAGGTTTCTCTTGATGATTATCAAAACGTGGTTGCATGGATTGAAAGAATAAAACAGCTAGAAGGCTTTGTATCTATGCAAGGAATGTAAGCGTAGCATCATGAAATTGCAAATGAGAGCAGGTTCATTTGCAACTCAAAAACAAACACAATCAGGGTTCTAAGTCTTTAACTCGCATCTAGCTCTCCAATCACAACGACATCCCCCGCATCATTAGCCTGTACCACAACGGATGCTCCAGACTGAGGAACTATACCTGTCAAAGCTGTAATATTTACCTGATGCGTCACCATAATTACCACTCCATCCTGTTGCCGATGGTTAGCAATGAGGCGGCGCGTTTGGGCTGTTTGGGTATCAGCAGTACGGCGATCGCTAAAGAAGGAATTGAGGGATTGGACAGGCTTGACATCACCTAAATTTAAAAGTTTAGCCGTTTCTAAACAGCGACACCACTGGCTAGATAGAACTTGTTTGACAGAAACCTGCCGCCGCCGAAATTCGTTTCCAATTTGGCGGGCTTGCTCTCGTCCTGCATCTGATAAGTTGCGTTGGGTGCGACAGTCATCAATTTTAAATCCACTAGGATCTCCTGTGCTTGGAGCAAGGGCATGGCGCATGAGTACAACCTTGCCTGTACCTTTGAGGGCTTTCCATTCATCATTGGGTTGAGACTGAAAGACAGCTTGCCAGCTAGTTGCTGCTGACAATAGCATCAGCCCTGCGATCGCGACCATCATCTGAATCATAGTTTTTGATTGATTATTGATCGATATTGATTAAGTCAATAAATGCTAATGAATATATTCTGCTCTATCTTAACTTGCAGAGCGAAAGCAGGAAATGATTTGGTATCACAAACATCAGGAATAGTCTCAATGGGGCGATGTTCTGGTAATTGCTTTGCTGCGTTCTTCACCCAGTTGATGACTGAGGCGATTGGACTACTCCTCAAATTCATCAGCACTAGAGGGGATCTCTAAAAATAGGTGTAGGCAGGACAAGGGATTTGAGGAATTGGAATAGATATATATTATAGGGCATCTCTAAAAAAGACCAAGAGAGGCAAACATGAAAATCAAGAGCAGATAATTGCCTAAATTATTATCATGAATGTTTTCTGATGTTAGATATACTATCTCTTTAAATTTGACAATTTATCTCAGAGTTGGACTGAGCATTGGAGATGATATTGCAGTTTTCATATGAGTACGGGCAAAACATTGGTCTGAAATACATACAAAGTTCAGACTTTAGCTGTACGGGTTCAACTGAAAACTGCAATAAGTATTATTGATGAAGTTATTGGCAAAATTGAAGCGTTATTAATCTAGCGTTTAAGTTAGGATTAATCAAGGCGATCGCTCTATGCCATCATCACGAATTAGCAAGGCGATCGCCTCAAAAAACAAAGATCGTAAATTTATTTCTGATAATGCTGATATGAGTCATAATGTAGATACAATGTAGATACATTAATGATGGTTTTTATGACTGCCGCGATCGCTAAGTGGGGTAATAGTTTAGCTGTACGCATTCCTCAAGCTATAGCTGAACAGGTGCAAATTCAAGCTGGAAGCGAAATCAATATTGAGATTATTGATGGCAAGATTGTTTTGACACCGCATCGACGTAAAAAATACACTCTAGATGAATTGCTAGATGGGATGACTTCCGAGCATCTCCATGCAGAAACTGCTACGGGCGTGGCTGTTGGGAATGAAGCATGGTAAAGCCATATATTCCTGATCGTGGTGATATTGTTTGGCTAGATTTCGATCCACAGGCTGGACATGAACAATCTGGTCATCGTCCTGCTTTTGTGATTTCGCCTCTAGCCTATAACCAAAAGTCAAATTTGGCTCTGCTTTGTCCGATTACTTCTAAAGTTAAGGGATGGAAGTTTGAGGTTCTACTCACTGATACTAAGACTAAGGGAGTGATTCTTGCGGATCAGATTAAGAGTTTAGATTGGCAAGCGAGAAAGATTGATTTTATTGAGAAAGCTTCTGAGAATATTATTGATGAAGTTATCGGCAAAATTGAGGCGTTATTAACCTAGTATTTGCAATATGATTCTATAAACTACTATATATTCAAAAAAATATGCATAAAATATCTGATCAAGCAAGAGAAAATTTGAGTCAAAACTTATTGGGAAGGCTAAAGTTAAAGCTGTTTGAAAAAATGACAGGTAAAAAATATTATAGTCCTGACAAAAGACAGTGTGAATCATTTATATTGAAACAAGCGCAGTCAGATACTTATTTCACTGAATGTTTAATAAACATACTTAACATAAAATCAAGTTATAACATAAAATATCCTGACTTTAATCAATTATATGATTTGAAAGATTTATTACAAAATCTTGAAGCATTTCCTCTTGACAATGCATTATTTTTAGAAATAATTGAATATCCAGAATACTTAACTGAAAATCTAGGTGTTGTAGTTGATTGTAAGGCGATTAATGATACTGCTGATAGCGGATATCTGTATACGGCAAGAATAATTAATGAAGTATTGTTTCCAAATGAACTAATAGGAACTTTTGTAATTCGTGCTAGTACGAGCTATCCCAATCCAACTTTTAGTACTTTACTACCTCATGGCTGGGAAATCTTTGATATTAACAACTGTCACAATATCGCTTTTTCTTCACTAATTATTCCAATACTTGCTTTTATTAGTGAAAAGACAAAACCACATCTATCAGACACAAAAAAATTACTTGATTCACAAGTAGGCTCATTTCTAAAACCCCCTATAGATCCAAAACTTCAAAAACTCATTCAATCAGCCTATCTTAATATCACAAAATGCTCAATAGTTGAAATTCCTTTATCTCTAATATGTCCTTATGATTTCAATTTTTGTTTCTCTTATCCATTGGAAGTTGTAGAAACATTTAAAAGAATGCATGGCACAAAAAAACTTGTGCAACCTACATTAAAAAATTGTTTATTAGTCTATTGGGATAAAGATCACTTTGTCATGAACGATGATTATGCACATTATCTTGCTTATCGCGTATTAAAAATTCAAATTGTTCCATGTACAGTAATTGGTAAATATCCTCATAACATTGGCAAAGCAATTTGTGTCGGAGGTAGTGAATTAATTCCTCCACCTTCAGTTGCTGAGATACCCAATCTTAATATATCCGAATTAGAAATGAAGAGAAAAAACGAAAAATTCTTAGATAAAAGGCTTGATTCAATGACAAAAAAAGATCCAAAATCGAATTTATATGCTCTTTTTTGGGAGTTGTCTAAGCTTATACAAAATCCTTCTACAAAAGAGAGAGAGTTACATGAATTCATTTTAAAACATCCAATCTCTCTAGATACATACAACTTCAATATTTTGTCTGAATTTCGCTTTGGAAATGATTATAGAGCCGATCTAGTTTTGGAGTATAAATTCAATGATAAACGAATTATTTTTGTTGAGTTGGAGAAAGCAAGTTTACCAATATTTACAAAAGCCAAAAGAGAGACATATCATGTCAACCATGCTATTCAGCAAGTAGGAGACTGGTTAAGATGGTGTAGAGAAAATCCTAATCAAATACCACAACCGTTAGATAGTTCTCTGCCAATGGAAGGTTTGGTAGTGATTGGGAGAAGTCTTAATATGAGTGAAAATGACAAAAAGATCCTGCTTCACAATAATCAAAATCGATTAGTAAAGGTTATTACTTATGATGATTTACTTAGTCGTATAGAAGCCTTGATTTACAACCTAGAGGATAATTCTTAGGAGTTATAATACAAAACATTAAATAACTCCGTTACGAGAACCGAACCATGAAAACGATCGCTATTCAAATAGATGAAGATATTGCTCAAGCATTTCAATCTTCACAACCAGAGCAACAACAACAGATTCAAGCATGGCTCAATCAGTGGATGAGACAAGCCTTACAAATCAGTAAATTACAAAATACAATGGATAGACTGAGTGATGAAGCTGTGGCTAATGGATTAACTCCAGAGATTTTACAGGCAATCATCGATGAGTAAAATCAGGATAGTCCTTGACTCCAATGTAATTTTAAGCGCTGCTCTATTTAAGGGATCTACTCCAAGACAAGCCATTGACAAAGCATCTATTACTGGACAAATTCTCATGTCTAATGAAATTCTTGAAGAACTTGCAGACATTTTTAATCGTCCTAAGTTCGATAGGTATTCATCAAAACAATTGCGTAATGAATTTCTCAATGACTTTTTAGCAATTGTAGAAAATGTGCAAATCGTTGAGAAAATTGCAGCTTGTCGCGATCGCAAAGATGATAAGTTCTTAGAACTAGCTGTCAACGGGAAGGCAAATTACATCATCACTGGCGATCAAGATTTGCTTGTACTAAATCCGTTTCAAGATATTGCAATTATTTCTGTATCAGATTATTTGAGCTTGTAGCAAATATGATGAGATAGAAAATGGCGATCGCCTCAAAGCTACTAAGTAGCCTAAGTTCATGACGGCTGGGAGTGAGGTTAAGAGCGATCGCTGTGAGTTACTCATAGCTGTATATTTATTGCGATCGCGACTAGCCCATGTCATATCGGTCAAAAATGACAGAAAATAATATTGCCTTACCCAAAATACTCACTACTAATACTCATTCCAAAAGGTAGTTTCATTCGATACAAAATATCCGCTAGGATCTCTTAGGAGCAAATTCTGATTGACAAAATTCAAAATTATAAAAAAGGGTTTTAAAACCGTTGAAAAATATTATTAAAACACTACATGCTGATTTCGCCATTATCTTTGAGCGAGATCCTGCTGCGCGTAACTGGTTAGAAGTCTTACTTTGCTATCCTGGCTTCCATGCCATTTGCCTATACCGCTTTGCTCACTGGTTACACAACCTCAAATTGCCCGTAATTCCCCGCATGATTTCCCAATTTGCCAGATTTCTGACAGGCATTGAGATTCACCCTGGAGCCAAGATTGGCATGGGTGCATTTATCGATCATGGCATGGGCGTAGTGATTGGTGAGACAACCATCATCGGTGAATATGTACTTATCTATCAAGGCGTTACCCTTGGTGGTACTGGCAAGCAATCAGGCAAGCGTCATCCGACCCTTGGAGATAATGTGGTAATTGGCGCTGGCGCTAAGGTATTAGGCAACATAGAAATTGGCAGCAACTCGCGGATCGGTGCAGGCTCCGTAGTACTCAAGGCTGTCCCTCCCGATTGCACTGTGGTTGGTATTCCTGGGCGTATTGTGCATCGACATGGAGTCAAAGTATCTGTCCTCGATCACTTTCAAGTGCCTGACCCTGAAGGAGATGTCATCCGATCGCTAATTGGACGGGTCGAACAGCTCGAAAGACATTCAGAAGCCCATACCTTGCACCCTATTAACAATTACATCATTGATTCAGAACTATTAAAAAATGTACGCCCTCGGCATCTTGTACCTGTAGAAAATTTTGAAGTTGAGGAGTATGAAGGTTTTTCAGGTGGTGCTGGTATCTAGCATCTTCAATCTTGCCCAACAACCCGCAACTAATTTACTAACTAATTTCAGAATCTAACCTAGCATTTATCTATGGCTCTAAATATTGGCGATCCAGCCCCTGACTTTAGCTTGACCGACACCTTCGGGAATGTCGTCACTCTTTCGACCCTCAAAGGAAAAAGTGTAGTCCTCTATTTTTATCCCCGCGACAATACCCCCGGATGCACCAAAGAAGCCTGTGGCTTTCGCGATCTCTACAGCGAATTTCAAGCCCACAACACATTGATCTTTGGCATTAGCACCGATAACGCAAAGTCCCATCAAAAGTTTACCGAAAAGTTTCAACTACCTTTCCCCTTGCTTTGCGATGTTGATGCTACAGTGGCGACAGCCTACGAAAGCTACGGCAAAAAAAAGATGATGGGCAAAGAGTATATGGGCATCATGCGTAATACCTTTGTAATTGATGCGGATGGAAAAATCGCCAAAATTTATCGTTCCGTCAAAGCAGAGCCTCACCCTGCTGAAGTGCTTGCCGATCTAAAGCTCTAAAAGATTGATTTGTATTGCCTAATATTGTTTAGTTTTGCTCAAGGCGTTACCGAAGGTATGTTCTGTGAAATCTAGTACTCTCATGCCCCCATCAACCATCAACCATCAATCATCACCACTTCCTAGTTGGCAGATTCGCGATCGCCAATTTATTTGGCAACAACGTACTTACATCATGGGAGTTTTAAATGTGACCCCTGATAGTTTTAGTGATGGCGGTCAATTTACTTCCCCCGAAGCAGCCCTCTCCCAAGTCGAAAAAATGTATCCGTACATAGATATTCTTGATATTGGGGGTGAATCAACTAGACCACAGGCCTTACCCGTCAGTGCTGCCGAAGAACTTGATCGTATTTTGCCAATCATCGAAGCCATACGTCAAAACTATCCCGATCTGCCCATTTCTGTGGATACGGTCAAATCATCGGTAGCTAAGGCCGCGATCGCTGCGGGAGCAGACATAATCAATGATGTTTCCGCAGGCAGATTTGACTCTGATATGTTACTCCTTGCAGGATATTTGCAAATCCCCGTCATTTTGATGCATATGCAGGGAGAACCACGCACTATGCAGCGCAACCCGCAATACTATGATGTAGTGCGCCAAGTGAAGCAATTTCTGATCGATGCCATCAGTATAGCCAAGGCTTGCGGTGTTCCAGCCCATCTCATCGCCATCGATCCTGGCATTGGGTTTGGCAAAACCCTCGATCACAATCTAGAAATAATTAGAAATATTGCGGCATTCAAGGACATCAAAGCCCCCATTTTAATGGGTGTATCTCGCAAAAGCTTTATTGGTACAATTTGCGATCGCCCTGACCCACGCGATCGACTCTATGGCACTATTGCCGCTTGTAGTGCTTGCATTGCAGGAGGAGCAAATATTCTCAGAGTGCATGATCCTCAAGCAGTGGCAGATGCCTGCAAAATAAGTGATGCTATTTATCGGCAATAGTTCGGCAATATTAATGATGAAAACTTAAATGCGTTAAGCGCATACACACTATGCACTAATTAATTACAACAAAATGTAACAAACACAATCAATCAGTTACAATGTGTAAACAAGACAAGCCACTTAATCTTATATTTGTCTGACATTTGATTATAGACTTGTAAATATTTGTATTAGTTTTTTAGAGGGCAAGACGTGCCACAGGTTAAGCATCTGTTGATTGGTTCTACTAGATCAGGTAGCGGTAAATCAGCGACAATTCTTGGATTAACACACAACTTAAAAGTAAGAGGTTTCCAAGTTGGTTATGGTAAGCCAATCGGTACCTTTACCACTAAGCAATTACCCGAATCCGCAGAGCATAGCGAAGCCGATGTGGATTTTATTCAGCAAGCTTTAGATTTGCCATCATCACTATTGCGCCCCACTCTGTTAAATCTTGATCGCAATGCCCTTCAATGCCGTCTATCTGGAGAGGATCAGGAGGATTACACCAAAAAGTTAGAAGCCTATAAGCAAATTACAGCAGGAGACCTCGTTTTAGTTGAGGCTCCAGCCAATACAGCCGAAGGTGCAATTTTTAACCTTTCTCTAGCAGAAATGTCTGAACAACTAGATGCCCCCATTTTGCTGGTGATGCGATTTGGCTCCTTACTGGTGGTCGATCATATTTTGATGGCGAAGCAAAGATTTGGCGATCGCTTACTGGGTGTGGTCATCAACGACATCCCTGAAGAGCAGTATGAAACAGCGATCGAAGTCTTGCATCCTTACCTCGAAAATCAAGGCATCCCCGTTCTTGCACTAATGCCTGAAAATCGTACCCTTAGGAGTGTCAGTGTATCGGAAATCATTGAACAACTAGGAGCAACCGTTCTCTGTCATCCTGAAAACATTGATCTAGATAAGTTGATGGTAGAGGAACTAAAAATTGGCGCGATGGATGTCAACTCTGCCCAAAACTACTTCCGCAAATCCTATAACAAGGCAGTTATTACAGGCAGTAGTCGCATCGACTTACAATTTGCTGCCCTAGAAACCTCCACCAACTGCTTAATTTTGACTGGTCGTCCTTTCATTAGTGATGATGTGGCTAACAAAGCGATGGAACTCGGAGTACCAATCCTATCGGTTAGCCGAGATACTCTAAGTACTGCCAGCATTATTGAAGCTTGTTTAGGTCAAGTCAGACTCCATGAGGGGGTCAAGGTCACTAGTATTTGTGAAATGATGGGCAAATATTTTAACTTTGATCGCTTCCTCAAAATCATGAATCTCAAGGCTCTCGCGCCCGTATAGTAAAAATAAATGGCGACACTTTGTGTCGCCATTTGTTTTATATTACATTTCCTGTAAAGTTTTCCAACCTGGTTGCCATAGTGATCGCCGCTTCAACGTTTTCGCATTTAGCCAAAATCGCACCGAGTCATCACAGGCAGCCTTGATTTCCGCAAAAACCATCTCCCCTTCGTTCTTGCGATTAACTACGACAAAATGTCGCCACCCAAAAGTTTCCTGCATTGCTGTCCACTTAGAACCGACGAGATGGGGAAACTTTTGCTTTTTTGCCATAGGTTTATCAACATTTCTACCAAATGCTAGAAACGTTGATAAATTTCTGGCATTTGACCTTAAGACTTTTCATAGGATTTCTCAATTAAGAAATGGCAATGCCATTTCTTAATTTGGGATGACAAATTAATACGATCTTGAGATGCCCTTAATTAACTTAATATCAATTTAATCAATATCGTCATCATCATCATCGTCGTCATCGTCTCCATAGCTAGAGTCATCACCTAGCATCAATTCACTTAGTTCTTCAGCTTCATCATCAAACTTGAGAGTAGACTCTGTCCCCTCTCTCGCAATCAACCGTCCCGTCGATTCTAGCCAATCTAGAATAGAAACCTGTTGTTCGGTAGAAATGATTGCGGCGGGTTGATTTCGTCGCTGTACGCGCAAGGCAGGATTATTCATGATAAAAGATGTTTATTCAGATTTTTATGGCGATCGCGAGAATAGCAATTAGTTCTAAAACTAGCTCAGAACCAGATCAAGCGATTACATGCCAGGGGGTAAGCCTAAACCGCCTGTAAGCTCTTCCATTTTTTGCTTCATTGTGCCAGTCGACAATTGATAGGCATCCTTTAAGGCAGCTAAAACCAGGTCAGACAAAACTTCAGCACCTTCATTTAGCGCTTCAGGAGCAATTTCTACCCCATGAGGCTCTTGGTTGCCACTGAGAGTAACTTTGACTAAACCGCCCCCAGATTCACCCGTTAGACGCAACTGATCGAGTTCCTCTTGAAGTTTCTTAGCTCCTTCTTGAATCTGTTGGGCTTTTTGAAAGGCTTCTTTCATTTTGCCTAAACCAAAGCCGAATCCTTTTCCCTCTGACATAGCAGTATCAGTTTTACCTTAATTTTTCTTTCCTATTATGTCACCAATCGCAACGATTCGGTAAGTACGGTTATCGCGATCGCAAAAATAACTACTCAAAAACTACTCAAAAAAAGTTAAGATCCTAAGGCTGTAGGTCATCAGTTAATAACAAACACACTGGGATCAAAGACCGAAAGCACAATTGGCATCTCCAATCCAAAGTCTAATCCCTCACTGGGAAGGGAGTAAGAGCAATTGATCGCCAATCACTAAATTTACCAATCACAAAAATTACCGTCTTGACACATGGCTCCTATCGCCAAACTATTAATTGCTAACCGAGGTGAAATCGCACTCCGAATTATTCGGACTTGCGAAGAGCTAGGTATTCCCACCGTTGCTGTTTATTCTGATATCGATCGCAACTCTCTCCATGTGCAGCTTGCTCACGAAGCTGTTTGTATTGGTGATTCGCCCAGCAGCAAAAGCTACCTCAATATTCCCAATATCATTTCTGCTGCCCTTACCCATAACGCTACGGCCATTCATCCTGGGTATGGATTCCTATCAGAAAATGCCAAATTTGCCGAAATTTGCGCCGACCATAACTTGCTGTTTGTAGGGCCTAGTCCTAATTCCATCCGCTCGATGGGCGATAAGTCCACCGCTAAGAAGACGATGCAAAAAGCAGGAGTGCCAACAATTCCTGGTAGTGAAGGACTGATCGAATCTGAGGAACAGGCAATTCAAATCGCTCAATCCATTGGCTATCCTGTGATGATCAAAGCAACGGCAGGCGGCGGCGGTCGAGGTATGCGTCTAGTTAGCCAAGCTGAAGATTTGGTGCGTTTACTAAGGGCTGCCCAAGGAGAGGCAGAGGCCGCCTTTGGTAATGGTGGCGTTTATATTGAAAAGGTAATTGAAGATCCGCGTCACATTGAGATTCAAATCTTGGCAGATATGCATGGTCATGTGGTGCATTTGGGAGAACGGGATTGTTCGATCCAGCGCCGTCACCAAAAGCTATTGGAGGAGGCTCCGAGCAGTGCCGTTAATCCTAAGCTCCGTGAAAAGATGGGAGATGCGGCAGTGCGTGCGGCAAAGGCAATTAATTATGTGGGCGTTGGGACTGTAGAATTTTTGCTGGATAAGTATGGCAAATTTTATTTTATGGAGATGAATACGCGGATTCAGGTGGAGCATCCTGTGACCGAAATGATTACGGGTATTGATCTGATTGCGGAACAGTTGCGGGTGGCACAGGGTGAAAAGTTAAGGTGTCAGCAAAAGGATATTGAGATTCGGGGACATGCGATCGAGTGTCGGATTAATGCTGAAGACCCCGATCACAATTTTCGTCCGAATCCTGGTCGGATTAGTGGCTATTTACCCCCAGGGGGGCCTGGGGTACGCATGGATTCCCATGTCTATACCGATTATGTGATTCCGCCTTACTACGACTCACTGATTGCTAAGTTGATTGTATGGGGTAGCGATCGCAATGCCGCTATTTTACGCATGAAACGCGCTTTGCGAGAATGTGCCATCACAGGCGTACCCACCACCATCCCCTTTCATCAAAAAGTCCTAGATGATGAAGACTTCAGACTAGGCAATGTATTTACTAACTATGTACCTTTGCTGCAAGCTCGGTTAGAAAATCAATAGACATAAAAAAAGTTGGCGTAATCAACCAACTTTTTTTATGCTTACTTTTAAATCTGCTTTGAAATTTTGGATTAGAGAGGCGGCAGTCTGGCAATGACACCACTTTTAAGCGGTTCGGGGCGATCTTTCCAAGCCAATAGCCCATCTTGCCGATCGCTATACATTTCTGCACAACTTAGCACAGCCTTAGCAGTATCCGAAACCTTAGCAACATCGCTGGGCAGGTTGCCAAATAGATAGGTGTACTTATCTGAAGCAGAAAATGTGACCACACAAGCATTGCTGCAAGCACTCATACAAGCAACTGCCCTTACCTCAAATTGCGCTCTGCGCTCCCAACCTTGGTACAGTTGTGATATTTCCTGAAGTAAAATCTCACCGCCACTTGTTCCCACTTTTTTGCCATTTTGCCAAGTACTAGCACAGGTGGTACAAATCAACAGACTATGGGACATTATTTCTCACCACTAGGAGAGGAATTGTATAAAGCATCTAGTTTGGATCTTGCATCATCGACATTGATGGACTTAATTACCATTAGTGGCTCATCGATATAGTTACCTTCATTATCCCAAAGCTCTGGATGAGCGTACTGGACAGGCACACGACGACGTAAATTTGCGGATTTATTCTCATTCTGGGACAACGAAATCATGCTACGAATCAGATTACTGATCGCAAAGATTGACAAAATTGTGAAAGCGAGTATGTAAATAATTTGAACCATGACTACCTGCCTACAAAAAATAATAAAAGTTGCAAATTGAAAAATTTTTTTTAAAAGTGATTTGAAGTGTTTTGAATATTTTGAGATTGTTTTACCAAGACCTAAAAAAAATAGTTTTTAAAAGCGAAATTAAACAAATAATTTCCAACTATGTTTCAGGTTGTATTTCAATCTATACAGGCTCTATACAAGCTATATTTTAAAACTTTAAATTTAAACTTTGAGCCTAAAATTAAAAACACATCTTATTTAAAATGCATCTTGAGGTGCATCTTGAGGGATGTTAAGTGTTGAGCCTAGCTAAAATATTGCCAATATCGCCAAATATGGTGTCTCTAAGAGCCTGAGCTAGTTGAGGTTAATTAGCTTTATTACGGTAATAGCGCATCCCTACCGACTGACACTCAAGGAGCAGTTCGTGCCAAGGTCGCATTGTTGCCATATCTACGCCAACCTGATGCCCCGTTGCTTTAAAAAGTGATGTGGCTACGCCAACCTCTTTGATCGCATTCTCTACCCTTACTAGTAAGGTTTGTTGATCGGATTCCGACAAAAAACTGATGCGCTCATTGGATAGAAGTTTTTGAGAACGCTCAAACCAATAATTAAAATCTTCTAGCAGGGGTTCCAAAATTTGCCTAAGCATTTCAGAATCTGGGTTGGCGGTGTTACTCATGGGGTATGCTCGTAACTTCTTGGTTAAAAAAATAGGTTTCTAATAAATATTATTATAGCATTTTGTTACTTTTCTTAATATTAATTAAATCTTATGACTTTTGATACACCCACTCCTCCTTTAGATAGACTGCAAGCATTACAGCATTTGCTAGATGTGGTGGCAAAATTGCGATCGCCTGATGGCGGATGTCCTTGGGATTTAGCACAAACTCCTACTAGTTTAATCCCCTATGTGATTGAAGAGGCCTATGAAGTGGTTGATGCAATTCAAAGCGGCGATAGTGCGGCGATCGCGGAGGAGTTGGGAGATTTGCTGCTGCAAGTGGTTTTACAATCCCAGATTGCTAGTGAATCTAATCAGTTTACGATCGCGGAGGTGGCGGAGGGCATCGCCCAAAAACTAGTGCGCCGTCATCCCCATGTCTTTGGAGATTTGCAATCCGCCAGTATGGAGGAAATCCATCACAACTGGGAAAAGATCAAGGCATCGGAAAAGGGTCATGATCTGGCGACCACCCAGAAGTTAAGCTATCAACTCAAACGCTATGCGCGATCACTACCACCACTCATGGCAGGCATGAAAATTTCTCAAAAAGCTGCTGCCCAAGGTTTTGAGTGGGATGATGTGGATGGTGTATGGGCAAAATTTCATGAGGAGCTAGAGGAACTGCATCAAGCGATCGAGCATGAATCAAGGGAAAATCAGCAGGCAGAGTTGGGAGATTTGCTATTTACTTTGATTAATGTGGCGCGTTGGCATGGTCTCGATCCTGTGGAAGCTTTGCAGTCAACTAATCGCAAGTTTATTAGTCGCTTAGAAATCATGGAAAACCTAAGCGATCGCCCTTTATCGGAATTCACCACCGCAGATCTAGATCAACTCTGGAAAACGGCTAAATCTAAGCTCAACAGATCCAATCCAGAGAATAAGTGAGCTTCAAGGGACTTTGTAAATTAAGACTTATTCTTCTTTTGGCTCTGGCGGTAAAAAGCGAGAGTCAGATATTTCAATTAACTTATCAATCGAAGTTTCCGCAATGAGTTTTCGTGCTTTGGCTAAATACTCCAAATGGGGGCATTCAGCACCAAGAACGCAACCGTTTTGACATTCTTCTTGACAGTTAACTTGACGGGACATGACGTTTAGGCTTGGTAAATCTATAAATGCGGTCAGAGAGACTCGAACTCTCACAGCTTTCGCCACCACCACCTCAAGATGGCGTGTCTACCATTCCACCATGACCGCTTGATTTTTAGTGCTTTATTATATTACCGCAATTGGACATATCTGCAATATGTTTGGAGCAATAAATTTTATGCATTCATAATATCCGCAGAATTGCGCTAGGCGATCGCCTCATAAATTTCTAGTCTCTAGGGATTGTTTGTCAACCTTTGAGACCATGCCCACCCCATTAATTTACAAATTAATCTACAAGTTTTTATTGGTTCGTATCCCCATATTTTCCTTTGCTCTAATATTTGCCATGATGTCTTGGGGATCACTCAGTTTTGTCTATGCAGATACCAATCTAGCCAAGAATAGTTCGGCGGCAGCAATATCGAATACCGCAACATCTGCAACTGAGGAGATCGCCAAGGTGAAGCAACAAGATCTTAATGCGAGGCTATTGATGGCTGCCCAGAGGGGAGATGTGGAGGAGGTGCGATCGCTGATTTCTCAGGCAACGGATGTCAATGTGCGCGATCAGTATGGTTGGACTCCTCTGCTATGGGCGGCAATGAATGGACATACCGCCGTAGTACAGGTGTTGCTCGTATCTGGAGCTAATCCGAATACGCGCAATAGGTATGAATGGACTCCTCTGATGTGGGCGGCAGGACAAGGCTATGATGAAATCGTGCGATCGCTAATTGCCTTTGGAGCAAGACTTAATGCTCAAGATCGGAATGGTTGGACAGCATTGATGTGGGCAAGGGATGGACAACAGAAAAAAGTGGTATCAATTTTGCAAAATGCGGTTAATTAAGAGCCTTTTTGAGAAGTGTAGGCATTAGCTCAAAATACTGATTGATCCCCCCTAACCATCCTTAACGAAAGGGGGGAAAAGATTAAAAAAGCCCCCCTTTTTAAGGGGAATTTAGGGGGATCAAAACTTCTCAAATATGCGCTAAAACATCCAATTAATTAGGTTCTAAGGTTGCCATATTGCAGGTTTAGTTGTTATTACGGTACAAGCGATAGAATTAGACAAATTTCTAGACAGATTGCTAGATAAAATTTTAGGCAAATTTCGAGGATGCTCTCTATGGCACTCAAGGTTGGGAAATTAGAAATTGGGTGGCGATTATTTATTTCTTTAAGTGCGATCGCGATCGCCTATGGATTTATTGGCGCACAGCTTGTTAACTTAACGCGCTTTCATGATTACTGGATTGCAGGATTAATACTCATTGTGAGCATCCTAGCCGCAATCGCCATTCCTCAAAGTATTGGCGGACTCCTTGGCGCGATCGCAGTAATCTTTACCGTTTATCTACGCTCTGACCTAAACAATAGCCTCATCACCACAGGTGTATGCCTAGCCCTATATATTCTCAGCTTTGCCGACTTTAGCTACGAAGCCAATACCGATCAAAAGCTATCAATTTGGGAAATCATCGCCACTGTGGTCACGATCGCCTTTACAGTCAGTGCTGCCATGCTGGTATTAAGGCAACCTGTAACTTGGGTGCAAAGTGGCGCAGTGGGCGTAATCGCAGCAGCAATCACTCTTGTGGGCAAACAATTTTTGGATACGGGCTTAACACCCAAGGCGATCGCCAAAATATTCGCGATCGTCACTGGCAGCAGTTTAGCGATCGGTATTATTTACAGAATCATTTTTTACCTAATCTTCTACAAACCCGAATCTTACTATTAACCAATTTCCAATCACCCATTACCAATCTCTAATTACCAATTACTAACTAATGTTATTTTTGCCTCTAGCTTGGGTAGTATATTGCAGTCAGGTTGGTAAAAGTTTATGTCTGATTCTCAGCAAAGCCGTAAAATTAATCGCTTTTTTGCCGAATTTATCGCCAAGTTAAGGAAATGGCTGAACAAGATCGGCAGTCCGATCCGTATTAGTCGCCGTTTGGTGCGGCAACTGCTCGGCGCATCACGCGGACAACAGAAATATTCCTCAAGAAAGGGCAAATCCGCAGGCTTTGTATTACCAACCGTGACCCTTGTAACTTTGGTGGTCACTCTGCTAGTGGTGACGACAGTATCGCGATCGTCAGAACGGGCGCAGTCTGCGGCTAATGCTCGACAAGAACAGGTTTTTAGAAACGCTGCCACTCCCATTATCGATCGCGCCCGTGCCAAAATCGATGCCTTACTCAGCGATGGCAAATTACCGCGTACCACCCCTCCAGAGCTAACCCTAGATAGCGTCATTACCAGTGATGGCGGTAAATATACCCTGCCTGACGAAACCCGACTCCAATTAGTTTACGACTTTCGCCAAGACACCACCCCCAACTCCAAACCTGACGGGCGCATCAATACTAGCTCTAGCCAAATTGAAAATAAAGAATATGTATCAACAGCATGGAAATTTCCCATTGATACTGACAACAACGGTAAATTTGACTCCTATGGCCTGTATAGCATTCTGTTTCGGACTCGTCCTCCCACAATTACCGATCGCCCTCTGACTCCCATTGAGTCTCGCTCTTTGCCTATGGATGAAACCACCCTCTCAGGGGCTTGCGTCTCCACGGGGGATGTCACCAATATTGCCAGTGATGGTGGTTGGACGGTATCTAGTGACAAGCGTCTTCGCAAATCCTTCTTTGTTTATGCTGTCACCGTACCGATTACCGATGCCAGTAGTTTCCCAGCCGCTAATGCCGCTAACTTCGAGCTTTACAATGGCGTAACCTCCATCAGCGCCGTTGAACTGCAACAGGATCGAGCGCGATCGCCACAAAATAACAACGCCGTATTTTTTGAAGGAGATACTGAACTTGTTAACACAGCCACCTTCCGTCTAAATGGACGAGTCTATAGTGCGGGTAATCTCATGGTGGGAGCAGGCTCAGGTCGCCCAATTACCTTCTTTCAAGTTAGTAGTTCTGGAGGCAGTCTCAATAATCCTCCTGGTATTACCACCAACCCCGATCTATTTGGTTCTTGCTATTACGAACAAAAAAACAGCCTGATTGCTGCCGCAGGTAATGTGGTGGAAGGCGATGCAGTCCTAGATGACCCTAGCACTCTATCCGCCGATTCTTCAGGATTAGTAACTGTTCACCTTTTTAGGGGACAAGGTGTACCACCCAATGTGACAGGTGGTATCCAAGAGATTACCGATACGGGATCGCCTGCCACTTCTACTGTCAGTGCTAATAGCAGTGTGGATATACCCAAAAATCGCAGTTCGGGATTAGCACTCAATGATTTTGAATATAACCGTCGTATTGGGGCATTAGTCGATGAAGCGATCGCCCGTAGCACTGTAACAGTTAATTTCCCATTACCATCAAACTTTAGTGTCAGCAATCTATCTTATACAGGAACAGGCGATCCCACGTCGGTTCGTGAAGATTTAGTCAAACGGATTCAAGATGAGGCACTCTCCTCGGCGGCTGAAGTCACGGTGGCAAGACGTGCCGCCTTTACCGCTTACTTTGGCGAACGGACTCGCAAAGTATCTTTTCGTGAAGTTCCCTTTACCACTGGTACGCCTACTGCTTTTACCAGCCCATTGCTGACAGCAGTTACAGTACCAGGACAGCCCCCCGAACTTGCTCCTCCCATTAGCTGGATGTTGCCTAGTTATGCCAATGCTAACTTTGGCAAAGCTGTGGCCAGTTTTAGTCTCAGCACTGGGGCTGGATTTGATGGCAACGGAGGTATCTTAGATGCCACCAATGGAGTCTCCTTGCTCACCTTTGGTAGCCCCAACCGCATGGCATTACCCGCCACCGATCCTGCTCAAGTAGCTTCTGCTAATAGTGAATCATTCCTTGGCGATCGCGTTTTAGTGGGCAATGGTCTGCCAGCTAAGTGGCTCAAGCGTAGTGATATCACTGGAGCCTTAGAATTTGTGGGTGAAAATGAACCGAACTATGTCTCCACAAATGAATCAATCTTTTTTAACAATAACAACGACCTCTCAGGGGCGACAGCTAGTAATGTGAAACGCTATCGGATCACCCGATCTACTCCCCTCAGCAACTTGGGTGTAACCGATCGCGGCGGATTTTGGGAAATATCTGCTGCCCTCGATCCTTCCATCACCGACCCCAATAATCCTAGTGTCAAAGTACCTGAGCCATCACCTCGGACTGGGGGATTGCGCGTTGTTACGAATGCAGGGATTTATAGTCGCCGCCGTGAAGATAGCTTCTTAAACAGATTCCGTACAGGTATCCCCGACAACCCCGCCACTATTTGGGATGAATCTAGTGCGCCGATATGGAATGGTCAACCCATCGACAATCCCATTACAGCTACTAATGAAACTAATTTTGCGATCGCCAATGGCGAAAACTATGTAGTCTGGCAAGACTCCATGCCTATGACAGGCAACGTGCGCTGGCTCGATACTACTACCACTCCGACCCGTTCCACCCCTGGCTATTACGTTCCTATTACAGGAGGCGATGGATGGAGTACTACCGTTGACAATCGCAAAGGCGATCTGCAAATGCGGGCAATGGCTGTCTATCACTACAAATATGATGCGTACAATGCGATCGGTGCGCCCACCAACTACCAAACCCCGATCGCCTGTGTCAGCAGCTATTACGACCCCTCCACCCCCATCACCGCCAGAAATGGCAACATCAACGGCTCCACCGCACCTTGGAACGGCAACATCCAAGGCAGATCTAACAATGGTCTAGTCTATACAGTCGGCAAAACGGCTCTATCCACTGATGTCTCCTTTAGTTCCGTGCGCTATGACACAGCCTCTGGTCTGTTCTATGACAATAGCGTTAGCACCGTTAGCTCCAATATCTTTAGATTCAAACCAGAGGCGCAAAACCCCAGCAATTCCGCTAGTCCACTAGGCGAAAGACTCGGCTACCAAGCCAACCTCATCTTTCCCAACGGCCGCTTTGCCAATGAGCCACTGCGCGAAGTCCTCAAAAAAATCATTGTCGACCAAGGAGTCAGCACTGCTGCCACCGCAGGTCTGACCCTGCCACAACAGTCAACCCTAGATTCCAATCTCTGCGCCCTACAGATCCTTGATGGTACAATTGCCCTCGCCAATACTAGCGCCACCAGTGCTGCTATTACCCCTGCCACGCCTACGGGTAATACGGCTCTGACCCTTTCCGAAATTCCTCATGGGGCATTTCGAGAAAGCTCTTTCCTAGATGGCAGAGAGGTCAAATCCCTCAACCGCAATGAATCACTCACCGAAGCTGCTGTCGGCAACAACTCTACTACCACCGATGGATTACCCATCGTCCAGCCCAATCGTGGTGATATTTACGACTTGCAAATCGAACAGCGCCAGCCCATCGAAATTCGGGCAACCGATATTGACATGGATCGCTTGCGAGGTTCGCGCCTGTCGGGAGGTAGTAACTCTGGGGTTGCCACCGACTATCTACTACCCTATAGCGGCTTGATCTATGCCACTCGCGAAGACGCTCTCGAAGATCTGAGCTACTACGATCGCGATGCCTCAGGTAATCCGATCCTCACGGCCGACTCTAAGCGCAAAAACCTCAGCTCCACAGACTTCCTGCTAGACCCCACTCGCAAACCCAGCAGCATCAGGCTAGTCAATGGCTATCGCCTCTGGCGCAGCACCCTCACCACCGCCAACCTCGCTAATGTAGATGGTCAAGCACCTGTCTCTAGCACTACTTACGCCTCCTTCCCTTGGACAGATGCCACTAAGGGCGAAAAAGGACTAACCCTAGTTTCTAACTTGCCTGTTTATATCAAAGCTCAGAGAGATCCCACCAGCGCAACCACCCTTGCCAATGCTGTACCTGCCTTTAATCGACATACTCGCGAAGAATTTGGGCAACTACTTAATGATGATTGGAGTAACTTCTATGAGCGTCATGCCAATAGCAGCACCAAGCCCAGCAACGGAGCATCATACGACCCAGACTATAACAGAGATGGTCTAAATCCTAACTTTGCTTGCCGCCCCGGACAAACCCCCACCTGTACTCTTGGTGATGAATGGCGACCTGCAACAGTTTTAGCAGATGCAGTCACAGTACTCTCCGCAAACTTCCGTGATGGCTATCGCACCGATGGCGACTTTGACCTCCGCAATAATGCCAACACCTCCACTAGTGTCAACTGGCAATCGCAGCTAAACCCTAACAACAGTAAGCTCAAAGACAGTAGCTATGTGGTGGAAAGGTGGAGACAGGGCTTCTTCAATAACAACTTTGTAACCAGTTCTTTCTGGTTAAATCAACGCAACTCCGATAATCAATCAGTTCCAAATAGCAACCTTTGGCCTGGTGATCCTGGTGCTACCACTCCCAACAATGGCAACCTAGCTAGTTACAATGCCAATGGCATTACCCCCATCCAACGTCGTACCAATACCCATGAGTACGGTATGGAAATGTGCCGTAAGTTCCCAATTAGTGAATGTACTTTCTCTGACTGGGTAAAAGATGGGGCTGGCACAACAGCATTACCTAGCTTTAATGCCAACGGTACGATCAGTACCAGTGTCAATGCACCGCGTTATATCTCTCCTGAAAATGCCCGTTTTGCTCGCCGAGTATCCTTCCTGCGTTTCGATGACATTTACAAAGATGGCAACCAACAGCTCATCTTTGCAAATAGCTGTATGAATACTTTCTCAGGGACGATTCCTCGTGCAGTTGCACCGATTATTTTGGGTGTAAATAGTGGAGATAATGCTAGTACTGGCTTTACCTATCCCCATGTAATGGGGAACTTTAATACTCCCTTTGACTTGACTGATTCTTCTACAAATAGCAACAACAAGAATAATAGCTTCGGTACAGTTCCCTGCCCAGAGAGAGCAATGACCGTTGAGATTGCAACAGGCGATCAAGACATTGCTGAAGGTCGCCGCCGCAATACTAATACGGGTGGATCTCTAGAAAGTCAATTGGGTACAAGTCAATTGCCAAATCCTGAGACAGCTTGGACTACCACTAATGACCAACCAGGACGCAGACGCGATATAACATTGCCCAGTACAACGGGTACTGTTACCAATGAAGATGATACTGGCAATCCTAGTGCAAGAAATGCGGTTTATCGTAGGTTTAACTATACGGTGCGTTTAAATACGCGAGCTAATTTACCTGCGGGACAAAGTGTCAGGGTGAAGGTAACACTCTTTGCTCTTAATAATGCAGGCGCAAACACAACAGCCTTTGGCGCGGCTTCAGGGACTTATGCGGGTAACATTTACAACGGTAATACTATTGATAATTTCCCAAGCATCGATGTCCCCCCCAATCCCTCCACCAATTCTGCTTCATTTGCTGTTTCGGCTGTAAGTGCTTCTCAAGACCGTTTTACAGCAACAGGTAACACTTTCCGTGATGGTCAATCGGTATTAGTAACAGCAACTACCCTACCTACCAACATTTCGGCAAATACAACTTACTATGTCAAAAATGTTACCGCAGGTTCCACATTCCAGTTATTTACTAATGGCGATCTGTCGGGTAGTCCTGTTGATATTCCAACGGGTTCGGGGACAACAACGGGTTCAAATGTAGTTGTTTCGGCGGTGCAGGCGGACTTGATCAGTGGTCTATACAACGGTTCTGGTGTGCAGTTGCAGATGGTCAGAAAAAATGGCACAACCTTTACAGTTGATTCTGGCGCAAGGTTCCCACGCAATGGAATCGGGGTAACTAGTGCCGAGGTTGTTGATCCCGATGATGCCACCTGTCCGACTTCTCCTGATAACCGTTATTGTACTGTCCTAACTTGGACTGGACCCACCAGCACTACCAATGATCCAACCGATAAGGTGGTGACTGTCTTAGTGGTCAGAGATAGCGCGAATGAAAGCGCTGATGAAGAGTTTCGCCTCAGCCTCGATAACCTGAATGGAGCAAACGTAACCTATGCCGCAGGTCGCCCTGGGGAAAGCCGCACATCTAACACCCGCAACCAGTCGCTGCGTCGCGGTCGTATTCGGACTGTCAGTGCAAATACATCAGGGTGCGCTCAGGGACAAACTTTTGATCAAAATGATGACTCTCCCACACCAGTAACTTGCCCCACACCGACACCAACGCCCACACCGACACCAACACCAACACCGACACCAACACCAACACCTACCGCATCACCAACGCCAAGCACTGGTGTATTTTTACCACCGCCTGTATTTGGTGCTTTGCCTAAATCGGTAAGCCCATTTGCAATGATTGGACATCCTGCGGCGGCTTATCCCTTTGTCCATGCGGCAGGTGATGATATTTTCTTCCGTCCTTTCTATCCACCTTCAGCATCGGATGAGAATGCTGTATTTGGTACAAATAGTGGTCGCTATGTATGGGGTGACGATATTAATGGAAATCGCATCCTCGATGCAGGCGAGAGAACAGATATTTTCCCCAATATCCCACCACGCCCAGCCGACAATAGTGAAATCCCCATGCTGCCAGGTCGGTTTAATCGGGCCTTTGATGATACCAATAATGACATGATGACCAGATCGCGCCCGTCACGGACAGATCGGGCGCTATGGTATCGCACTACAACGGGTACTGCCGACTATACAGGACAAAGCAACAGACTTGCCTATGAGACTAATGATCGTCCTCTATTTATCAATAATCTAAGTTTCCCTGTGATGGGGGCACTCAGTACTGGCGCACGTTCTAACTTGAGTACGCTCGATCGCTTGGTACTACCACCAACTCCTTGCATTGTTCTGAATACAGGGCTAGTGGATGAACGCTGTACGACTAAGACCTATACTTTTGGTAGCAATACGCCAACGGTGGTGGATACAACGACAGTACTTAATTTAAATCTACCTGCTAACCCCCACTTCCCCTCTGATAATACGAGTCTCGCCACTAATAACTCTGCTAGTACAACTGAGCCTGCCAGTACCTTTACGGTCTGCGGTGGTACTGGTCGCACCCGCAAGTATCAAGCGATCGAGCGTCCATCGATTGGCAAAATAGATATAAGTGGCACTGAAGATGTCAACCTAAACGGTGTTTTAGATACAGGCGAAGACTTAAATGGCAATAATGCCCTGAATACAGATAGCTGCCCACAAACAGCTAATAGCCCTGGCGAAGCAATTAGAAACTTTGTTGGCACTTCCCCCACAGGTACAGGCACAAACCTAACAGGTGGAACAGGAATACTCAGTGCAAGACTGATGCCTGGTAATACTGGTACTGAAGCTTTTGTTGGTCTTATTCCTGCTACATCAGGAAATCTCACAATTTCAGTTACATCTGCCACTACCACCAGCCCTGCGATAGTCAGTAATCCGATGACGGCTGTACTCAGAGCTACTAATACTTACGCGAACAATAAGGTGCATGTGTATAACGTCAGCAACTTAGGAACCCTAGTTGATGGAATACGGGTACTAAATGGCACGCTCACCTTTAGAGCTAATTGTGCTGATCCAGTAACTGGTGCTGATAGTGCTTGTACGCCAACTAGTGTTAGACGTGGCCCTAGCCCTGTATTTATTATGAGGGGCGCTCCTGACGAAAGTATTGAGTTTAGTGGCTTGCAAATGCTATTAGATGGCGTTGATCCTAATAATATCTTCTGGGTATCATCGCGTACTCAAGAAAGAATAGATTTTAAATCAACCAAATCTAACGCAACTTCTGCCGACCAAGCCTTTTTGCTTGATAATGGTCCATCAGGCAAAAATGCTATTGATGCTCCGTTTGTAGTTGTGGGTAGACGTATTGTTACTTCGGCAAATCCTGCGCCACCATTCCCTATTGTTGCGGGTAATACTTACTACATTGTTGCTATCAATGGAGGTGGCAAAAGTGCCAAACTCTGGCTATCAGAATTACCTCCACCTCCACAAGCCTTAACAAATCCCAGCTACTGTGTTCCTAATAAGCAACTAGAAGTAGCTGCTGGCTGTCCTGCAATTGTTAACGTTGACTTAGATGGAACGCTGAAACTGTCTAGTGAACCTAGCTTTATATTCTCTGGAGGAGTTCCCAATCTTCCTAATACGCTCACTGGAGCAACTACGCCTAGTATTATTGTCGGTAATTTCTTAGGATCTACATCTGGTACAACTACGACACTCACCGAAGACAATACATCCGTATTTGCCGTTAAGGATAAATATTCATCCTTTAGAGGTGTGCGCTTCCTTGGTTTATGGGGAGATCCTAGCAAGCTCAACAAAGAGGCATTGTTTGTAGCGATGACTTCGGTAAATCAGCCTGAGCTAGTGCCTGTACTGCAACTCCATGTTCCTAACGATACTAACGACAGTGGTGACACCATTCCCCAAAGCTTGGCGAGTGATGGTGGTACAAACGGTACACCTACTACAGGCAGCAGTGAAAGAGTTGGGCAATGGATGCTGCGACCCACTCGCTCTGAAGTTAATGTTTACTTTGTTGCAGGTAACACACCATCTCGCAATAAAGTGCCTTACGTTACATCCAACAATCTCAATAGCGGCACTATCGGCGCTAGTGTGGAAGTTGGTGAGACTGGTGGCGGATTGTCTAACTTCATCCGTTTATTGGAAAACTGGCAAAACACAACTCTAAAAATCACGGGTGGATTTATTCAAAATACCAAGAGCCGCTATGCAACGGCTCCCTTTTTGCCAACTGCCCCGATCGCTAGTGGCATCGCTGATATGTCCACCATCTTCTACAACCCAGCCCTACCAGGGGGTGGTTTGACTGATGGTACTAACCTCAGTGGTTACAACGTTGTTTATCGCTCAGTAACACCTAATCAAATTCCTTACTATACTGCGCCAGTACGTCTGTGGGGCTATGATGTGGGCTTGCTCACCCAACAACCCGATCGCTTTGCCGAGCGTTTTGCCGTACCGATTCCAGGGGCAAACGAATTCTTTAGAGAAGTTAGCGCCGATGATCCTTGGGTAGAGTCCTTGCTCTGCGCCCTAGAACCCAGTAACCCCGAAGCGGTCACGCCAACAGGAGCAACAGCAGTAAATGCAGGACTCAAACAGAGGTTTGGCACAACCCCAACTCTGTATACCAAACGAGCCTTGCGCGGTACTGATTTGCGTCCGAAGTGCAACACGCCTAGCGCTGCGGGTACACCTAACTACGGTGGAGCAACCGCCGCAGATGGCACTGTGAACGTAAGTTACTACTAACCTTGACGCAAGCACATGATCAAATCAAAAAACGGTTACACCATTTTTTGATTTGATATGATTCCCAAATTTGCACGGTTAATATATAGATATATGTCCTCACCCAATCGTAAAGCTATGAAGAATAATCCAATTTATCGAATGGCGATCGCGACTGCATCAACTGACTCCGAGTCAGGATTTTCGTTGATTGAATCCTTAGTGGCGGCGGCAGTGGTGAGCATTTTGATTGTGGCGATCGCGCCAATGGTGGCAGTATCCACCTCAGCACGGATCAACGCTAGACGCATTGACCAAGCCACCCAAGCCGCCAGATCCTATATTGATGCGGTGCGTGGTGGGGTCATTGATGTATCTGGATTCCCCTCATCTTTGATCCGCAACAATCAAAATGCTCAGAAGACATATATCTTTGAAGATCCTGTGACTCCTGCCAATTCAGTCGCAGCTCCAACCTCTGCACTCTTAGCCCTTGACAGCCCCACTGCCACCACACCTGTACGCGGGATCAAGGTCGATGTGGATGGTAATGGGTTTAGTGTCAATGATCCACAGGACTTAGTAATTCAGCCAATGCGAAGTGGCAGCAACAATGCCACAGAGCTAAGTCGGCAGGGCTTTTGGTTGGCGGTGCGGGTCTATCGCGCCGATGCCCTCGCAACGGGAGTCACCGCCAGAATTGGCTCCGATACCCAATGCGCTCAGGGTAAGACAGCATTTTCAACAACGGCTTCGGTGGTTTGCCCCTTAGTGACCATGCGATCGCAAATCATGCCCACCGTAAATGCAAATAATCTTGATGATATTAAACTAGGCATTGGGAATTAAGTTTATGACTAGCATTCGCAAATTAGTAAAAGTATTCAATATATTCCATCAGTTGATTCAGCAAATGGCTAAGTCTTGCTTAAAGTATGGCTTGAATATATGGCGATCGCTATTTGCCAGAAAATCATCGCCCCATGCGCGTACATTTTCAAAATCCAAGGGCAGAAGCACAGCAAAAAATACGCAAAAAAATACCGTATTTGGCTTTACCTTAATCGAACTATTAGTAGCTTCTTTGATTGCCTCCTTAATGGTGGTGGTGATGATGGGCTTCTTGCTGACAGTACTGGATACTGATCGTAAAGAAACCGCTAAATCTAATGCTCAGGAAGAACTGCAAGCGGCGATCGCCTACATGTCCGATGATCTCCAAGAAGCGATGTATATTTACGGCGCAAGCGGCATCGCTAGTATTAATAACCAATTGCCCCATACGCAGTCTGGAACTGGCAACGAATGTAACCCATCGGGTACGAATACCTGCACACCCATCTTAGTATTTTGGAAACGTACCGCATTCGCTCCCGAAAGTACGAGAACCTATAGCAAGTCTGGAGCAACTCCCTCTTCAGACAAAGTTGGCTGTATGCCCTATAAAACTACAACCAACTGTAATTCCACCAATACAAACCTCAACCCCTACGCCAAACCCTTTGGTCGCGAAACCTACGGCTATTCCCTAGTTGCCTACTACCTCAAAAATGATGCCACTAATGCAGGGGTTTTCTCAGGTACAGCCCGCATTTTGCGCTGGGAATTGTCAGACGGCTATGTATGGTATTGCAGTACTGGCGGCACGATTGCCGATACCACCAACTGCCCAACCGACAAAGCAACACTAAGGTTGCCTACTAACTCATCACCTTTAATTACATCACCAGTTACCTTAGTCGATAGCAATAATTACTTCATCAGCCCTGCCAAGGGATTCAATCGTCCCGACTTTTCGAGTGCAACCGCGATTCTGAGTTGGAAAAAATTTGATAATTATGATTTTGCGGCTAATCCCTTCGTCACCCTAGTTGACTTTATGGATGACACCGACTACAGCACCAGCCAAGGCGGAAACAACGATGCTGGCACGGCATCGGGAGCAACAGCCGCCATTAGAATCCCTGTGGGCAAGAATGTCACCATAGCAGGGACTTTGACTAACCCAGACTGTGATGATCCATCGATTGGAGTGGGCAATGTTAGCCCGATTACGACAACAAATCCTAACGGCATTGCAACTGAGCGTGTACCTGCTGACTTTACTAATGCAACCAGCAATCCTGCGGGGTTGAGCAGCTTTTATATGTGTGTTGCACCTAGCAGGGTAACAGCTCGTATCTTTTTGCGCGGCAATGCGATCGCCCGTCTTGCCACACCACCTATTCCCAAAGATCAGAGATTACCAACTGATGCGCGGCTACCCTTTTTCCCCACGGCGGATGTGCGTAGTTTTGGACGTAGTACAGTGGGTCTCTCTTAAGAAAGTTATCACTTACTGACCCAATTTCTAGCTCAAGCAAAATTTTAGGTAATATCGCTATGATCAAACTCAATTATTGGCTCGCTAGATTCTTTGGCAAGCATCCCACTAAATATCGACAATATCGCCGCGATCGCCTTCTAAAACAGGTACTTGGCTTTACCCTCATTGAAGTATTGGTGGTAATGATTATTGTGGGCATCCTCAGTGCGATCGCTGCCCCTGGCTGGCTTGCCTACATGAACAACCAAAGACTAAACGCATCACAAACCCAAATTTTCCAAGCCATCAAAACGGCTCAATCGGAAGCTAAGTCCCGCAAATTAAATGATACTCAAGGTGATGCGACTAGTGTGCTGCGAACTGGTGTGGTATTCCAACAAATATCAACCTCGGAGGCTTCATTACAGCTTAATAATGTCAAAATCAATGGCGGTGTGCAGAAGCTGGCCGATGGCGTGACTATTACTAAAATTACTGCTAAAAGTGTCGAGCAGAAGGATGCAAGTAATCGTCCCTATATAAAATTAGATTTTAACTCTAAGGGATTGTTGTATGGCTCCGATACTCTTATTCCTGTTTGCATTAATATCGCCAGTTCTTCTAATACGAGCAAAGTGCGATCGATTGAAATTCAGACTCTGCTTGGTGCAGTGGTGACTGGCGAAAAGACCTGTACTTAATCTCCCCATCAAATTAAATTTATAATGCATTTATGAGTAATCGATGGGTGGAGGGTGGTAGTTGTTGCGGTAAGACAGCGCAGATGGTGCGCTGGTTTCAAGACTGGGTAGAGACAGATTTTGCCACCCAAGCCAATCCACAGGGGGCTTCACAACAGGTTTTGTTAATTGCCATTGATGCCAATCAGTCACGGCAGTTAAGCGATCGCCTAGTGATAGCAACGCACGGACAATATCCTGTTAACTCGGTCACGCCTCTGAGTTTTTTACGCAACGAAGTTCAGCTATTTTGGACTTTTCTCGTCAAAAAGCTAGAACTCAAAGCGCAGTTTCCTGTATTGTTGCGTGTCGAAAATGAACAGGAACTCGCCTTAAAATGTTGGCAAGAACGTCTGGATACAGGCATTTTGCAGATGGGAGGGGTGGGGCGCGATCGCTTAGTGCGGCGACTGTTAGATTTATTTTTATTGGCAGTATCGGCGGGCAATGACCTTAAGGAAGTACCCCTAATTTTGGAGCAGGGCTTACCTGATTTGATCGATAACCAACAAAGTCAGGAGATTTTAGAAGCACTGGTGGATTGGCGGCAACATTGCTGGGATTTGGGTTTACTCACCTATGGCATTGTGACCGATTTGTTTGTGCAACATCTGCTACCCGATCCGATCTATCAAGAACAACTATGGGGACGGTTTCGTTATGTGATGGTGGATCGAGCCGATGAGATGCCTGTGGCGATCGCCAATCTCTGCCATTTGCTGCTCACCCATCAAGCTCAGGGCATATTTTCCTTTAATCAAAATGGCTCAGTTCGCGCAGGATTGGGAGCCGATCCCGACTATTGGCAAGACATCAAATCTCTTTGTCATGTTGTTACGCTTGCCCCTGCCCAACATACCCTTGGCGCATCCCTGACTTCTCAATTTTTGGAGGCGATCGCCAATCCCATGCTGCCAGAACCACAGCCGCAGGTGTCCGCCATTTATGCCGTATCGCGAGCCAAACTATTTCGGAATGTGGCTGATGAAATTGCCAGAGCCATTGATGATGGTCAAGTTTGCGCCTCTGAGATTGCCATTATCGCACCCGGTTTAGACAACATTGCCAACTATGCCATCACCGCAATTTTACGCAGTAAAAATATTCATGTGACCCCTTTAGACGATCAGCGCCCCCTTGTGCAATCTGCCCAAGTGCGATCGCTACTCACGCTCTTAGGGCTGTTTTATCCACACCTTGGCAATTTGATCAGTCGCGATCACATCGCCGAAATGTTGGTGGTACTGACAGGGGCGATCGATCCTGTCCGTGCAGGTATGCTGGCGGACTATTGCTTTGCACCACACCCCGATCACCCCAAGCTATTACCTTCAGATACCTATCCCCAATGGCCTCGACTGGGATATCTCGTCACCAAAACCTATGAAAATTTACTCGATTGGCTATCTCAGCAATCGCTCAAAGATGCTCCCTTACTATTTATAGATCGTGCCATTCAAGCCTTCTTTAAACCCCGCAAGTTAAATTATGAAAACATTGCCACCCTGCAATCACTCATCGAAACGGCTCAGTATCATTGGCAATTGGGCTATCGCCTCAACCACCAAGAACCTGTAATCCTGCAAGAATTTATTGAGTTTATCCGCCGAGGCGTAGTTACCGCCAATCCCTATCCCACTAATTTGCCCGAAGATAGCGTTACCCTTGCCACAATCTATCAATATCGGATGGCAAGGCGATCGCACCGTTGGCAATTTTGGCTAGATGCCAGTTCGGAACTGTGGTTACAGGGTGGACGGGCGGCTCTGTTTGCCTCTCCCCTCTTTCTCAAAAGTTGGCAGCAGCAACCTTGGACACTCGAAGATCAAAATGAATTGGATCTGTCGCGGTTGCGCCGCCTCATAGCCGATTTACTCGATCGCACTAGCGATCGGCTCTACCTTTGCCACAGTGAGTTTAGTACCGATGGTCTCACCCAAAATGGCATCCTGTTGCCGCTTCTAGATTTTGCAACCTGAAAGTTTTTGTATGTCCCTAACTGGGATTAGGAGGACACCAAAATAGGTTACGACTAGATACGCCAAGGCTCTCTAAAATTTCCTTCATTGTTTTGGTGCATTCTAGCCAATAGTCCTGACTGTCATACATCCAGTCTGGGCTAAAGTGCAGATCGTAATGTAAAAGATGGGGAATATCGATAAATTCTTGACTATCCTGCTTAGAAATCAGAAGCACTCGGAATGGTTTGCCCTGACATTTGGCAGTTAGCTTTTCCATTAAGTCTAAAACATAGCCGCGATTGGTGACACCTGTACGGATAAAGAGCAACTCATCGGCATGGTCGATGGTGTAGAGAAAGCGCTTGGCTCTGGCTGAATAGCGAGTTTTCATGCGTTCATAGATGGGTTGCATATCATGCACAGGATCTTCGTTGTCTTCCACTTCATGACCGAAGGATAGTCCTAGCCATTTGGAATGATAGATGCGGCGATCGCTGGGGCTGTAATGTAAGTATTGAGGATTCCACATATCAGCAAAGTCATGGTTGACCATATCGGCTACGTCGCCTAAGTTGCTGGAACGAGCGAGGTCAAAGGGAAATGCGGGGCCGTCATATTCCATTTTATAAAGGAGCATACGGGCAGCACAGCGATCGCCGAGAGGAAGAATCGCAATGCGTGAGATGTCGCTCAAGGCACATTGATATTGCAAAATCATGGTGGATTTAGCAGGGGCTTTGATGCGACTCTCTAAACCGCGATCGCCAATCATCATGGTGCGAAAGGGTGTATCTGGCGCAATCGGATCGCCATACACTCCCGCAGGCATTGCCGCTAGAGCCGATCGCATTTCCTTCCACATAGGATGAATATTATAAGTTTCATCGGATTCATTAATAATGCGAATAGTGCGATCGCCTTCCTTTAAAACACCAATATGTCCGTCATAGTAGATAATTTGAGAATTTTGTGGCGCGAAAAACTTGAAGGCAGAACAATAAAGGAGATCAGCCCCTGATGGAATCGAGACAACATTGGCAACCTTACCTTCATTATTAATGGTTAGGATGGGCAAGACTCCAAATTCATCATTTTTAGATAGGTAAGTGCCTGGGGAAAGCTTGGCTTTTTCGGCAAGGGCAGACTGAAAGAGTTGCCAAGTGGGAGTAATGAGGTAAGGCTCTGCACTTTTATTAATGATTCTGAGGGTTTGGACTTCTGGACAGGCTAAGACTTCAAAACCTTGGCGATCGTTAAATATGGATAAGTCTCTGCTCGAAGTATAGCTATAGTTAGCCTGTCCTAGATTCAAGCCCTTAAGATACTCAGGATCAAATATTTGCAGATCGATCGCCTGAAACATCAACTCATGCCCCCATGTATTAGGATGGGCGGCATCTAGAGATATACGGTTTTTCCAGCGACCATAGCCATTGTCTAAAGGATCAAGCCAATCCAAAAGGGGAACTTGCCAAGTTTGCATCCGTGCATAGGTATCGCGTAATAGCCAGTTATGCTCTGGTGTATAGTCGCTATGGGGATATAGACCTCCCAAGATTGGGATAGCACCCAGATCTCTAGTCATTTGGATTAGTTGCAACAAGCCGCTTTCAAAGCGACGCTGGACAGCGCGGCGATCATGGGGACGGCAATGGGCAAGACCTTCATTGCCAAGGGATAGGGCGATAATGACAATATCAGGCTTTTCAGGGACAACTACCGCCGCAAACCGTTCGATGGTGCTAGTTACATTGGCTCCTAGTTGCGATCGATTGATTAATTGATGTCCATATTTGTCTTGGAGGGCTTTTCCGAGGCGATTTGCCCAACCATTGAGTAACCAAGCACTGCAACCCATTGCTACAGAGCTACCAATTACCATGATTTTTAAGCCATCGCCAGATATATCAGCTTTTGGGGTGGCAATGTTTGGCTGATCAAGATAGCCGTAGGGATAACTGGGAATGTAGCTGAAGGCTCCATCATCAACAATTAGTCGCGGAGAGTTAGCGATCGCATATTCTGGCTCCAAGGGAACCCATCGATTGTCACCCCCATCAGATTCCCATTTGATTTTACCATCGGGCAAAATTCGCACATATTTGTATTCCAGTTTGCATTCCAGATGGTCTTCAGCATTGTTAGTAAGATCCTGAATCTCTGCTGCGTCAAATTCTAGATCAGCCCACCAAATAGGGTAGCGATCGCCCGATGTTGTTAGGGGCAAGTATTTCTGATAGTTCCAGTTGCCTAACTTAGCGATCGAACCCACTAGACCAATGGTTTCCCCTGCTTGGGTGAATGCCTTTACCTGAAATCGATACATCGGGTTGTCTACTCTATTCAGCGATTTTTGCAACCTAGATTAGCACTAATGGCTTACCTGAGTTTGTTTTAGAAATTACAGCAATTGCATCACTAGTTTTCCCGTTAGCTCAGATTTAATTCGTCAGGATTAATTCCTAGGGATCGCAAATAATTTGCTAGTTTTTCTTTTTCCTGTCGTTCTTGCAGGGCGATCGCTGTTTGCTGTTCAGCAATTTCTTTTTGTTGTGCGGCGATCGCTTCTGCCATAGCGGCTCTTTCATCTCCCGTGAGCAATAAGTTGCCTGCATTGTCCCACCAGCGCAACCAAGGCACACCGCGATCGACTTTCAGTCCCAGTTCCACACCCATAGGTGTGATCTCTAGATGACCGCGATCGTTGGGCTGCATCTTGATATATTGACCCGCCACTAGGTTGTATGCCTCAAGATTATTTCTCCTTGCATCAAAGATCACATAGTAGGGAATCCGAATTGCTTGCTCGTATACCCAAAATTTACCTGCTTTATGATTGTCGCTAGGGGGAGTGCGATCCCTTTCCTCTGCACCACTGCCCGATACAAATTCGATCGCAATAAGCGGCGCAACAAATTCTTTCCACAGCACATAGGAGCGCCGATACTCACCATCTAACATGGGCAAAACATTAGGCACATAAAACCAATCAGGAGCTTCCGCACCTTTTTCTGGAGGTTCCGTTAATCGCCAATAGATGCCGCTATCTTGACCAATACAGTAACAGCCATCGGGATGCAATTTGTCGAGGATGGGGATAATTGAACTGGTCAAAACAATGCTTTGTGGATGTTCTTGAAAGTTTTTCACAAAAGTTCCATCGGATTCGGGAAGTTGCTTGTGATCGGGAAGAGCGATCGGCAAATGTGGAACCTGTGTCGCTACTTCTGATACTGTTTCCACTGCTTGGGTGTTTTGCATAGTAATCTGACTACATCCCTAAGAGATACGCCTATGGTCTATTATAGTTAGGACTTACGCAAAATAACCAAGAACTCAAGTTCTTGGCTAAAAGCTAAAGTCAGCTAAAGCAGACTAAAGAACTCCTATGATCAACTGATCAACCCGTTTCAACGGGTTTAAGCTTTCAGCCCGTAATTTATTACAGGGCTATTGCGTAAGTACTGATAGTCTAGGTTTTGCAATGGTTAAGGAACTTCAAAAATACTCATTTGCTTGTCAACGTGGGACTCTGCTGAGGATTTGGCTTTACGTTTTGGAAGCATAGGATCAGCAGGATCAGCATTGCCCGATCGCAGACCTGTCGCAATATGACTGTTTTGAGCAATTTGCTCTAATACTTGCTTGGCGCGATTGATCACAACAGGTGGCAATCCTGCTAAACGACCGACTTCAATGCCATAGGAGCGATCGGCTCCCCCTGCTTGGACTTGATGCAAAAAGATGATTTCATCTTCTAATTCCTTAACGGTCACTTGGAAATTTGCCACATTGGGAAGTAAGCTTGCGAGTTCATTCAGTTCATGGTAGTGGGTGGCAAAAATGCCCCTTGCTTTAATATGATTGGCTAGATATTCCGCCACTGACCAAGCGATCGCCATGCCATCAAAGGTGGAAGTGCCGCGCCCAATCTCATCAAGGAGAACTAGGGAATTGGGTTGGGCATGATTGAGAATATTGGCAGTTTCATTCATTTCCACCATAAAGGTCGATTGCCCAGTGGCAAGGTCATCCACTGCTCCCACCCGCGTAAAGATGCGATCGCAAATTCCTAAAACTGCCTTCTCCGCAGGTACAAAACTACCCACCTGTGCCATTAACTGAATCAAGCCCACCTGCCGCAGATAAATACTCTTACCACTCATATTAGGGCCTGTGAGAATAATTAAATCAGGCTGTTCTGAGGAAGGTATATCGGAAGATTGCGGTTGATAGCCTAAATGGACAGAATTGGGAACAAAGAAACCTGCGGGGAGTGATTGTTCAACCACAGGATGACGACCATTAATGATTTCTAACGTGCGATCGCTTTGCAATTGCGGACGACAATAGTTATAGGTAACGGCAACTTCTGCCAAACCGCACAGCACATCGGCCGCCGCAATGGAAGCGGCAAGAGTCCGCATCGCCTCAATATGTCGAGCTGCCAGCGATCGCAATTCCACAAACAAATCATATTCCAATTGCTTAAGTTCTTGATCAGCATTGAGAATCCTTGTCTCCCGTTCCTTTAATTCGGGTGTAATGTAGCGTTCTTCATTGGTGAGAGTTTGTTTGCGAATATAGTCGGCAGGAGCTTGCTCACTCTTACCCCGTGAAATACTAATGTAATAGCCAAAGGCTTTGTTAAAGCCGACTTTGAGAGTATTGATACCTGTCCGTTCGCGTTCCTGCTTCTCAAAGGATGCTAACCATTCCACATCATCTCGACTCTGTTGCCGCAAATGATCTAACTGCTCATTCACGCCCCCACGAATCAAATTCCCTTCCGTAATATAGATGGGAGGATCTTCGACTAGGGTTTGCTGGAGTTGGTGTCCTAGCTGCACTAGTTCCGATGGTACTGATTGCAGCGCTTGCAGATAAAGAGAATTGGCTTTTGCTACCACATCGGACAGATCACGCATTTTTTCTAGGGATACTGCTACAGCGATCAAGTCTCGACCATTAGCAGTACCCGCACCGATACGGCTACATAAACGCTCAATATCATAGATCTGACTAAGGCTAGAGCGTAGATTCTTGCGGAGTGTGTGCTGTTTAAATAGTTCCGCGATGGTATCCAGCCGTTCATTAATGGCGGCAATATCCTTGAGAGGTTGCAATAACCAGCGCCGCAAGGCACGACTGCCCATACCTGTACTGGTTTTATCCAATGCCCATAGCAAAGAACTATAAAACGTTCCGTCACGGACGGTCTGAGTGAGTTCTAAATTGCGTCTAGTTTGGTTATCTAAAACTAGATAATCATTAAGAGCGTAGGTGGCAATGCCCTGTAATGGCATCTTCACGCTCTTTTGCGTGGATTCTAGATATTCCAAAATCCCTCCTGCACTGCGGATGGCGAGGGGTAAGGTAGCACAGCCAAATCCTTCGAGCGATCGCACATGGAATGTATCAAAAATGCGTTGTTTGGCATCGGCTAAGGCAAAGGCAGAACGCGATCGCGGCGTATAGCAAAAGCTCTCAGGGAGGATATCGTAGGGAGCAGGTAAGGTGGAATTGCGATCGGTGCGATTTTGTTTAGCAATACCTTCCCAAAACACCTCAGCACGCTCATTATTTTTCCCTCGAAATAAATGAGGATTAGGAATATCCGCAGGAATCAACACTTCCGCAGGTTGCAATCTCAACAATTCCTGAATGAGTTGTTCCGAATCACTCAATTGAGTCACCATAAACTCTCCCGTAGAGATATCAGCATAGGCAAGCCCCCAATGCTCTCCACCATTGGCGATCGCCACCAAAAAATTATTCTTTTTGGCGGCCAACATTCCTTCTTCGATCACCGTTCCGGGGGTAATGACGCGCGTTACTTCGCGGCGCACCAAACCCTGAGCTTCTGCCGCCGATTCCATTTGGTCACAAACAGCGATCGCATAACCCTTCTCCACTAATTGATTAGCGTAGCGATCGAGAGCATGATGCGGAATTCCCGCCATGGCGATACGCCCGATCGCCTTCCCCCCATCACGCCCCGTCAGCACTAATTCCAGTTCCCGCGCAATTAGTTGGGCATCTTCAAAAAATGCTTCAAAGAAATCCCCCAATCGATACAACATAATTGCATGGGGATACTGCTCTTTCATTTCTACATAGTGCAGCATCATTGGTGTCAGTGCCGCACGGTTGATTTGACTAGATGATAAAACTAACTCAGCCATTCTTCGATTTGTCCCAATCCCTTATGCAAAAAATTGAATCCATAAGATAATCCCATTGGGATAATTCGTTAATTGGATGTATTTAGAAATTTGATAATTTTCTGAGACTCAGCAAGACCACGCTTAACGCAATCACCAAGGGCAACACCACCAATAAAATTAGCACTAATATAGAGACCTGGTGATTCTTGCAAAGCAGTCTCCACGATCGCCAGTCGCTCTAAATGTCCGATTTCATATTGCGGAATAGCGCGTTCCCATCGATGCACAGCGATCGCTTTGGGAGCAACCGTAGAATTTGGCTTCAGCAGTGTCTTCTGTAAATCTTGATGTACGGCTTGGACAATTTCCGCTTCTGATAGTTTGGCCAATTGCGGATCAAGGGAACCACCAATAAAGTTAAGCAGCAGTTGCCAACCTTGGGGAGCGCGTCCACTAAATAGGCTCGAAGCCCAGATCGTACCAAGAGTACGAATGCCTTCAGTCCGAGGGATTAAATTGCCAAAGCCCTGCATATCGGATTTAAATTCACTCTTAGGATAGGCTAATACCACACAGGCAACGGTAGGATAAAAAATTTCCTGAAGGGCGCGACTAGCAACGGGTAAATAGTCCGCCAAAATCTTGGCACTGACATAGGCGGGAGTAGTCAGTACAACTGCCCGCGCTGTAACCGTTTCTAAGCCCTGCGGAGTCTCAAAGGTGGCGGAGTAAATAGGATTTTGTGAGATATTTTGGCGAGTTAGCGATCGCAAAGTCCATTGTTGTTTGACAGCAACTCCCTTAGCTCTGAGGGTGGTCGCGATCGCTTCGGGCAACATTTTAATCCCATCCCGAAAGGAACCTAGCTGACCAGACTTTACTTTTGGTAAATCGGGATACTGGGCTTTTTGCGCTTTGCGTTCCTTAGCCGAGAGGATTGCACCCGCCACTAAACCACCATAATTAGCCTCAAGACGAAAAATTTTGGCAAATGCAGCCCTAGCACTAAGATGCTTAGGATCACCTGCATAGACTCCCGAAATAAATGGCGCAACTAATCGTTCTACCGCCTTCTTACCTAACAATCTGGTAAAGAACTGCTCCACAGACTCCTCGCCTGCCATCGCAGGTCTAGCAAAACCTAGCGCCCCCAATGCCAAACGAATTTTGCTACCCCAGTTTAAAATGGGGGAAGCGATCGCCGATGGCGGACTCATAGGCAAAGCAATGAGCTTACCCTTGACAAAGACAAAACGCGGCAACTTTTCATTTGCTAGGACTAACTCATCCTTGAGACCCACCTCTAGGGCAAGGTTCAACAGTTCAGGGGTGGGTTGAAAACTATTGGGACCTTCTTCCCAAAGATAACCCTGATCATTGCGTTCGCTAGTAATTGCTCCCCCAACACGATCCTGTGCTTCCGCAACTAAAACCTTTACTCCAGCTTTCTGCAACTCATGGGCGATTGTCAATCCTGAAATACCAGCTCCCACCACCAACACATCAATACATTGATCTTGAGGGCTAAAAGCTTGAGATGGTTGCGTTTGGGAAGAGGCATTAGTCATGATGAATCAATAGCAAAGAGACAGCAGTATCAACATCAAATTATGACATTGAATGCTGAAAAATCGCATTTAGGTATACCTTGGCCGTACTGCGATCGCGATGAGCACCATTGTCATGGCGATCGCCAGAATTTTGCAGAAGAAATAGAGACAAAGCGGCGGCAAATACGCGATCTTGATCCCAATCAGGATGCGTGGATAGGTAATTTTTGAGGGTTTCGTGCAGTTCTTCAGGAATCTCTGCCAATATACTGACTTTGTTATTCATGCTGAAACCTCAATTTTTAAACTAGCTAGACTCAACATCGGGCTTTTATTGTGACGGCAAGGAGTCGATGTTGTCAACGTAAAGAAACATTAAGTATTGAGTCAGCATTGATGATATTACTTAGCAAGAATCAAAGATTTAATAGTATTTCTGTTACAAAACTTCATTAATTAGCAGGGATTAAAGTTTTCCCAAGGCGATCGCTCTGCAACTAGATAAATCCTTAACCGATATAGCGATCGGATATTCACTTATCCATATACCTGTGGAAAACCCACCATTATCTGTGGAAAAACCTCTAATATCTGTGGAAAACTCTGTGGAAAACTTTTAAAAATATTGATGCAAAATTAGTACAAAATTAAACAAATTTATGCACAATATGACCAATCCATAACACAAACCGCAAGGGAGTTCCTCTAAATCACTTCATTAACAGGGAATCGATCGATCATCACCGCCGCTTGCCTAGCAGCTCGATATACCTCTGGCAAAAGATGCGGCACATGGGGAATTTGGTAAAGCAAATCGATGGTACGACGCATTAAACGCACGATGTCCCCCTCATCAAGGTTCGTATTTTGGCATAGCTCACTCCATTCCATACCCAAAGCCCACTGCTCCACCAAACCTGTCAGCTCGTAATCTAGCCAAGCAGGGATATCCACCATTTGACTCCGTTGAATTTTCAGTAGCTCCCGTCGCCGTTCCCGCAGTCCATCAAGTACATCTTCAACGATGGGCGAGAGTCCAAACTTAATCCAGTTGTCAGGGCGACTATTTTCACTGACGATCGCCGCGCAAACAGTGGCAAGGTGATGAGGCGAGAGCGTATCCAATTCACCACACAACATCGCGATCGCTAACCAAAGCTCATTTTCACCCCTCAAGGCCGCCACCACCTGCCCCGTTTCCGTGGGTGTAGTTTCTTCGAGACAACCGTAAGCTTGCAAAATTTTGACCAAGCTCATAAATTCTTGCCAATGACGTTGGCGACGTTCATTCACCACTTTATTCTGAAATTCAATTTGGCGTTGCAACTGCTCAAGGCGATTCACCTTCTTAAAAATCGTGCCTCGGTCTTGCAACTTCGCCACAGGATGACGTTCCATTTCTGCTTCGATCGCCAATATCCGCGACTGTTGAGCAATTACTTCTGGAGCAAGTTCAGGATCTGGCAGTGGTTGAATTTTCATTGCGATTGCCAAACTGGTTTCATCCCCATCGATCGACTGCCCCAGCCGCAAAGACAACCCACTAGGATAAGGAATATCAAAATCCACTAATAAATCTCCACCCACCCTGACAATATCCTTATGGCTAACCACATACCAACGATTCTCACGGCTCAAGCACACAAACCATGGAAATTGTCCCGAACCCTGTACCTTTGCCGCTAAAACACAATGCACAATCAATCCCTTATGGGTACGCACAGTCAAGGGAGAGCCAGAACGCAAATACGGAGCATAGGCGGCTAGATCCTGTAATCGCGATTCCTCTGCCTGTTGTGCCAATATTTTTAAAATTCGCTTCTCCTCACGAAGGCGATCGCGCATCTTGTCATAGGCTTCCAATTGCGATAAATCCACATTCGCCAGATCCACTTCTAATTTCGCAATTTGAGAATTAACCAATTCCAAGTTTTCTAACTGCGGCGCTAAATTTAAATCAGCCAAATACTGACCAAAACTACGCTCTACTAAATCCTTAGCCTGATCAAGGGAATGGGTTTGTAAAAGGTTCATCACCATGCCATAGCTCGGAGCAAATTGGCTCACCAGTGGCTCTGCACTAGAGGTTGCTAAAATAGCTGCTTCTTTTGCTCCCTCAAAGGGAGTCTGTAAAGTTACCACATAACCAACCTTATCCATACCCCTGCGCCCTGCTCTTCCTGCCATTTGCAAAAATTCTGACGCATTTAGTAAACGATGACCGCGATCGGTACGTTTAGAAATACTAGAAATCACAGTTGTTCTTGCTGGCATATTAATCCCTGCGGCTAGGGTTTCCGTAGCAAAGACCACCTTAATTAATCCCTGCTGAAATAACTCCTCCACAAACCCTTTCCAAGCAGGTAAAATCCCTGCATGGTGAGCCGCAATACCACGATAGAGCGCATCAATATGCAGAGGTTTGCCAATTTCTGGATTAGACGCAATAAACTGATCAACTTGCGGACGCAAACGCTGATCTTCTTTTTCATTAATCAAAGAGAAGTTGCCTAGTTCTGTAATCGCGCGATCGCAACCTCGCCGACTGAATATAAAATAAATTGCAGGCAACATATCCCTTTGCTGTAAATGCGAGATTACAGCACCAATACTGGGAACAATTTTATGTCGCTCTTCCCGAGTAGGAGGCTTATTGGATAAAGGTTTAAGACGAGGATTAATTTTCTTGAGAGAGCTATCTAGAAGCGGGAAAAATCCCTTACTATTACAAAATGAATGCTCAAGAGGAACAGGACGAAAATCAGAATAGATGAGTTCTGTTTTACCATGAACCTTGTTCAGCCAATCCGTAAGTTGCTGACTATTCGCCACCGTTGCCGACAAGGCAACTAACTTGATCTCCTCTGGACAATAGACAATGGATTCTTCCCAAACTGTTCCCCTTTGGCGATCGTTCATATAATGGCACTCATCCAAAACTACCACCTCCACATCAGTTAAAGAAGTCCCCACCTCACCAATAGGCGTACCATACAACATATTCCGAAAGATTTCCGTAGTCATGACCAAAATTGGCGCATCACGATTCACTGACATATCTCCCGTCAATAAACCAACCTTATCTTCGCCAAACTGATGGCGAAAATCACGCAATTTTTGATTAGATAAAGCTTTTAAAGGCGTGGTATAAAATACGCGCCGATTGTTAGCAAGAGCATTATGAATGGCATATTCTCCTATCAAGGTTTTACCTGAACCCGTAGGCGCACATACCACTACGGATTTCCCCGCCTGTAGTGCAGCGATCGCTTGTAACTGAAACTGATCTAGTTCAAAGGGATAGAGCTGTCGTGGATCTAATGCTTGCACACACTTTTTGCCTGATTAAATATTCTGAAATGTCTGATATATAGTTAGCAATAATAGTTAAATGCTTGCTTAGTCTATTATAGTATCCCATTACTGGGGCAAATCTTGCCTACCCGTCATAGTCAGCACCTAAAATCAATATAGTCATACCAAATTAAGAAATGGCGTAGCCACTTCTTAATTAAAAAACCTTACTGGATTTGGTTTTTAATTTAAAAAAGTGTGGTAACACTTTTTTAAATTGGTATCATACACGCCGCCATAGATATCCATAGCAAAAGATGGTACAAATCTCATAGAACTTGTACCATCTTTGCATTTTGCCAAACTAAAACTAAATTAACTACTCACTAACCAATTCTCCACTAGTCGGCGGTACATCCGTTTTACCAAAAGCAATCCGCAAAAAAGGAGGAGCTAAGAAAGTAGTCATAATTACCATGATGATAATAGCCACTTCGAGAGGCTTATCGATCGCACCGCTCGCAGTACCAATGCCTGCAAATACAAGACCAACCTCACCACGAGGAACCATACCAATTCCGATCGCAAAGCGATTGATGTTAGGCACACCAAAAACAACCCAACCTGTAATCACCTTACCCACAATAGCCGCAACTAACAGAAAAGCCGCAATTAATAAACCACTACGGTTTTCAGGGATCATCGGATTCAGCACACTCAGATCAGCTTTAGCACCAACGGTGACAAAGAATATGGGAACCAACAAATCAGCCACAGGCTTAATTAATCGATCCAACTCATGACGCGCATCAGTTTCATCTAAAATCAAGCCAGCAGCAAATGCCCCTAAAATAGCCTCCAAATGAATAGCATTACCAAGGAAAGCCATTAGATACGCAAAAATAAAAGCTGGAATTACAATATTTCCCCTTGTCTTGAGCTGCGACACAATCTTGACAAAGGTTTTATTAAACAAACCTCCTAAGAAAATGGAACCAAATAGGAAAGCGATCGCGCTCACCAACAGCACAAAAACATTCGTAATATCAACTTCACCTGTTTTAGCAAGGCTAGCCACCACCGCCAAAACAATGATCCCCAGAACATCATCAATTACTGCTGCCCCAACAATAATCTGCCCCTCCTTAGATCGAAGTTGTCCAATCTCAGATAAAACCTTAGAAGTAATGCCAATACTGGTAGCAGTCAGTGCAGCCCCCGCAAAAATCGCAGGAATCGCAGCTACATGAAAGAAGTACATTAAACCAATCGTCCCACCAGCAAACGGAGCCACAACTCCAATAAAAGCTACGACAAACGCTTGAATACCCACTTCCTTAAGCTGGCGAATATCTGATTCCAAACCAATCTCAAACAGCAGAATAATTACACCCAACTCAGCCAAAACACCGATGACTTCACTTTGCTGCGAAAAGACCTCATTTACAGCATCAGGTGTCAGTCCATTGAGCAAACTCAAAATCTGCATCACCACCGAATCATCAGCCACAAATCCACCCTCAGGGAAAATCACCAAGTGTAATGCCGATACACCAATAATTACCCCAGCCACCAGTTCTCCAAGTACAGGCGGCAAATCCACACGTTTTGCAACTTCACTACCAACCTTACTAGCAACATAGATAATGACTAGAGTTAGTAATACTCCTGACAGAATGATGGGCGAATTTTCTGATTCAGCCGTCGCTAACAAAGGATGCCAAGCATTTAAAATATCGACTTTTGGAGATAGACCCGATATATATTGCGAAAATGGATTAGCGATCTCATAGATCGAAAACATAGGCTACAGTCCTTACTAAATTTCTAGTTATCAATTTTCAACCCGCCCAAAAACACCATTAGCTCTATCAAAAATTAGTAACTAAAGGCTCAAACACATTCAAAAAAGTTAATCAGGTTAATTACTAATACTACCGATAAATAACTACACAATACCTCTTATAACAAAACATAAGTTAGTTAATACACCTTAAAAAACTTAAAGATAACTAGTACCCCTCTAGAATTCATATTCCATCTAGATGAAGATTTTCATAATCCACATAAACCAGCTCAAAAACACTCGATTTTTCTAAGTGTTTAGCTTAAAACCCTCTTTCATAAGTATTACAGCCCACATTCTCAATAGCTAAAAAAGCTGCTCCCCACATAATTGGCGCATCTCACAGTTATCGCCATCCAAATTATGAAGTTCCAATATATTTGAAAAATTCTAATACAATAGGGGGGAAGCTAGTGATAGCGTCCCCCCTAGAGGTAATATTAAGCTTGGCATCGAGCTATTTTCCCGAGGGGCAACCCCCGCAGTATCTTCACCGTGACAGCGTTTCACAACTGAGTTCGG
>JANRII010000036.1:0-25981 GCA_033765135.1 Pseudanabaenaceae cyanobacterium bins.39
CGTACTTTTCAAAATCAAAAAGATTTGTTTGCCTATCCTGCATTGATTTTTAACTTCTTCTATCTATTGTTTATTATAATATATATCTATTCCAATTCCTCAAATCCCTTGTCCTGCCTACACCTATTTTTAGAGATCCCCATAATCAATAAGCTCATACCAATTTATGAAAGAGTGACAACACCTTTGTAAATGCAAACTTGTAGAATCAAACTTGTAAATGCAAAGCCAAACCCAGCTAGGGTTTTGCAAACTAAAAATTGCATAGCCATTTTTGGTTTTGGTATCAGACACAAAATTTAGGTCAAGCTCAATCAAAAAATCTATGAAATTAAATCGCCAGACTCCAGCGCAATTAGCTAAAAATATTGCTGCTAATCTGCACTCAGGCTCAGTAATACTTCTGGCGATCGCGATCGCTTGTTGCACCCCTACACTCCCCACCCAAGCATCCATCTTCGATGGCCCAGTGGATCGCCTGCCTCCGATCCAGCGTGATGCCCTCCGCAAAGGTCAAACCGTAATTACAGGCGAAAAAGGTAAATATGTCGCCCGTATCTTAGTCAAGCAATCTCCTGAAACTGTGTGGAAAGTCCTCACCGACTATGCCAATCTTGATAAGTTTATTCCCAACATGGTTTCTAGCCGAATTTTAGAAAATCGTGGCAACCGTAAAATTATTGAGCAGATCGACTCCCGCCAAGTATTTCTCGTTTCGATCACCTCACGCACTAAGCTCGCCATCCAAGAAACCGATCGCCGCCAAATTGATTTTCGACTACTGGAAGGAGACTTTAGCAAAATGGAGGGATACTGGAAAATTGAACCTGTCGCCTCAGTACCGATGCGCCCCAACGATCAAGTCCTCATCACCTATACAGTCAATGCTCAACCCAACGGAGGTGTACCAGTAGACACCTTTTACACCATATTTAAAGATAGTTTGGATGACATACTTCAAGCAATTAAGCGGGAAATCAAAAAACGATAAGAGCATATTTGAGAAGTTTTCCGAACTGATGTCAATCAAGTTTTTGAGAGTATCTCACTTTAGAACATTTGATAAAGACAAGGGGCTTAAGCCCCTTGTTATAGGCTTAGTAAGATTTAGACTGCGCCAAAGTGAGATGCTCCCAAGTTTTTGAGTTTTCATTTTGCCTACGACAACATGAAAATCACCATAAAGCCCAAATTTGTGATCAACTCATTCAAAAAAAGCTGTATAAGAGGTATAAATATAAGTAGCTTGCTATATTAACCTTGTCGAAGATTCATGCCATCTCCAAGTTCTTCTCTCCGTAATACTTTTGCTAGAACAGAAATGCGTCGCTTGCAAGACTTACTGCCTCCAGAGCTGCAAGCATGGGTTAAGGTGATCAATGCTGATGGCGTTCGTCCACCACTGATTTGCTGTGAAGAAGCAGGAGGCGATGAGGTCGTAATTTTAGTAGATATGGTGCGCTGGGAAAGACTGGCAGAGGATCAGCGCAACCTCTTGTTTTGGCACGAAGTCGCAAAAATTCAAAATGATGCTGTACCCAAAGATGGTTGGGAGGTGGCGGCCTTGGCGATCGGCTTGGGCGGCGCAGTGGGCGAGCTATGGGTACAGAACGGACTCCTATTTGTACTGGCTCTATGTATTTGTGGGGTGGCAGGTTTTCAACTATGGCGCAAGGGTACTAGCAAAAAAGATATCCGTAATTTGATTGAAGCCGATCAAGGTGCAATCCGTTTGGCCGTCAGGAGTGGCTACCCCTTGCCTGCCGCCTATAAGAGCTTAGGTAGTGCCTTAAAAATTATGCTCAGTGACACATCCAAAGGCAGAGCGCGTACCCTAATCGAAAAGAGACTAGATTCACTAAGGGCGGAAGCTAATAAGGCTAGACGCGCCTATGAGGGATAATCTGGATAAATTTTCATGATCTATAGCCCCCCTTGGCATTTAAGTAATGGTCTGTTGATGACCCTCTATGCTGCATTGAGGATGAGCCGTAAATGGGAGGCTTTTACCTTAGAGCCTGAGCCTAGCTATCAGGAGCATATTTTTGCTGGGGCAAATGGTGTGCCGATCTACGGCAAGTGGGCTTTGCCAGACTTGCCCCAAGGTCAGATTAAAGGCACGGTCATCGGTACTTATGGCATTACTGGAGATCTCGATAATCAATGGTTTTTGCAGATTTTGGGACGCAAGGCGATCGCCAATGGCTATGCAGTGGTTTTGTTTGATTGGCGAGCGCATGGCAAGACGGCAGAGCTATCTCCTGCCCTCACCTCCGATGGTATCTACGAAGGAGAGGACTATATTCGGATTGCTGATGCTGCAAAGAAACTGGGCTGTCCTGCGCCCTTTTGGTTAACAGGCTATTCGCTAGGTGGGCAACTGGCTTTGTGGGGCATCAAGGCTGGGCAAGAGGTCGCCACATGGGGGCAGGACTTGGCAATTACTGCCGATGATATTGGTGGTGGGGCAGTAATCTGTCCTAGCGTTGACTCCAATCGATCGCTTACCTATCTCGTCAAGGATGAATTGGGGCGATTGCTGGAAAGATCGATCGCCCGTGAATTAAAAAAGTTGGCACGCAAAATGGCAACTATGCACCCAGAGGCAATTGATGCATCGGCAGTGGCAAGAGCCAATAGTATTTGGGGATTTGACCATGAGCTAACGATCTCCAAACTCGGCTTTGACTCCGTAGAAGCCTATTATGATGCCAGTTGTCCCCTCTATTTCCTGCCCCATTTACAAAAGCCGACTCTCATTTTGTACGCGATCGACGATCCCATGTTTGACCCTGCCATAGTCCAAGATCTAGAGGCTATAGCCCAACAAAATTCACATATCCATTTGTTGATGACACGCTATGGTGGTCATGTGGGTTATGTCAGTAGCAAAAAATGTCAGCATGAATATGGCGATCGCGATCGATGGTGGGCATGGAATCGCTTCTTTGCTTGGCTAGAAGAACAACCAAACCGAACTAATACCAAATTAAGAAATGGCTACGCCATTTCTTAATTCGGTTAGGACTTACGCAAAAAACAAACTGCCCTCATCCCCCAACCCCTTTTCCCAAAACGGGAGAAGGGGAGTAAAACAATTTTCTTATTCCCCTCGCCCTTAATGGGCTAGGGGCTAGGGGTGAGGGTTTTAGAAAATTCTGCGTAAGTCCTATTGGTATTAGGAGGGATCAAGAAGTTCCATAGCAGCCTCCTGATCATTATTAGGTAGTTTTTTGGTTTGCGAAAATATTCGATAATTATCAAGATCGGCATCATCATCATGTTCATGATTAGAGGGATGATCGCGATAATGCGAATTAGGCGCATAGGGCAATTGCTGAGGAAAATGAGGATGCGCCATCTTTACTAAACTGTAGTCAGTATCATTGTCAAAAATTGCTAAAGTAACATTTAAAATATCTAATAAATTAATAAAATCAACACATTCAGACTCTTCATAACCACTGTAATATTTGACTAGCTCGGCAATATAACTTTCTAGATAAATACGGCAACTAGGAAAAAATAAAATAATTTTTAATAACAAAATTACAAGATGCAAAAAATTTCGCTCCTCTAGCACCTTGTTTAATAAACTAGATGGGTGGCGATATTCATCTAATAAAATCCATCGAAACAGACGATTACAGGTAATATTTAATAAACTAAAAGATACAACATGATTATCTTGATCTGTTTGCAGATTTAGCAACTTTTGCCTAATCATTTTATAGGAAGATACTGCTATTTCTTGTTTAGTCGTTGGTTCTATGCCTAAATAGATTAATAGGTTTGTTTTAAATTCACCAAATAGCATCTCTTTAGACTGTTCTAAAAAGCTCTTAGCCCGACTGCGAAACTGTTGATTGCCTTGCTTGTTAAGAACTTTTTTAATCAATTGCAAAACCCCATCACCTAAACTAGTGGGGTTCGACTGTTGCGGTTTGCCCGTAGCACTCACATCCATTTTGGCAGTATAAAGTGCTAGTTCAAATTTAAATTGCTTTTTTAATCGACGGGATAAATTTTCTGCATACTGCCTTTGTTCTAAAGGCTTACTGGAGTCTGTATATTCGGAAACAAGTAAGTATGAGGAAAAACGTTCTGGCCAAGCATGGTATTGCTTGCGAACTGTGGCTCCTCCCGATAGCGATCGCAAAGTGATATATTCTGTGCTTTGCACAAATTGCTGTAGCCACTTTCTGAGGGTTCGCAGCTTAGTAATCTTGGTGGGAATACCGATGGAATCCGCTAGAAAAAGGTCAACTAGTTGTTGACAAAATTCAATATAACCATTAACTGACCAATTATTATTCAGAATATAGCAACATCGTAAAAGAACAGATTTAAATTCTGATTCTTTGTTGTGAAAGATGATTTCCCCTAAAGCGTAATAGACATTGATATTTTCAATTTCTTCATAAAGAATAAATAGTCTTTTAAACTGATTTAAAATGATTGCGGGAGCATATAGTTTAACGTTCTTCAAAAAGAATTCGTAAATTTCCCGTTGAGCTTTATCAATACTACCAGCAGTAATACTGGTAATGCTCGTCTGTGGCTTTTCATAGGATTGATGGTTAAATATTTTGGACATATCAATCTTAAAATTAGCTAAATACTAGGATATTACGATTTGGCAATGGGGACAGTCTCAAGATTATTTGGCGTTGGCTTCAACTTCGCAAAATCAGCAACCAACCAACAGCCAAGCACAACGCTCTAAGTAAGGATTTCTGTAATTAACTTGAGATTGCTATATCTAAGAATTTATCTAAAAATATGCCTATAAATGCCTATAATTATATTTATCATTATTATAATTAGCAATTATTATAATAATATTATAATTAATTATAATTAAATTTATAGGTAAATAACTTTAGAAAGTATCAATATTTACGAAGTTATAATCATAGTGACAAACCTTATGGGATTTCGCAATTATCTGCAATTATTTGTAAGAATTATTGGATAAGATTACCCAATACAAAAATAGATAAATAGTGAGATAAACAGCGAAGATGCCTTCTTATAAAATTTTTGATAATGATATTGATTTTGAAACCCTGCAAGAATATTTAAATTCAGGCGCGATCGCTATTGATACAGAGACAATGGGACTGATTCCGCGCCGCGATCGCCTTTGTCTGGTACAAATCTGTAACGATCAAGAGTCTGTCAGTTTGATTCGCATTGCTCAGGGGGTATCCCATGCTCCTAACCTCAAGTATCTATTTGAAGCTCCCGATGTAACTAAGGTTTTTCACTTTGCGCGATTTGATGTGGCGATGCTAGAAGCCCATCTGAGTATTGCCACCCATCCGATCTTTTGTACCAAGATTGCCAGTAAGTTAGCAAGGACTTATACAGATAAACATGGTCTTAAGGAGTTGGTCAAGGAGTTGCAGGGAGTTGAGCTAGATAAAACTTCGCAGTCTTCAGATTGGGGCAATGTCAGCGCTTTGTCAGAGGATCAACTCAAGTATGCGGCGAATGATGTGCGTTATTTGCTGCCAGTGTATCAAAAGCTAATTCAGATGCTGAACCGCGAAAATCGCTATGATTTGGCGAAGGCTTGTTTTGCTCATATTCCCACCCTCGTTTATCTTGATCTGTTGGGCTATGCGGATGTGTTTGCCCACTAGTTGCCTAGGGTTTGGTGGTAGGTTGTTGATGGAAGTAGGAGGTATGATTAGATAGACGGCAAGGATTTCTACTTAGACCACCATCCTATTTATGATTGTCAAAGGTTTTGCATTACCCAACTGGGAAAATATTAAGCGTGAATGGCGAGATACTGACATATTATTGTTAGTCTTTCCGATTTGCCTGATGATTATCGGAGGCATTGCCATTTATAGCTCTGACTATAATGCCCAGCGTACCGATTGGTGGCAGCATTGGGTAACGGGTGGCGTGGGTTTGGTGGCGATGTTTGCGATCGCCAGATTTCATTATGACCAGTTGCGCCAGTTTCATTGGATTATTTACGCATTGACTAACTTTTCTTTGCTGTTAGTCATGTTTGTGGGTACAACTGCGCTGGGGGCTGAGAGATGGATTTCCATCGGTGGTTTTAATATTCAGCCGTCAGAATTTGCGAAGGTGACGGTAATTATTAGTTTGGCGGCAGTAATGCATGACCGCCCGATCCAAAGTCCTTGGGATGCCTTTAAGTCGGCTCTTATAACTTTGCCACCTTGGATTTTGATTTTTTTGCAACCAAATTTAGGTACGGCTCTAGTTTTTGCGGCAATTACGATGGGGATGTTGTATTGGGCAGGGGCTAGTCTGGGTTGGTTAATTTTAATCTTTTCGCCAATTGTGTCCGCCGTCTTATTTTCCTTGTATTTGCCCGCTTGGTTGGTGTGGGTGGTGCTGATGGGAATCACAGCTTGGTTGTCACTGCCTTGGTTTCGGATCGTCAGTACAGTGATTGCGGTGGTAATTAATTTGATATCGGGGCAGGCGGGACTATTTTTGTGGAATATTCTCCATGATTATCAAAAGCGGCGATTGTTGTTATTTATTGATCCTAATCAAGATCCCCTTGGGGCTGGCTACCATGTGATCCAGTCAAAGATTGCGATCGGTGCGGGTAAGTTGTTTGGGCAGGGGTGGCTTAAGGGTACACAGACACAATTGAGTTTTATTCCTGAGCAGCATACCGATTTTATTTTTTCGGCGATCGGTGAGGAATTTGGTTTTATTGGTTGTATGTGTGTGCTGCTGCTGTTTGTGGGAGTATGCTGGCGGTTGCTGGTAGTAGCAGTAAATGCTCGCGACAACTTTGGTTCTCTTTTGGCTGTTGGTGTATTTGCGTTTGTTTTGTTTCAAACCTTTGTCAATATTGGCATGAATATTAATGTTGCGCCTGTGACTGGTATTCCCTTACCTTGGTTAAGCTATGGGCGATCGGCTCTGTTGGCAAATTTAATGGCGATCGGGTTAGTGGAATCTGTGGCGGTGCATCGGAGAAGTATTAAGTTTTAGGTATGTATGCCTTGGCGATATCTTGGAAATAGGATTTTACCAATAGAATACTCTAAATTCATATAAATAATGCTATAGCTTTACTAAAATATTTTTTAAATGTATTTTTGGTTGTTTATTTCTGTTAATATAGTTAACACAAAATAAAAAAAGCATATATAAAGCCTGAGTTTATTACCTCTACCATAGTATTCACTGTGGGTTGGCTCCTATGCTTTTGCACCCCAACCATCTTAAGTTTCTATGATTAATATATTTCTGAGTATGGCGATCGCCTATCCTATGCAAGATATCGCGCCCCTAGATCGCCCTCTGATCATCACGCAGGCGGCTAGTTTCTACTTGCCGATTTCCACATCGCAATCACCACGCCCGAATTGCGTTACCTACACGGCACGGAATACATCCAGTCGAACCTTTACTACTGTCTACCTGAATCGCCGCAATGATAAGGGGGAACCCTCACAATATTCCCTTAATTTTCTTTTACCGAAGGGTAAACTTGAGCCTAATGATGTCATTGTTTTTGATCTTTGCGATCGCAGTTTCGTTAATGTTGAAGCCAAGGAATTTTAAAAATTTAAAAAAATACTGATCGCTTCGCCCTTAAAAGTAGACACTCGTATTCTGGTTTTTAAGCATGGCAGCAGCTATATGACTACACTTCTGTGAAGTGGTATAAGATAGGGTGAAAATTTTTCTCAACTAGCATCAATGGCATCCCCGTCCAACCATCTCACTGCAAATCTAGCTGTAAATCAGACCGTTGTTATTAAGATCGGGACATCTAGCCTTAGCCATCCTGATACTAGAGATTTGCAACTAGCCACGATCGCCAAATTAGTGGAGGCAGTGGTACATCTTAGAAGATTAGGGCATCGGGTGGTGATTGTCTCATCGGGGGCTGTGGGCATTGGGTGCAGTCGGTTGGGAATGAAGCAACGTCCGCGCCAGATTGCCCGTAAACAAGCAGTGGCGGCAGTCGGACAGGGCAGGCTCATGCGAATTTACGATGACTTCTTTAGTTCCTTTGGTCAACCTGTGGCACAGGTTCTCTTGACCCGTGCTAACTTGATGCAAAGACAGCACTATATGAATGTGCATGGAACCTTTCAGGAACTCTTAGATTTGGGAGTGGTTCCCATTGTTAATGAAAATGATACGGTGGCAATTGAAGAATTAAAGTTTGGCGACAATGATACCCTATCTGCCTTAGTGGCAAGCTTAATTGAAGCAGATTGGCTATTTTTACTAACGGATGTCGATCGCCTCTATTCTGAAGATCCGCGCCAAAATCCTGACGCACAGCCCATTGAGTTTGTCCAATACGAGCATTTGGCGGAACTGCGAGAAGCGATCGCCTCCAAACAAGCAGAACAAGCAGACAAATCAAAGACTGGCGGTACTCAATGGGGAACAGGTGGCATGATCACCAAACTAGATGCTGCCAGAATTGCCGCCGCCGCAGGGGTACGGACTGCCATTACCAGAGGAGCCTTTCCCGAACGCATTGCCGCTATTCTCAACGGTGAAAATTTTGGCACTCAGTTTGCGGCTCAACCCAAAACTGTCAATGCGCGAAAGCGTTGGATTGCCTATGGTATGGTCACTATGGGTAAATTATTCCTAGATGATGGAGCCGTCAAAGCCGTAATATCCAAGGGGCGATCGCTCTTACCTGCGGGGATCAAACAAGTTGAAGGGAAGTTTGAGGCAAATGAGTCTGTGAGTATTTGCGATCGCCAAGGCAAAGAAATCGCTAGGGGCATCACCAATTACAGCAGCAGTGATATTAACTTGATCCTTGGCGCACAATCGGAAGACATTGCGCGACTCTTGGGCTTTAGCGATGAATCAGTCGTTGATACAGTAGTGCATCGTGACAACCTTGTTAGCCTGTAAACATTTAGTCATTTCCTAATAACTGCCGTGAATGAGTCCATACCAGTTCTAAATTCAGCCAATCAGTTGCCGATATCTGGACAGAAATTATCGCGATGGGGATGGCGACCAGATTGGCGCAATCCCAGATGGTGGATCGAAATCACGATCATCGCGATCGCCTATGGAGTCGTATCTTGGCTAGTGATCAACGGCATCCCCAAAAACCCCGTCACCCCATCCCCGATCTGGCCTGGGGCAGGAATGAACATCGGATTTTTGATGCTATGGGGGCGATCGCGTTGGTTGGGCGTATTCATAGGCACAATGGTCTATAACTTGCACCGTCGCGGCTTTGAGGTCATTCTCCCTCCCATCGGAGCTAGCATCGGCACAACCATTGGCACACTGATCACCCTTTCCCTAATTATTTATCTAACCCGTACCAACTATCCCCTCCGCCAAGTTCGCCATGTGGTGGTCTTCTGTCTTTGCTCCGTATTCACAGGCTCCGTCCTTCAGACTGCCACAGGCATCCTTTCCTACATCAAGGCCATGTCATCCATCTGGCCTAACTTCATTAAAGTTGTCTCAATTTGGTGGGTAGGAGACTCCATCAGTATTTTGATCTTTGCCCCTCTCATATTTGTCTGGGGACGCTATAAACCATCCCACAAAAATTCCCTAGGTGCAAATCCAGAACTAGATTGGGAAATGGTCGTTACCCTGAGCGTGTTGATCCTCATTTCTTACCTCGCCTTCTATTTGGCGCAACCAGTGGAATATTTACTGCTGCCCCCTCTACTGTGGTCTGCCTTTCGCTTTGGAGCCAGATTTACGACTCTCCTAGTTGTGTGCGTCTCCCTAACTGCCACCATCACCACTGCCCATCAAATGGGCTTCTTCTATACCACTCAGGCGGCTGGCAGTTCCGTTATGTTCTTGCAAATCTTCATGGGAGTAATTGCCATTACCACAATGTCGGTGATGGCAGTGGTCTATGAAAATGAACAGACCAAACTGAAACTCAAAAATATCAATACTGAACTAGAGCAACGAGTACTAGAGCGCACCAGTGATCTCCAAATTAGTGAAGCCAAAGCCCTTGATCTCGCTGCCAAAGCTGAAGCCGCCAATCAAGCGAAAAGCACCTTTATCGCGAACATGAGTCATGAGTTGCGATCGCCACTCAATGCCGTCATCGGCTTCTCTCAACTGATGATGCGAAATCGCAACCTAGCGCCCGAACATTACGAAAATATCAGCATTATCCATCGCAGTGGCGATTATCTCTTAACATTAATTAATAACATTCTCGATCTTTCTAAAATTGAATCAGGTAAAACCACCCTCAATCAGCGTAACTGCGATCTCTATCACATTCTCGAAGACATTGAGGATATGCTGCACCTCCGCGCCTCCCAAGCAGGGCTAGAACTAATCTTCACCAAAGAGAACAACCTCCCGCGCCACATCTACACCGATGGCACAAAGCTGCGCCAAGTCATCATCAATCTCGTTAGCAATGCGATTAAGTTTACCGAAAAGGGCATAGTGCTGGTGAGTGTGGGTTTTCAAGAAAGATCAAAAACCAATTACCAAATCAATTTCTCAGTCAAAGATACAGGCGTGGGTATCGCCGAATCAGAAATATCTCATCTATTCGATAACTTTACACAGGCACAAGCAGGACGAGATAAACAGGAAGGTACAGGTTTAGGTCTAGCCATTAGTCGCAAATTTGTGCAAATGATGGGAGGCGATATTTCCATTCAGAGCAAATTAGGAGAAGGAACTGAGTTTAAATTTTATATCGAAGTTCCCATCGGTCAAGCCACTGAAGCTGCTGCCCAAATGGAAATACCACGCGCGATCGCCCTTGACCCCAACCAACCAACCTACCGCCTCCTAGTGGTCGATGACAAACCCGTTAATTGTCAACTCATTAGCAAACTATTAACCCCTATGGGTTTCCTTGTGCAAGAAGCCTACAATGGACAAGAAGCGATCGCTATTTGGGAAACATGGGAACCCCACCTGATTTGGATGGATATGCGAATGCCTGTGATGGATGGTTATGAAGCCACCAAACATATCAAATCCACAACCAAAGGCAATGCCACCGCCATCATCGCCTTAACAGCCAGTGTCCTCGAAGAAGACAAAGCGATCGTTCTATCCACTGGTTGTGATGACTTTATCCGCAAGCCCTTTAGTGAACAAACAATCTTTAATACCCTAGCTAAACATCTTGGCGTAAGATATATCTTTGAAGATATGTCATCTTCTGACCAATCAACCCATCACCAAATCAACGGCAGGGATAATGAACTAACTTCGTTGACCACCCAACACTTGCTAGACTATCTATCACAATATGCCTCCGAGCTATCCCAAGATTGTCATGCTTTTCCCGATACCTTTGTCGATAGCCTATATCAATACTCTCTTGAAGCAGATAAGCATAGAATACTAAAGCTAATAGCGGAGATGCCCAACCAAAATTCTGGCGTAGTGCGATCGCTCACCCAATTAGCCCGCAGTTTCCAATTTGAGGAAATCATTGAAATTGTGGAACCAATCCTCAATCTATCCCCCAAAAGCTACTAATACTAAATTAAGAAATGGCGTAGCCATTTCTTAATTTGGTATTACCACCTCATCATAAAAGTAAATAATTCATGACTTATTTCTCCTCCAGTGAAATATCTGGCAATATCCTCCTTGTTGATGACCTTCCCGAAAATCTACAACTACTCAGTGATTTATTAGTCACACTAGGCTACACGGTGCGTAGTGTCACCAGTGGACGCATGGCTCTGAGAACAGCCAAAGTCAAGCGTCCAGATGTCATTTTGCTAGATATCAAAATGCCTGAAATGGACGGTTATCAAGTCTGTCAAGCCCTCAAAGCTGACGAAGAATTACGCGATATTCCCGTTATTTTTGTCAGTGCCTTAGATGATGTCTTTGATAAGGTCAAAGCTTTTTGGGCAGGTGGTGTAGATTATATTTCTAAGCCATTCCAGAGCGAAGAAGTGGTCGTGCGTTTAGAAAATCAGCTAACGATCCAAAGGCAAAAACGTTATTTACAGGATGAAATTGCCAGACGCAAAGAAACGGAAGAAATGCTCTATCAATCAAGGGCATTAGTGACCAGCGTTTTAAATAGTGTGTTGGATGGTATTGCCGCACTACAGTCTGTACGCGATCCCATGACTTCGGAAATCATCGATTTTCGCTGTCTTGTGGTTAATCCTGTCGTTGCTAAATTTTTTGCTCGTAGCCGTGAGGATTTGATTGGGAAGCTTGTCTTTAGGAAGTTTATCGATCGCTATAATCCAGAACTATTTGCCGAGTTTGTCAAGGTTGTGGAATTAGGACAAGTGCTAGATCAGAATTTTTATTATGAACCTTCTCCGAGTACAGGTTGGTATCATGTCATTGCTACCAAGTTGGGAGATGGATTTACGGTCACAATTCGCGATATCTCTCACTTACAAGTGCCTGCCCCCTTATCAATGAAGAACTAAGCATGGAATAGAAGGAATTTTACTAGTTCACGATCAATCTCATGATAAATCGAGTTTATATAGTTTATCTAGTTCATAAACTTCATAATCGTTGATATTCGTATCATGTAGTTCTAGATTATAGAAATCGATCGCTTCTTGTTGAAACATGGGGCCAGCGTGCCAAGTACCTCTCTCTAGTTTAATGAAGCAATTTCCCGCAATCCGAAAGACTTCTATTTGTGAGATCTCTAGGTGATCGCTAGGAGCAGCAACGGCCATAAACCATTCCTGACCACCAACAGATCCTAAACATTGAGTACATTGACGATGGCGAGCAAGGCGACGGAATTGAGGCGCATTTTTGGCTAGACGCATAATATAGAAGCGTGGTATTCCTTCAAGATGTAATTGAGCATCTTGCATATCAAAAGCCTTGCCATCATCACAGGGGAAAATCACTTGTCCGTAAGGACGGAAAGCAATTTCAGAAATTGACTGTACGGGTAAATTCGTCATGGGCTTAAATCTGATGCAGGCCCATCATAAAGTACATGAGAACTCTTTTAAACAGAGAGATTTGCAAAAGCAATAGACCAATGCGCCGCAATATCTTAGAAAACCAATTTTGACTCGAAAAGAGACGGTTTGATAGATCCGTGAGTAAAATCACACCAAGGTTATCCCATTTGCGTTGAGATTGATAACGTTGCAGAACCTTGAGTGAGCCTATATCTTCTTGCTGGCGCTGGGCGGTTTTGAGTACCTTGGCGAGAGCATTGACATCACGAATACCTAAATTCATGCCTTGTCCTGCAATGGGGTGGGTACTGTGGGCAGCATCGCCAATGAGTGCTAATCGATTTTTGATATAGGTTTGGCTGTGCATCCAACGGGGTTGATAACTAGCTCTCTGTTGCGATATCAAACGAATCTGTCCTAGCTTTGCCATGAGGGGTGCGCCAAAACGTTTACCCATTTCTGCAAGGAAGTTATCTTCATTGAGGGCAAGGAGTTGTGGTGCTTCGGCATTGGTGGCAGTCCAGACGACACAGGCGCGATCGCGACCCAAAGGCAAAATCGCAAAGGGGCCACTAGGCTGAAAGCGTTCGTAAGCAAAATTTTGGTGTGTTTGATGGGCTTCGATAGTCGAAACAATGCAGGTTTGGTCGTAGTGGCGCTCAGAGATGGACATTTTCGCTAACTGACGAACTGGCGATCGACCACCATCGGCTGCCACCAATAGCTTTGTTTCCAAGTACTGATCCCCGATCGCCGAACTAATCTTAACGCGCATCCTATCCCCCACATCCACAAAATCAACCACCTGAGCAGGGCAGATTAATTCAATGTTGGGGCATTGTTTAGCAAATTCCCACAACGAAGCCAAGGTGACAGCATTTTCCACCACATAGCCTAGAGCATCCTGCCCCATATCTTCGCGCTGTAGTTGTACCTGATAGGGCAAGTCTCCCTCAGAAACCTGAATTTTATGCATTGGGGTCACACCTCGGCGTTGCATTCCCTCCCAAACCCCGATGTTTTGCCAAATTTGGCTAGAGCCATAGGCGATCGCACTAGCTCGACCATCGGCTCCAAAATCTCCCCTCTCAAAGCTCGGGTTGGCTTCAATGATTCCCACCTGCAAAGGCGCTCTAGAGGTCTGTGTTTGATCCCCATTGCCTAAATTATGGCTATCATCTTGATCTTTATTTTGCTCACCAAGAGCGCAGGCTAACGTTGCACCTACCATACCTGCACCAACGATTAATACATCAAACATAGCTTGTTTCCTTAGCTTTACAGTCTCAACAGTGCCTAATTAGTGCGGTTGTTATTACTTTAACCATCCTAGCAATTTGTAAAGAAATATTGCAGAAATCCAGATAATTTTAATTTTAGAGAGGTGTAAGGCGATCGACTAGGCTGATATGCTATAGAAACAATATTATGCTTGCTTCCTGCGGTGAGATGGCGACCTTTTGCCTCAAAGCGGGAATAACCTAGATTAGAAAGAAAAATTTGGAGAAAGTTGGATGAGTTCCCCAGCAGCACTGTCAGCGTCATTGGTACAGATGGTAAACATAGAGAGCGAACTGCGTGCCGCCAATTCTCGTCTGCGATTTCGGCTCAAGCTAGTGGAGGATTTATGGGAATCAGTCCTGCTTCGGGAAAGCGGTCAAGAATTAGTTGATCTCTTAAGAAAATTGCGGGCAATGTGTTCGCCAGAGGGACAGGCTCCTGAATATCCTGCCCAAGAGGTATTAAAACTGGTAGAGAGTCTTGATTTGCATCAAGCCACAACAGCAGCGCGAGCCTTTGCTCTATTTTTTCAGCTAATTAATATTGTTGAGCAGGATCACGAACAGGAGCAGACTAGCTCTCATCGTGTTAGCCCCATGAATAGTGAACAGGAATATCCCCCAGGCACATTGCGTTGGCTCTTTCCAGTTTTGAAGAAGCTCAATGTACCAACTCGGCAGATCCAAAAAGTTCTCGATAATCTAGATATTCGCCTAGTTTTTACAGCCCATCCTACTGAGATCGTGCGCCATACGATCCGTGAGAAGCAACGGATGATTGCCAAGATGCTCAAGGAACTAGATCGGTTAATTGGGTTTAAGAGTGATGATGTTGCGCCCCAAACCCTAAACCTCAACTGGGAAGCGGCTTCGTTGCAAGAGCAAATTGCCGAGGAGATTCGGCTATGGTGGCGGACGGATGAGCTAAATCAGATCAAGCCAACGGTATTAGATGAAGCTGACTATACGTTGCACTATTTTGAAGAGGTTTTATTTGACGCAATTCCCATTTTGTACGATCGCATTGCCTCAGCGATCGCGATTACCTATCCCAAAATGCAAGTACCCAGCTATAACTTTTGCAAATTTGGGTCTTGGGTGGGGAGCGATCGCGATGGTAATCCCTATGTCACCCCCGAAGTCACATGGCAAACTGCCTGCTATCAGCGCAACCTTGTTTTAAACAAATACATTAAGTCCATTGATCGTCTGAGCCGCTTACTGTCACTATCACAGAGCCTCAGTGATGTTTCGCAGGACTTGCTCGACTCCCTCGGCGATGATCAAATTCATTTGCCAGAAGTATATGAGCGAGATTCAATTAAGTATCGCCAAGAACCCTATCGCCTCAAACTTGCCTATGTGCGCGAACGCCTCGAACGCACCCGCGATCGCAACCAAAGACTGCGCCATAGCGGATGGCAAGCCTCAGAAATGGAACTATCCATCAAAGGTCATGAAAATCGCCTTTACACCGATGCCTCGGAATTTCTCAACGAGTTAAAGCTGATTCAAGCCAGTTTGATCGAAACCAACTTAAATCCTAAACCCCTTGAGGATCTGATCCGTCAAGTCAATGTCTATGGATTCCATCTTGCTCATCTCGATATTCGACAAGAAAGTACACAGCATAGTAACACCATCACTGAGATTGCGGAAACCTTGCAACTCCTCGATCGCCCCTATGATGACCTCAGCGAAACCGAAAAAGTCCAATGGCTGACCGCAGAACTCAAAACTCGGCGGCCGATGATCCCCGCCAAATTAAATTTCAGTCCCAAGACCAATGAGATCATTGAAACTTTTCGGATGGTCGCCAAAATTCAGCAAGAGTTCTCGGTAGATATCTGCAACAACTATGTGATCAGCATGAACCGTAGTGTGAGCGATATCCTCGAAGTTTTGCTACTTGCTAAGGAAGCGGGTCTATACAATCCCGCCACTGGCAAAGGTTCCCTCAGTATTGCGCCTCTATTTGAGACTGTGGAGGACTTACAGAGCGCTCCCCATATTATGACGGAGCTATTTGAGTTGCCCCTTTACCGTGACTACCTAGAAAGCCACGATCATCTACAGGAAGTAATGCTTGGCTATTCCGACAGCAATAAAGACTCTGGTTTCTTGAGTAGCAACTGGGAAATCTATAAAGCCCAGAGAGCATTACAGGATGTTTGTCAGAAATATAATGTAGATTTGCGGATGTTTCATGGTCGTGGTGGTTCCGTTGGTCGTGGTGGCGGCCCCACCTATGAGGCGATTTTGGCGCAACCAGGACGCAGCATCGAAGGGCGCATCAAGATCACTGAGCAGGGAGAAGTCCTCGCCTCTAAATATTCTCTACCCGAAATTGCCCTATACAACCTCGAAACAATCACCACTGCGGTGATTCAAGGGACTCTCCTGCCCAGCAGCACCGATACCCTCGATTGTTGGCTAGATACGATGGAAGAAATTTCGGTGCGATCGCGACAGGTCTATCGCAACTTGATTTATGAACAACCCAATTTAGTTGAGTTTTTCCACCAAGTCACCCCCATCGAAGAAATTAGTCAATTACAAATCAGTTCTCGTCCTGCCCGTCGCGCAGGTAAGCGGGATCTTGGTAGCCTCAGAGCAATTCCTTGGGTATTTAGCTGGACACAGAGTCGATTTTTGTTGCCATCTTGGTATGGCATTGGCACAGCCCTAGATGACTTTTTGCAGCAAAACCCCGACGGGCATCTGTCTCTATTGCAATATTTCTATAGCAAATGGCCTTTCTTCAAGACGGTGATCTCACGGGTGGAAATGACGATCGCGAAGACCGATCTGCAAATCGCCCATCACTATATGCGGGAACTAACCAAGGAAGGGTATGAGCAAGATTTTGTGGATATCTTTGCCGAGATTTTAGAAGAGTTTCAGCGTACTCGCAAAGTAATTCAAATCATTACGGGTAACAAGCAGGTATTGGATAGCGATCGCGATCTGCAAAGATCAGTGCAGTTACGCAATGGCTCGATCGTCCCCTTGGGCTTTATCCAAGCCTCATTGCTCAAGCGCTTGCGTCAGCATCGCTCCGATACCGTCGACCTGCGATCGCGCTATTCCAAAAATGAACTCCTGCGCGGCGCATTGCTCACCATTAACGGCATTGCCGCAGGTATGAGAAATACAGGTTGAGCCATCTCTTGAGCCATCAAATTATCTATAATTATGAATGTAGTCAAGGCTTAGAAATTTATACCAAATTAAGAAATGGCGTAGCTATTTCTTAATTAAAAAAACCTTACTGGGTTTGGTTTTTAATTTAAAAAAGTGTGATCACTCTTTTTTAAATTGGTATTACAACTCTAGGTCTTGATTTATTCCAGACTGAAACAATTGCATTACAAAATCCATGTTAGGATTTTTGACAAATTGAGCTTGTTTAATGAGTATGTGTGAGGAGTATGAGCCCCAATCGTAATATATACGATCCTATTCGGATTGGAGTCATCGGTATTGGTAATATGGGGCAGCATCATGCAAGAGTACTCAGCCTGCTCAAAGATGCTGAACTAGTTGGGGTTTCAGATGTAAATGTGGAGCGTGGGCGCGACACTGCTAATAAGCATCGTGTTCTCTATTTTGAGGACTATCGCGATCTCCTTACTCAGGTTGATGCCGTTTGCATCGCTGTACCCACCCGACTGCACTATGATGTCGGCACAACTTGTCTCAAAGCAGGTGTCCATGTCCTGATCGAAAAGCCGATCGCCGCCACCATTAATGAGGCAGAATCCTTAGTTACCCTTGCCGCCGAACAGAATCGGATTCTCCAAGTTGGTCACATTGAGCGCTTTAATCCAGCTTTTCAGGAACTCAGCAAAGTCCTCAAACATGAAACGATCTTAGCGATCGAAGCTGATCGCATGAGTCCCTACTCCCAAAGAGCCAATGATGTTTCGGTTGTATTTGACTTGATGATCCATGATATCGATCTCATTTTGGAGTTAGTCCCCTCCGAAATTGTCAAGGTATCTGCCCATGGTAACTGCGTATCGCCAGACTCTAGCTATCTGGACTATGTAACTGCCACCATTGGCTTTGAAAATGGCGTAATTGCAACCCTTACCGCCAGCAAAGTCACCCATCGCAAAAAGCGTAAAATTACCGCCCACTGCACCAAGTCGCTCACCGAATCAGACTTCTTAAATAACGAAATTCTCATCCATCGCCAAACTACCGCCAACTGGACAACCGATTACGGACAAGTCCTTTACCGTCAAGATGGTTTCATCGAAAAAGTACATACCAGTAATATCGAGCCACTTCATGCCGAATTAGAGCATTTTGTTGCTTGTGTCCGCGATCAGGCACAGCCTTCAGTTGGGGGCGCTCAAGCATTGAAAACGTTAAAACTCGCCAGCCTTATTGAGCAGACTGCTCTCGATGGTCAGATCTGGCGCAGTTGCGATATCCAGTTGCGAGAGGTTGCCACTCTATCTTAATTTCCTAATTGTAATCTGTGACTAAATGGGTGATTTTCCCATAGGTGAAAAGCCATGCCTCAAAATCAAGACAATTTCTTAATCCTTAAACAGGAAAATCTTCATCTCCAGAAGAAAAATGAAGAATTAGAACAGCAAATTGCTGAAATCAAGCAAGCGACTGAAGAATTAGCTAAATTGCGAAAGGAGGCCGCGATCGAAAGTATTGCGGGTGAAGTGCGTAAAAAAGTCTTAGGAGGCATTGGTCTACTTGGTATAGCCTCTATTGCGGGTCTGTTGGGACTTTATCATACTGCTCATGAATTGGTTGTCAAAGAGTTAACTAAGCCCGAACGCTTGGATACAATATCAAATGTGATTGTCCAACAGTTAACTAAGCCCGAACGCTTGGATACAATATCAAATGCTGTCACCCCCAGGGTCTCCGCCGAGTTAGCCACAAAATTTAGTGGAGATCAAGTTTTTAAAAATACGATCATTGATGTGATTGCCACCAAACTGCCAGCCAATGACGACTTTATGAATAAATTGATCGACAGTTTGTTAAAGAATCCGTATATGACCGTTAGGATAGAGTCTATAGCTGCCAGCCAAAGTGATATAGGTCTTAAGGAGCTTGCATCTTCATCTAAGGATAAGAAATTATCCGAATCCATTAATGCCAATTTAAGTAGTAAGCGTTACTATGTAATCGCTGCATCTTCAACTCAAGAGACAGAGCTAAAAGCCCTAGTTAAAAACAATGCTAAGCTTAATAATCTGAACCCCCATATTTGTCCACCGAATAAAAAAAAGGGATATTTAAGATCTGTTTTGATCTTGACCAATCCTAACACTGGACAAGGACAAAATAAATTTACTTTCCCATTTGGGGAAGCTAGGCAAAAAGAAAAGAAAGCTCAGGATATTGAGAAAACAGCCTATATACTGGACGCTAGTCCTAGCAATGAAAGTAATATTTGGTTTGATGAGAAGCAATGCAAAACACCCTAACTTCCTGCCAAGCAATCTAGGTAATTTACAAGGTTATCATTGGCGAATTTGGTGCATTAATTGGGCAAATCACCAGAAGTTTGGTTTGCCCCTAGCCCTTGTTTTGTGGGGATCTTTGGGGAATTGGGCTTGGGCAAATAATTCAAGACAACTGGTTCAAGATACTTCGCTAGATATTTCACAAAGTACTGCACAAATTGCTACTCGCCAAATTGCCCAACCAACCAACCAATTTCTGTTTTTAGATCTGCAACGCCATTGGACAAGTCCTTTTGTGCAAGGCTTGCTCACTTTACCAAAATTGCAGGCGGTTTTAGCTCCCCCTGACTCAGTAAGCCTATTTCAGCCCGATCGCTATGTGTCCCGTGCCGAGTTAGCCAAATTATTAGAAACTGCCTTTGCCAATGCGCCAAAAATCAATACACGACTCAGCGAACCTGCAACTAGAGCAGAGAGCCTAGTCGCGATCGCCAGTGCTTTAAATCTCAAACAACAAGAAACGAAAACCCCACAGGCATATTTGTTATCGATGTATCGTGATGCTAATGAGATTCCTAGTTATGCTATTCCTGCGATCGCCACAATTACCCAACAGGGACTAGTTAGCAATTTTCCCGATCCGCGTATTTTGGCTCCCAATGCTTTGATCAAGCGTGGTGAATTAGCAGTAATGCTGTATCAGGCGATCGCCTATCAACAAAAGTTACCAGTCCTCAAAACCCCCTACAGCATCAATCCCAATCGCCAACTCTGGGATCGCGACTTAATGAAAGTCACCCGACTTGAAGTTAGTATCAGCAAGCGCAAAGTCACTGCTTTTCATGGTGAGATCCCCCTAAAGACCTATCCTGTGGCGGTGGGAAGACAGGGCTGGAGTACGCCCATCGGCAATCATCAAGTTTTGCAGGTAATAGAATATCCCGCATGGCGAAATCCCTTTACAGGGGATGTCATCCCTAGTCGTGATCCTGATAATCCCCTTGGCGATCGCTGGATCGGTTTTTGGACTGACGGCAAAAATTGGTCAGGATTTCACGGTACACCAAACCGAGCCTCAGTGGGACAAGCCGCATCCCATGGCTGTATCCGTATGTATAACGAAGATATTCGTGAACTATTTAGCCAAGTCTCAAAGGGAACGATTGTCAGAGTTTCACCATAGAGTAAATATTGGTACAAATTCTTGATTGAACTAACGTTAAAACTTTAACCAGCCAAAAATCTGTTTAGCCGTTAGTGCCAGATTAACTCCATTGAGAACAGGTAAAGTATCGGCTCCTTTAAAAATTTGAATGCGGCGATTGCTAGAAATTCCCAAAATATTCTCATCTTGGGAATCAATTAACCAGCCTAACTCTGTGCCATGATCAATACAATGCAATAAATTTTCTAAAACCTTGATTTGCCTTTGCTCAGGAGAAAGAATCTCAATTGCCCAATCTGGGCAAATCTCAAAACGATTTGCCACTTCACCAGATTGATCACGCGGAATTCTTTCCCAACGAAATACTGATATATCTGGAACAATTGATGCTTCGCCGAAAGTACAGCGTAACTCTGGAAAAGCGATCGCAATTTTTGTCGGTTGAGCTACTTGGTTAATCGCTGGACAAAGCGAGCCTTGCAATAAGCTATGTTTTCCTTGCGGCATAGGTTTTTGAGTAATTTGTCCGTCAAGAAATTCGTAAGCAGGTTTAGTCTCAGGCAGGCAAAGAAATGACTCTAACGCAGCAGGCTTTGTAGTTGTGCTAACCATATTCTTCCCTTTGTGTCAAACTACCTCTAAAACATATCACGTTTGCCAGTCTCCGTCAGATAGCAAGCAGAAAGATTAAAAAAAGTCCCCCTTTTTAAGGGGGATTTAGGGGGATCAAAATTTCTCAAACACGCTCTTATTTAGACTAGACCTTCGCAAGCTCTAGCATCGTTTTGAGGACAGAATCTGGGTTGAGACTAATTGAATCGATGCCTTCCTCTAGTAAGAACTTGGCAAATTCAGGATAGTCGCTCGGTGCTTGACCACAGATGCCGATCTTGCGATGATTTGCCTTAGCCCTTTGAATTACAGTACGCACCATCGATTTCACGGCTTCATTACGCTCGTCAAAGATATGCGCCACTAGAGACGAATCGCGATCGAGTCCAAGGGTTAACTGAGTCAAATCATTGGAACCAATGGAAAATCCATCAAATACCTTTGAGAACTCATCTGCCAAAATCACATTGCTGGGAATTTCGCACATGACATAGACCTCTAGACCATTTTCGCCCCGTTGGAGACCGTGTTTTTCCATCTCTGCAAGTACTTTACGACCTTCATCGGGAGTACGACAGAAGGGAATCATGGGAATCACATTAGTCAATCCCATATCATCGCGCACACGCTTCAGGGCTTGGCATTCCAAGCCATAGGCTTCGCGATATTTCGGATCGTAATAGCGAGACGCACCTCGCCAACCGATCATGGGATTTTCTTCTACAGGCTCAAAGGCGCGACCGCCCAAAAGGTTGGCATACTCATTGCTCTTGAAGTCTGACATCCTGACCACCACTGGCTTCGGATAGAAGGCAGCCGCGATCGTGCCAATACCATGAGCCAGCTTATCGACAAAGAAATCTGACTTGTTCTCATAGAGAGCCGTCAATTGGGAGATTTCCCATTTTGCCGCCTTATCTTCTAAGGTATCAAAGTTCATTAGTGCGAGAGGATGCGCCTTAATGTGATTGGCAATGATAAATTCCATCCGTGCCAAGCCTACTCCATCACAGGGAATTGCTGACAGTCCAAAGGCTTCTTCTGGATTGCCAACATTCATGAGGATCTTAGTAGCAAGCTTAGGCAAATTATCAAGGGAAGTTTCTAATACTTCAAAGGGAACTAGACCAGCATAGACCTTGCCTTCTTCACCTTCAGCACAGGAAACCGTGACATCTTGTCCAGACTTGAGGACACCAGTAGCATCACCACAACCAACGATCGCAGGAATTCCCATTTCCCTAGCAATGATGGCAGCATGGCAGGTGCGCCCACCCTGATTAGTGACGATCGCACTGGCCTTTTTCATGATTGGTTCCCAATCAGGATCGGTCTTGTTAGTTACCAATACATCACCCGCTTGAAATTCATCGATGCGATGCACATCCAGAATCACATTGGCTTTACCTTGACCAATCATTTCGCCAACAGAGCGTCCAGTAATAAGAACTTCACCAGAGCCATGTAGTCGGTATTGTTTCAGGATATTGCCAGCCTTTTGTGACTGTACTGTTTCAGGACGAGCCTGCACAATAAACAATTCTCCAGTTTTACCGTCCTTCGCCCATTCAATGTCCATGGGTGAGAGCTTGCCGCGTACCTCTGAGTAGTGATCTTCAATAATGCAAGCCCATTCTGCTAGTTTGAGAGTCTCATCATCATCGATCGCGAATTTATTACGTTCTGGCATCGCCACAGGTACATTTTTGGTCAGCTTACCACCACCAATGTCATAGATCATCTTGATCTCTTTTGTACCAAGACGCTTTTCGAGAATGGGACGGAAACCTGCTTTGAGGGTAGGTTTAAACACGAAGTATTCATCGGGGTTAACGGCTCCCTGCACCACATTTTCCCCTAAGCCATAGGCAGCAGTAATCAGGGCTGCATTCTTAAAGCCTGTTTCTGTATCAATGGAAAACATGACTCCCGATGATGCAAGATCGGAACGTACCATTTTCTGCACGCCAACGGAAAGGGCAATATCAAAATGATCGAATCCATTAATAGTGCGATAAGAAATAGCGCGATCGGTAAATAGCGAAGCAAAGCAACGATGGCAGGCATCGACAACTTCATTAGCTCCATAGACATTCAGATAGGTTTCTTGCTGACCCGCAAAACTGGCATCAGGTAGATCTTCGGCAGTAGCACTAGAGCGCACGGCCACATCGGTATCTGTTTCGGAACCATACAGAGCGCAGAGTTTTTGATAGGACATGGCGATCGCCATTTGCAGATCTTCAGGGAATGGCGTATTGAGGACTAAGGCTCTTGCCATGCGACCGCGATCGCGAAGGTTAGTCATATCCTCAATATCTAGATCTGCAAACAATTCTCTTAGTTTTACTTCTAAACCTGCTTTCTCAATGAAGTGGCGGAAAGCGTAGGCAGTGGTAGCAAATCCGTTAGGAACATTTACTCCTTTTCGTGTGAGTTGGCGAATCATTTCACCAAGTGAAGCATTTTTCCCCCCCACAAGAGGTATATCTTCAATTCCCACTTCTTCAAACCAGAGAACTAATGCTTGTTCTTTTGGAACATTTCTCGATAATTCCGTGACCGAATATGAGCTAGTCATAATCTCTATCTCCCTAGTTAAGTTGATGGTGCATCTAGGGTCTCATCATGGGATACATACTCAGCCATACAACCCTTGACACATTCCCATTATCGTTCTTTGCCGTAAATAAATGTTCATAGATTACATTTATTCATCTAGCTTTATAATCTTTGACAATGAAATCTAGCAAAGTAAAAACTATATAATGGCTTTAACGGCATGAGGGAGCATCTCACTTTGGCACAGTCTAAATCTTACTAAGCCTATAACAAGGGGCTTAAGCCCCTTGTCTTTATCAAATGTTCCAAAGTGAGATACTCTCACGGCATGACTTGTAGACAGCAAGCAAGTAAAATAAAAATAAACAGATAATTTTTGGATAAGTAGATAGGCATAAATAAACCGAAAACAGAAAAAATTGGTCTGCCCGATCAGAATAATCTATGGTTTATCAGTCACTTATTACCAAGGGAGAAATATGGGTATAGAAAAACAGGTAATCTCGAAGCAAAGAGTAACTGATCATGGTGAGGTGTTTACCAATCAGCGCGAGGTGAAGGCGATGCTGGATCTGGTAAAGCAAGAAACGGAACGGATTGAGTCGAGATTTTTGGAACCTGCCTGTGGAACGGGGAATTTTTTGGCGGAGGTTTTAGAACGTAAGTTAGAGGTTGTTAAATCTCGTTATGGCAAGGTGCAGCTAGAGTATGAGCGCAATGGGGTTTTGGCGATTTCTTCGATCTATGGGATTGATATTTTAGAAGACAATGTGCAGGAATGTCGCGATCGCCTATTCAATATATTTGATCAAAAATATACGGAGCTTTTTAGAGATTTAACAAATGATGACTGTCGGGAGGCAGTACGTTATATTCTCAGCCGCAATATCATTCATGGCGATGCGCTGACGTTAAAGACGGTGGGCGATCGCTCTGAGCCGATCATTTTTTCGGAATGGTCGCCTGTAAATGGCAGCATGATTAAGCGGCGCGATTTTAGTTTTAAGGAGTTATTGGATCGTGAAGCCGTTATGGGGTTGCCTTTATTTTCGGATAAGGGTGAGGATGTGTTTATCCCGACTCCGATTGAGGATTTTCCTGTGGTGCATTTTTTGAGGGTAGGGGAGATCCCCCTCAATCCCCCTTAAAAAGGGGGAAGAAGAGAAATTCTCCCCCCTTTTTAAGGGGGGCTGGGGGGGATCTAGGCAACTTTTTTAATATTATCTAATTTGGATTCTGGTGATGATGATGCTCAAAAGTAATTACAATCCTGATGTTTTAACTTGTTTGGCGAATTTGAGCAATGATGAGGTGTTTACGCCGCCGAGTTTGGTGAATCAGATTTTGGATTTGTTGCCTGTGGAGTTGTGGTCAGATCCTGATGCGAGGTTTCTTGATCCTGTGTGCAAGTCGGGGGTATTTTTGCGGGAGATTGCCAAGCGCTTGATTGAGGGATTGAAGCCTGTGTTCCCAGATTTGCAGGAACGGGCTAACCATATTTATAAGTATCAGCTTTTTGGGTTGGCGATTACGGAGTTGACGGGGTTGTTGTCACGACGGAGTGTGTACTGCTCGAAGGTGGCGAATGGGCGGTATTCGGTATGTTCGGATTTTGAGGATGAGCAGGGTAATATTGTTTATGCGCGTGTGGAGCATGATTGGCGCGGCGGTAAGTGTGGCTTTTGCGGCGCGAGTCAGGAGGTGTATGAGCGCGGCGATGCGCTAGAGTCCTATGCTTATCAATTTATCCATGCTGATGATCCTAGTTGTTTTTTTAAGAATATGAAGTTTGATGTTATTGTCGGTAATCCTCCTTATCAGTTAAATGATGGTGGTGGAACTGGTTCAAGTGCAAAACCTATCTATAGGGGATCTCTAAAAATAGGTGTAGGCAGGACAAGAGATTTGAGAAATTGGAATAGATATATATTATAATAAACAAGAGATAGAAGAAGTTAAAAATCAATGCAGGATAGGCAAACAAATCTTTTTGATTTTGAAAAGTAC
>JANRII010000008.1:0-2833 GCA_033765135.1 Pseudanabaenaceae cyanobacterium bins.39
CGGTCTTTAGGACGCTTGAGGAAGTCAGCGGTAAACGTGCCCTGGGGAATCCCGATCATGTCGGCAAACAGCCGGGTTAGGTCAGCACCAGCAGACACACCGAGGTGTTCTTTCAGCCAGGGGATCACCTCTTCATTGACCCTAGTCACCTCTAACGTCTTGTTGATTTGGGGATCGATGATGCGGTAACCCGTGTTGGTGCTGCGTTCCACGCGATAGGTGCGACCATCTGCTCTGGAGATAAATTGCACCGCGACTTGGGCAGTTTTTGCCCCTCGCCGAATTAGTTCATCCTTGGTGTAGTCTGTATGGTCAAACAACACCCAGGCGATAGCCTCTAGGATACTGCTCTTGCCCGCCCCATTCTCGCCGCTGATGGCGTTAAACCCCGGCTGAAACTCAAAGTAGCGATCGTCGTGGCACTTAAAGTTTTTGAGGGCGACGGAAAGAATTTGCACGGTAGAGAATCAAACGCCAACAACCCTCGAATTGTCGCATATCCCACCAGTCAGATAGATAGTGTGCCAGCCAGATCACGCAATTAGCTGCCCAATCCGCTTCAAAATCTGGAGGGTTTGCTGCGCCTCACTCGGCACCGTGTATAGCGAAAACGATCGGGACAATCCATACTGTGGAGTCGGTTGCCGCACTAGCTTGATGAATAGCACATCATCCCCATTAGAAATCATGCCAAAGAGGGATTGATGCGCATGGCTACTTGCCATCATGTATGCCAGGGCTTGGGGCAACGCCGATCGCACAGAAATACTGGTCTTCTTAGATTCCACGACCAGCACCCAAAACTGTTTTTGCATGATTAGCAGATCAATCCGACCCCGCAACACTTCTTCCCCATCGTCAATCACTAGTTCGATCGCGGTTTCTGATTGCATCCTAAAGGGAGGATCGTAAAATCCGGCAATGTCCAGCAACGGTGACGCAACCAACAGAGTAACCGCTCCTTCTAACAAATCACCATGAGAGCGGTGATACGCCAACCGGCGACGCATGACATCGAGTTCAGCCTGTTCAGTCTCAGTCAGCAAGGGCAAATTGGTTGTCCATTCCCCAAAAAACTGCTCATCTTGGCTTTGGTACAGCCCAACCCGTGCCTCTAAACCTGCAAGGCTTTTAGCAACGATCGTTCTCAACATGGGATGGGGCAGAGCTTATGGTGGGAGAAAATCCTACTATTGCAACTTTTCAAGCTCATACTCAAGGCGGGGCAAATCACGCTCATAGTCTTTTATAGCTTGTTTCATGAGATAGTTACGGTTGCTCTCTTCCCATGTTTCTAAACCATTTTCTGAAAACGGAAGAACAATATTATGTGCATCTGCTAGCACACAAGAAAATTTGCTGGCAAAATCTTTACATTCTAAAGGTGGTACATTAAAACCTATTGATGAGTAATAAGCTTTTGTTAGATCGGTTTCGTAAGATTTCATTCGTTCATTAAATAAATCTTGATCAATTAGTCCATCATCATAACTACTCCTAAGTTTAGTGATTTCTCCCACTAATTTCTTGATTTTCTCCAGGACATGCAGAGTTTTATCTAGAAATTCCTCCTTAGTTAAAGTATTACTTTTATAAAAATGTGCTAGCTCCTCATATCGCTCCGACCATTCCAGAACAATACCTTCTCCGATTTCAATACCGCTAAACTCAATAGGTCTAAATTGTGACTCCAGGTTACTATTAATCCATTGACTTCGACAAATCCAATTTGCGTTCCCCACATCTCCAATAGCAACGTAAACAAAAAGCCAAATAACTTTTGCTGGAGTATTTTCCCAAGATTGCCGAACTAGTTCATTTCGATAGTACTCGCGGGTGATTAAGTCGCAGGTTACCTTTTTCACAACACTAATAATATCTGCTTTAGAAGTACTTCCATGAACTAGTACGTTAGATGTATATCGCTTTGCTCCACCATGACTCATGTCTTTTAAGGAGAGCAGGGAAAAATTATCTGCATGAACTATTAATCTGCAAATATCTTTCAGAGAGTTTTTAGAAGCTTGATCAAGTTTTTGATTGAAAGGAATAATTATTTTCCATCCTTTCCCAGTGTTAGTTACTGTATCGGCATTTACCACTTGCCAATAAGCGATATTAGTCTGAGGCTCATGAAGTATAACAAGCACAGGTAATGGATAGTTTATCCAATACTCCAAATGTTTAGGATCGCCTCGAAAAACAATACCTTTCTCAGTAGTTTCATCAAACCAACTCTTACCTGATTTGATTTGTATCGCTAATAGCTCGGCTGTACTCTCGCCATTTTCAACAATTTCAATCTGAGCATCAATACCAATATCGCGCAAAGGTTGAGGTCGAAATATCCAACCCAGATTTTGTGAAACCTTTTGCCCTAGAGCATAAACGCCACTATCACCTTGTTGGTCTGATGTTGATACACGCATAATGTACTTCGATCAAAAACACCTCTATGACTTGCTACTTTTAGCATAAGTACGATCGATCTTATCGCAAGTCGGATCGCAGCAGTAGTACAAATCTAGGTACTCATGTCCAACATGCGCTGGATAGGTTGCAGGGCAGCAACTCGGATATTCTCAGGCAGGGTGATTTCAGGGGTACGATCGCGCATACAGCGATACAGCTTCTCTAGGGTGTTCAGGCGCATGTGAGGACACTCGTTACAGGCGCAATTGTTCAGGGGTGGGGCGGGAATGAACGTCTTGTCAGGGGCAGATTTCTGCATCTGGTGGATGATCCCCGGTTCTGTCGCCACGATGAATGCTTGGTGGGAACTCTGTTGCACATGGTTGAGCAGGGCAGTGGTGGAGCCGATGTAGTTGGCATG
>JANRII010000009.1:0-143162 GCA_033765135.1 Pseudanabaenaceae cyanobacterium bins.39
TTAAATTATTCAGGTAGGGGCAATCCCTCTGTGGTTGCCCTGCTTTGCTAGCAGCAGGAGATTCATACCCTGAGTTCCACGTAACATCAGTTACTAAGCCTATAACAAGGGGCTTAAGCCCCTTGTCTTTATCAAATGTTCCAAAGTGAGATACTCTCCATCATATTGGGGCATTGACTCCTTGCATGGATTGGGAGATGGTGTCTTTAATGGTTTGGGCTTCTTCTAGGAGTGATTCGGCAAAGGCGATCGCTTGACTGGAGGTTTGAGTTTTGGCCTCCATGCTTTTACTCTTAGCCTTTGTTTTTTTACCTTCTGTTATGGGTTCTGTTACTGATTTGCCTGAAGCAATTTGAGCCAGTTCCTGTTTGCGTTCTTCAAGTAAAAGGGAGCGAATTTGAACTTGGGTACGATCGCCAATGACCTGCTTACTAACGTGAAAATGTTGGTCAGCGATCGCGGCGATGAGGGGCTGGTGCGTGACACAGAGGATCTGTGAGGTGCGGCTCAGTTGCCAGAGTTGGGTGGCGATCGCTTGCGCTACTCGTCCTGATACCCCCGTATCAATTTCATCAAAAACGAGGGTTTGAATTGGTATCTCAGTTTGGTGGGTTTGGCGATCGGTAAAGCAGGTTTTGAGGGCTAAGAGAAATCGACTCATCTCACCACCCGATGCGGTTTCGGCAAGGGGTTGCAAAGGTTCACCCAGATTCGGACTAAATTCAAAGACAATGCGATCGCTACCGAGGGCAGTGGGTTCAATCTCCTCAATTTTGACTTGAAATTGTACCTTTTCCATTGCCAACATTTTCAAACCATGAATTAGGGATTTTTCTAAGGCAGTTGCCGCCTGTTGGCGCATTTCTGTCAGTTTGTGGCATCCTTTGATCAGAGCCTGATAATCGGCGGTGGCCTGTGTTTCTAAGTCTTCAATGGAAGTATTGCGATCATTAAAATCTGCTAGTTCTTTTTCTAGTTGATCTTGGTAAGCGATCGCTTCGGGCAGAGTGCCGTATTTACGACAGATTTGTTTAAGATGATTGATGCGTTGTTCGATCATCTCTAGTTGTTCGGGATCAGATTCTAAGTGATTCACATAATTATTGATCAGCCGTCCTGCCTCTTCGACTTGAGCAAGGGCGCTAGACACTAATTCGAGAATGCCAGTTGCTTCTTGATCAAGGGGAACCATTTCCTGAAGTATCGATTCGGCCTGTCCTAGTAAATCAGCACAGGCATTACCTTGCTCATTTTGATAGAGTGCCTCATAGACTTCATAGCCCTGTTTTTGGAGTTCGACACTATGGGCAAGACGGTTGCGATCGCTTTCTAGTTGTGCTAGTTCATCGGGATCATGGAGGTTGGCGGCGGCCAATTCCTTGAGTTGGTATTGCAGCATATCCAGATGTTGCAGACGATTACGCTCATTTTGTTGTCTTTCCCCTAGGGCTTTGCGCGATCGCTCCTTTGCCTCAAACAGGCGCATGACCTTTTGTTTATAGGTAGTTAGGGATTGTTTGAGTACGCGATCGCCAAAACTGTCTAATAATTCCCGTTGTTGTGCCGCGCGACTCAGCAAAACTGTCTGTCCCTGCGCTGTGATCTCCACCAACAGATCGCGCAATTCTTGAATTTGCTGCTTATTCACCACCACGCCATTGACGCGAGTGCGATTACTCCGCGCCGTAATTTCACGGCTACAGACTAAGGCATCACCTTCAAGAATATCGATCTGCTGCTGCTCTAGCCAATTGGCGATCAATACACTAGAAGCAAAATTTGCCTCAATATTGGCGCGTTCGGCTCCAGTCCTGATCATCCGTGCCGACACCTTACCTCCAAGGGCAGCATCAAGGGCATCCAAAATAATAGACTTACCCGCCCCAGTTTCACCTGTCAAAACATTTAGTCCTGCATAGAGATCCAATTCAAGGCGATCAATGAGGGCAAAGTTTTCAATTTTGAGACTCAACAACATAGATTAAATGGATTAAATGGGTAGAGTCTCTCCATTGAGTAAGCGCTTTGAGGCACTGAGCAGTTCTTCTTCTAGATAGGGCTTGGTGAAGTAACCCTTCGCACCTAGCTGAATGGCGGACTGGCGATGGCGATCGGCTCCCCGTGAGGTGAGCATTGCCACAGGGATCTGTTTGAGGCGAGAGTCTTTTTGGAGTCTGGATAGCAGATCGAGACCATCCATACGCGGCATTTCAATATCACAGAAGATCATGTCACAGGGCAAGCCTGCACGGAGCTTTTCCCATGCATCCTGTCCATCCTTTGCCTGTTCGACTCGATAGCCCACCTTGGCAAAGGTGAGTGATAGCAGTTCGCGCACCGTGATCGAGTCATCCACAATCAATACGGTCGGATCAACCGCCACATCCTCTTCAACCACAGGCTGCATAGGAACATTGGTGGCTGAGGGTCTGAGTCTACCACTGGCAATATCAAATAGCTCTAAGACGTTGGCGATCGCCATAACACGGCCATCCCCCAACACAGTCGCCCCTGCCACACCCGCAGGCTGAGGAATTGGCCCCTCTAGCTGCTTAATTACAATCTCGTACTCACCAAGGAATTGATCCACCTGCAAAGCGAGGTAATTGGTGTCATTTCGCAGGATGATAATGCAAAGCTCATCGTTTTCCTGTTTACCGTAAATGTTACTACGGCTCAAATGGCGGTTATAGGATAGTAAGTTGGAGAGGTGCTGGAATGGCAAGACGGTATCCCGCCAAGGTAAGCAGGGCTGTCCTTTCTCATTGAGAATGATTTGGCTCTGAGGAACCTCCACCATGTCTTCAAATCCATCAACTGGGAAGGCAATTCTAGCGCGATCGCTAATACAGAACATCGCCTTGGAAATACTTAAGGTTAAAGGTAAGCGAATAATAAAGCTTGTTCCTTTACCGATCGCGGACTCAACAATGATCACGCCGCGAATTTCATCCAGACAGGTCTTTACTACATCTAGGCCAACGCCCCGACCTTTAAATTCATCAGCCTTAGCTGCGGTGCTAAATCCGGGTTCAAATAGCAAACCATAGACTTCATTATCGCTCAGTCCATCCACCTCTGCCTGTGTCCGCACGCCCTTAGACACGGCACTCTTTTTGACCTTAGCAGGATCAATACCTGCCCCATCGTCACTGATCGAAATTACGGTCTGGTTGCCTTGGTGGTATGCTCTCACCGTTAATTTACCTGTGGCAGACTTGCCCATCGCTTGACGAGTGGCGGGATCTTCAAGACCGTGATCGATCGCGTTATTCACCAAGTGAGTAAGGGGATCGGTGAGGGATTCTAAAATCGCCTTGTCAATTAAAGTCTCACGGCCAAACACCTCTAGATCCACTTGCTTACCAGTTTTGAGGGAGCGATCGCGTACCCCTCTCGGCAAGCGATCGGCAATCTGAGCAAAGGGAACCATGCGTGATTGCTTCAGATCATCCTGTACCTGTGTGGTAATCGTTCCAAGCTGGCGCGTTACCTGATCGGTTTCACCCACCACAAACTCAATGTCTGAAGCAGATTCCCTTACTCTCACGATTAACTCAATAATTTCCTGAGATAGAACGTGGAATGTGTTGTAACGATCAAATTCAATGCCTTCAAAATCGCGACTGACCGAACTAGATCCTAAACCGCCATCACTACCGCCATCATTGGCATAGATGGACTCAAAGCTATGCTGCTTACCTCTGCCTGCACTCAAAGATGCCTCAAGAAGTGAGCGATCGTATTGATCTCGCATCCGTTGGGACACATCACTCAATAGCTGTACTTGGTGCAACAGATTCGTAATAAACTGTTGCAAACGCTCCTGCTCCTGCTCTAACAGGTTGCGATTAACCACCAATTCCCCCACCAAGTTATTCAAACTATCCAAATACTTGACATCAACCCGCATCGTCGTATCGGCTAACTTTTGCTTCCTAGATGCCGCCGCAGGCTTGCTTGGAGCCTTCGTTTGGATCTGTCCCACATCCTTGGCAAAGGTGGAATGCAACATATCCTCCAATTCACCAAAATCATCGGCAGGCTTGGGCTGAGATTCATTGGCGATCGTTGCGTCAGTATCATCCTTAGCAATTTCTAAAGGCTGGTCAGGTGTACCTGAATCCCCTAGTAATGCTTCCAAATCATCAAAATCGATATCATTGGTCTGCTCAGAACCAGCATTATTTCCATTGTCAAATGCGATATGACTTGACTCTGCAACATCCATATCGATCATTGCTTCTAAATCATCAAAGTCGAAATTATCATCAATTCCATTTAATTCAGCAACCCCTTCAGCCACAACTCCATCTCCTCTTAATAACTCTGAGGGCTGCAAAATGACATCATTTGCCACCTCTACAAACCTATCTTCTTCAGCAAAGGTCAAATCATCATTATCTTCCGAACTATTACCGAATCCGTTGGTAGGATCATCTTGGTTTACATTTTCCAAATCAACAGATATAGCGTCAGATAAATCATTTTCATCGTCATCGCCTTGGAAGAAATCAACCAAACTATCTAAAGTAGTTTCTGCTGTTACTTCATCAACAATCAGATCATCGTCAGTATCAGTTATAGATAAAAACTGCTCATTTTCTAGTTCAGATGAAAGCTCGGCATCGTCAATACCTAAGTTAATATCTGCAATGTTGCCATCACTCTCCAACCCAAAAACATCTTGATCTAGATCATGCTCATCGTTATCATTACTTCCCAATTCCAGAGATTCGTCATTCATCCAGCTATCTTCATGATTATTCTCAATGGCTTGATCTTCTTCAAACCATTCGTCAATTGAGAGAGAATCACTAGTGTTTTCATTCTCAAAAATATCCAGCCTATCAGTAGCATCAAGTTGCTCTAAGTCGTCTGCTTCCCCTAGAGAATCTAAATCATAGTCTTGAGCAGAATTATCTTCTCTATAACTGTCTAAGGAGATTGAATTAGTCTCAATTTCCGTTAAATCATTCTCATTAGCTGCGGTAAGCTTGATTGCCCAATCTTCATCAGAAGTTAAATCACCGATGATTTCAGGCTGCTCAGTTGCAGAAATCAAGTCGCGATCGCCAAAATCCTCATGTTCTGGAGATGGAGATGTATAGGCCGTTGCCGTTGCGAAGGTAATCGCCTCAGTATCATCCACCTCACTCATACTGAAGAAATCATCTAAATCTTCAATACTATTCGACTGCATAGATGGCGATATAGATGGCGATGTTGTCACATCAATATCAATACTATCGATACCATCATTTAAGGTCATCTCTTGGGATTCTAAAGCATCATCAAATAAGGCTAAGTCTCCTAATTCCTGATCATTGACTACAGGAACGGCTTCCTCAGAGGCGGCAAAGAAGTCATCTAAATCTTCACCACTGTCCAGCCCTAGATCACTTTCCACTACATTATTAACATTGACTCTATTAATCTCCTGATCTTCTGGAATATCCTCAGTTTCATCTCCAAACAAGTTAGATAGATCTGCTATATCATCTATGACACCTTGCTGGCTATCATCACTGGGGAAATCGAGAACAGACTCTTCATTATTCCAAAGTTCTTGATCATTAATTTCATGAATATTATTGATGTTGTCGTGGTTCTCAAGATTATCTTCAATAAGCTGATCTAAATTTGCAGATTCTGTCACCTCTTGGATACTTTCATCACCTGCATCGATCGCAAAGGGTTCATCCAGATCCCCTAAAAACTCCAAGCCATCCTCTAGGGATGTTAAAGCAAAGGGTTCATCAACACCATCTAAACCATCCAATCCCAGATCTTGATCACCCTCTCCTGCTTGCGCGTCTAGGAATTGGTTAACATTAGTATCAATATCTTCACTAACATCTAGATTTGCGCCATCTTCATTAAATTCTTCAGGAAACAATTGATCTTCACAATCAAATAAGTTACGAACTTCATGGGAATTATCCTCAAGATGCATCTCGCTAGTTTCCGTTTCCGTCAGTAAGTCTTCGTCTCCTAGTTCAGAGTTAAACAAAGCATCAAGGGAAGAAGGTGATGGCGGAATTGTAGCAACATTCAAATCTACATCTAAAGGTATATCATCAGATGCATCACCCCAATCTTCAGTCATCAGATCGTCAGGGAAAAGATTATCGTCAGTAATATTGTCATCTAAGCTATTTAAAGGAGCATCTAAACTATTTGCATCATTATGAGCAGTGATGTTCAAATTACTATCTAAACCTTGATCTAAATTACCAACCGTACTCTCATCAGTATCAAAATCTCCAAACAAATGATCTACCCCTAAGGACTGATCTTCTTTGCCCATATCAAATCCGCCAAGGTCTTCATTCGCAAAAGTATCATTGACAAGGAGATCGGCAAAATCATCTTGACTTGCTGACGAATCATCAATATTCTGTCTAGCAATTTGGGTCTCATTAGATTCAATGTCTTCCCAAGCTGACTCAAAATCAATATCATCATTCTCAAAGAGAACTGCCAATGACTTTAATTCTGATGCGCCCACCATAGGTCCATCAACGCTCTGGTCATCTACAGTTTCATAGTCTCCTTCCATCCAATCTAGTTGATCAATTGGCGCAGTGGATATACTAGATAGATCGAGATTATCCTCATCTAAACTCAAATCATCGGAGGATTCATTATCCAAGTTTGGTTCTAGATCATCTAAAAAGTCTAGATCGAGGTCATTAGTTGTATCACTCTCCGCAGAAACATCGGAAACATCAAAGTCCTCCAGCACATCACTATCAGTCAATTCCTGTGTTTCTGGGACTTCATTCTCAAAATATGCAGGTGCAGTTGTAAAAATAGTACTGATCTCGTCATCTTCCGTTTGGGTAGGACGGTAGGGTAGCAAAGCTTGTAAGTTGCTAGATACTGTAATATCGTCACCTTGATTGGCAATTACTAGATCCTGTGCTTCCTTTAGTTCTCTAATGACCACTGGAGCTAGATCACGGAAAGAGTTACTAGTAATAGCGATCGCACTTTTAATTTGCACGACGAGGTTTTCCCAACTAGGCAAATCAAAATCTTGAGCGATCGCGAGAAAATGATCACAAATTGACTGTAGTTGCGATCGGCTCTCATCCGTATCTTCCCCGCGAAACACCTGCAACATATCCCGCATCTTTGTAGTGACTTCCTGTTGAAATATCACCTGTAAAGACTTAACTGGTGCACTAATTACCTTAGTGCCACTAACCTTCTCAGTACTTTCCTTAGCAGCGTTTTCTACGGCTCCACTTCCATTAGTTAAAGAATCTAAATACCTTTCTAACTCAACAAAAACTGGCTTTACCCTACCTGTAGTTTCTTGACTTAAGTCATCAGAAATTTTGTAGGACATTTGTAATTCATCTAGCAGTTCCGCCAGAGGATCAAAACCAGCTAACAGCAAACTCTTAAGGCGTTCATCCACTTTAATTTGAGGATGATCCTTAATGATTTTAAAAAAATCCTCTAGTCTGTGGGCAATATGTTGGATGCTCCCAACCCCCAACATGGCAGCCCCCCCCTTAATTGAATGAGCAGCTCGAAAAAGCTCATTAATAGATTCTGCATCATCAAGGAGATCCTGCAAATTGAGGACACCCTGTTCAATAGTATGGAGATGTTCGCGGGCTTCCTCAATAAAGTAGCCCATAATACGTTGCTGTTGTTGGTCTGAGTTCATGGCTGAATCCTCTCAAAGGTTGGGTGTATGAGTAGCAAATAGATATAACAGATCTTCAACGACCACCCGTTGTTTTATCTCCAGAGTCAACGCGGAACCTTTCCACTGATTCTTGAAGACTACGCGCAACACCGACTAGATTTTGGAGCGAAGCAGACACTCTTTGGGACTCTTGCGATGTTTCCTGAGCTGTTAACTCAACTGATTGCATAACCTGTGACACTGTTCTTGAAGTTTCGGTCTGTTTGACGGTATCTTCCGTAATCGACAATACCAAAGTCTCAATCCGATGCGATACTTGGATAATATCAGATAGAGACTGACGCGCTTGTTCAGCACGCTTTGTCCCATCGATAACCTGTTGAGTACCAACTTCCATCGCCTGTTGCACATTGCTTGTTTCACTTTGGATCTGTAATACGATCTGCTCAATTTCCTTAGATGCCTTAGCTGCACGATCAGCCAATTGTCGGACTTCATCAGCAACGATCGCAAATCCCCTACCTGCATCTCCTGCCCTAGCCGCTTCAATACTAGCATTGAGCGCCAGTAAGTTAGTTCGTGATGCAATCTGTGAAATTAAACCCACAATTTTAGAGATTTCCTGTGAAGATTCACCAAGGCGTTTTACCTTGCGCGTAGTTTCAGCTACAGTTTCTCGAATATCTAAAATACCTGCCACCGTTCTTTCTACAGCATCGCCTCCCTTGATGGCGGTTTCTGACGCTAGTTTTGCCACCTGATCCGCCTCACGGGCGCTCTCAGCCACACGCTGAATGGATTCAGTCATCATCTGGACAGAGTTGAGAGTTACGCTCAGTTCTTCGGCTTGCCGTAACGCATCAGAAGACAAACTGCGCGCAAAGGCCTCGTTTTCTCTAGAGCTTTCATTTACCTGCCTTGCCGCAATTTTTACTTGGTTAACAATTTCGCGAAGATTTTGAATGGTTAGGTTAAAGGAGTCGGCAACGGCTCCAAGCACATCGGCTGTAACCTCCGCCTGAACGGTTAAGTCTCCCCTCGCTGCCCCTTCTACGTCATCTAACAATCTAATTACTTGACGCTGTAAATCTTCCTTAGCTTGCTCCTGTTCCGATGCCTTGCGCTGCGCCTCATTGGTATTAGAAACAATGGTTTGGATCATCTGATTAAAGCTGCTTGATAATTTACCAAACTCATCTTCACTAAATACTGCGGCTCGCGAACTCATATCACCACGAATCACAGCTTCAAATTGCATTTGGAGATTTTCTGTAGATTGCTCGATGAGTCGAGAAGATCGTTTGCCCAACCCCCATGCCACAGTGCCACTAGCTAAAGCGGCGGCTCCAGCCATCATCCACCCTGTATTCCGAACCTGTTCCCGTTCCCCCTTAGCAGTGATCGATCCTGTGGCTAAATTGGTGACAAATCCGGCCGCCACCATCGCAACTAATCCTGCTGCTAGGGCGGTGATCAGGTTTTTAGTCTTGAGAGGCATGTTATCGAAGGGAGAAAAGAGACCTCCTTGCTCATTAGGTTCTACTGCTATGTCCCGACTGGCTTTGGCAGCAGGATTAATGTTTCCTAAGCCAAACAACTCGGCTTCACTGTTAGTTTGTCCAAACTGTCCGCCTGTTTTATTACCTGAAGAGGCAAAAGCATTGGCCTGTGTGTTGGCTTGTCTTGATGAGGTGAGAAAATCTTGGCTATCAAAATCTGATATAGAGCTACTAGATACCATTTGGGTAGCATCGGAGGCTCCGAAAGAGTCACTGTAAGCATTGCTATTAAATGGTGAATCTGCAATTTCGTCAAAATCGTCAAATTCATCCATGAACATAACATCACTGCTTGTATTTCCCCCTGTATTTTGAAAACTTGTAGCTGCTTGAGTGGTTTCGGCATAGTTATAACCATTGATCGAAGCATCTTGACTGAAGTCCTCAAAGTCAAATTCATTGTTGATGCCTGTTGAGGCGGGAGAGCTTGCCGCTTCATCCCATGATTCTATGTAGGTGGATTGATTGTAGCTATTATTTTGATAGTTGTACTGACTATCCAAGGGGCTGGAGCCGTAGCTTTGGCTGTCAATATCTAACCTTTCTTTGGCAGCTGCAATACCGCTATGGGCATACTCGAGAATAGATGCATCATCGGTGAGTTGTAAGACGATTTCATATTCGCCTACGGAATCTTGATAGCGCTCTAGGGCTAGGTTGATGTGGGCATAGAGCAGTCGATACATGGGATCGCTGGGACAGTCTTTAATGAGTTGCTGTGTTAATTCTGCCGCTTGGTTATACTCTCCTTGCATGTATGCTAAGGAGGCCTTTTCGTATTCTTTTTGATATTGTGTGCTAGATGCCATTTGCTTTCTCCTAAAAACCCTAAAGTCTCTGCCATTCTCTCGAAGTCTTTTTAATAAACCATTTAATAAACCATTTCTAGCAACATTTTTCTAGTGGTTTATGGGCTGATCTTGGTTTAAGATGCCCATCGTGCAGATCGCAAAATATTCACTTGATCTAATAGTTTTAGTGGTTCGCTATCTTCCATTATCCATTCACCTTTAATAAAAGGAGCCATACTGCTAGAGCTGTTGCGAGAAATATTTAACTTGCTTGGATCAAGCCATGCCATAACGCCAATTTGTTCAACGGCTAGTCCTAGCATCATGCCTTGATCTTCAATGGCAATAATGGAAACTTCGGCACGATCCGTTGTTACTGGAGGAGCCTCTCCCAAAAATTGTCCAAGGTCTCCTACCCACACTACTCTACCCCGAATGTTAACTGTACCTAACAATAATGGGGAAACATTGGGCATTGGGTTAATGCGATCGGGGGGATATTCTAGTACTTGACTAACCCCAATTGCAGGCAGAGCAAACTCAACACCAGAGGCAACAAAAAAACGTAAGTGCAGCTCACCCTCTGGTGCTTCAATGCCCTGCTCAAAGTCAGTGGCTTGATCTTGTCCGATGCCTGGGAAAAAGTCTTGATTTCCTACCATAATTCGAGAGGTTCTACCTTACAATTTTTGGATGGCTTGAAGTTTTGCAATATATTAGAGCATTGAGTGCAAATTAAAGCATTGCGTGGGAAGATTTGCTTTTACTGTTAATAGTTACAATTGTCAATACTACCTATATTCATAACATATTCATACATATTCGTATTGAGAGGGTTAACCTTTTCTAAGTAGCTGTCGTACAGTACCGACTAGTTCTTGGGGTTGAAATGGTTTGGCGATGTATGCATCAGCTCCTTGTTTCATACCCCAATAGCGATCAAATTCTTCGCCCTTGGATGAACACATAACTACGGGGATGCGCTCAGTTTTGGGATCGGTTTTGATCCGTCTGCATAGCTCATAGCCGTTCATGCGTGGCATGACAATATCCATAACTACGATGTCTGGGCAATCGCCTTGCATTTGTTCTAGGGCTTCTACGCCATCGCTTGCTGTTTTCACATTTAATCCGCTTCCTTTCAGTAAGTCTTCTATCATTTCTCTCTGTGTGACACTATCTTCGACCACGAGAACTGTACTCATACTTGAATGCCCCGATCAGATTCTTCCACTAGCAATTCACCAAACAATAGCAAAGGATCAGCCCAAAAATAAATTAATTATAGCCAATTGATGAACTCTGTTTATAAATGTGTGCTTTGCTGATAAGTCTCTATGCTTGTTTATACCAATTTAAAAACCGAACCCAGTAAGTTTTGTTAATTAAGAAATGGCTACGCCATTTCTTAACTTGGTATTAGGTAATACGGTCGAGGGTGCGATACTGTACAGCCTCAGCGATGTGGGCAACTTGGATGTTTTGGTTGTGGGCAAGGTCGGCGATGGTGCGAGATACTTTCAGGATGCGATCAGTGGCACGGGCTGATAATCCTAGCCTTTTGATGGCTGCCTCTAGGAGTTGGCGGGATGGTTCATCAAGTTGGCAGTGCTGTCTGATGTGTCTTGATTGCATTTGGGCATTGCAGTTGACGCGGTTTTCTCCTTGAAATCTTGTTTGTTGAATGTGTCTTGATTGTTGAACTCTATCCTTGACTGTGCTGGATGCTTCTCCCTCTGGCGATCGCGTCATTTCGTCAGGTTTGAGTCGGGCAACGGTTACTTGGAGATCAATGCGATCCATGAGGGGACCTGACAGCTTTGCCCAGTATTGTTCGCGTTGGCGTGGGGTGCAGGTGCAGGGTTGCACGGAGTCGCCATAGTATCCGCATTGACAGGGGTTGGTACTGGCGACTAGTGTAAACTGCGCTGGGAAGGTAACAGCTTGACGAGTACGGGAAATACTCACAAATCCATCCTCTAGGGGCTGGCGCAAAAATTCGAGGACATCCCGTTTAAATTCGGTGAGTTCATCCATAAATAGCACTCCATTGGTGGCGAGGGTGATTTCACCAGGTCTGGGGAAACTACCGCCACCCACTAGGGCTGGCCCCGATGCCGAGTGGTGAGGACTACGGAATGGACGATCGCTAACCAATCCCTTACCCTTAAGCAACCCCGCAACCGAGTGAATGCGTGTGACCTCTAGGGCTTCCTCAAAGCTCATGTCAGGTAAGATACTGGGTAATCTTCTCGCTAGTAAAGTTTTGCCCGATCCCGGAGGCCCTACAAAAATCAGATTATGCCCTCCTGCTGCTGCTATTTCGAGAGCGCGACGCGCATGTTGTTGACCTTTAACATCTTTGAGGTCTAGCTTAAAGCTACTATCGTGCCACTTAATATCTGGATTGGCGATCGCAGGTTCATATTTTTGGGGATTCGCCAAAAAATCGCCCACCTCCGTAATACTTTGCAACCCATAAACCTTTAGGTCTTTGACTAGGGCTGCTTCTTGCGCGTTTTCTAGGGGAACAACTATGCCCGATATACCTAGTTTTTGCGCTGCCGCCGCGATCGGTAATACGCCTGATACAGGACGCAAGGAGCCATCTAGTGATACTTCACCTAAAAATAAATGATCACCTAACAACTGGGGATCAACTTGTTCTGATGCTGCAAGGATACCAATGCTAATCGGTAAATCAAAAATTGGCCCCTCTTTACGCAAATCAGCAGGTGTGAGATTAATCACAATTTTCCGCATGGGGAAGGCATATCCAGCATTTTTGATGGCTGCCTTTACCCGTTCTCGACTTTCTTGAACGGCTGTATCAGGTAAGCCCACTAAGGTGATGCCGGGCAATCCTCCTGAGACATCAACTTCTACACCTACTTGAATAGCCTCAATACCTAGAATTGCCGCACTCCAAACCCTTGCTAACACTTATTTATTTTGTTTATAGGTAATTATGGCAATTGTATAATTATTGGGTAATTATTGAATAATATTACAAAACTTTTTAGTAAAATTACAGGGAGCTACAGTTGACAAGAATGCTGACTCCAAATCATAGGTGGTCTATCAAAGGATTGTTGCTAGGAGCCAAGGATTTCTCAGCCGTAGCTTTGTAAGTTTGTCAACATATCCGTATATCTAATATATTCAATGCCTGCGTAATAAGATTAAACTTGTACTAGTTCTTCTTCATTAATATTTTGGAGAGAGTCTTGAAGTAGGGAATTAATATTGTTGGAAGCTTGCCAAGATAGTTCAAAGGGGTGAGCAGCCAGGCTACAGGATTCCCAATTTGCCAGCACAGGTACATCCAGCCTGTTGCACATACCACCACGTCTGCCTTCAGGTTTGTAATGCTGGCATAGACGACAAGCTGTAACTTGATTATCTAGAGAGTTCATAGTAGTTAAACTTAAGAAGTTTATAGAAATTATTTTTATAGTATTTGTATTATCTCTGATCCCCATTACTACTGATTTACGCTTCAAAAGGTCTGCCTGCAAGGATTACAGCGATCCCAAGTAAGGTGTAAACTTAATGATCTCTTAAGTGATGGCTGTAATGGTTTCCTGACAGTGTTCTGCGTCAGTTTGTTAATATTTTGGCTGCATAATTCCTATTCAGAGACAGAGCAAGGGGGTAAGAATCACGAAGCGATTTTTACCCCCTTGAGTCTTAGCTGGTTTGAAATGTTGAGAAGATTAGTGTTTAGTAATTTCTCGATGAGACGATACTTCTTATATCTGGACGCATGGCAGGTCTAAATAATAGGGATTCAAAGGAAGCATCTCTTTGCCCTAATGTTTCGTAAAAGAAGAAAGAAAACCCATCAAGATCCATTTCTCGTACGGCTTTGACCTGACCTTTAATCTGCCGCATGTCAATATTTTGCACTCTTAATCCAGTCAAGATACCGATCGCAACGGGTAAACGTTGACGGATTTCACTTAGTTCAGCGCGGCTGACTTCTTTGATAAAAATTTCAATATCATCGCGATATACCTGAACGATTAACTCATCAATCAGTCCCATATACACCCAGCTATACCAATCTTGCAAAAATTTGGCATAGGAAAATTCCTTAGGATTGGGGGATAAGGATACTAAACAGTTTGGTTTTACGGCTTTGACGGCTTGGGAAATTTTGAGCATCAGCTTGGTGACAGCCATTGCTCGCCATCGCATCCACTCAGGATCGTTGACATCTGTGGGGGGAGGATTGCCAAAATGTTGCTTCTTGTATAGAGCGATCGTGTAGTCGTCGTAGCCTAGCTCCACGGGCATACCAAAATGATCATCGAGTTGAATGCCATCAACGTTATATTTTTTAACTGCTTCAACAATTAAATCTGTGAGAAATTGCTGGACTTCAGGATGTGTGGGATTAAGCCAAGCCAGTCGATGCTGGTTATTTTCGCCATGTAGAAATACCTGAGAGCCATCTTGCCGTTTGGTGATCCATTCTGGATGACTCTGCATTAGTTCAGAGCCATCTTCTGTCATCAGCCCATATTCAAACCAAGGTATGACAGCAAATCCTCTTGCATGACCCATTTGGATCGTTTCGGCAAGCATATCGCGATTTTGCAAACCAGGGGTGGGATCAACTTCTACACCAAAGTGTTTTTGCGCGACCTCGCTGGGATAGAGGGTATAGCCACGGTTCCATACGGTGGGATATAGCGTGTTAAATTTTAGCCTTTGGAGACGATTAATGGCTTTTTCCAGTTTTTGACTGGAGAAGAGGACATCGCTATCAACATTGGTTAACCAAATTCCGCGCAATTCGCTTTTGACCTGATTAGAATTGAGGGTTTCGGTGGGTGCAATTATATTTGTAGTAGGAACAGTGGTAACGCTGCTGGTATTGATGCTAGAGGTCTGAGCTAGGACTAGGTAAGGAAAGTTTGTCATTAGCGCGATCGCTAACCCTAGAAATGTCAAAAAGAGAAATCTTAATTTTGATCGGATTTGACTGTACCAGCCTTTATAGGACATCTTTGACATAGACTAAACGAGCTTAGAAGCTCAGGCTCCTGACAATATAGCTTTTAATGGTTAGTTAATAATTCTACGATTCTATGTTTTTTTGGGCTGTTGTCCTAACAATTCTCGATTAACTTCTAAGATGGGGCAGAGCATCGTCGCAATTTCTTCGGGTAAAAGCTCTTTAACCACATCCTGCATAATCAAATATGTAACATCACAAGCTTCTTGAGCGCCGAATGCTTGCATAATTGTCTGGAACCAATATAAGAATTGCTGCTTGAGTAGTTCTGGATCATCTAATAAAACGGTCATGGCTGAATGACGCAAAACCCGAAAAGTATCCTGTTTCCATTTAGCTTGCATCTCTTCGCCGCGTGATGTTAGTAGTTCTGGATGAGTTGCCTTTAGTCTTGCAAGCACAGTATCGACAATTTCTTTTTCGACAGCCTTGATTTGATGATAGGCGGCAATACGTTGATCAAAGGAGTTGATGTATGTATCCATAAACTCCAATTCATCATCACTGGCATAACGCCCGTCGGCATTGGTTCCTAATTGTTGCAGTTTGCTTAACATGGTTCGTTGACGCTCAAGGTATTAATCAAGGATTAGTCTGGTATATCTTAAGATACTTTTAAGAATGTATAGCTTTAGACATTTGTATTAGGACAGATCAAAACCCAAGAAGCGCAACTCGTATTCTGGTTTTGAACCCTAACAAGCATGGCAGCAGCTATATCTTCTTACTTATACCAATTTAAAAAAGTGTGATCATACTTTTTTAAATTACAAACCAAACCCAGTAAGGTTTTTCTAATTAAGTGGCGTAGCCATTTCTTAATTTGGTATTACATAATTCTATATGGGTCAGCCAAACTGCCTATCAGCCACTTCAAGCATTTTCATTATATTTTTTCCTAGCAATGTGACTAAATATAGCCATCATCCCTCAGCCTTTTCTGCTCACTTGGGTCAAGATGAGTATTAATGGCTCAAAGTCTATCTTTAAAAATTGGGAGAGGGATTTAGGCAAATTCGGTAAGTTGCACGTTGCATATGTTATGGGAATATTAGTAAGCGCTATGTTGTGATCTAGCGTTATTTAAGATATGATCGGTAACTGTCGCAAATTGTAAAAATTTTTAGACTCAACTCCAACACCCATCACAGTTAAGAAATAGTAATGGCTAAGAAAAGCATGATCGAGCGCGAGAAAAAACGCGCCAAGTTAGCAGAAAAGTATGCTTCTAAACTTGAGGCTCTCAAGGAAAAGTTTGCTAGTCCCGAACTCACTCAACAACAAAAAATTGCTGTCCATCGAGAAATTCAACAAATACCTCGTAATGCTAATCCTACTCGTGGACGTAATCGCTGTTGGATGACAGGCCGTCCCCGTGGCTATTATAGAGATTTTGGTTTGTGCCGTAATGTTTTGAGAGATATGGCTCACCAAGGTCTGTTGCCTGGTGTGGTTAAGTCTAGCTGGTAAACGCATACCTTAGGGATTAATTTGATTTTGATATCTAGAGATGGGTGGCATATTTGCTGCTCATCTCTTTTGGTTTGGATATGTTTTGCTATATTGTTGCCATTCTTGATAATTGCCATTTTTTAGTGAGGCATGGTTATGCAAAGTTTTGAGGAGCTAAAGGCTTTTGATTGGAATCGTCTCCAAAATGGTTCGGATATTCGTGGGGTGGCGATCGCTGGTGTCCCTAATGAAGAAGTTAATCTAACTCCTGCGATCGCGCAGCTCTTGGGGCGATCGTTTGCTTACTGGCTATCACAACGACTCAATAAGCCTGTGACAGATTTGGTGATTTCGGTGGGACGGGATAGCCGATTGTCGGGATTTGCCCTCATGCAGGCGGTGATGTTGGGCATGAGTGAAATCGGCAGCCGAGTATTTGATTTTGCGATGGCATCCACTCCCGCCATGTTTATGAGTACGATTACGGAGGGATTTAACTGTGATGGGGCAATCATGTTGACCGCTAGTCATTTGCCTTTTAACCGTAATGGTCTGAAATTTTTCACGCAACAGGGTGGGCTAGAAAAAAAAGATATTCATGATTTGCTAACTCTCGCTGCCCAGTTTGCCAATGGGCATACTGAGACAAACACAGATCTTGCAGTAAGGGGTGAAATTAGCCAACATGATTTTATTGCTGTTTATGCTCAACAGTTTGTCTCCAAAATTCGTGAGGCGGTGAATCACCCTGAGCATTACGACACACCACTTCAGGGCTTAAAAATTGTGGTGGATGCAGGCAATGGTGCTGGAGGTTTCTATGCTAATTTGGTGCTGCTGCCCTTGGGGGCTGATATTACGGGGAGTCAATTTTTAGATCCCGATGGGACTTTTCCCAACCATGTACCAAATCCTGAAGATCGGGTGGCAATGGCGGCAATTTGCGATGCGGTGATGAGAAATGGGGCAGATTTTGGGATTATTTTTGATACGGATGTCGATCGCAGTGCGGCGGTGGATCAATCTGGCAAGGAGTTAAACCGTAATCGCCTCATTGCTTTGATTGCTGCCATCATCTTACAGGAGCATCCCCACTCCACGATTGTGACGGATTCGATTACTTCCGATGGTTTGTCAAGGTTTATTACTGAGGATCTCGGCGGAGTGCATCATCGGTTTAAACGGGGCTATAAAAATGTGATTAATGAGGCGATACGCTTAAATCAAGAAGGGCAGGAGTCTTGGTTGGCGATCGAAACTTCTGGTCATGGAGCTTTGCGCGAAAATTATTTCCTTGATGACGGAGCCTATCTAGTAAGTAAGCTATTGATTGAGTTGGCAAAGTCTAAGTTGGCAGGGAAGACACTGACGGATTTGATTGCTAATTTACAGGAGCCGATGGAGAGTGAGGAGTTGCGAATTAAGATTCAGGGTGCAGATTTTCGGGCGATCGGCGATCGCGTCATTCAAGAATTACAAACATTTGCCGCTAGTCAAGCTAACTGGCAAATTGTGCCTAACAACTATGAGGGTGTGCGCGTAGCTTGTCAGGATGCCTCTGAAGATGGATGGTTCTTGTTGAGGATGTCTTTGCATGATCCTGTATTGCCTCTTAACATTGAGTCCAATGTGCAGGGGGGTGTTGCTCACATCAAGCAAAAGTTACTGGCATTTATTCACAGCTTTAATGATCTATCGGTCTAAGAGCCTGTTTGAGAAGTGTGGGCATTCGCTAAAAATACTGATTGATCCCCCCTCACCCACCTTACGAAAGGGGAGAAAGATTAAAAAAGTCCCCCTTTTTAAGGGGGATTTAGGGGGATCAAAACTTCTCAAACACGGTCTAAGACCAATAATATCCCTTCTCCCCATTTGAGGAGAAGGGGAGATAAGGGTTAGCAGTACCTACAATGAAAACCCAACCCCAATCCAACGCATTCTCTCTTCTACTTGAGGGATCAATTCTATGGGCGTAAGATCAGTTTCAGGCACAATGGTATTACTAGGTAAAGCCTTTAAAATATCGATAGTCGAGCGATACATTTTTAGGGCGCGATCGCGATCGCTTTCTCGCCCATACATATCCCCAAGGGCAAGGTAAGCCGCCACATAGTAAAGATCAAGATAAATTGCTTTTTTGAGAAGTTTCTTTACCTCATCATATTTACCCATCTCATCGGCAATGTGAGCCATCAGATAATAAACTTTTGGTAAATTTGGCTCCAACTTAATAGCTTCTTCGCAATGAGCATAGGCAGATTTCAGCTCCCCTAAATTGGCATAGATTAAAGCACTCAACTGATGTATTTTGAGAAAATGAAACCGCTTTTCTTGAATTTCTTCCAAATACTGGAGAGCTTCATGATATTCGGTACGACCAATTGCATTTTCGGCGGCGGTGAGACGATCCCAATCAGTTTTAACTTCAGAGCTTCTTGGGGCTGGCTCATTGTTTGCCAAGCGATCGGTAATATTTTGTGAAGCATGACGATAGGATTCCCAAGTTGCACTACTTAGCTCTGGTGCAAGCAAAGCATTAGATGCATTTGCAGATAAATTTTGCTGTGGATTTTGAAAACTATGGCTCTGACTAGAATTGCCTGATGGGGAATAGCTGCGATAGTCTGGACTATTAGCCCCATTAGCACTAGCATTACCATGCATTTTTCTATAAACCACTGCATCAGGAAACACATTTACCTTAAATCCATCAAGGCTCTGTCCATGTAACTCCATATGCCCTGTGATCAGATAGCCATTAGATTTCAACGCCATCTGAAATCGCCGTAGCACCTTTTTGATCGCCTTTGGCTCAAAGTAGATGAAGACATTGCGACAGAGAATCAGATCAAAATTAGAAAAATCTACGGCATAGGCACTGTAAGTATCATCAATTAAGTTATTAGAATAGAAAGTCACCATTTTACAAAGATTTTCATTAAGTCGCCATAGGGAGGCTTGCTGGGTAAAATACCGCCTCTTTTGCTCAGACGTAAGGCTCCTCAAAGACCAGTCGCTATAAATTGCTTGCTTGGCTTTCTGCACGACTTCAGGATTGAGATCGCTACCCACAATATGTAAACGCCAATTTTGAGGATTAGGAATTAACTCATACAACAAGATGGCTAGGGAATAAGCTTCTTCACCCGTTGAGCAGCCTGCACTCCATATGCGTAAGGTTTTACTAGCGTCTTGGGCTTGAATTAGCTCTGGCAAAATATTATTTTGCAATAAATTAATATGCCCCTTATCTCGCATGAAATATGTTTCCGAGATGGTCACCTGCCGAATCAGTTCTCGCCATTCTGATTGGCTGAGGTCGGAAGGACTACTCAAGAGATCGTAATAGGATTCGTAGGTGGATAGCTTGAGAGCTTGAACGCGACTATGGATTTTTTTACAAAAATTTGCATCATCTTGGGAGCGAATGTATATGCCAAAATGTTCAGCGATCGCTGCTTTTAACTTTTCTAATACTGATTGCGGAATAGTTACCATGATGAAGTTGCAGAGCTAGTTTGAGTAGTAAGAATGTGATTCATCAAGAAGGGTGCAATCTCTTGAATAGCTAAAATATTTTGGGCGGCTCCGATTTCGATCGCTACCTGTGGCATCCCAAATACAATACTAGATGCTTCATTTTGGGCGATCGTCAGACCGCCAGCCTTGCGAATTGCTAATAGACCCGTTGCGCCATCGCGCCCCATGCCTGTTAATAAAATACCGATGCTCCTTGCTCCGTAGGTTCTTGCTGCCGCTTGAAAAGTGACAGTTACCGATGGACAGTGGCCATCAACGGGAATGGCGGCGGAGTACAGAAACCGACCCTGATCGTCAAACTCTAGTTGCCGATCCTCTGGTGCAAAATAAATTGTGCCTGCTTCGGGCATAGTGCCTTGTACGGCCACCTTGACGGGCAAATGGCACAGGGAACTCAGCCAATCAATTAGACCCATCAAAAAACCACGGCTAATATGCTGCACACAGACAATTGGTGCAGGAAAGCCCACAGGAATTTGTGTAAGTAAAGTTTGTAATGCTTGAGGCCCCCCTGTGGATGCACCGACCGTCACGATTTTCGTGTCAGGTGCGATCGCAAAAAATATTTGTGGTGGTGGCGCAGCTTTTTTCTGGGTTGACTTTTCTAAAGACAATAAGGTATTGCGTTTAGTGCGCGTGAAGACAGATACCCCCGACAGCACCCGAATTCGCTCAATTAGATCCTGTTGAATCTTTTTATAGTCTTCAAATAAACCACTAGGCGGTTTAGGAAAAACATCGACTGCCCCTGACTCTAGCATTTTAAAGATGATCCTTGCATCTGCGGTTTGCACAGAGATGCTAATTACTAAGATTGGGCGCGGATATTTCATCATCACCAATTCTGTAAGTTGCAGACCATTCATGCGCGGCATATGGTAGTCGGTGCAAATCACATCGGGGTTGACCTGTGGCAATAGAGCCAGAGCTTCAATGCCATCCTTAGCACAACCAACTACGAGTATGTCAGGCGCTTGCGAGAGAATACGCTGCAAAATTTCTAGGGCAATATGGGAGTCATCAACTAGCAATACACGAATCGGTGGCTTAGACATTTAAATCAGCCTCCCTAGTGTTTCTAAGAGAATATTTTGATCAAAAGCACTCTTGACAATATAGGCATTGGCTCCCACCTCTGCTCCCCTACGCTTGTCCTCCTCAGAAGCGAGGGAAGTGACTAAAATTACGGGTAGATCGGCATATTCTCTGTGCTGACGGATGCGAGCAGTTAGCTCTAGCCCATCAAGGTGGGGCATTTGAATGTCGGAAACTACTGCATCGACAGATTTGGTGCGTAATTTTTCATAGCCATCTAAACCATCAACGGCGGCAATGACTTCATAGCCTGCATTTTCGAGAATGCGTTTGACCTGTGTGCGAACTGTTATAGAATCTTCGACCATTAAGATTATTTTCTTGCGTTGTACGGATTCTAACAGTTTACTGGTTGAGATAAAGCCTGAGCGTTTACGAGCTGATTTTAATAGATCGGAAGGGTTCAGGATCATGCAGACTTCGCCAGTGCCAAGGATGGTTGCGCCACTGACGTTACGAATTCTCTTTAGGAGCTTACTTTGGGGTTTCATGACCACATCTTGCTCATCAAGAAGGGCATCGACTATGAGACCCAATCGTTCGACCCCAATTTTGAGGATGATGCAGGGCAAGGATTTGGAATTGGAGTTGCGATCGCTAATATCTAGCTCTAGTAAGTCCGACAGCCAAGCCACCGAAATGGGATGCTCATCGATGGTAATCGTATGGCTACCCTCAATCGGGAAAATTTCTTGACGGGGGACTAATCTTGTCGTTTGCACAAATTCGACAGGGAGGGCATAAGGAGTGCCTTTAACCGCCGCGATCAGCACATGGGTGGTGGCGAGGGTGGTGTCGATTTGCATACGGAATAAGCAACTCTGCCCAGTGACGGACTCAACCCAAACATCTCCTTTGAGTCGTTCGATATTAGTACGCACCACATCTAAGCCCACTCCGCGACCAGATATTTGAGTTACCGCAAGACGGGTGGAGAAGCCTGAAGTGAAAATTAAATTATGAATTTGGGCTTCAGACATAGATGCCAGTTCTTCTTCGCGGCAGATGCCTCTCTGAATAGCGGCTTGACGAATTTGCTCAACATTGAGTCCGCGCCCATCATCGCTGATCTCGATCATGATACTGCTGGCATTTTGTAAGCCCCGTAAATGGATGGTGGCAACTCTTGGTTTGCCTGCCTTTTCGCGTTCTGAGGGTAACTCAATGCCATGATCGATCGCATTGCGAATGAGGTGCATCAGGGGATCTTTGATTTCTTCGAGAATATGTTTGTCGGCACAGGTATCGCCACCTTCTATGATTAGTTCGACTTCCTTCGCCTGTTGGCGGGCAAGATCTCGCACCATGCGCGGAAATAGATTAAATACGGTGGCAAGAGGTAGTAGGCGAAGGCTACTGATGCCCTCCTTGAGATCCCCAGCGATCGAGTCTAATCTGGCATTATCTTCGTAAGTATTGCGGCGCAGGTGGTTAAGTTGCGTACCGAGGCGTTCGAGCCGTTCTTCGAGACGATGATGGAAGTTAGTATTTTTAGGAGAGGTGTTTTGCAAGGATGCCTGTTTATGGGCATGGCTTACGGTCATACTTGAGCCGTCTTGTCCACTATTTTTTTCAAGGGCTAGACGGTTGACAAAGGTATCACGACTCCATTCTTCCCACAGGGTGATGATTTCTTCGATGTCATTGAGCCGTTGGGAAATGCGAATTTTGGTAACGGTTAGTTCACCCACTTGGGTCATGAGGGCATCTAGTTTTTGGGGATCAACGCGAATGGTATCAATATGATATTTATCGGTTTCACTAAAGGTGACTATAGGATTAATGGCATTGCTGCCATTAGTAACCAGATGACTACTATTACTATTACTGACGTTGTTTAGGGTGTTAGGGGTGGTGGATTCGGGCGATCGCGATGCGGGTTCCTGCACGGATACAGCCTGAATGGGTACGGTTTGGACTGTCTGAAAGTTAATGTTATTTTGGTGATTGTGGCTCTCTGGGGAGACAATATCCGCACTAGCCACAAACCCATTGCCGTTACCATTAGCGCTAGGTGTTGTTAATATAGCTTCCCCAGCATCTTCAAAGGGATCATCATCCGTACTAGTTTCTTCCTGCTGGATTTCTGCCCCCATCAGTTGCGCCAGCACTTCAAAAATGCTAATCCTTGCTTCTTCGTCTGTAATTGCCTCATGGACTAGTTGCCGAATGGCATCTAAGCCAAGATATAAGCGATCGAGAATTTTGCCATTGAGATCCAATTCTTTCCGTTTGGCCGCACCTAGTAGATCTTCAATTTGGTGGGTCAGGGTTTCCACCCCAGAAATACCCAGCATTCGCGCATCGCCCTTGAGGGTATGGGCTTCCCTGAGAGCTTCTTCTAAATGGGCTAAATCTTGGGGATTTTTTTCGAGAAAGAGAAAGTCTTCTTCTAGCTTCTCAATATGCTCACCACTAGCAACTTTAAAGACGTTTCTTAGCTCTTCATCTTCAATATACATAGTACGCACTCCGTTTATATGGTATGAAAAGTCTGCCTTAGGCAGACTTTCCATCTAGACAACTGCCTGCAACTTTTGGGCGGCAGAATTAAGCTGGTGGGTGCTAACTTTAATTTGGGAAACGCCCGAAGCGGTCTCTCTGGCACCAAGGTTAATGGCGTTCATGGCTTCCACAACTTGATTGATTGCCACAGCCTGTTGTTTGGCATTGAGCGAAATCTGTTGACTGCTGATAAAGACGTTATTGATCGAATCTGAAACACCTGTAAAGGCTTCCGCCATACTTCTTGCAAGGGATAGACCTTCATTGACAGTCTTATTGCCTTCGTCTGTCACCATGACGGTGGAGTTGATGGCGGTTTGAATGTCAGAAACAAGGGTGTTGATTTTTTCGGCGGACTTTTTGCTTTGGTCAGCAAGTTTGCGAATTTCTTCGGCAACTACTGCAAAACCTTTACCATGATCCCCAGCGCGGGCGGCTTCAACGGCAGCATTGAGGGCGAGCATGTTGGTTTGGTTGGCAAGGTCGCCCACTAATCCAGAAATATTGCCAATTTGGTTGGTTTGTTCGCTGAGACGGAGAATTTGTTCGGCGATCGCGCCTACCTTGTCCTTGAGAGTGGTCATTTCTTCTAGGGTTTGGCGTACTGCCTTTGTGCCGCTTTCGGTGAGCGAGAGGGCATGGCGTGCGCCCGATGCTGAGACCTCGGCCTGTTCTGCCGACTGCCTTGAGGATGTGCCAAGTTCGCCCATCGTGGTGGAGGTTTCATTAACCGAGCTTGCCTGTTGCGAGACGGTGCGCTCTTGTTCTTCGACAGCACTGGCGATCTGGGCGGACGAACTGGCGATTTCGCTGGCGGCTTGGTTGAGGGTATTGGCGATCGCTGAGGAGATGGCATAGGCAACGATCAAAGCAATTACCAAGGAGGCTCCAGCCCCTAAGATAGACAACGTAACCAATAAACCTAAAGAATTTTTAGTATTGAGTTCAGCATTTTTGACAATATCATCCTGCTTGGTGTTGAAGGCTTTTAAAGTTTCCTCAAAGCTATTCAGGATATCAGTGCCTTGGTTGACCAACTGAGCCGCAACCTCTTTCTTACCTGCCCTAGCTGCATCAATTTGCGATCGAGTAAATTTTTCATAACGGATGGAAATTTCCGATAATCTCATCATCCGTTCCTTCTGCTCCTGATTGCGAAGCAATTTTGTTGCCTGTTCGCGATTTTCCTCTAGGGATTTTACGTTGGTATCATAGAAATCCAAATGACTTTTTTCCCCTGTGAGAATGTAGCCACGCGCAGCACGGGAAAGTTGTGACATGTCCAACTCAAACTTCTGCACTTTGGTTGAGACATCGTTAGAACGCAACGCTTCATCAAAGTCCTTAGCGACAGTTTGAGAGGTGGTATATACCCCAAAGGCTAGACCAATAATGAGAGCCACTGGTACAGAGTAACCAACTAGCATCCTGCCCCTGAGTTTAAAGTTGTTCAACATAGATTTATCCTCACTGTATCGTCAAAATGTCTGCAAAATATGATTAATGTTTTTAGCAATTGGATTTGCAACTAGATTTCATGCCGCATCTCGTCTACACCTCCTCATTGACAGAAAGATTGCCTTCCGCAAAGATCTTGGCAAGATTTAAAATTCCCATCATTTTTTCTTGATAGGGAACTGTGCCTTGCAAATAGTCGCGATCGCCATCGCTAGTTACCATCGGATTAGGCTTAATGTCGCTCTTTTGCAGATACAACACATCAAACACCTTCTCCACAGGAATACCCATCACGAGATCATCGATATGGACAACGATCGCCTTAGAGGTTAGCGCTTGTCCATCGATTTGCATATGCAAGGCGCGGCGAATATCAATCAGGGTAATGATTTCACCCCGTAGATTGATATTGCCAATCACATGATCTGGGCAGCAGGGAATCGGGGTAACTTTATGAAATTCGGTAAATTCACGGACAACCTCCAAATCCAATCCGAAATATTCATCCCCCAATCCCACAACGGCTAGGGGACGTAATCCCATCAAGTCATTTTTTTGAGAGGTCTGCATCAAACGTTCGGCGCGAGTATGGAAGATGCGGCGATCGCGATCGGTCATATGAGAACAGAAGGTATCAAAAAAGTTGCCTTGTCTCTCCACCCAATGTTTCTCATTAAAAGCTTCCCCATAATGCTCAATTTTCTCCCCCCTCAGTTCGCGATGATTAGTCATTGCCTGAGAACTAATAGCCCCACAATCAAATAAAGCCTCATCACGCAATAGGGCGATCGTCTCTGATCCCAGCTTTGCCACACCACTAATCAACTTAGAAGGATGACGGCTATAAATGGTATTTTCAATCGATTCAGTGGCGATCGCCACCACCTCTCGCACCTGATTAACCACGATCCCCAACATTTCCCCATCTCGTTCCAGTGTAATTACCGAATCCTCAACCCTATACTCCTGAAATGGATAACCAAAACGGCGATTTAAGTCCATCACAGGAATTAACTTTTCCCTCAGATTTAACAAGCCCACAATATCTTCAGGAGCATCAATCGCAATTACCAACTCAGGTAAAGAGAAAATTTCCTTCACCGCCATTGCATTGACACCATAGGTCAAACCATGTAAGGAGAAAATTACAAAATAGTTTTGCGTAAACATCACAAATACTCCTCAAGCTTGTCGATACTGGATTCTTGTTGTCGCCTCTTGAAAACTACTAGGGGGCATAGTAGGTGTATGGGAAGAAGCTTTAGGCATCACCGTCTGCCTATCAAGATCACCATCCTTAGATAAGTTGAGGTACTGCCGCACAAGTTGCTTCAGATTTTCCGCCTCAAAGGGCTTAGTAATATACTCGTTAGAACCAGCAATTTTTCCTTTCATCTTGTCAAAAAATCCGTCCTTACCTGTGAGCATGATGATCGGCAAATCTGCTAACTGAGGCATACGGCGGATCGTGCGACAGACTTCTAAACCATCAATTTCTGGCATCATGACATCCAAAAGCAGCAGCTTGACGGGGTGATGATACAAAATACTTAACCCATCAACCGCATTACTGGCCACCATCACCCGACAAAAAGACTGCAAGGTACGTTGAATAAGTTGCTGCACAACGGCGCTATCGTCAATTGCCAGCACCAGAGGCATAGTATTCACTTCCTCTCTCTCAAAATTAACCCACTTAGCATTTGCCCATTTTGCATAAGATTGAGCAATTTGGAGAGGATCTTTGTCCAAGCACTGGGCTATATCACAGAGCGATCGCTTACCATCCACCCATTCAGTCAAATGCTTTTTGACACTAGGAGGAATATTCTCATTATCAAAATTTGATGACAAACGGGGAACTATTTGCATGGAAGCCACCACAGGCTTAATAGCTGTCCACCGATCTTTGCGTCGCGCTATTTCTAACAAGAGATCACTAATCTTCCATGCACTGCGTAGCTCCAGACTCAAGCTCTTATCAACCCGAAAGCTCCCCCCATAATTCCAAATCTGTTCTAGTCGAATCACTGTCTGAGCATAAAAGATCGCTTCAATTTCTCCCCAAGTAAAAAGCTCCATCGCAATCAAACGCTCAATCAATTCTTGCGTTGAATGTGGATCTTTTAATTGTCGCGATGCAAACACTACGGCTGGTGCAATCCATTGCCGTTGTAACTTATGTTCAAGAAAATCAATAATCGAGTGAATGTCTGGCAAACATGGCACTGCATACATTAGTTCACCACTGCGGAAAGCCATAATACAATTAGTCAGGCTTTCCTTTGTTTTTTCAGTTTTCCCCTCCAACTCCAAATTGAGATGCACAGTCCCTGAAAAGGCGATACTCTCCAATTTTTTTAAAAGAGATATCAGTTGTTGCTTGTTAAATTTACCTTGCACAATGCCCACCTCCTCCTTAGTTTGAGTGTGGCTAAATCCCATACTCTCTGAAATCTGCTCAATGCCTCACTTTGGTTTTATTTTAGGAATGTTGTCTAGAAGAAATAGTCAAGAGATTTGGTTAAGGGTTTACTCAACTTTTGCAAAAATCAATTAAAATCAATTAATTGTTTTTGCGCCTCAAAAGCCAGTCTAGACAAGCTATATAAATAAAAATATATGGTTTTTATTCGATGAATTAAACCTAAAACAAGCGATCTAAAGCATTGGTATTTTTGATTGTTAGGAGATTTCATAGATGTTTGACTTAGTTAATATATTAGTGCATTGCATCAGAGCTTAGACCTGTTGAACACTAAACTTAACTTTTGTCTATAAGCCAAAACTCTTGTCTTTATCGCTCGCCTATGAAGCACAAATGTGACTCAGTTTGATCAAAATTTCTGAGAATACTTTGCAAGGTTGTAAATCAAGCCTAACAAGGGTTTGAAATCCTCAAAATGTCCGCAACATGGTTTACTGAATACAAAGCAATTTCTGCTAAGGATTTAAACCACTTTTTTCTTGGTGAGTACGTTTTGCTTCGGGCAATTGGTCATATAAAACCTTGAATGAAGGGATAATGGTTAAATGAGAATTTCAATGGGAATTTGATTTTGATGTTCACAACGTTTTTACCTCTGATGATCCACAATCAACGAAGTTGTTGGCTGTTCGGGATAGGAAATGTAGTTGTATTTGCTTGGCGATCGCTCACAACCCATACAAGTCCTTAAACCATTTCACAAATTTCTGAACATTGGGATGTGTTGGCTCAAGAACCGTTTCCTTAACTGCTTGATGTAATTGTCGCCCTGGGGGATCTTGCCAAGCAAGCCAAGTATAAATATTAGCTTTGTCGTATTGCACTTCTGTTAATTTAGCGCCTCTGTGTATAGCTTCTTGCACGGACGACTGGGCAAATTGCCATAGTGCTTCAGTTTCATTGGGAATCATGTAGGCTAAGAAAGTTTCCAACATCCCGCGTTGAAAATTATTAGGCATCAGCCACACCCCAAATTTAAGGCTTTCTGTTACTTCAAAAATCAAGCCATCTTCAGATAATTCACGGGGCAAATTTGGAATACTTGCTTGACATCGATTTCTGATGCTTTCCCAACGGCTGAGAGGATTGTCATCAGCATCAATGATTACTCCCAATTGAGATAGATACGATTCTTTTAAGCGGGGTTTAATCTGCTTTAATAATTTGGAATATCCTCCACATGAATGAATATCAGGAATAAGGGGATTATCTTGAGTCCATACGACCCCATTTTTTTCAATCAACTCAGGAATTACACGCTTATCGTCGTCTCCTTCCACGAGTAATAGTCTCGTTTTTATACTCATGATCTAACGTACCTCGATCCCTTCTTCCGCAGCGATCGCAATTTCATCTTCTGTAAAGACTATACTTTTAGTTTTCCCTTTCTCAATTCGATGAATCATAATCCCGTCTTCGCTAGGATTTTCAGCATCAGCAATATCCGCTAAACTCTTCCAGCAATCATTACTATGAGTAGTTGCAAAAATCTGTACGTTAAGTCGCTTTGCCGTTTCCCAGAGCATTTTCCACATATCCGACATTACCGTAAAGTGTAGCCCTGTATCAATTTCATCAACTAATAAAACTCCATCCTTTGCATTAACAATCGCTAATGCAAGTCCTAACATTCGCCACATCCCATCACCCATACTACTAATTGGCACACGTTGAATTTCATCAGTAAGTTGCGCGATAAATCCACTATGCGCTCCATCATACCGATACTTACCAGAATTAACATTTGCAATCCGTTTGATACGCGGCTCAATTATTTTTAATGACTCTATGACAAGATCTTCTTCTGGTGTAATCACTATGCGCTCAAATAACTCGATCATTTGTTCAGACGAAAAAGAAGATGAACTCACGAAGCGAGTTTTTGGTGGTAACCTACTAAAACTTTTTTCCCAATTAGCTTTTCTTTGTGAATCAATAATAATAATTCCATCTTGAGAAATAGGTAGCCATAGGCTTGTGTTTTGCACTCTATTTTCTACATCATCCAAGTGTAAAATATATAATTCAGGAGATCCATTCTCTCTATTCTTCTGACCCTTAATAAGGGTTTGTTCCAGTTTGTCATTGTAGTCCGTGCCAATAATCGAAATCTGATCGCCTTCATCGATTTTGTGATTATAGAAAAGATGACGAATAGCAAGATGAATATCACTATTTTCTTTGATATATTCACTGCGATCAACAGTGATATCACTTAATATTGCATGGTTTGTTGGTAAGGCGATTAATAATTGAATTGCTTCCAAGATTGAAGTTTTGCCACTATTGTTAGTCCCAACTATGAGATTTAATCTGCCAAGTTGTTGCATCTCAAAAGATGGGAAACAGCGAAAATTTTCAATTTTGAGGGATTTCAACATAATTAGTTACTAGGCATATAAGAACTTAAATCCCAGATTGAGATACCCGACTTTTTTGTGGTTTTACAGATTTCTTTTTATATCACAGAAAAAGTCAGGGATCAATTCATTTATGGGTTACTTTCTAAGCACTGAAATACTTAGCCACAGGATGATGCACGATTAACGCAGTCGTTGACTGTTCGGGATAAAGTTGTTCGCTCTCATCCATTTCCAAGCCAACCCGCTTCGCATCAAGCAGATCAAGAAGCTTGTACTGATCCTGCATATTTGGACAGGCGGGATAGCCAAAACTATAGCGAGAGCCATGATAACGTTGAGCAAGAATATCGCGGATATTGTCGGGATCTTCTGCACCAAAGCCTAACTCATGACGAATGCGTGTATGCGACCACTCCGCGATCGCTTCTGCCATCTGCACTGCTAAACCATGAAAATAGAGGTAATCGGTATATTGATTTGCCTTAAATAGTCCCTGAGCAAACTCAGTGGCAATATGTCCAACGGTAACGGCTTGTAAGGGCAGAACATCGACAATTCCTGATCCTTTAGGCGAGAAGAAGTCGGCAATACAGAGACGACGCAGAGACTTTTGACGAGGGAATACAAAATGATTGATTGGCTCTGCATCCTTAATATTGTCAATATCTTGGGGATGATAAACATAGACAGTGTTTCCTTCCGCAAGAACGGGGAAATAGCCGTAGACTAGGGTTGGAGCGAGTAAGTTCTCATTGATAATTCTTTCTTTCCATGTATGCAAAATTGGATAGACAGTTTCTTGCAGGAATAGATCATACTCCTCACGGGGCTGACCTTGGGGCTTGCGGAATTGCCATTGTCCCGCAAAGAGTGCTTGCAAATCGAGATTCCAGAATAGTTCCTCAATGGGAATTTCTGCACCTTGAAGAATTTTAGTACCCCAGAAGGGAGGAGTGGGACGTGGGATATCAGTATCAACTGCTTCAGAACGCACAATATCGAGATAGCGTTCTGCAAGTGCTGCTTCTTTTTTAGCTTTATCCTCAGCCGCAGTTGTTACATCTTTTTCTAACGTATCGTCAACGATCGCTAATTCTTCATCTAAGAAACCTTTGGTATCTTCCCATTTACCCTCAGCCTTAGCAGGCATATATTTATCCATAAAGTTCAGGTCAGAGAAGGCATCTTTGCCATAAATCACTTTACCCTTATAGACATTCTGGCAATCGTTATAGACAAACTTTGGTGTGAGGGCAGCACCACCGAGAATGACAGGAACACTGATACCACGACGGTTAAACTCTTCAAGATTTTCCTTCATGAAGGCAGTGGATTTGACCAATAAGCCACTCATGGCAATACAATCGGCTTTACAATCTTCGTAGGCTTGAATGATATTTTCTACTGATTGCTTGATGCCGATATTGACAACTTTGTAGCCATTATTAGAGAGGATAATATCGACAAGATTTTTACCAATATCGTGAACATCGCCTTTAACGGTAGCGATCAGGAATACTCCTTTATTGGAGCCTTCGGCTTTTTCCATAAACTTCTCTAGGAAAGCAACAGCAGACTTCATGGTTTCCGCAGATTGCAGCACAAAGGGAAGTTGCATTTGTCCCGAGCCAAACAAATCACCGACTACTTTCATCCCATCAAGGAGGAATTGGTTAATGATAGTGAGGGGTTCATAGGTTTTGAGAGCTTCGGTAAGTGCATCATCTAAACCAATGCGATCGCCATCGATGATATGGTTTTTGAGCTTTTCTTCGATGGAGAGATTATCATCAATTACCTTGATGCGTTTGGCAGAAACTCCTTCAAAGAGCTTCGTAAATTCACCAAGGGGATCGTAGGTACAGATATCACCATCAAATTGACGCTGATCATAAATTAGTTGTCTTGCTACTTCTAATTCCCGTTCAGGAATGCGGTTAAGCGGCACGATCTTGCTGGCATGGACAATGGATGAATCCATACCAGCTTTCATCGCTTCATGGAGAAATACGGAATTAAGCACAATGCGCGAGGCAGGACTCAAGCCGAAGGAGACATTGGAAACACCCAATAAAATATGGGTTTCAGGCATTGCCTCTTTGATGCGCCGAATAGATTCAATGGTTGCCGCCGCATTTTGACGATCCTCTTCGATGCCTGTGGAAATGGGCAGAGCAAGGGTATCAAAGAAAATTTCGCTAGGAGGCATCCCTAGTTCCTCCGTTGCTTGTTTGTAAGCACGGCAGGCAATTTGGAACTTTTTGTCGGCAGTTCGTGCCATGCCTTCTTCATCAATTGTACCGATGACGATTCCTGCTCCATACTGTTTGGCGAGTTTAACGACTTTACAGAAGCGTTCTTCGCCATCCTCATAGTTAGTGGAATTGAGAATACATTTACCACCTGCCACTTTTAGCCCTGCTTCCATTTTTTCCCATTCGGTGGAGTCGAGCATCAGGGGCAAGGTTACATTAGTGACGAGACGCGATACCAGTTCGTGCATGTCGCGCACCCCATCGCGTCCTACATAGTCCACGTTTACATCAAGGACATGTGCGCCTTCTTTAACCTGCGATCGCGCGATCGCCACCAATCCATCCCAATCCTCAGCATTAAGCAAATCGCGAGTTTTCTTAGAACCGCTTGCATTTAATCTTTCACCAACAATTAAGAAAGAATTATCTTGAATATAGGGTTGAGAGCTATAAATAGAAGCTGCTGACGGAACAACAAGAGGTTCGCGTTTTTTGGGTTTGAGTGTTTTCGCAGCATCGGCTAGAGCCTTGATGTGGGCGGGTCTTGTGCCACAGCACCCACCAATAATCTGTACGCCTAAATCTTCGACAAAATGCGCTAGATGTCCTTTAAGATCATCGGGAGTGAGACGATAAAAGGCTTGTCCGCCGACATTTTCAGGTAAACCTGCATTGGGGACGCAGGATACGACAAAGGGAGAGTGGGCGCTCAGATATTGGATATGCTCCTTCATCAAGTCAGGCCCTGTGGCGCAATTCAACCCTAGAATATCAATGGGATAGGGTTCGAGAATGGTCACAACTGCGGAAATATCGGAACCGACCAGCATTGTGCCTGTGGTTTCCATCGTCACCGAAACCATGACAGGAATACGGGGCTTACCCTCGGCAACTTTCTTGTCAAAAAATTCCGCGATCGCATTGAGCGCGACCTTAATTTGCAGCACATCCTGACAGGTCTCGACAATTAGTAAATCTGCGCCGCCATCATACAGCCCTTCGATCTGTTCGATAAAGGATTGCTTCATCGTATCGAAATCAATATGGAGCAAGGTTGGTAACTTCGTGGTTGGACCGATGGAACCTGCCACAAATCGAGGCTTCTCAGGGGTAGAATATTCGGCAGCAACGGACTTAGCTAATTCTGTCGCCTTTTTGCTCAAGTCATAGGCAAGATGACCCAAATTATATTCGTTCAAGACGATTGATGTACCGCCAAAGGTATCCGTCTCGATCACATCGGCTCCCGCCTCTAAAAAGTCCCGATGCACCTTTGCCACTGCTTCAGGTTTGGTCATCACCAGATACTCATTACAACCCTCATACTCTGCACCACCAAAATCTTCGGCGGTCAAGTTTTGGACTTGCAAGTTTGTACCCATCGCACCATCAAAGACAATGACGGGGCGATCGCTGCTGTGAAGACGTTCCAGAAACAGACTGGTCATGGGATGTATACCTTAGGCTAACAAAGTGACTCTAGCAGATTATTATAGCTAACATAGTAGTAGCCCTTACTGCAAAAGGCGAATTAATGGTTGTGTCATGTCCATAGATCTTTCTGATACCTTAGTGATCGGCATATCTGCCACCGCCCTCTTTGATCTGAGTGAAGCCGATCGCCTATTCCGCGATGCCAACTCCTCCGAGCCAGATACAGCGATCGAAAAATATCGTCAACACATGATGGAAAGGGAAGATCAACCCCTAGAGGCAGGGACAGGATATCCCTTAGTAAAAGCTCTACTCAATCTCAATCGATTTCAAGTGCTAGGTGAACCACCCCTAGTCGAAGTGGTGGTGATGTCCAGAAACAGCCCAGACACAGGAATTCGGGTTTTAAAGGCAATTAGAACGCAAAATCTAGGTATATCTCGTTCCGCCTTTACTGCGGGAGAGTCTGTTGTCGATTACCTTGATGCCTTTGATGTGGATTTATTCTTAACCACTGATGCAGCCGATGCCCAAAAAGTAATTGATAGTCGAGCTTGTGCGGCGGCAGTCTTAACTGCACCTCCCTTTGATATTTCCCAATTAGATACAGATCAAGTGAGAATTGCTTTTGATGGAGATGCAGTTCTATTTGATGAGAGTAGCGAAATTGTTTTTAAAACTAGAGGTTTACCAGCTTTTCAAGAAGAGGAAGATCAAAAGCAGAACGTACCTTTAGAGGAAGGCCCCTATGCAACGTTGCTCAAAAAATTATCGCGATTACAGGATCGGTTGCCTGTCAGGGTGGAATATTCTCCTGTGCGGATTGCCTTGGTGACGGCTCGCAGTAGCCCTGCGGAAATGCGCGTAATTAAAACGTTACGGCATTGGGGTGTATATGTGGATGAGGCATTCTTTTTGGGTGGGGTGGGCAAAGATAAAGTATTGAAGGCTTTTAGACCGCACATTTTTTTTGATGATCAAACTGTGCATCTAGAGGCAGCTTCGCGGTTAGTTCCTGCGGGACGAGTCCCCTATCGGAGTGGGTCTGTACTTAAGCAGACTGAAGCTTAACACCAGAGTTTATTCTGTTTGCACGCGCATCAAGATTTTTACGATTTGCCACTTTTGCCGAACTGGTATCAATTTAAAAAAGTGTTACCACACTTTTTTAAATTAAAAACCAAACCCAGTAAGGTTTTTTAATTAAGAAATGGCGTAGCCATTTCTTAATTTGGTATGACGTTTTAGTTGATGATAGAATAAGAATGTTTTGTTCACCTGTATTGATTTCTGATCAGTCTCTGACCAGTAGCAGTACGGTTAGTTATGGTAATCGATACAAGCCTAATGACACTAACTTATGCAAAAACTCTGGCGGAGAAAGTCAGAGCAGATTTTGAGATTTTAGATCAAGAAGTAAACGGAAAGCCCCTCATTTATTTTGACAATGCGGCTAGTTCCCAGAAACCAAAATCAGTAATTGCGGCATGGAAATATTATTATGAGCATGACAATGCTAATGTGCATCGCGGAGCGCATACCCTAAGCGCAAGAGCCACTGATGCCTATGAAGGAGCGCGAGATAAGGTAGCAAGGTTTATCAATGCCCGATCGCCTCAAGAAATCATCTATACACGCAATGCCAGTGAAGCCATTAATCTAGTTGCCTATACTTGGGGCTGGGCAAACCTCAAGACTGGCGATGAGGTGATTTTATCGGTAATGGAACACCACAGCAATATTGTGCCTTGGCAGCTCATTGCTCAACGCACTGGTGCTGTGTTGCGCTTTTTAGAACCTAATAGCAATGGAGAACTAACTGTTGAGCAGTTGCAATCCTTACTCAATGCAAAAACTAAATTACTGTCAGTTGTGCATGTTTCTAATACCCTTGGCTGTGTGAATCCCGTTGAGGAAATGATCGCGATCGCCCATCGTCAAGGTGTAAAGGTGCTACTAGATGCTTGCCAAAGTGTGCCGCATATGCCCATTGATGTGCAGGTCTTAGACTGTGACTGGCTGGTGGCTTCAGGTCATAAGATGTGTGCGCCCACGGGAATTGGGTTTCTCTATGGCAAAAGGGAGCTATTGCTAGAAATGCCTCCTTTTATGGGAGGAGGGGAAATGATTGCCGATGTATTTCTAGATCGCTCTACCTATGCCGATCTACCTCACAAATTTGAGGCAGGCACTCCCGCCATTGGTGAAGCGATCGCGCTGGGGGCAGCCGTGGATTATTTGATGGCGATCGGTATGGAGCAGATCCATAATTATGAACAGGAACTCATTAATTACTTGATGCCTCAGCTAGAACAGATTGCTGATATTAAGGTTTATGGCCCGCGCCATCATCGGGCAGGTTTGGCCGCTTTTACTATAGATCACGGTATCCATGCTAACGATCTATCGGCAATGCTCGATCAAGATGGTATTGCCATTCGTTCAGGACATCACTGCACTCAACCCCTGCACCGTTTTCTCGGAATTAGCGGCACGGCAAGGGCAAGTGTTTATTTCTATAACACTAAGGAAGAAGTCGATATCTTTGTTAATTCCTTAAAGGAGGCGATCGCCTTTTTTAAGAATATTGGGTGAGTCATCACAACTATGGAAAGAGCTTACTGGTTGGCTTGGTCACAGGTGCGCGGCGTGGGATCGGTCTTGATGAAGCGCATTTATCAAGCCTTCGGCTCTATGGCGTTAGCTTGGCAAGCATCACCTGAGAGCTTACAGGAAGTAGAAGGTATTGGTGGGCAAACCCTTGAAGCAATTCGCCGATCGCAACAGGAAATAGAACCGTTATCGCTCTTAGCAATCCATGAGCATAATAATCTTAACTTTTGGACTCCGAGCGATCGCGAATATCCTCAACTGCTCTGGGAAATCGCCGATCCGCCTCCTTTGCTATATTACCAAGGGCATCTGACCCAATGGCATGAACGCAATACCGTCGCGATCGTGGGTACACGCAATGCTACTCCCTACGGCAAGCGCTGGACAAAAAAGATAGTAACTGCCCTTACAGAAAAGGGATTTACCATCATCTCAGGCATGGCGGAGGGGATTGACGGCGAAGCCCATCGTGCCTGTTTGGAAGCAGGAGGGCAAACCATTGCGGTCGTTGGTACAGGCGTAGATCGCTACTATCCTTACAAACACAAACAACTTTATGAGCAAATTTTGGCGGCAGGCTTAGTGCTTAGTGAATATCCCCAAGGTACGCCACCAGATAAGACCCACTTCCCTGCGAGAAATCGCATTATCGCTGGTCTGAGTCGTGTCACCTTGGTAATGGAAGCCCCTGAACGCTCAGGAGCATTAATTACGGCATACCAAGCTAATGACTATGGGCGTGATGTCTATGCTCTACCTAATTCCCTAGATGCCAATGAGTCGAGGGGCTGTTTGCGGTTGTTAGGCAAAGGCGCACAACCAATTCTAGGAGTGGAAGAACTGTTGGAAAGTCTAGGGGTATTACCCAACCTTGATCCTTCCCCAATGCCGATCGCGATCGGTGACTTACCACCTCTTCAACAAAAAGTTTTGCAAACCATCGGATTTAGTGAACCAATCGGGCTAGATGCGATCGTGGAGCAGGTCAAAGCTCCTTCTGGTGAAGTATTGGGAGCCTTAACTCATCTAGAGCTGATTGGCGCGATCGCCACCTATCCTGGGATGCGCTACCAAAGACTATGAAACAACACTTGTAAATGATTGCTAAGTTTGATGAATTTAGCTTAAAAAATTTTTCCCCTATGGAGATAACCCCCTAGGATGATGAGATTAAAAATATTTGCATTTAATCAAATCTATTATTTCCCATATCACTATGACATCTCTTCTAACTTTGCATTTATCAACAAATCTCATGGCGCTTGTGCCTGCAACGGCTTCATGGTCAACGGGAGTAGCTCTTATTATGTTGACCACTAATTTATTTGCCCTAGTAGTAGGACGCTATGGCATCAAGGTAAAAGGCGTGGGACCAAACCTGCCAATCGCACTACCAGGACTATTTTCAGGCTTTGGTATTCCCGAGCTTTTAGCCGTTACTAGTTTTGGTCATGTGCTTGGAGCAGGTATGATCCTTGGACTAGCTCAAGCTGGTTTACTTTAAGATCAAATTCTCCTAGAAAAGGCAAAAGCCCCGCATTGCGGGGCTTCTGTTGTTTTAAATTCTTAGATTTGTATAGCTGATTGCCAGACTACAAACGCGATGCCATTCTTTCAAAATCAGCCTGAGTACTAGTCAGCATCCTACTACGACTATCCTGAATGCGATCGCCGCTCAAGTTAGGAACCAGATTACGCGCTTGCAATGCCATATGCAACTGCATGTGGGCAACATACTCGCTTAGTTCTCCTTGGATATCATTGCTTTGAATCGCCACAGATCTATTAGTCACCGATTTACCTCTCATAAAAATGCTAAAGAAACATCAAAACTAATGGAAACTAATTAAAAATTATAAAAATTAGTTATAAAAACTAGTGAAAACTAATTAAGTAATCAGGCAGGATTTACCTAAAAATTCAGTTAATCAGTAAGTTAATCAATTTGATTTACTGTTAACTTTTGATCTAAAAATTATCATACAGCCGTTATAGCCATAAATACCTAGATACGAACTGTAATCTTTTGCATTAATACTTAACAATTCCACTTGAGAGGTTACAGCATTACTGTATTCTAGTATTGGCTAATCTAAGCAATCGATTAACACGCAAGATTGCCAATCCTCAACTTGACAAGCCAAGTCACCCATTGCCTCATCTCATTTCTTAATCTTTGTTTTGTGTCAATCCTTTAATCATGATCAAACGTGCTTTCTCTACTTTGCTGGTAATAGCTGCCATTTTTTTGACCAGTTGCGCTAACACCCCTACTAGTGGGCTGATTCCTTTTACTGATGTTAAGGATGGATATCACTTTTTATATCCGAATGGTTGGGCGGAAACGAAGGGCAACTCAGCGATCGATATCCTATTTCATGACATCATTGAGCCATCCGAAAATGTATCTGTGGCAATTAGCAAATTAGAGTCTGTATCAAGTCTTGAGGAAATTGGTGAGCCTGAAGCGATCGGGCTGCGTCTTTTGGAAAGAGTTGTGGCTCCACAGGGTTCAGGTCGTCAAGCTCAGTTAATTAGTTCTAGTCAACGGACGGTGGGCGATCGCAACTATTACTCCTTTGAATATGCCGTAAAGCGATCGCAAGGTGAGCCACGTCACGACCTTGTAACGGTCTCCACCAATCGTGGCAATCTTTATACCATGAGCATTTCTGCCGCCGAAAAAAGATGGGTAAAAGTCAAAGATTTATTTGCGAGAGTTGCGAAATCTTTTACCATTGATTAGGCTGACATAGCCGAAACTCCACTGGAATAGGTTTTGTCATACTCTTAGAAAATGGAGTAGTTCTATGGAGTAATGCGTAGTTACAATATTTTTTAGAGTCAACTCCTAAGCTACATGTCCAAAATTTTGATCATTGATGACGATCCGACAATTAGGTTGACTCTGCAACGTTTTTTGAAGAGCCAAGGCTATGACGTGACTGTTGCCAAAGATGGACAGGATGGATTAGAAAAAATTAAGGCATTACTCCCTTCATTGATCATCTGTGATTGGATGATGCCTGTAATTGATGGACTAGAGGTATGTCGCCAAGTTAAGAGCAACTTACAACTGTCAAGTATCTATTTTATTTTGCTGACGGCTCGCGATCAGGAAACTGATCTAGTGCGTGGTCTAGATATGGGGGCAGATGACTTTTTGAGTAAGCCGCCACGCATTAATGAATTACGCGCAAGGGTAAGGGCAGGATTGCGCCTATATCAAGCAACAGAAGAAATTCAAAGACAAAAACAATTAATTGAACAGGAGCTAATGCAGGCTTCTGTCTATGTGCGATCGCTTTTACCAGAGCCAATTACTGGAGATATTGCCATCCAGTCTAGCTTCTTGCCCTGTACCCAGTTAGGGGGTGATAGTTTTGATTATTTTTGGCTAGATGATGAGCATTTAGCAGTCTATCTATTAGACGTATCAGGACATGGGGTCGGTTCTGCTCTGTTGTCAGTATCAGTTTTGAACCTGATCCGTAGTCGCAGTTTGCACCACAACAAAACCTATTCGCAAAATACTAATTTTTATAGTCCCAGTGAGGTTTTGAATGACTTGAACATGACCTTTCAGATGTCCCGTCACAATGAGATGTATTTCACCATTTGGTATGGCATCTACAATCGGTCTACGCGGAGGCTTACCTATGCCAGTGGAGGACATCCTCCTGCGGTACTGATTTCTAACGAAGAAATTCCCAAAATCAAGTTGCTTAAAACTGCGGGATTACCCATTGGGCTGATGCCTGATATGCCCTATCAAGAGCATTCCTGCGACCTCGATACCAATAGTCGGCTTTATTTATTCAGTGATGGTGTGTATGAAATTACGCAACCTGATGGCAGTATTTGGGGGCTGAATTCGTTAATTGATGCTTTTATTCGCACTTCTAGTGATCAACAGTCGCGTATTAATCATATTCTTAGTCGTGTTAAGGAAGCGGCGCAAAGCAATTCCTTTGAAGATGATTTATCTTTGCTGGAGGTGGAGTTTACTTTTTCGGATGTGACTGGGGATGGTTATAATGGTTCCCTAGGCTAATTCCCTTAGTTAATCATTAATTCTCAATTAAAAAAAATTCATGTCTGTTCGTGTTCGCATTGCCCCTAGTCCCACAGGAAATCTACATATTGGTACGGCGCGTACTGCCGTTTTTAATTGGCTCTATGCCCGTCGTCATGGGGGAACTTTTATTCTGAGGGTTGAGGATACCGATCGCGAGCGTTCCAAGGATGAGTATACCCAAAATATTTTAGATGGTTTGGCATGGCTAGGGATTAATTTTGATGAAGGCCCCTTCTTTCAAACCCAAAGACGCGATCGCTATGTGGCGGCAGTCCAGAAATTGTTGGCGGAGCAGAAGGCTTACTATTGCTACTGCACTGAGGCAGAGCTAGAGGCAATGCGGGAGGAGCAGAAGGCAAATAAACAAGCTCCCCGTTATGACAATCGCCATCGGCATCTTTCGGCGAGCGATCGCCAAGCCTTTGAAGCAGAGGGTCGTCGCCCTGTGATTCGCTTTGTAATCGAGGAATCGCGCACAGTAGTTTGGGATGACCTTGTACGCGGCACTGTATCTTGGAATAGCAGTGATCTCGGTGGTGATATGGTCATTGCCCGTGTTGATGAGCAGGGCGAAATCGGACTGCCTTTGTATAATTTTGCAGTGGTGGTGGACGACATTGATATGCAAATTACACAGGTGATCCGAGGGGAGGATCATATTGCCAATACAGCCAAACAGATTTTACTCTATGAGGCTTTAGGGGCTACGCCTCCCCAGTTTGGGCATACGCCTCTAATTCTCAATCAGCAAGGAGCAAAAATTTCTAAACGAGATGGAGCAACTTCCGTTTGGGAATTTAAAAATATGGGTTATATCCCTGAAGCTTTTAATAACTACATGGCGCTTTTGGGTTGGTCGCCTGCGGATAGTAAGGAGCTATTTACTCTGCAAGAGGCGGCTCAGGTGTTTAGCTTCGATCGCGTAAACAAGGCTGGAGCAAGGTTTGATTGGGATAAGTTAAATTGGATTAACAGCCAATATTTGCATAGTCTGCCCATTGATGATGTCTGCGATCGCCTTGTGCCATTTTTAGAGGCATCGGGCTATGACCTAACACAGGTAGATCGTGATTGGCTATTGGATTTGACGAAGTTAATCGCTCCTAGCTTGACTCTCTTAACTGATGCAGCCAAAATCAGTCACTTCTTTTTTGGAGAGTTTGCAGACTATACGGAGGAAGCGAAGGCAACCTTAGAGGGAGAAGCGATCGCGGGTATCCTGCAAGATTTGATTAATGGCTTAATCGCCACTACAGATCTAGATGCAGATAAGGCGGGAGAACTGCTCAAGGCTGTTACCAAGTCGCAGGGCGTGAAAAAAGGTGTCGTGATGAAAACCTTACGCGCTGCCCTCACTGGTGATTTGCATGGGCCTGAAATTATTCCTTCACTGCTGCTGCTGCATCGCCGAAGCTGGGCTTTGCCAAGACTCAAACGCGCCTTGGGCGATCGCCAAATCTAATCGGGAAATCTAATCGCCAAATTTAAAAGGGAGTCGCAATGCAACTCCCTTTTGAGTTTGGTTTTGTAAATGAAGAAATGGCATAGCCATTTCTTTATTTGGTATTACAGGGTCAAGGACTGTGGATTGGTTTCGATTAGCTTCGCGAGATCTTGTAAGAACTGTGCGGCATGAGCGCCATAGATTACGCGATGATCGGCAGTGAGATTGACCTGCATTTGACTTGCAACCTTGATCGCACCATCTTTGGTGGCGACAACTTGAGGTCTTGATCCACCGATCGCCAAAATTGCACCAGTTCTGGGGGGAAGGATGGCATCAAAGCGATCGACACCAAACATACCCAAATTGGAAATGGTAAATGTACCAGAGTTATATTCTTCGGGTTGCAACTGTTTGGCACGGGCGCGATCGACTAGACCTTTCCAATTACGCGAGAGAGTGTATAAATCGGTTTGATCAGCATTTTGCAGCACAGGTGTAATTAGCCCACCGTCATCCATCGCTACAGCTACCGCCACATTAATATTGCTCTTATACTCGATGCCGCGATCGCTAAGACTAGCATTAACTAAAGGATGCTTTTGCAAAGTGACGGCAACGGCCTTGGCTAAGAGTGCAGTCATGGTTACACCCTTAGATTTAACCTGTTTATAGAGCGCATCAAGAGCATCAGTGGTGATTGTGTAGCCCACGCGGAAGGTGGGTACTGAGAGGCTCCAGTTCATATTATTGATAACAGCCTTTTGTAAAGTTGTTAAGGCTTGGGCTGTGCCTAGGGCAGGAGCAGGAGATGCCGCCTTGACAGGGGCAACGGTAACTGGTGCAGAGACGGGAGCCGCAGGGGGAGCAGCAACCACCGCAGGATTTAGGAAAGCTTCTACATCGGCGGCAGTAATGCGTCCGTTGGGGCCAGTGCCAACAATTTTGCTCAGGTCAACCCCATTATCTTTAGCGATGCGTTTGGCTCTGGGAGAAACAATTTGGCGACCAGAGGAAACTGTGGGGGTAGGCTTACGAGTTGAACTAACAACATCAGGTATAGAGGCAGTGGCGGCAGTCGTTGGGGGTGAAACTAATTTGGCTGGCGGTTCTTCTGGAGTAGTACTGCTCTTAGCACTAGTATTACCTGATGCTCTTTGTTTCGCTTCCGCAATTTCTTCTTTAGTTTCTGCTATATAGGCGATCGCTGATCCAACGGGAGCCGACTCTCCTGCTGGGGTAATAATTACACCCAAATATCCTTCATAAAAGCTCTCTACATCCATGTCGGCTTTGTCAGATTCTACGATCACGACGGTTTCGCCTTTTTCCACCTTATCTCCGGGGGATTTCACCCATGAGGTGATCTTACCTTCGGTCATGGTGGAACTGAGCGCAGGCATAAAAATTTCGTAAATCATAGCAGATCTGTTAAGTGTCTAAAAATATCTAGTTGTCAAATTGGTGGCTATTTCTAATGCAAATTCAATCTTAGCTTGTTTTTGCGAGTGTTTTTGCAAGTGTTTTCAGGAAGCAATAGTAAGTATTGGTATAGCTCCTTAGTGGTGCAGACAACTCAGGAGAGTCTTAAGATGAGACAAAAGTAATACGGACAAATTTGATACGAAAATCTAACTTTTCGCGTTTGACAACAGAAGTAAAGGCAGGGCTAGGATTAGTACTAGGCAAAATCTGTAAAAGAGGAAGATTTTTTTGTAGGTGATACCAAATTAAGAAATGGCTACGCCATATTCTTAGAGTCTGTTTGAGAAGTGTAAGCATAGGCTAAAAACAGTGGACGATCCCCCCTAACCCCCCTTATAAAAGGGGGGGAAAGATTAAAAAAGTCCCCCTTTTTTATGGCATTAGTAATGGTTGCCGACTTTACGGTGATGGGTGGCGGTGAGGGCATCGGGTTTAGAAACTCTGCCTTCTTGCGCGATCGCGTATACAACCCAGTGATCACTACATTCCATGCGGCTAACTACTTGACACTCAACGAAGGCTAGAGCATCGGTCAAGATCGGTGCGCCACAGGATGCGGTTTGTGTTTTTACGCCTGCAAAGCGATCGGCTCCGGGGGCAAATCGCTTGAGAAAATGCTGCATTAATTTAGAGTAATTACCATCTTCGAGGGTATTCAGAACAAAGCGATCGCCCACTTGCATAAACGACTCGATCGCCCGATCCTTTGCCACTGCCACCGTAAAGCCCAAGGGCTTAAAACTAGCTTGGGAAACCCATGAAGCTAACATCGCACTACGCACACCCCCCTTAGCGGCCGTAATGATATATAGACCTCCTGCAAGACGACCAAGAGCCTTATCTAGATCGGCATCGAGGGTCTTTGCCTGTTTGATATTTTGCTTACGAGTGAGTAACTGCCCCATATCCGTACCTGCCTCATCACAGAGTTGATAGATAACCTCATTGGGATTTTCACGCACACGGATAGGCGCAAAGGCATTAACTACACCCAGATCCTTGAAACGATTACTTAATAGATCAATCGAAGAATCGCGATCGCCGTGGGGTTCGTAGAGACCAATTACTTGCTTCTCACTAGCTGCTGCCAAAATTGCCCCGATCGCTGTTTCCACATGGGAATTAGCAGTTGGAGGAGTACAAATAACTAGTCCAGACGCATGGCTGACTAACTCCCGCAATTCCTGTAAATCGATCGCTTTGAGATCTGCCATTTCCACGGCAACACCAGTTTTGGCAACCCCACGGGCGATCGCTTGGGAAATGCGATCGCAATAACCATAGTCAGACACATAGCAAACCAAAACATTAGTTTCACCCTTGGTTTGCGCTTGACTCCAACTGCGATAGCTTTCGGTCAGTTCCTTGACATTGTAACGGAGCAAAGGCCCATGACCATTCGCCACAATTGTCGCCTGTGGCAATTCATCCATCCTTTTCATTGCGGAAATGACGGAGCGAGCATTGGGAGCCATGAGGCATTCATAATAAAAGCGATAGTCAGGCATAATGCGCTGCAAATCTTCGTCATAGGTGGCATCACTGCAATAGTGCATCCCGAAAATATCGCAGGTAAATAAAATAGAAGTGGCGTGATCGAAGGTCATCATTGTGTCTGGCCAGTGCAAATTCGGCGCATTGACAAACTGCAAAACATGACCTTTACCGAGGTCAATTTGATCGCCATTCTTGACCACCTGTTGCTTAAAGGGATGATGTACCAACTCATTCAAAAATTGCAAAGCCACCTTAGTTCCAACAACAGTGACATTAGGGGCTAAGGCAAGAATTTCTCTCACTAAGCCACTATGATCTGGCTCAGTGTGGCTGATGACTAAGTAATCAATTTGACTTGGATCAATTTGTTCTTTGAGAGTTTGGAGGTATAGCTCCCGAAATTTAGCATGGGATGTATCCACCAACGCTAACTTGTCGCCACGGATGATGTACGAGTTGTAAGTCGTACCATTTTGCAGACCAAACTCAATATCAAAGCGATCGCGATCCCAATCAAGAGATCTAATGGTTGTGGTGTCTGCTGCCACTTCTGCCACCTGCATCGTCAGACGACGAGCGATCGGGATCTGCACTTTTTCGCTAACCTGCTCGCTATTTTGACCAATTATTGAACTATCTGCAACAACTACCACAATATTGCCTCCCTACAGGATCTATACAACTAATTTTAGTGTAAGCGGACTTTTGCAAGTGTTGACCGAAAACCCAAGCAAAGACTAGTTAGAGTGATTATCGTATAAGTTATCAATATAAGAAATAGTTTCAGAATAGATATTTATTATGTTCATCATGTTTAATACTGATGTTATTTAATGTGCAACTTAAATATAGCCCTCATCCCCCAGCCCCTTCTCCCAAGTGGGGAGAAGGGGATCCGTAACATCTCAAAGTCCCTCTCCCACTTTGGGAGAGAGATTTAGGGTGAGGGCAGATCAGTAAGTTACACATGGCGTGATGTTACACCAAATTAAAAAAACTTACTGGGTTTGGTTTTTAAATTGGTATTAACTTCCGATGGATGTTGAATAGAGTTATCCAGACTATGATCATTAAAGTGTTTAGACATAGATAAACTAAAAACCGAAGAAATACAGTGCTAACTACGGAAAATTATCAAGGAATAGCTAAGAGCGATCGCCAAGAATGGCTGTGGCGTGGCCATCGCATTAAGTATGCTGTCATGGGGACGGGAACCCCTCTGATTTTAGTTCATGGATTTGGTGCATCCATAGGGCATTGGAAAAAGAATATGCCTGTATGGGCAAAGGCAGGTTATCAAGTATTTGCTCTGGACTTATTAGGTTTTGGTGGTTCCGCAAAACCAGAACTAAGCTACTCCCTCGAACTTTGGGAAGAATTATTAAAGGATTTTTATCAAGAAATTGTGCAACGACCCGCCATTTGGATTGGCAATTCTATCGGTGCATTATTGGCGTTGATGATCACGGTTGATTTTCCTGAGCAATCCCTTGGAGCCGTATTACTGAATGCCGCAGGAGGACTAAATCATCGTCCTGAAGAATTAAACTTCCCTCTAAGTCTGATGATGGGAGCTTTTGCGAAGTTGGTAAGCTCGGAAGTAACAGGTAAATTTGTATTTGAGCAGGTTCGCCGCAAAGGTAGTATCCGTAATTCCTTGCGCCAAGTCTACCGCAATCATCAAGCGATCGATGATGAGTTGGTGGATATGCTCTATCAACCATCCTGTGATCAGGGAGCGCAAAAGGTATTTGCTTCAGTATTAACGGCTCCTGCTGGCCCTAGAACCTCTGACCTATTGGAAAAGCTGACTAAACCTTTACTGGTGCTATGGGGGGACGCTGATCCTTGGACTCCTATTAACGGGGCGAAGCCCTATCTTGATGCTAGTCAAACTAAGGAAATTCAAGTTATCCCGATTCCGAATACAGGTCATTGCCCCCACGACGATCGCCCTGAAATTGTCAATGCACTGGTAATTCATTGGTTACAAAGGTTTGAATCCCTTTAAGTTACAGCGAATTTGAACTTCATTAGCTGGCAAGCCTTCGATTTAGGTGCGGCAAATCAAGAACTGGCAAGAATTTGGTATGATACAGACAATATTCATCATTTTTGTTTGTAAAACACCACACAGAACAGTCAATGGTATCTTCGCCACCCCTCACCGTTAATATTCCTAATACCCCGATCGCTTTTCCCCTTGGGGCTGTCATCGGACAAGAAGCGATTAAAACAGCTCTCTTATTAGCAGCGATCGATCCTGCCATTGGTGGTATTGCCCTAGCAGGTAGGCGTGGAACCGCGAAGTCTGTGCTGGCGCGAGGTATTCATGCCCTATTACCTCCCATTGAGGTGGCGATCGACTCTGTGAGTAACTGCGATCCCACTAAACCTGATACTTGGGATGATGCCCTCATTAAAGCCATGGCAGGTCGCGATCGCTCGGAGATTGCCACCAAAGTAATTCCTGCACCATTTATTCAAATTCCTTTAGGAATTACGGAAGATCGGCTGATTGGTTCTGTGGATGTGAGCCGTTCGGTAAGAGAAGGGCAGACTGTATTCCAACCAGGACTATTGGCAGAAGCCCATCGCGGAGTGCTTTACATTGATGAAATTAATTTACTCGATCCACAAATCTCTAATCTATTGCTATCAGTTTTATCCACTGGCTATAACCAAGTGGAAAGGGAAGGAATTAGCTATCAGCATCCCTGTCAGCCTCTATTAATTGCTACCTATAATCCAGAGGAAGGAGCTTTAGGTCAGCATTTAATGGATAGAATTGCCATAAATCTATCTGCCGATGCCGCGCTTACCCTAGAGCAAAGAGTAGAAGCAGTGGATATGGTGCTGGGCTATGCCAATTCCCCTGAAGAATTTTTGCGCGGATTTGATACGGATATTGAGAATCTGAAAACACAAATCCTGTTGGCGAGGGAATGGCTAAAGGATGTCACCATTTCACGCGCACAGATTCAATATTTGGTGGCGGAGGCGGTGCGTGGAGGAGTGCAAGGGCATCGAGCAGAACTATTTGCGCTGCGGGTAGCGAAGGCTGCAGCAGCATTAGAAAGTCGCACACAGGTAAATGCCGATGATTTACGGCAAGCAGTAGAGTTGGTGATCGTGCCGCGATCGCCCCTCTCTCCCGATCAACAGCAACCACCCGAACAACAACAGCAACAAGCGCCACCGCCGCCACCATCAAACCAAGATGAAGGCGAACAAGATCAGGAAGATGAACAGGAAGATCAAGACCAAGAGCAGGAACAGGATGAATCCCCTGAAATTCCTGAAGAGTTTGTCTTTGATCCTGAAGGTGTAATTCTTGATCCAGAGGTACTATTTTTCGCGCAATCCATGCAGAAGCAGGGGCGATCGGGTACGCGCAGTCTCATCTATTCCCAAGAACGGGGGCGCTACATTAAACCTGTGTTACCCCAAGGGAAGAGCGATCGCATTGCCGTTGATGCGACTCTGAGGGCTTCGGCTCCTTACCAAAAGGCACGGCGATCGCGCCAACCCCATCGCAAAGTCATTGTTGAAGATGTGGATATTCGCGCCAAGAAGCTGGCAAGAAAAGCTGGAGCCTTGACGATCTTTTTAGTGGATGCTTCAGGATCAATGGCTTTAAATCGGATGCAGTCCGCCAAGGGTGCTGCCTTAAGGATGCTCACCGATAGCTATCAAAATCGTGACCAGATTTCCCTGATTCCCTTTCGTGGTGAGCAAGCTGATGTATTGCTGCCCCCCACCCGTTCCATTGAAGCCGCAAGACGCAGGTTAGACACCATGCCCTGTGGTGGTGGTTCTCCGCTTGCTCATGGGCTGACGCAGGCAGTGCGAGTCGGTTTGAATGCTCAACAATCGGGTGATGTGGGTTCAGTGACAATTGTGGCAATTACGGATGGTCGCGGTAATGTACCACTAGCGCGATCGCAGGGTGAGCCAATCGATCCAGATAATAAACCTGATATTAAGGCGGAACTAATTGATATTTGTCGCAAAATCAGGGCTTTAGGCTTAGGTCTATTGGTTATTGATACTGAGAATAAATTTGTATCCACAGGCTTTGCGAAGGAATTAGCGGCGGCCGCAGGTGGTAAATATTACCATTTGCCCAAGGCAACGGATCAAGCGATCGCCAATGTGGCGATGAACGCGATCGCTGACCTTCGTAATTGATTAGCAAAATGCTGACGAATTTCAAAAAATTACAACCACCAAAGCAACCATGAAACTAATCAAAGAATTAATGAATCGCATTTTACCCTCTATGGTTCGCCATTCTGTGTCTTTGATGATTGCAATGAGTGCGATCGGTGGAATTGTGTCCGCTAGACCTAGCGAAGCCGCCGATACCGTTAACTTCCGTTTTAATATTTTTGAAATCTCCGTATCCGTTGATGATCTAGAAACCTTCTCAAAAACTGGTGAGTTGCGCGGCGCATTGGATATGGCAGCCCGCTATCTCCCTGCCGCAGACATGGCAAACTTTCGCCGCATTCTCACCGAAAGGGCTGATGTTCCCATTACCCTATTATCTCGATTTCTGTATACTTCTCAAGGAGAAAGAGCCTTAGATATTTTGGGAGAGTTTATTAAAACTGCCCCTAACCTCTCAGGCAATCGCGCCATCAGAGCTGCCGCCGTCCTAGCAACTGCTGATAAACCCAATGGCTTGACGCTGTTAAATTTTTTACGCAAGTTTCCCACTTCAGATATTTACTTTGATATTCAAGCAGGATTACAAACGGTTAGTGAACTGAGCGACCTATTGCAAAACACTCAAAAAGTTGTGCAGATGGTCAATAATGAAGCCACTAAGTCAAGCCCCAACACCACAACAGGCACTAATGCGCCAGTTCAATCTCCACCTCAATTAGCTGATTTGCGAAATAAGGGCAGAATGACATGGGATCGCTATAGCCTCAAAGCACCAGCCCTCAATAATCAATATGAAATTCCCTTTTACCTCTTCGTTCCTAAAGCCAATAGTGCTCGACCAATTCCTGCAATTGTGGTCTATCCGGGGCTGATTTCTACTCGTGAGCCATTGCTCTATTTAGCTGAACATTTAGCATCCTACGGATTTGCTGTGGTGCTAACAATTTCGCCAAATAGTAGCGAAGCGCAGTTGGATAAGTTAATTATCGGTTTAGCTAGTGAGATTTCGCCACCAGAAAGTTTTGTAGAACGTCCCCATGATATTACGGCGTTATTAAACTATGTGGAGAAGTTGCCAGATATCCCCCATAGCAATCGTATTAATTGGCAAAATGTGGGCATCGTTGGACATTCCTTTGGTGGTTATGCTGCCCTTGCTTTGGTGAGTGATGCTCAAATTCAGTTTGATGATCTAGCGAGGGTTTGCCAAGGAAAATATCGGTGGAATGCTTCGTTACTATTGCAATGCGTTGCCCTAGGCTTGCCCAAACAAAACTATCAGCTAGGCGATCCACGCATTAAGGCGGCGATCGCGGTTAATCCTGTCACTAGTTATGTTTTAGGTCAATCAGCCCTAAGTAAAATCACTGTCCCGATCGCGATCGTGGGCAGTGCTGACGATACCTTTGCACCTGTGGTTTCTGAGCAAATTATTCCCTTTACTTGGTTAACTAACTCCCATCACTATTTGATGCTGTTAAATAAAGCAGGTCATACCGCAGTCACAGCCCCCACCGCAGGCGATCGCCTCAGTCCTGAAATTAGTAATGTATTGGCAGGCCCCAATGCGATCGAGTCTCAAAACTATCTCAAGTTATTGAGCGTAGCCTTTTTTAAGACCTATATCGTTCAGGACAATAGTTTTTCTGCCTATCTCAAACCTGCATATTTTGCAGATATCTCAACTCCCGCAGCACAGGTAAGCTTTTTAACATCCCTCGGCATCCAACAGGTGAACGACGCGATCGCCAACTAAAAATTGGAGATTTCATCAATTTTAGGGCTGGATCTGTTACATTAATCAGCGTCCAACCGTGAGGATGTGTATTTATATGAGTACTAGGTTCTCTTGGCTGGCTTCATCATTGGTCACAGCCTCGGCGCTGCTGGCAACTGGTGCAGCTTTTGCCGACCCACTACTAACAGATCAAGATCAATTTCCTCGAAACTTTCCTGCTACTTATCCCCAAGTACAGAATAAAATCTTGGATATGACCGCCGATCCGAACCTACCCGATCCCTATTTTCAATATACTTTTAGAGATCAATGGATTGAGCGTCAAGCAGCAGCTTTTCGGACAATCAATCGGGAAATGTTGGATTTACAGACTCTTAGCAGTCCCACGATCCGCACTCGCGATTTGCCCAGTGCATACTGCTCATCATTATTGAGTGAAGGATACAATGCCTGTGCAGCCCCCGAAGAGCAAATGCCTGTAGTTTCTATGCCAAAAGTACAGACGGCTCCTGCGATCGCGCCTACTCCTGCGCCAGTGCCTGCGCTTTGGTAGTTATCAGTAGTTATCAGTATCTACAAAATCTACCTAAATAAAGTTTTTTGTGTTGAAGAATCATCAAAAAAGGGAGGCTAACCTCCCTTTTTTGATCCAATTAATTTGGTATTACTATTAAACCTACGCCCGCAACTTAGCCATCTCTTTACCAGAATTCATAATCGGATGAAACCAATGGGGACGCATTAGCATAACCGTATCGATAACATGAATTACTCCATTATCCGCTTCAATATCGGCGGCAATTACTGTAGCGTTATTGGCCTCAAAACTGTCTTCAGTAATATCAATATCAATGGTTGTACCTTCTAAAGAAGTTAAGGATTTAACACCGATCAAGTCTTCTTTTTTGTACTTACCTGACACCACATGGAAGGTCAAAATTCTGGCGAGTTGGGGGATATTTTGAACTAGGGTCGTGATTGTGCCATCAGGAAGTTTGGCAAAGGCATCATTAGTCGGAGCAAAGACTGTAAAAGGACCTGGACTCTGCAATGCTTCAACGAGACTAGCAGCACTAACGGCTGTAACTAGAGTCGAAAAAGCTTCATTACCAACAGCAATATCAACAATAGTGGGCATAATCTTTAATGTTTTTTATTAAGTGATTTGTGTAAATTACTTCTGTTATATCAATTAAAAAAAGTGTGACGACACTTTTTTAAATTAAAAACCAAACCAAGTAAGGTTTCTTAATTTGGTATTAAAAAGGGGGACTTTGTTAATCTTTTCCCCCCTTTCGTAAGGGGGGTAGGGGGGATCAATTAGTATTTTTCGCGAATGCCCACACTTCTCAAACAGGCTCTTAGGATTACCGATAATTTTGATCCTGTACCATGCCAATTCGCGCCGCTTTGTCCATACCATATTTAGGATTACAGAAGCGATTTAGCTGTCCTTCAAAGTAATGACGATTGGCGAGGAGATGCTTAGGATTTGGATCATCAAGGGGATAGAGAAATGCGGCTCGACCTGCCTGAATAACAGCCGAGGTCACGTTATACATCGATCGCTGAAAGCTCACACCTAACTGAATGAGCATATCATCTTCGCCCCGACAATATTGTTTGTAATAGTCGATTAGATACTGCGGCAAGAAGTGATACATATCTTGGTGCAACAGGGTGGGAGGAATTCCCGCCGATCCCACAGGAAACTTATCAGCATAGAGGATGCCATAGTGGAAGTCGTTTTGATCGCTTGGCACTTCACGGGCTTGGGCGTTATAGGATTTTGTACCACGGAAAGGTGAAGTTCGATAAAAGACCGCTTCAACATAGGGAAAAGCGGCTTCGTATAGCCATGTAAAGCCTTTAGACTTAGGAACAATATCGATCCATTCATTGCCAATGCGAACACGGTGATAGATGGGGCGACCAGCGATCGCAAAGATACCGTTAACCAAGAAGTTCATGGCATCGGGAACACCCTTAAATCCACCTTCATCGTAAATATCCGACATTTCAAAAAAGACAGGAGCCATGATTTCCCAAAATAGACCCAATACCGAAGTCATGGTGGCTTGGCGACATTGTTCTATAAACATTTCAGGGAATAGTTTATATAGCCCCAACATCAGAGGATTGTTCTTAAAAAAGGCACGAATTGCGCGATCGGCATTTTGCCTATATTCTTGTGAATCCATGTAAGGCTCTAGCTCTCCACCCATATTGCGATGCCACAACATCGCTCGCATACATTCTTCGGCAAATTCCATATTGATGCGATCGTGGTAGAGGTGATGAAATATTTTGGGAATTTTCGCCTTTAGTTCTCCCTTATTCATAAATTCTAGTAACTCAGGATGAGCCGTATCTCGTCCGCGCCAAAACCGCAGATCTGGGTTATCACCTGCATAGTGATTAGGTAAGTCCAGATATTCCTGCGAAATGAAATATTTAAAAGCAGGAATCGGTTCTAAAAATACTTGTTCTGCTATGTAAAGTAAGTCGCGCCAGTAGAAATCCATGGGTACAGCATAGGCCTTGTAAAGACCGATAATCTGCATCAGGTTTTCGGGCGTATCGGGCAGCATGGAGCCACCTGCTTCCAATCGATGAATTACTTCAGCGTAGGGATGATTGGAAGGGGGAAGTTTGGTAATTGGTTCAATTAAGGTGCTTGTCATTGGTGATTACCTGTTTGTGAGGTGAAGGATTGGAAACGTTTGATTTGGATATTTGCTAAAAGTATTCCTAAAAATCTTTGCTAAAGACAAGGGACAACTTATCGGATGTCGTTAGTTTTGTATTAGCAATTATGGCAGTTTCAGGAATTCTGGCGAGGATCTGTGAGGCGCTAACTTCGCTCCAACGCACTAACCAAGATGGCTGAATACCAAGTAAAACAATTAGGACGGTCAAAATCAAAGCTGGCAATTGTTCCATTCCTGACACCTTGGGATAGTATGCAGTTTTGTTGTCTAGTTTGCCAAAACAGGTACGGTTCAAGAGAATTACAAAATAGACGGCCGTGAGTCCTGTACCGATGATGGAAAATATGGTGGGAATGGGAAACTTGCTAAAACTGCCTTGAAAAATCAAGAATTCGGAGATAAAGCCCACAAGCCCTGGAATACCTGCACTTGCCATACCGCCCAAGATTAGTAAGGCACTAGTTGAGGGCAAACCCCGTAATGGATTTAAAAGTCCATTCAGTACGTCTAGTTCTCTTGTGCCAACTTTTTCTTCGATCACACCAACCAGATAGAACAGTAGGGCTAGGACTAGACCATGACTGACCATTTGAATGATTCCTCCGACCATACTGAGGGGGGTGGCGGCGGCAGCAGCAAGGAGAATGTAGCTCATATGCCCGATGGAACTGTAGGCAACCATGCGCTTGATGTCTTTTTGAGCGATCGCTGTTAACGCTCCGTAAAGAATCCCTAAACCTGCCCATACGGCAATCCAAGGTGATAGTAAAGACCATGCTTCAGGGAAAAGCCCCACACAGAATCGGAATAAGCCGTAGGTTCCTAACTTCGCAACAATACCACCAAGGATCATGACGGTTGGGGTTGTCGATTCTACATAGGCATCGGGTAGCCATGTGTGAAAAGGAACAAAGGGTGCTTTGATGGTAAATCCTAATAACAGCACCACTAGCAAAGTGATTTGGATTTCTATGGGCAGCGATAGGGTTTGCAGTGTGGCGTAGTCAAAAATGGGATTGGGGTTAGCCGATAGCCAACCTAGGGCGAGAAATCCAACTAGGATTAATATCCCTGAAACTGCCGTAAAAATTAGAAATTTCATGGCGGCGTAGCTACGTTGTGCGCCACCCCATACGGCAATAACTAGATATAGGGGAATGAGTTCTAGTTCGTAAAATAGGACGAAAAGTAACGTGTTAGTGGCCAAAATTGCGCCACTTACTCCTGCATGGATCAGGAGCATCAGTACATAAAATAGGGGTTTTCTTTCTTGGATTTGGCGATCGCAAAAGCAAACAATCAACCAAGTGAGTAAACCGTTAAGGACGACTAGGGGCAAGGAGAGGCCATCGACACCGAGGTTATAAGTTAATCCAAGACTGTCTAACCAAGGTAAACTCTCTTCCATTTGAAAGGCGATCGCATGGGTATCAAATTGGCTTAAGAGAATGGCATCAAGTAGCAAAATAATTGAAGCAAAGATTGCTGCTCCCTTTTTAACCTGATTTTCAGGGAGAAGGGCAACAATCAAGGCTCCAATGACTGGCAACCAAATTAAAGCACTGAGCATGATTTATATATTCCTAAAATATATTGTCAAAATATGGTCAAGGTATGGTCAAGGTATCACTGCTATGGTCTGGAGCTATAGCTAGTAAATGAGAAATGCCTAAACTGACTAGCTGCGGTTGAATAGCAATAGTAGTAATGCACCGATGCCGACCATGATGGTCAAGGCATAGAGTTGAAATTGACCGAAGGTGCTGTAACGTAGGTTTTGACCACTAAATAGGGTCGCCAAACCAAAGAAGTTACCAACTCCATCTACAAAGAAGCGATCGAACCAATACAAGCCCCTAGAGATACCATCGACCAAACCGACGATCGTGACCTTGTATAGTTTGGGTGTGTAGAAGTCATTGGCCAGAAAGTTTTGCAAACCTAACCAAGATAATTGCACAGGCTTGGCTACTTCTGAATTGAGATAAATATATGCTCCTGCAACCAAACCAATCAAACTCGAACTAGTTAATAGGAGAGCATCTGTACTCAAGAGGGTTGACCAATTAGTAATGACACCCCAAGCGGTCAACATTTGTGGCACATGGATTACGACGCCACCCAGCACAGTCATGGGTAAGACAATTAGCCATAGGGGTTCCACGGATCTTTCGGTCATTTGCTTCGGTTTACCACCCCAAATCAATCCGAAGACACGCATGAGACTAAATGCAATCAGACTATTGATCAGTAAGATTAACTCTGCTAAAGCAGGGTGATCTTCCCAAAGATGGGATATGAGGTCAACCATTGCCCAAAATCCACCCAAGGGAGGAAAGGCAATTAGACCGATCGCTCCACCTAAGAAACATAGTCCTGAAATGGGGCGACGCTTCCATAATCCACCTAGAAGGGTCAAATCTTGACTGATATTGTTAGAAATAATGCTACCGACTGCCATTAAGAGTAGGGCGATCGCTAAGGCATGGGAAAAAATCAAAATATAGGCGCTATGGGTTTGACCAGTGCCAACAGCAATAAAAATTAAACCCATGAAGGCACTCGTCAAATAGGACAAAGCCCGTTTCACATCAATCTGCGCGATCGAGATCAAAACTGTTCCCAACGCAGTGGCAGCGCCGACAGCAATCATTGCCTGTTGGGTGATTGGAGATAGCGCCATAATTGGCTGGATCTTCACTAATACCCATGCCCCAGTTGCCACCACCACCGAATTACGAAGTACCGTACTAGGCAAAGGGCCTTCCATCGCCTCATCTAACCAAAGATGCAAAGGAAATTGAGCGCATTTACCCATCGGCCCTACCATCAAAGCCAAGGTTACTAACGTAATAGCCGTAGGATTGACATCGGCAGTTTCTGCCCATGCTGCTAATTCGGTAAAGTTCCAAGTGCCAGCTAGGGGCAATAAACCAACTACACCTGTTAATAAAAATAAGTCACCAACCCGTTTTGTTAAGAAAGCATCTCGCGCTCCCGTAACAACTAAAGATTGGTTATACCAAATACCAACTAGGAGATAGGTTCCAAGGGTGAGGATTTCTAAAATAACGTAACTAAAGAATAGAGAATCGCATAAAACTAGGGCGCATAAACCCGCTTCAAATAGGGCTAACAAAGCATAAAAACGCCCCCAGCCCCAGTCCATTTCCATGTAGCCAACGGCATAGATTTGGGCTAGTAAGTTAATGCCTACAATCACCACGATCGCACCCACAGTAATATCTGACACCTGTAGGTCGATGGTGAAGTTTAGCCCACCCACTGCTAACCAAGGGAAAGATAACAATTTAGCTGGCTGTCCCCAAGCTTCAGTCAAAGCAATAATCGCATGAACCAAAGATACAAAGGTCATCAGGATATTGACATAGCCTGCTGGTCTCGGTCCTGTTTTGCGGGTAATCGCAGGAAACCAGGCGATCGACAGCATTGCTCCTATCAAGGAATAGCAGGGAATCAGCCAGATTGAGTCCAGCCAGTTATTTATCATATATTCTCTATTTATTTGCAAAAAATCATAATTAAATTTCTATGATTATCGCAAAGATACCTTTAAATGAAAATAGATATGTGTATCATTATTTATCTATGGTTACAATAGACAAAACACAGGGTAAGTCTATTTACGCTTTTATTTATTCTTATAAATATCATTAATAAATACAAAAAATTACATGTATTTATCGATATGCCATATGTATCTGGTAATTGGCTAAAGCAGAATTAATCCTAAATATATAGTGATAATAATATCTATGTTTGGGTGTCGGTTTCATATTCGCTATCGGGACGTTGACTGAGGCATCGCCCACCCCTAGCGGCATTGCGAAATGTTTGGATTTCTTCAACCGTATTAATGTGACCACAATAGGGGCAGTAAACCTGCTCAGATATCTGCGGCTCAATGTCTGCTCGGCTCCACCATTTGTAGCAGCGATCGCAATGAAAATGATACAAAAATTCTAAGGAAACTTTCATTTATTGGTATCTAAACTGGCAGTTAAGGATTCGTTATAGGCAGCATAAACACTTCTAACGTTATACCAGTTCAGAAAAATTCGCGCGATTTCCATAGCCAACTGTGGCTTACCTAAACTGACTAACCATTGCAAAAACGGTTTGAGGGTTCTTTCATTCATTAATCCACCCAGAGACAATGCACTCCACAGGAGTAGGTGAAACCATGTCATTTGGATCATCATGCGTACTTCCCATGTGGGATGTTTTTGATAAAACAGTACGCCCATTCTGCCCCTCTGTTTTTCCACATCGACAAGATGAGGCAGTTGGTCAACCGTAAAGGCGGGATGCCAATGATAGCCAACAGCTTGGGGACACTTGATTAATTTGAGACCCAAATTTTTTAGCCTTACACCTAGCTCTAGATCTTCCCAACCATATTGCCGAAAGCTAGGGTCAAATTTGCCCGCCTCAATTAGCCAATGTTTGGCGATCGCCACATTACCCGTTGCAAAAAAGGCGGTGGAAATATCTTGAATTTTGACCTTAGCGGAATCAGGATATTCAAAATCGTTAGTATTGATCACCTTGCCGTAGGTAAAAGCGCGTTCATGTCCCTGAAGCGATCGCGCATGGGCAGACAGAAATATAGGTGTGACCACAAGGTCGCTATCGATAAAAACGATAATCTCTCCCTGCGCCTGATCAATGCCCGTATTTCTGGCGATCGCGGCTCCCCGATGCTGCTGTTGATAAAGGCGCACATGGGGATAATCAGCACTATGATTTTGCAAAAATTCCACTGTACCATCGCTAGAACCGTCATCAATGACCACCACTTCATAGGGCAGTTCAAAGTCCTGCAACTCCATTGCCTGCAAGCATTTTCGCAAAATTGGCAAACGATTATAGGTGGGAATAATGATTGACCACATGATCGTATTTGATTGGGTATTTTGCATGTAATTACATTTGCTTTGGTGCTTTGGTTTGACTCGGCCTAACTTTACTTGTTTTTAGGAAATGTACCTAATCGCGAGACTGTTGCCAAGATTGCCAAACAGTCAACCCGCCCACATAACCATAGCTAATGGCATAGAGGAGCATGAAGGGGATTGTGCCATAAAGCTGCTTATCCAAGGCGATCGCCGCACAGATTAGACTATACAGGCATAGGACTAACTCAAAAATGGCAGTGGTATCGAGGGGAATCCGATAGGCCTTATTTTCCCAGCGATCGCTTTTATTTTGAATCGCAAATTTGGGGGTACGGCGAAAATTTGCCCCAGTGTTAAACAAACCTGCAATCACCGCACGACTATTACTAATTGATAGACCAGGGCCTAGCATGGTGAGCAGCAAGATTCTTAACCAACGCCGATACCAAGTGCGCGGATAGAGATTTGACTGGGCATTAAAATATAGGAAAGGAGGGCCAAAGGTGGCTGAGAGCATGAGGGTTGACCAAAAACTGCCCAAGGAATTTTGCCAATTAATCGAATTAGATAGCTCTTGGGTAATGGCGATCGCTCCCACACTAGACTTATCAATGGACAATAACAGAGGCAAAGAAGTCAAGATCATCAATAGCATCAGAGGATAGGCAGCATATCCCGTCAGATGGAATGTGGCCTGAATCTTGGCGGCAATACTAAAGTTTGACATCCAGATTTGTCTTAATAACTTCTTGGCACATTGCATACCACCCTTCGCCCAACGAAACTGCTGCATCTTAAAGGCCGCGATCGCCACAGGCAATTCCGCAGGTGCAACGATGTCATTGTCATAGATCAAGCGCCATCCCTTCAGTTGAGCGCGATAGCTTAAGTCCATATCTTCCGCTAGGGTGTCAGCGTGCCAGCCACCTGCATCAATAATTGCTTGGCGATTCCAAATTCCTGCCGTGCCATTAAAGTTAAAGAAATAGCCGTTATTAGAGCGAGCCTGCTGCTCCACCGCAAAATGACCATCTAAACCTGTAGCTTGCAATTTAGTGAGCAATGAATATTCGGAGTTGACATGCCCCCATCGAGTCTGGACTACTGCCACCTTCGGATCGCTAGATTCGAGGTAATGCCGCATTGTATCCTTTAGCCATAGGGGAGAAGGGATAAAATCAGCATCAAAAATGGCAATATAGTTTCCCTGTACTAAGGGCATCGCCGCCTGCAATGCTCCTGCCTTAAACCCAGTACGATTAACGCGATGGATATACTCAATCCAAAATCCTTGCCCTTTATAAATTTCTACGGTTTCTTGCAAAATATATTGGGTGTCATCAGTCGAATCGTCGAGAACTTGGATCTGCAAGCGATCGCGCGGATAATCAAGCTGGCAAATTGCATCAACAAGGCGGCGCGATACATAGCGCTCATTAAAAATCGGCAACTGCACCGTTACAATCGGTAAATCGTGATTTGCGATCGCAAAACCAGTTGATTGATGTCTATCTAGACGCAATTTGGATAATCCTTTCCAGCTACTCATAGATAGACGACCAAAACCACTCGGCATCGCCACTACAGCATCTTGAAATTCCTCATCTAAAGATGAGTTGCGGGTGCTAGAAACTTGCTTAGGCTGTGGTCTTGACCGTTTATGAACGGCTGTCAACCAATAGGCATTGAGGCCATAAAGCATTAGCCATACTGCTGCCAAAGTATTAAGGGCAGCGATGATTGTTATAAGTATCAGAATACTGTTGACTCCTACCACACAAAGCTCATAGTTAAAAAGATGTCCTTGGCGATCGCCCTAAATGATTGAGCAGCTATAGCATGATGACAGCACTTTGCCAGAACCGCACACAACGCCCCAAATATGAACAGCCCTTGACTATAGGCAAGCTAATTTAAGACTGGGAGCTATCAAAGATTTGTCCCCATCGAGAAAAATCTTTACAACTATTTAGGATCGCTATAAGAAATATTACGATGACTATATGGATTTGCCACAAAACTTTATAGAAGATCTTTCTGATAGTCCCCAAAAGACTCATCCCAATTGATCAATTACATGCCCAACTTCCGCAAGGGCTAAGGCCGCCGCCGCTTGTTGTGCCGACTTCATACTTTTGCCTTGACCCTTGCCCCAACAGCGATCGGCAAACCATACTTCCATCGTAAATAGATTATCCTCAGGCAAGGTGACATTACGATAGTCAGGCAAGCACCGCCAATGGCGTTGGGTTAATTCTTGCAAAGATACTTTGTAATTACCAAGGGCAGGCAATTGTAACTGTGCTTCTGCCGATTTGAGCATATGCGGATCTAGCCACTGCCTCACCAAATTTATATCGTTGGTAACGAGATATATGGCTGCGATCAGAGCCTCCATAGAGTTAGCTAATACGGTTTGCTCGGTGGCTTGAGCATTCTGTGTATTTTTACGAATAGTATCAGATAGCACAATATATTTTTGTAAGTCATAACTCTTGGCAATTTGCGCCAAATTTTTATCACTAACCAAGTGCGATCGCAAAGCCGATAGTTCCCCCACCTTCTTATTTCCGTACTTTTCTCGCAAAAATAGACTTACAGACAATTTCAGCACACTATCCCCCACAAATTCCAATTGATCATTATTGTGGGTGGAGGAAAAACTAGGATGCAGTAGTGCTTGATCTATTAATAACCAATCAAGACCATTAGGGTTCTTCTTTTCTAATTGCTTCACATCTAGACCGATTTGCTCTAACAGGCGGACTAGCTCTCTTTGGCGACGCGGATCGATCATGGTTAACATCGGATTTTTAACTCAATGTAAGGCTATGGCTATACAATTACAGCAACTTTACAGATCTGATCGTAGTTTATGGCAACCATGACTAAAAAGTTTTTCTCGATAGTATGTCTGGCTTTGTTAGCGGCTGTAACCACGGTGTGGATTGTGGCTTGTCAACCCAGCCCTGAGCAGGCAAAAAATAATGCTGCAACGACAACTACCTCCACAAGCCCTGCTAATTCGACCAATACTAATGTTAGCGGTAGCTCTGGTGGTGTGAAAGATACCCTCCGCCTTGGCGCATTATTGCCAATTACAGGGGATCTATCGTCAATTGGCGCACCGATGATTAGCTCCATAGATTTCTTGGTGGAAACGGTCAATCAATGCGGTGGTGTGTTGGGGAAACCCATCAGTTTTTTTAAGGAAGACGATCGCACCGATCCACCCGCAGGGGCAGAGGCAATGACTAAGTTGGTGAGAGTTGATAATGTGGGGGCTGTGGTTGGCTCCTTTGCGAGTAGCGTTTCTACGGCTGCTTTGGCGATCGCTGTACCCAATAAGGTAGTCATGATTTCCCCAGGTAGCACCAGTCCAGTATTCACGGAGCGAGCTAAAAAAGGCGAATTTAGTGGTTACTGGTATCGCACTGCTCCCCCTGATACTTACCAAGCTGCCGCCCTCGCTAATTTGGCATACAAAAGAGGAGCTAGAAAGGTAGCAACTCTGGTAATTAACAATGATTATGGTGTGGGCTTTGAAAAAGCTTTTGTGGAATCCTTTGAAAAGCTTGGTGGCACAATCGTGAATAAGGCGCGTCCCACCCGTTATGATCCTAAAGCGGCTACCTTTGAGGCAGAGGCAAAGGGTGCATTTGGCAGTAAACCCGATGCTGTAGCAGCAGTTCTGTATCCCGACTCTGGTGGTGCGGTGATCAAGGCGGCCTTTGAGCAAGGTTTAACCCAAGGCGTACAAATTTTGTTGACCGATGGAGTTAAAACCGAAGACTTTCCTAAGTTGATTGGCAAGACTCCTGATGGCAAGCTGATCCTTGAAGGGGCGATCGGCACTGTACCAGGGGCTAGTGGCAAGTCCTTAACCACCTTTGCCAAAAACTTTAAAACCAAAACTGGTCAAGACTTGGGTGCATTTGTTCCCCATTCCTATGATGCGGCAGCTTTAGTGGCGATCGCGGCAGAGGCGGCCAAGGATGGCACTGGTGACGCAATTAAGAGCAAGATTCGTGAAGTTGCCAATGCCCCAGGCGAAGAGGTAAGCGATGTGTGCGAAGCCTTGACGATGGTTAAAGCGGGCAAAGATATCAACTATCAAGGCGCTAGTGGCGATGTGGATCTAGATGAGCTAGGCGATGTCAAAGGTAACTATGACGTATGGCAAGTTCAGCCCGATGGCAAAATCAACGTCATCGATCAGGTTTCTTCCTAAAGACTATTTTGGTCTTTTAGAAATTTTGGTGTAAATTTGGGTATTTTCAGCGCTACAGTGCTGAAAATACTACCTAGTAAGTTTCAATGCTGAAAATACTACCTAGTAAGTTTCAATGTAAGTTTCAATAATTACTGCGATAACTGACCAGAGTAAATAGCAAGAGTAAATACCAAGAATAAATACTATGGCGATCGAACTTAAAGCGGCGGCTCCTCAAGAAGTTTCTATCTATGTACCCTACTACCGAGAACCCAATAAACGTCAGACCCTGCCCTATGCTATTTCTCTTTATAAACAGGGAGAAATTACTGGCGAGAGACGGATTGAGGGTAGTAGTGCGGTTTCTTTTACGGCGGTATGGCGTGTGGCAAATTTGCCATCTGACTTGGTGCTATGTCGTTTGACCTTTGATGGTGATGCCGATATGAGCTATGAGATCACCTTAGAAAATTCGGAATTTGTTGGTTATCTCATTGATGTTGTCAACAATATTCGCGATCGCGGCTATGTGGATTTCCCGCAGATTTTTTACAGCAAGCTATTTCGGATAAAACTAGCCAGCATGGAAAACTAGGAATAATTAATACATTGCTGCCAAACTGCAACAACTAATGTATAATCCTATGCTCAAATCTTGCCAAAAAAGACAAATTCGGCTAAAGTCCAGTTGCCACTTTTCCATAGGCAAAGATTTAAGGCAAGTTACTTAGTTAACAACGAACCTCATTAGAGTTACCGAATTGTTAACTGCAAGTTGTCAAATACATCTATTGCAGTCAATTACAGTCAATTTTTAAGGGACTTTTATTGTGACATATGCCGCCCAACGCCAAGAAACCTTAGATCGCTCAACTGATGCGATCGCCAGAAAATTCGACCCGATGATTGTCCGTGCTGCCAAGCAAATCTATCGATACTATGCTGACTCCTACGCTTCCCAATTGCCTCGCCCGATGGGAGTAGTTATTAATAGACAAGACATGAACGGTAAACTAATATATTCTCAATTAATTCTATTACCACAAGAGAGTTTTGTACCGATAGAAATAATTGAAACCTCTGACTATCATTAGAGAAAAGATCCGCCCTCGCATTGCCCAAGGTATTCCAACTTAACTAATTATCCTCTAGCCAAGCCCCCACAAATATATGTCAGATACAACAAAGCGTTTTCAAGAAACATACAAAGCAAAAGGTAATTTTGGTGAAGCTTTAGCAGAAGTCTTTACCGATTTGGTGAATTTAGAGATTATTACTTGGGTTGCTCGCTCTGCTACAGATACTGAGTCTCTACCAGGCAATCGATTGCGTACAAAAATTAACTTGATTGATGGCGATATTGAAAACGAAATTGGTGAGGCTTTTTTGCCAGGCAATCAGTATGAGCATTTGAGAGATTTTCATGAGTCTCAGGTCAGCAAAGGCGCTGATACAATCAAATCTAATTTGCAAACCCTTGTCGATATTTGCGAAAAGGTGGCGGGTCTTGGCAAAGAAAAGGGCAAAGATAAAGACGAGACCCACGATGATTTATCGGAAACTCCTGCTGCTGATTATGGCAATTGGAATAGCAGTAGCATGACTAGTGGTTATAGTGCTGGGTCTGTCTATGGTGCTAAGTAATCGCTAGGGCTTAAGTTTAGCAAGCATTGCTGAGTGATACGCCTAAGTTTGCCAGATGAAGTTTGACCATTTTTGATCTAAACCCCTATGGGGGTTTGGTTAGATATTTTTAGCTATTTAATTAATTCCCAGTAGGTACATAGGTGGTAAACAGAAATAGTAACAATCAACCAAAGAGTGTAGTCAAGCAAACCCAAAATAACGTTGTCAATATTGCTGCTAAAAAAAACGAGGATATATCCGCTAATGACGAGGAAAAACCCTCTATATTCAAAAAATTTACAACAGTTTTGGAATATATTTTGCAGGATATTACGAGACTAGAAGTGAATACGATTATTGTCTCTGATATTCCTGTAGATAATTTTGATGCGAGAAACTTCTATGAAGATTTGATGTTTTTGACTCCAGATGGTCTCAAGGTGGTACGCAAATCCTTAAAGAAATGGGATGATTATATCCAAGCTAATCAAGCTAACAAAGAGTGGTGTGAAAATGAGCGTGAGCAGCATAGTCGCATTTCGTCTCGATGTGACAAAGCTGAGCAATCTTTAATAGGAGTAGCTAGTTTTACAGGTCAGCAGCAAGAGCGTCAACAACTCTATCAGGAGTTGACTGATCAAGTATTGAAGTTAAATTTTCTGAAGGATCATCGAGGTCGTATTAAGCCTGATGCCTCTTCGATCCGTTTTTTGCGGCAACTATGGGAATATCAACAGAATGTATTGAGTGGCGATCGCATTTATGCTCAAACTAGATTGGAATTAGATGGCGATCTGACTAATCGCTTTTTGGAGGATTTATTGTTGCCTAGTCATAGGAAGCTGGATACATCGACTGCAAAGACCATTTTAGATATACATTTTGGTGCGGTTAGAAATGCTGAGGAGCAGTGGACTGGGCTGATTCAAAGCTGCGTGGATTTAATCGGAAAATTAGCTTCTAAATCTAAGTGACTTTGTCGTGATGCTAGTTGTCAATGATAGGGATCAGGTGGAATTAAGGCTCGATGCTAAGGTATTGAGGCAAGTTGATCTGAAGAATCAGAGTTTTTTCCAAGGATTAGAAATTGATTGTCGTATTGAGCATCGAGATTTATCGCGTCTATTGGAAACAGCCTTAGGGATATCACCGATCGCTCAGGGAGTGATTGTGATTAGGACATACTGTGATGAAATATCTCTTGACAAGCCAATTGTGAGGACATTGTTGAGTTTGGATGGAGATCTAAGTCAAAAAATTCATCAAGTATGCCTCAAGCACCAGCACATCGATCGCATATTTGCCATCCATACCTACGCAGTTCGCCAAATATCACAGCAATTAGTCAAGGCGATCGCTAAGTACCTTGACAGTAAGCTATTTCCGATTAAGCTTTTTTTGTTTTCTCTAATTGGGACATTAACTCTGTGCGATCCCATCAATGCAGGCGTTAACTACCTCACTAAGCATGTTTTACCCAATCCTTTACTGCAATGGTTTGTCAATTTTCCTTGGCGCTGTCTAGCTTTGGCGATCGCCCTGAGCTTGATTGCTCTCTGTACTTGGCTTGTATTTAGCAAACTTAGTGACAGGAGGAGAAGTAGGCAAAAAAGTAATCGGTCACAGTCTCTTGTAACCAACTTGATCAAATTAGCGATTAACAAAATTTTTGTACCCATAGGGACAATCTTGGATCAAAAGGTGACGCAGAGATTATCGTGGTTAGCGATCGCGATTTTGCTCATTTGCTGGCTGGTGAACTGGCAAATTGTCCCCATCAGTCCCAATGTACTAAGTGTAACCAAAGCGATCGAGGCAAACTTAGAACCAACATTTTCCTTAGCTCTCTACAGTGTCAGACAAACAGTTTGGCAATTCTTAACTCAGTTTCTACTCAGCAATAAATTTTTGAACACCATCTTCAAATTTCTCATCAAGCGGTTCACTTAAATCTTTAATACCTAAAACTCCTATACATCGCTGGTTAAGTGAAGCTCGAAAAAATAGCGTAGTCATTTTTAGATTTGGTATTAGCGATAAAATGAAAGACTACTCCTTAAAATTTAATCCAATTGCCGTGCAGCCTGACTACCTAGAACGCATCCTCAAAGCCCGTGTATACGATGTTGCTCAAGAATCTCCCCTAGAACTAGCTCCCAACCTATCCCTCAGACTTAATAATCAACTTCTGTTAAAGCGAGAGGACATGCAATCAGTCTTTTCCTTTAAGCTGCGGGGAGCCTATAACAAAATGGTGCAACTATCGCCCGAACTATTGGCAAATGGAGTCATCGCGGCTTCGGCGGGCAATCATGCTCAAGGGGTGGCACTGAGTGCAAGGCAACTCGGCACTAAGGCGATTATCGTCATGCCCGTAACGACTCCGCAAGTCAAGATTAATGCTGTCAAAATGCGAGGCGGTGATGTGGTACTACATGGCGACACCTATGATGATGCCTATGCCCATGCTAGAAAGCTAGAGCAGGACAAGAATTTAACTTTTATTCATCCCTTTGATGATCCTGATGTGATTGCAGGTCAAGGCACAATTGGCATGGAGATTTTGCGGCAGTGCCAGAAGCCAATCCATGCAATTTTTGTGGCGATCGGTGGTGGTGGTCTGATTTCTGGTGTGGCAGCCTATGTGAAGCGGCTGTACCCAGAGATTAAGATTATTGGCGTGGAGCCTGTGGACTCGGATGGGATGTCCCGATCGCTACGGGCTGGACATCGGGTACGCCTTGAGCAAGTGGGACTATTTGCCGATGGCGTAGCGGTGCGGGAGGTGGGGCAAGAGACTTTTCGCCTCTGTCAGCAATATGTTGATGAAATCATCTTGGTGGATACCGATGATACCTGTGCGGCAATCAAAGACGTATTTGAAGATACTCGTTCTATTTTGGAGCCAGCAGGTGCTTTGGCGATCGCAGGAGTCAAGGCCTATGTGGAACGAGAAGGCATTGTGGGGCAGAATCTGGTGGCGATCGCCTGTGGAGCCAACATGAATTTTGATCGTCTGCGGTTTGTTGCAGAACGTGCCGAACTTGGCGAAAATCGTGAAGCCATCTTTGCTGTAACTATTGCCGAACAGGCAGGCAGTCTCCGCAAATTTTGTGAACTGCTCGGCAAGCGTAACCTCACCGAATTTAGTTATCGCATCGCCGATCGCCAAATTGCCCATATTTTCATCGGCGTGCAAATTGTGAACCGTGCCGATGCTGCCCACCTCGCTACTACCTTTGCTAAACATGGGTTTACGGCGATCGAACTCACCGATGATGAGCTAACTAAACTGCATTTACGGCATATGGTCGGTGGGCGATCGCCCCTTGCTCACCACGAACTGCTCTACCGTTTTGAATTTCCTGAGCGTCCTGGAGCTTTGATGAAATTTGTTGACTCCATGAGTCCCAACTGGAACATCAGCCTATTTCATTACCGCAACAATGGCGCGGATTACGGCCGTATCGTGGTTGGCGTGCAAGTTCCAGCCGCAGATATGGCAGCATGGCAAGCTTTTATCAATACCTTGGGCTATCGCTATTGGGATGAAAGCCAAAACCCTGCTTACAAGCTATTTCTAGGTTAATGCTTGATCCTGTGCTTGCTCCATGTACTGCACCACCTGACTAGCCGTCAACTCCTCTAGATGGCTTTGATAATGTTGGGCGATTTTGGTGAGAGTGGCGATCGCCGAAATGACCATGCGCGTCAAAAACTTCTCATGGCTAGAAAGATTCGCATTTGTAACTGCATCAGCGATCGGATCAGCAAAATCTAAGTCATATTCTGGCTTTGCATCCCATTTTAAAAAAGCAAATTCTACCCCTTGCGATCGCCGCACCAAGGCATCTTTTTCCACCCATTGCACCACCTGTTGAGGGGTGAGATGTTCGCCATGTAGTTGCAAATCCATGGCAATCTTGCTTAAGATCCGCATTGATGAAATCGTAATACGAGTCATAAACTTATCCATAGCCGTCAAATTAGCCCTGTCGATCGCCGTAGCTTCTTCGATGGTCAAAAATTGAATAGGATCTTGAGGATTCATATAAGTTAAGCTGAAGCTGTCATAAAAAAGCAGAGTATGTAATCTATACTCTGCGGATTAAAAAAAATGAAAACTATTTCCAAAATAGCTCTAAAATGTCTATCTCATAATTGAGATTAGAAATTTAACAGTTGGATCAAACCTTTGCCACTGATTAATTCGATCGCCAGTAGGGATACAAAGCCAATCATTGCTAAACGACCATTCAAAAGCTCGGCATATTCAGTAAGACCAAATCGATCTTCACCTTGATCAACGTACATTTTTGGCTCGATCGCCCAGTTGTTGAGGATGCCACGTTCATCTTGAGTGAAGGCGGTACGGACTTTAGTTTGCTCAGTCATTAATCTTTTACCTTTTAAATATTTTATAAAGTGAAAATTTTTCCGATGGGTGTGCTGAGGTTTTTGCAATGTGGCAGACTTAGTAAATAGTTCAGTTACCTTAGAAAAAGAATTACAGCTACACAAATCTTAATATTCTTCAATCATAAACCTTCATGGCAGAGTTACGCAATTATCAAAAGGGGGATATTCTGCAAACATCTCCGATTTATCAGTTGTTTAGTCAATTATTTCAAAAATGGCAGGGTACATTGTCATGGTTGCCCAGTGATGACCAGATCGCGCAGTTTGCCCAGCTATACGATCTCGTTTTGGAGGGCAATTCTCAGCAAAATCTCACTCGAATTACTATACCTGAAGACTTTTGGGAAAAACATCTCTGGGATTCCCTTCGAGGTATTGGCGCGATGGTCGAGCCTGAAAATATCCGTATGGTTGATATTGGCACAGGGGCAGGATTTCCGGGGTTGGCGATCGCGATCGCTAAACCCTCATGGCAAGTCACCCTCATCGACAGTACTCAAAAGAAGATCGCCTTTGTGGAGCAAGCGATCCAAAAGTTACAACTTGCTAATGCAAATACGGTGGTGGGTAGAGCCGAGATGCTTAATCAACAAAGACATCATCGTTCTAAATATGATCTAGCTGTAATCCGTGCAGTGGGTAAGCCCGATCTATGCGCTAAATATTGCTTACCATTTCTAAATAAAAATGGCACAGCGATTTTGTATCGAGGACAATGGCTACCCGAAGAGAGTGAACAATTAGACGCTTTTTGTGAGCATGAGTCTTGGCACATTATCAAGGAAGATAAATTTCAAACCCCAATCACCCATGGCATCCGCCACAGCATCTACCTATCACTCCAATCCACTTCCATTTCTGGCTCGTAGGGAGAATTGAAGTTAGAGGAGTCATACAAAAATCTGATTACCTCTTCTTCAAGACGGTGGATATGGGGAATCTCTAGAGCGTTGCTAAATCGTAAAGCCGATAGGTAGCCATCAAGGAATAGTCTCATCTCATCGGTAGAGCGATAACCACGTTCAGACATTTCAACAAGGGAGTCAGTGATTTTTTGGTAATGACGAATGGAGATCGCGTCTTGCAGCATAGGTCAAGTTAGGATAACTATCTTTTAGTAAACTTGCTTGGGCTTATTAATACATTTTTCCCTATTAACTTGATCGAGCGATCGCTCCATGATCAAAAATTCAGAAAAATATATACTTATTGACCTGTAGCATAGCTATGCTAACATTTTCACCCGTCATCGCCCATAAATAACTATAAAAATTGTCGCATCTCATACCAATTAAAAACCAAACTCAGTAAGGTTTCTTAATTTGGTATCAGTTCGGGAGAGCCTGAACTCAAGCTATTTGGTTGGCGGGCGATTTGTTAGGGAGAAGATCCGTAGTTAGGGAGGATCTGTTGCCAAGTTGTTAAGGTCTCACCTTGCAGGATTTGCGATCGCCATTGCCCAAAGGATAGATCTAGCAAACTCGTTGCTAAAGTTAAAGGCGGCATGTCCTGTTGCGATCGCATGACAATCGCATCACAATCAAAGCCATATACAGGAATATCTAACTGCTCACCCAAGGTTCTCGCCACCACGACCCCAATTCTTGTACCTGTAAAGCTGCCAATCCCCGTCGCGATCGCCACATAACTCAAATCAGTCCACAAAATATCACCCATAAAAACACTTAAGCAGCCATGTAACCTTACAGATAGCTCTCTGCCTAGTTCCCATGACTGCTGTTTGTGGATTATATAAGACTGCGGTTGGCGAGCTGCGTCATAATTGATCGAAGCGATCGCCAAATCTAGTGTAGAAGTGGTGGTATGTAAAGCAAGAGCAAAATGTTTGGTCATGATTTGCGGCAATCTGGGCAATACTATCCAGAATTGAACCTAACAACCACCATTAAAATTTGCCAGGCATAGCACCAGTGTCAGCAGCACCAGTGTCGGCAGCACCAGTGTCAGCAGCACCAGTAGATTCTGAATCTTCAGGATCGTTGTAGTTACCCATTGGTCTTCTGCGTCCAAAGCGACCCATTGGAGTACGCTTACGAAACTTACGCGCATACGCTTGGTTGCGAAGAGCTTTTTCTTTTTTCTGATTGCGGCGCTTAGCCATGTGAAACGTTATACCCCTTAGAGATTTTTAGTTGCGTCTACTTAAGCTATCACAAAATGATAAATCCGAGACAGATATTTTGAGCATTTAGCCAAACTTACCCGATACATATTCCTGTGTTTGTTGATTAGAGGCACAGTTAAAGATCACTTTGGTATTGTTAAACTCCACCAACTCGCCCAAATACATAAAAGCTGTAAAGTCAGAAATACGCGCTGCCTGTTGCATATTGTGCGTCACAATTAATACCGTCACCTTATTTTTTAGCTGTACTACTAGCTCCTCAATACTGGCAGTGGCGATCGGATCTAAAGCCGAAGTTGGCTCATCAAACAACAGCATCTCAGGATTAGTCGCTAAGGCTCTGGCAATACATAATCTTTGCTGTTGTCCGCCTGATAGATTAAAAGCCAGATCGTGCAGACGATCTTTGACCTCATTCCAAAGGGCGGCATCTCGTAAAGAGCGCTCCACCTGCTCACTGATTAATTGCTTATTTGTGCAACCTCTGACCCGTAACCCATAGGCAACATTCTCAAAAATAGACTTAGGAAAGGGATTAGGCTTTTGAAATACCATGCCAATCCGCATTCTTACCTCGATCGGGTCGACATTTTTTGCAAAAATATTTTGCTTCTCAATTAAAATTTCACCTTCGTAGCGATTACCAGCATAAAGATCGTGCATACGATTAAAGCACCGTAATAGGGTTGTCTTACCGCACCCAGAGGGGCCAATTAATGCTGTGGCTCGATTTTCAGCTATTTTTAGATTTATGTTTTTGATGGCCTGAGTCGCACCGTAATAAAAACTAAAGTCTTTTACTACTGCTTTAGCCCTCACCTTGCGAGAGGTTGATTCTGGCTTTTTACTTATGCTTTGAGTTTCCATATTAATAGCCTAATTAATTACCTAAGTTAAGAGGGTGTTTGAGAAGTTTTGATCCCCCTAAATCCCCCTTAAAAAGGGGGACTTTTTTAATCTTTCTCCCCTTTCATAAGGGGGGGTAGAGGGGATCGATTCAGTATTTTTAGCAAATGCCTACACTTCTCAAGCAGGCTCTAAACAACTAAATTGTGAATTCTATAAACAAATCAAACCTGCACACCTACCACTTGATCCGTTTCCGAAAGTAGAACCTTAGGTAAATCGCTAATCCATTCATCGCCAAGGTCATCAAGATCAGAACTACACCTGCGGCGGCGGCGTTTAATTGAAATGCTTCTTCTGGACGAGATACCCAGTTAAACATTTGGATCGGCATGACTGTAAATGGAGCCTGTAGCCATGCAAATAATTTATGGGGAAAATCATGCAACGGAGATTCGGGGAGGAAAGCGATAAAGGTGAGCGCACCAATGGTGACTAGGGGAGCAGTTTCGCCGATCGCCCTTGATAGTCCCACAATAATGCCCGTTAAGATGCCGCCTGCGGATGCGGGTAGTAAATGATCCCAGACCATCTGCCACTTGCTGGCTCCCATGGCATAGGCAGCTTCCCGCAGAGAATTGGGGACAGCTTTGAGAGCTTCTCTAGTGGTGACAATTACTACGGGCAAAATCAAGAGGGAGAGGGTAAGACCTGCGGTCAAGATGCTCTCACCTAGCTTTAATTGCTGCACAAATACCCCTAAGGCTAAGAGTCCATAGATGATTGAAGGAACGCCCGCTAAGTTGGCGATGTTGATCTCCACTAAGGCTGAGAACCAGTTTTTACGAGCGTACTCTTCAAGGTAAATGCCTGCGGCGATGCCTGTCGGTACTGTCATGACAACTGTAACGAGCATTACTAAGCCACTGCCGACCCAAGCGGTTAGGATGCCTGCGAGTTCGGCGGAGGGATCGGGCATGGATGTAAAAAATTCCCAGTTAATGCGGGGGATGCCCGTAATTGCCAGTTGTAACACTAGGGCGATGAGGGTCAAAATACTCACCAGCAAAGCCAGTATTGCCACAATTATAAAGATGTAATCCCAGAGCTTGCGCCGATTAATGTTAGCTCTAAGATCTTGTATGTTGGCTGATGGTGTTGACGCTGATTGCATGGATTAGTATTCCTCCCGAAATTTCTTGGTTAGGAGAAATCCCGCGATATTGAGTAGTAGGGTCATGAGTACGAGGGTCAGACCTGCGGCAAAAATGGTTTGGTATTCGATGGTTCCGTGAGCGATATCTCCTTGAGATACCTGCACAATGTAGGTGGAGATGGTGGCGGCTCCTTCAAGGGGGTTCCATGTAAAGATGGGTTGCAGTCCAGCCGCGATCGCTACGATCATGGTCTGGCCGATCGCTCGCGAAATTCCTAAGATATAGGCCGCCATCATGCCAGAGATCGCTGATGGCACGACCACATTTAGGGCAGTTTGCAGACGGGTTGCCCCCATAGCATAGGAACCTTCACGGACATGGGAAGGCACGGCACGCATGGCATCTTCACAGATCGAACTAATTAAGGGAACGATCGCAATTCCCATGACTAGACCCGCACTGAGCATATTAAAACCAGGCAATTGAAAATAGTCGAACTCCTCTAGGCCGGGTCTAATCAGTTTTTGGATGTCTAAAATTAATGTTTTTAAAATTGGTGTGACAAAGAGCAGAGCAAAATATCCATAGACGACTGTGGGGATACCTGCCAAAATCTCTAAAATTGGTTTAATGATTTCACGCGCCCGATCTGACGCAAACTCACTTAAATAAATGGCGATGATCGTGCCTAGGGGGATTGCCAGCAGGAGCGCGACTCCTGTGGTTACTAACGTACCTGAGATGAGAGGGAGAATGCCATACTTGGGTTCCGCAAATAGGGGACTCCATTCTGTCGATGTGAGAAATTCCACAATGGAAACCTTGGCGAAGAATTGCAAAGCTTCGCTAATCAGGATTTCCATGATGCCAAAGGTGGTCAAGACTGATGAAAGAGCCGCTAAAAAAAGTAAGATTTCTATTAAACGCTCAATAAAAATTCGCTTGTGAGTACGTTGTGGAGCCGAAAAAAGCTGACTATTGGCGATCGCTTTGGTCATGGTGTTGCGATAGGGGAAGGCAATTTAATTGGGAAAGAGTTCACAGAAGTGTCGCTCTAATCCTGTTAACTAATTTGAGGTGACTAAGAGTATGTTTGAGAAGTTTTGATCCCCCGTATACCAATTTAAAAAAGTGTTGTCACACTTTTTTAAGTTAAAAGCCAAACCAAGTAAGGTTTTTTAATTAAGAAATGGCTGCGCCATTTCTTAATTTGGTATTAAAAAGGGGGACTTTTTTAATCTTTCCCCCCCTTTCGTAAGGGGGGTTAGGGGGGATCAATCAGTATTCTTAGCGAGCTTCGCGAGAGATGAGTTCACCAATGGTTAAACCAATGTCAGCATTGCCACCAAAGATTGTGCCAAGCTTATTTTTATTGAAGTTGGCGAGGATCTTGCTATAGGCATCCTGTGGAAAAGGAGTATAGCGAGCTTGCTTGACGATCTTGTTACCGTTGTTGAACAAGTATGTTACGAAACGCTTAACTTCAGGACGCTTGGCGGCGTTAGCGTTAACGTAAATAAACATGGGGCGCGATAGGGGCTGATAGGTGGCATTTTGGATAGTCGCATCCGAAGGCATGACGGGTCTTGCGCCAGCTTTAGCAATGATGCCAACGGCACGAATACGTCCAGTGTTGGTTTCGAGATAGGATTTGCCAAAATATCCGAGAGCGCCGCGATCGCTGGATACACCTCTTACTAGCACATTGTCATCTTCGCTAGGTGTGTAATCGGTGCGGCTGGACTTAGATTTACCAACAATTGCTTCGGTGAAGTAATCGAAAGTGCCTGAATCAGGACCAGGACCAAATAGTTTTAGGGGGACATTGGGAAAGCCTTGGCGGACTTGACTCCAATTTTTGATTTGCGATCCAGGAGCCCAAATTCTCTTGAGTTCATCAACGGTCAGATCCTTAGCCCATGTATTTTGAGGATTGACAACTACAGCAATACCGTCATAGCTGATGGGTAGTTCAAAATAGTTAATTCCCTTAGCACGACAAGCATCAATTTCCTTTTTTAAAATTGGGCGCGAAGCGTTAGAAATATCGGTATCACCATTACAAAATTTCTTAAAGCCGCCACCTGTTCCAGACACACCGACCGTTACTCTAGCGCCACCAGATTTTTGAAAATCACTAGCTGCTCTTTCCATGATGGGGAATACAGTACTAGAACCATCCACCTTAATTACACTTTGAGCATTTGCTACAGACACAAAGGATGAGGAAATTGCGATTGTACTGACAGCAGCTATGGTCGCTACTTGAGAGAATGTAACTCTATGCATAATCTTGCTTGTGTTCTTTGCTGTTGATTGAGTTATATGAAGCTTTGTATACGCTACACAAGTCCCTAGGGCTGTTCGTAAAGGCAAGGGAAAGTTTTGATTAAGCAATTATTAACTAGAGGGTAATCTTTGTTTAAAGCTGGTTGCAGAATATTGGCAGCAGTTAATCGATCCATTCGTTATCTAATTTTTCGTCCCGTAGCAGCAGTCGATCAAATCCTTCGTTGAGTTGGGGGGGGCTGTAGGAGAGGGTACGGTACATCTCGACCACGATTTCTTCTGGCACAATGCGATCGCGAACCTCATTACGCGATAGGCAAATCCAAAGCGGTACATTTAGCCAAATGCCTGTAATTGGTTTAAATCCATAGTCTTTGGCAAGATTAATTACTTGCTGTCGATATTCACGACGATAGTTTGTGGCATCATATATTACGGATTGTTGCGATCGCGCGGCATTGTGAAATTCTTGCTGTACTTGCGCCCAAATGTCCGCCCATACGCCTTGGGTTGCGACAGAGCCATAAAGTTCAGCCCGAATGCGATCGGGGCTAATCAAATGCGTACTCTGACCAGTTTTTTGAGCTGATGCTCGCAGCATTTGTTCAGCAAGGGTGGACTTGCCGCAGGCGGGAACTCCGATCAGGATAATCACACTTGCCATGAGAGCCGTAATAACAAGTAACAATGAGTAACAGTAAGTAAATTGATAATTGATCGTCTCGATCAACTGATCAACTACAGTAGCCTAACCTATTACGGGCTGGCTCTGCATCACACTAACGTTTCTGAGTAAATCAAAATAAACTCTTACATTTAAAAAATATGTCCACAATTTACGATTTTCAAGTCACTAACATTGACGGTCAGCCTGTTGATCTTTCTCAATACAAAGGTAAGGTTGCCTTAGTGGTTAATGTTGCTTCGCGCTGTGGTTATACCAAGCAATACAAAGGGTTAGAGGCACTTTATCAAGAGTATAAAGATAAAGGCTTTGAAATTTTGGGCTTCCCTAGTAATGATTTTGGCGCTCAAGAACCAGGGACAGAGGCTGATATTAAGAGTTTCTGCTCCCTAAACTATAACGTCACCTTTGATATGTTTAGTAAGGTTAAGGTAAGTGGTGGCGATAAGGTAGATATTTACAAATATCTTACTGAAGCTACTGGTAATCAGGTGCAGTGGAATTTCAACAAATTTTTGGTAGACAAGGAAGGTAAGGTCGTTAAGTACTACCCTTCTAGCGTTGCCCCTGAAAGTGCTGATTTGCGTAAAGATATTGAAGCCTTGTTGGGCTAAAAATCTTTGATTTTTGAATGCCATTGGTAAATTAACAAAATCTTATTTAGAGCCTATTTGATGAAGTGTGGGAATTCGCCAAAAATACTGACTGATCCCCCCACCCCCCCTTATGAAAGGGGGAAAAGATTAAAAAAGTCCCCCTTTTTAAGGGGGATTTAGGGGGATCAAAACTTCTCAAACACGCTCTTAGGTTGGCTGTTTAATTCACAGAAGCGTGACTACACTTCTGTGAATTATTGTGATGAGGGCTGGTTATTGTACCAAATTAAGAAAACCTTACTGGGTTTGGTTTTTAAATTAGTATTAATTCACTGCAAGCTTGGCATTAATTTTGATTTCAACGGTGTTGCAACTCACATATAGACTGCCCCTATTTCTGCCATGATATTTGATGTTAGCGATCGCAACTTGACCTATGACTACCCGCAAAGACGCACATAAAAAAAATATCAATCCTAAACATGAAGAGGTTCCAGTAGTTGCTGAAGGTAAACCAATTGAAATCACTGAGCGATCGCTAGTACTGGGCGAAAATATCGAAAATGAGCAGAACCATTCTCCTTCCAAGTATCTCTTTAATCGTGAATTGAGTTGGATTGCCTTCAACAAAAGAGTACTTAGTGAAGGATTAGACTCCCGCACATCATTACTAGAACGGGCTAAATTCTTCGCCATTTTTAGTTCCAATCTTGATGAGTTCTTTATGGTGAGAGTCGCGAGAGTCAAGAACAAACTGGCAAATAATCTAGACATTATTACCGATGATGGGCTGAACCTTCAGCAGCAGTTGCAGGTAATTCGCGAAGCCCTTGTACCTCTGGTGACAATGCAGCATGAATTTTTTGAAAAAACTCTACGCCATGAGTTACATAAAAATGGAGTGAAGATCCTTGATTACAAAGATATTGATAAAAAGCATCAGCACTACTTACAAACCTACTTTCAAGAAAAACTCTTTCCTGTCCTGACTCCCCTTGCTGTCGATCCTGCCCATCCATTTCCCTACATCTCTAATCTCAGTTTGAGCCTAGTGGTCATCGTGCGCGATCGCGATACCCAAGAAGAAAACTTTGCTCGGGTTAAGGTTCCCAGTGTGCTGCCTCGGTTTGTCAAGATTCCTGAAACCGATGAACATACCTTCGTTCCCCTAGAGCAGGTGATTTCCCATAACTTAGAGGCATTATTTCCTGGCATGGAAATTTGCAATTACTATGCTTTTCGGATTACCCGTGATGCTGAATTAGATATTGAAGAAGAAGAAGCAGATGATCTAATCTCGGCTTTGCAAGAAGAACTGCGGAAACAGAAGTTTGGTGCAGTCGTGCGAATGGAAATTGATCAGAATATTCCACAGGAGATCCGCAAGAAGTTAATTGAGCAGTTAGGTATTACGGAAGCTGATGTTTATGATATTCCTGGTTTAATTGGCTTGGGAGATCTGATGGCGATCGCTTTTTTACCGATGCCCGAACATCAAGATAAACCTTGGAAGTCAGTCACCCATCCGCGCCTCAGACCCAGTGCCGATAGTATTGATAAAAGTATTTTCGATGTCATCCGTGAAGGTGACTTTTTAGTTCATCATCCCTATCAATCCTTTACCACTACCGTGCAGCGTTTTGTGGAGGAGGCCGCGATCGATCCGCAGGTCTTAGCGATCAAGCAAACCCTCTATCGAACTTCGGGAGATTCACCGATTGTCCATGCCCTCATCCGCGCCGCCGAAAATGGTAAGCAGGTGGCGGTACTAGTGGAGCTAAAGGCAAGATTTGACGAAGCGAATAATATCCTGTGGGCAAAGAAGTTAGAAAATGCAGGGGTGCATGTGGTCTATGGACTGAAGAATCTCAAAACTCACACTAAAACGATCCTAGTGGTGAGACAGGAAGGCGATCGCTTAGTGCGTTATATGCATATTGGTACAGGCAATTACAACCCCAAAACCGCCAGATTTTACAGCGATTTGGGCATCCTGAGCTGTCGTGATGATTTGGGAGCAGATCTCACCGATCTCTTTAATTTCCTAACGGGCTATTCCAGACAACGCAACTATCGCAAACTCCTAGTAGCCCCCGTCAACATGCGTGAAAAGTTTTTACAACTAATCCACCGTGAAATCGAACATCAAAAGCAGGGCTATCATTCCTATATCATTGCGAAGATGAATTCTCTTGTTGATCCAGAAATCATCAGCGCCCTCTATGAAGCTTCGCAAGTGGGAGTAAATATTGATTTGATTATTCGTGGTATTTGTTGCGTCCGTCCTCGAGTCAAAGGCATGAGTGAGCGTATTCGCGTCATTAGTGTAATTGGTCGCTTTTTGGAACATTCACGCATCTTCTACTTTAGTAATGGTGGCAACGAGCAGGTCTATATCGGTAGTGCCGATTGGATGCCACGCAATTTGGATGCAAGGGTTGAAGTCATTACCCCTGTGGAAGATCCCTTATTAGTGAAGGATTTAAAACAAATTTTGGAGATTGTACTGGCTGACAATCGGCAAGCTTGGGATCTCAAATCAGATGGAACCTATGTGCAGAGAGTTCCTAAGGATGGTGAACCAGAGATGTGTTCTCAAAAGCATTTCATGTCCCAAGGAAGACCTGAATTTGCCTAGTTTCTAGGAATTGTCATTACTATGGAGAATAGGAGGCTCGAACCCCTGACCTCTGCGGTGCGATCGCAGCACTCTACCAACTGAGCTAATTCCCCTGATGGCGTATGATCTTAGCACAAAACCCCAATCGATAGCCGTCAAAAAACGTAGATTCTAAAATCTTTGCTAGGTTTAATTTTCAGAGTGTGTTTGAGAAATTTTGATCCCCCTTAAAAAGGGGGACTTTTTTAATCTTTCCCCCCTTTCATAAGGGGTGTTAGGGGGGATTGTGAATTGGTATTAATTATGGGACTTGCTAGACAGTAGCGATCGCGCCTCTCTACTCAACAAAAAACGAGAAATTTTCTGCTCATAGCCTGACCCATCGGGAAACTCCACAACTAACATCGGTTGCTTCAGGGTTTCTGACGGAATTTGAATCAAATAAACATAATCCCCATTAAAAAACTCAAAATAGTTACCCTGATTAGGATTGTATGTCTTGGCTGTGATCCTAATCCCCTGTGAACCATTCTTATTGACACTGCGATAATAGCGAGGCTGGGACAAATCTTGGTCATCCGCACAGACATAGAGCTTAAAATCCTTAGTCTCAGCATAGGCTAGGATTCCGCCCGTACCCTGACAAGTCTGATCACCAGCCAACTCTTCAGTTGTTCCCGTAATCAAGTTGCTGGAGCTTACAGATCCCCCTGTTGCGTTAGCCTGAGCCGTTAGGGTTGACAGGCTCTCCCCATAGGCTTTGGGCATAAATCCCCCTAAAGACAGCCCCAAAATTCCTAAGCTCAACGCACCAAGAATGTTAAAACTAGATTTAAACCTAGATCTAGATATGCGGAGATTAACCATCTAGAAATCCTTAATATTGATTTAGTTAATTTGGTCTCAGCCAAGATGGCTTGATGTGCAGAAGAGTAACAATTCTGAAAAACTTTGTAATCCGCAACTTTGCTTAACCTAGTTATGACAACTAACCTCACCCAAGAACCCGAATCAACCCTCTGGCAAATCATGCGCCTATTGCGATGGCACAAACCAGCAGGGAGATTAATTTTAATGTTGCCTGCACTTTGGTCGGTAATCGCTGCCGCCAATACTCAACATCAGCTACCACATCTTGATCTGCTGGGTGTGATTATCCTTGGCAGTCTGGCAACTAGTGCCGCAGGATGTGTCATTAATGACCTTTGGGATCGTGATATTGATCCCCTCGTTGAACGCACCAAAACCCGTCCACTGGCAGCGCGATCGCTATCCATTCAGGTGGGCATCGTTATTTTGTTGGTATCCTGCCTATGCGCCTTTATCCTCTCCACTTACCTCACACCCCTCAGCTTTGGTTTGTGTTTTGCGGCTGTCCCTGTCATTGCGTTCTATCCAGCCTGTAAACGCTTTTTTCCAGTACCACAGTTAGTTTTGTCGATCGCTTGGGGGTTTGCCGTACTCATCCCTTGGAGTGCCGTCACAGGACACCTCGAACGCCCTGTATGGGAGCTATGGACAGCCGTAGTTGCTTGGACTATGGGATTTGATACGATTTATGCCATGAGCGATCGCGAAGATGATCTCAAGGTGGGAGTTAAGTCTAGCGCCCTCTTTTTTGGGAAATATGTCACCACTGCGATCGCCATATTTTTTGCGATCGCCTGTGCATGTCTAATATTACTAGGTCTCGATCTTCACCTTAGTTATGCATACTACCTTGCCTGCTTGACGGCAGGAGTAATATGGACTTGGCAATATAATCGGCTAATACAGGCAGAAATCCCCAATGAGTTTTACCAAAAGGCCTTTGGGCAAAATGTCTGGATTGGATTTATTGTCCTAGCTGGGATGCTGCCATCATTGCTTACCTAACTAGATTGGGTTGTTAATTCATAAAAGTGTAATCACACTGCTATGGGTTGGTATTACATCTAGCGCATGATGGACACACAACAGCATTCTGATAGCATTAAAAGTATAGATACTAGAAAAAATACATGAGCAATATCACTGAAAAAATCAAAGAAGAATTGCAGCAAGCCAGAGAAATCTGTGACGTAAGCGGATCTGGCTCCCAAGAATGTACAGAGGCATGGACAGCCGTAGAACAATTGGAGCAAGAAGCAGCCAAGCCATCATCCGACAAGCCCAAAAACTCCCTTGAGGTTTATTGTGATGACAATCCCGAAGCTGCTGAATGCCGCCTCTACGAAGACTAAACCCTTTGATCTAGAAATGATGTTCTATCCAGTATTTTCCTGATATTTAAATTAGTATTTAATATTCTAAATATCTAGGATAGAGCATCTTTCTCCTAATCCGCGATCGCTAACCCATTACCAAAGTTTCGCGCGTAAAGTTGGTTGCCCCCTTCAAATCCTCCCTTGACCAACAAAATCATCAACACATCAAAGTCTCTCCACCATATTTGATGCCATTCCTGTCTCAGATTTGTAGTTACATTTCTAATACCAATTTAAAAACCAAACCCAGTAAGTTTTTTTAATTAAGAAATGGCTACGCCATTTCTTAATTTGGTATAAAAATTGGTGTAAGACCTAGTAAGCTATCCCCATAGGGGCAAATTATTAAAATTATTAAACCAAATTTTAATTTAAATTAAATTAAAAATAAAATTTGACTTAAACTTAATTAAGAAAAACATGGCGAACAGTTTACGGCAGTTACGCTATCAAAACATTGAGCCAAAGAACGCTTGATTATGGTCATCGTCATGTTAGACCGTTAATATATATCTTGACGATAGACAGAGCATATATAAGCTTCTGCACCTAGATAGAATTGGGCAACAGTCAGATAAAATAACGCATTGATCGTTATAAAGCTGTCTCAAGAATGTCAAGATATTTATACAATGGAGCATTTGTGGACGCTAAGGAAATTTGTAGTCTATAGGGATGATGTATGACACAACTAAGCGTTATGGATTTGGCAAAGCAGGGCGATCCCCAAGCGATCGCCGCTTTGATTAATCGTTCACTAGCATCTAAGGGGATTCACGCTACAGCTAACCTAGACGGAGACTGCCTCAAAATCTCATTACAAGCGGCACAGATCCCTAATCAAAAGGCAGTGGTTACCATTATTCAGCGTGGTATGCTGATCTTGCAGGTAGCACAGATTAAGCGGCTGAAAATATTAACCTATCGCTCAGATAATAACTACTTGGCTTGGCAACATGAATTAAATTTGCTTGAGGAAGATCCATCCACCGACTTGCCCGCCCCAAATTCATTACCGCAAAAAGCGATTAGCTCCAATTCCCAACCCCCTACTCCTGATCTTCACCATCAGAACATGCAGTCACACAATGCACAGCTTGCAAGCAATCCTTCTGGGGCGATCCTAGCCCAGAATCTCTCGCAACTTCATCAAAATTTACAGGAATATCAAGATATTATTGTTCGCTTCACTGATGAACATGTGGGAACGGTTCGTTGTTTGACCACCCTAACTGAATTAATTCAAGTAATTAGCAAACCCAGCTTTTTATTTGCTACCGTAGCGGCTAGTCCCAATTTACGCAACTTACTAGATGCGATCGCTGAGTCTAGTCAAACCGATGCCCAAGGCGACCAAGTAATTACCAATCTTTCCATCCTCCAACCAGGTCATCAATGGCAAAAAGCCAAAATACGCCTTGTTAGCAAAATATTTCTAGAAACAGACCAAGAACAGAATGAGCATAGACAAAATGATCTGCATCAAGGCATCACCCTAGATTTAGCTAACCATAATCCTGCTGTCATCGCACCAACTGCGCCACCATCGAGTCATGAACCACCACAAGCAACTTCTGTAGAATTGACCAATATTGAGCCAGAAAAGCCAGCAAGCTCAAATATCAATGATGCTCCTGTCCCAGACCCAGTAGAGACTCCAATGGAGCCAAATCTAGATCAAAATCTAGAAAAAGTGTTGGCAGAATCACCACAAATGATCATGGAGAAATTGCAGGATTTGCTCCATAAACAAGATAACCAAGCTGAACCTATTCCTAATATCAGTTCCAATAGTAGCCCTAGCCAAAGTCATGAGTTTACTGATTCAAATAATGATTTAAATGGGTTTGTCGCTCCCATAGAATCACCTCCAGCAGATATATCAAAGCCATCTAGTTCGATGCCTGCCACATCAGTCATAGTTAGCTCTCAAGATCGAGCCAGCACAATCACGGCAGAATCGTTATTTGATGATTTTCTGAGTTCTAGTTCTGGTAGTTCGAGTAGCTCTAGCCTTCCTGAAGAAGAAATTGTCAGTAACACAAGTAACTCAAGTAATGTCGGTATTGAAGACAAGGATGATTTATTTGATAGTTTCTCTGCTTCAGATCAGCTTAGAGACCAAGATGATGAAACTTTATTAGCAGAGCAACCCTATCCCCTCGAAATTGCCCCAATTCCAGAATTTATTCGTCAGGTGGAAGAAGAAACCCTAATTTCTGATACAGAAGATGATTTGTTTGGGGAATTTCAACAATCCCAAGCCCAAAGTCCCCAAAGAGCGACAGCATTTGTTAATGATGCGCTGAATCTTCAGCCTGTTTTGGAATCACCAGAACCTGAAGTTCTTGCCGCATCAACCCTTGAAGGGATTCTCTCATCCATAGATACGATCTCGATCAGTGATTCTAGTCTGCAAGTTTCATCACCTGCGGTCACGCTAGATGACTTTTCCGATGATTTAGAGTCAATTGGTTTTTAACCTAGTTTTTGAATGTATTCGCCTAACTGCTCAAAAGTCCCTGCATAGGTAATTGTGGGACTAGCATAACCCTTTAGTTCTACTGAATATTGTTTTAGTGGCAATAGTACTGCGGCATAGGGAGTATGGGAATAGGTTGTCGAGCCGATCGCCACATCCATACCTAGTTGTTTGGTGGAAGATTCGAGGCGAAATGCGGCATTTACAGTATCTCCTAATGCCGTGTAGTCAGGGTGAGCGCTTGTACCCATCTGTCCCACCATGGCATAGCCTGTATTGATACCAGCACCAACCCGCAATCGAAATGGTAGATCAAATTGCTGATTGAGATCGGCACTCATTTCGTATAACTCATAGAGTGCGCGATATACTTTGAGCATTTCTTGTGTGGAAACTGTATCGGAATTTTTTTCGGTGTCATGAATCCAAACGGTCATGACGGCATCGCCAATATATTTGTCAACCCAACTGCCATGACGGTCAATGATCTGTCCTGCACGGCGAAACCATGTACCGATCGCTTCTGATAGGACATGTTCATCCATTTGCTGCGTTAGTTTTGTAAAATCACGAATATCAATTACCAATACTGTAATTAACTGTCGCCGATGTAGCATTGCCGTGGCGATCGCATCGGTGGCTTCGGTTGCCCCCTCATCGACATTAGAAGCTGTGGTCACTTCAGGACAGAAAAAGTCAATTTCAGTTTCACCAAGAATGATGCGATCGCCATTTTTGAGACTCACAGGTACAGTCACCCGCCTAGAGTTAACAAAGGAACCATTACGACTACCCAAATCAATCAAAAAATAGTTATTATCACCCACAATCTGAAACATGGCATGACTGCGAGAAGCACATTTGTCAGACAGAGGAATATCGTTTTCAGAGCCTCGTCCTAATGTCCAAGATGAAGCATGTATAAGAGGGATCTGTGTCGTACCCTTGGCTCCATGCAGTACGATATGTGGTGTCTCGTCCCAAATGGTAACAGGTTGAATCACAAGGTCTTTAACCCCCAATTACTAATCTAAACGTAAACAGTGTAATGTGTTGCGCGTCTCTCAAAATTGCATTGACATTATTGCATTGACGTTATTGCATTGATTTTGCCAATTGAAATACATCAGTACCAATTTAACTATATAACAATCCTAAAAGATTGATAAACAATTAGTCATAGTTCATATTGATTAATTACCAATCACCCCCAGCCCCTCCTCCATCACTGCTACCACCGCCAAAATCACTACTTGAGCTTCCATAGTCATAGGAGTCAGTACTGCTGTAACTACTCGAACTGTAGTCATTGGAGCTATAGCTAGAGCTTGTACTGGCAACTTTAGGGGCTTGGGGATAAATGGGCTTTTCGGCACAACAGTTTTGACATTGCCAAATACCGATCGCTTTTTGTTTGCCCTGCTTAGGAAAAGTTTTGCCCTGACGCGATTTCTTAAGACCAACTCTAGTCACCGTAGGATAGTTACATTCCTGACATAGAGATTCACTTTTTAGAATATGTAATTGACAGTAGATATTTTGGCGATCTGGTACAGGATAACAGCGATCGCATGTGTAGAGTTTGTAAGTTGCATTACCTAGTTCTACCGCACATAACTCTGGCTTAGTAAGATACTGGTTAAATATTTCTGCCTCAATGACTCGATCGCTACTATCATTTAGCAGCGACATGGGTAAGCGACATGTTGAGCAGAAATAGGTAGATGGTTGTAGCTTGAGCTTTGTATTTATACGAATCTCATTAATTATCCCAATAAATAATATTTGATAACCCAGAGAAATAGCCAAGCCCTCCAACGAAAAGATAACTTGACTGGGTATCACCAATTCCAGCAGAGGTATAACTATAAAGCTAACAATGGCGATCGCTAGTTGAGTTATCCATAAAGCCCCCCAATGCTGCTGAAATGTATAAACAAATCCCTGCCAAAGCTCAGGCTGCTCTTGTACCTGCATCACTTGCCGCAGATCTGACAGCCAAACATAAACAATGGCGACCCAAAGGAAAATACTCACACCAGCAATGGCTGAACTGGCACCAAAAGTGACCCCAAACTTTTGAAACGATGTCATTACAAAATTGTTAGGCAAGGTTGCCAACAGCAAATTACTAAAGCAAATCGCAATCCCAACCCAACCCAAAACCATACCCACCAAGGGCAAACCCATAATTTCCGACAATTTGGGAATAGTAATTTCAAAGAGTAAAGAACTAGGGCTAGGTGATTTTACACTGGGTAAAAGCTGACACCATTTTCTGAATTTATAACGGCTCCAGATGGTACTGATTCCAATGATTAGCAAGGCTGCCAAAACAAGCCAACGCTCAAAAAATCCCCATTGAAAAGCAGTAAAGTTAATCTCCTCCAAACGGTCAGCAATACTGACAACCCCGTTGATTAATGCTTGATCAAAATTTCGCAGCTTTAGTTCGGGAATAATTTGCTCATCAATTGTTTTTTGAATCAGTCGATCGCTGAGATACGGAACTATACCCCGTCCAGTTTCCACCTCTATTCTTCTTTCTTGAACAGCCAATAATATCAATACCCCATTATTAACTGCTCGCTTACCTATCCCCCAAGTATTAAATAGCTCTGTGGCATAGGCTTTACTGTTTTTTAAGGGAAGAAGATCAGGAACCGTCACCACAGCAATTTCCGAACCATTACGGGCTTCCAATCGATTAATTCTTGTATTGATTTTTGCTGCTCCCTCATCACTTAAAACCTTAGCCACATCACTGATCCATCCTCCATTAGCACGTCTAGGATTAGGGATTTCATTGATGGGAATCGCGATCGCAGGCTTAGGTGCAATAAAAATAGCAGTAGAGACAAGAGCTATACTAAGTACACACACCAGAGTCAAAAGTTCTAAAAACCGATAGAAATTTCCTTTCACTGTGAATTCCTCACCATTTGTTAAATCAATTGCTGCTAAGGGATGATGATGTTAGGAGTAAGTTACTGTAATTTTAAGAGTAAGTATATATTTCAAAAACTGAACAGTCAGTTTCCTAGACTAGGCTAAAACTTGATGCAAACGGCAACACCTCAAAATATCGATCAAGTAGATCAAGCAAATCCCCAAGGACGCAAAGGTTCTGCTTCTCCACAGCCTCCTAGAAAGAAAATATGGCTAATTGTAGTTTTAATTCTGGCATTATTGGGCGGTGGAGTAATTGCCTTTCGCTTGCTGAGTGGCAATAGCGCTAATAATGCAAATCTAGCTAAACAAACAGAGCTAGTTGAGTCACGCTCTTTATCCGTTAAGGTTCGTTCGAGTGGTTCGGTTGTCCCAATTGAGACGGTTAATGTTAGTCCCAAACAAGCAGGCAAACTCATAGAACTGCTGGTGGAGCAGGGTATGAAGGTAAAAAAGGGGCAAATTATTGCAAGAATGGATAATTCTAATTTGCTACCTCAGCTATATCAAGCCCAAGCCAGTGCCGCCGCCGCCGAAGCAAACCTTGTCCGTTTACGCAATGGCAACCGATCAGAAGATATTGCCGCAGCAATGGCAAGGGTGGCGGCCGCCGAAGGCAGGGTCGAGTCTGCCAAGTCCAGAATGGCATTAGCGAAGATGCGAACAAACCGTTTTCAAAACTTGCAGAAAGAAGGAGCTATTTCTCGCGATCGCTTTGATGAGGTCATCACAGATGATCGCAGTAACGAAGCAGAAGTATTTAGCGCTGAAGCTAGTCTTGCGGAAACGAAAAAGCAATTAGAGTTATTACGCAATGGCAGTCGTCCTGAAGATCTGAGCCAAGCAGAGGCTCAACTGGCGCAGGCAGTAGCAGGTATTAGAGCCGTTGAGGTGCAACTAGAAGATACAATTATTCGCGCTCCCTTTGATGGCATCATCACCCAAAAATATGCTAACTCAGGAGCATTTGTTACCCCTACAACCACAGCATCTTCAACCAACTCCTCGACTTCTACATCCATTGTGGCGATCGCCAATGGTTTGGAAATTATAGCCAAAGTACCTGAAGTTGATATTGCCCAAATTAAAATTGGACAGGACGTGGAAATTGTCGCTGATGCTTTCCCTAGCGAAACCTTTAAGGGCAAGGTGCGACTGATTGCTCCCGAAGCCATCATTGAGCAGAATGTTACCTCTTTTCAGGTGCGCGTTAGCCTCGAAACTGGTAAAGACCGCCTCCAATCGGGCATGAATACAGATCTCCGTTTTATTGGTCAGAAAATTGATAATGCTCTAGTTGTGCCAACGGTGGCGATCGTTACCCAAGAAGGCAAGCTCGGCCTATTAGTGGCTGATGCAGCAGGTAAATCTCAGTTTCGTCCCGTGACCATTGGTATCACTGTAGATAACCAAACCCAAGTCTTGAGTGGAGTTCAAGCTGGCGATCGCGTATTCGTCAAGTCACCAAATAATCGCACTAAGCCATAGATTTTAAATATATTTATGAATGTATTTATGAAATTAAATAAAATTAGATATTTTTTTAAAATTAGGGCTTGTTAAGCATAAACATTGTGCTATTATATTATTCGCGAGTTAAGGGCTTGTAGCTCAGTGGACTAGAGCACGTGGCTACGGACCACGGTGTCGGGGGTTCGAATCCCTCCTAGCCCGTTTCAATAGACATAAAATTATCAAGGAGCGTTAACCTAACGCTTCTTTTTTGTATATGCATCTGCACCAGAGTAATACCAAATTAACGTGAGTTCGATGGGGTAGATAAAAGTAAAAGAAAAGCTGAGACTAGGTTTAGAGAACTAAAAGCCTCAGCAATATGGACAATATCGTATCGCACTTGGATATCACGCAAATCTTCTGTGAAGTGGATGATTTTTGCTAAAGTTTTGAAAAACACTGTGAAGGACAGGTAATGCTGCCATCGATGATGGGAGAAAGGAAAAGTCGTTCAAGAATGAAACTAAGTGAAGTGATGACGATCGTGATCGCCTTTCATGGGTCAGGATACAAGACATTCAAAGATTTCTTACCGTTTTAGCGAAAAGCCTTTCCGCAGTTGGTAAGCTATACCCGTTTTGGCGACCGTGGTTATATATCTCAAAAGTTGTTTGAAAAGCTCTATGAACAGGGGTTACAACTGATTACCAAGCGCAAGAAAAATATGAAAAACTGTCTAGTCAAGTTGATTGACAAGATTTTGCTGCGTAAGAGAGCAGTTATTGAATCTGTCAATGACCAACTCAAAAACATCTCTCAGATTGAGCATTCTCGACATCGCAGTTTTTTCAATTTTCTCGTTAATCTTTTGGTTGGTTTAATTGCCTATACCTATCGCGAGACTAAACCTGCTTTAGATCTTCAGTTCAAAGGCTTACCCCTTCTACCTCCTGCTTGCTTTTAGTTCATCGAACTCACGTAATACCAATTTAAAAAAGGGTGACGACACTTTTTTAAATTGAAAACCAAACCCAGTAAGGTTTCTGTAATTAAGAAATGGCTACGCCATTTCTTAATTTGGTATAATATTAAGTAGCTAGGCATCAAACAGGCTCTAAGGGACTGTTTGAGAAGTGTGGGCATTCGCTAAAAATACCGATTGATCCCCCCTCTGTCCCCCTCATGAAAGGGGGAAAATATCAAAAAAGTCTCCCTTCTTAAGGGGGATTTAGGGGGATCAAAACTTCTCAAACACGCTATTAGCTACATCATGACTAGGGCTTTGCAATCAAAATACCGTAAGCATCAGGATTGAGATACTGGCGAACCGCATCAAGAATATCTTCTTTGGTAATGGACTTGATCTGTTCGGGATAGTTAAGGGCATAGTCGATGGAACCCACAATGCGATCGTAGTAGCCGTAAATGCTGGCTCTTTCCTTGGGAGACTCGTTGCCAAAGATAAACCGATTGCTAACCTGTGTACGGATTTTCTCTAGTTCTTCATCGGTGACAGGCATTTCATGGAGACATCGGATATGCTCACGGATCGCCTGCTCGACTATTTCCACGTCCTCCACATTCAGCTTGGCAAATACCTGAAAGCTACCTTGCCAGCGCATTACTGAGTTACTGACCGAGATGCGATCGACAAGGCGGCGATTTTCACGAAGATCTTGCACCATGCGCGATGTACGCCCACTGCCCAAAATATTTGCCAAAATACTGAGGGGATAGGTTGCAGATAGGTTGCTCAGGCTAGGAGTCCGCCATGTCATACTCATACGCGCTTGCTTAAGGTTACTATCTGTAACTTCGCGGCGTACAATTTTGGTAAAGGGTTGCTCTGGTTCAAAGCTAATTGTTGGTGTTTGGGTATGCTCTGAGGCGATCGCGTTATTCTCAAAATAATTGGCAATTACGTCAATCATTTCCGATACAGGTAGATTACCAACCACAGATATAGTTATGTTGGAGGGGTTATACCACTGCCGATGAAAGTCGCGCATCTGCTCAGAAGTAACCTGTGAGATTACCTCTACTGGACCCAAAACAGGACGATGATAGGGCAGATTTGCATAAATTAGCTCGGAAATATGCTTATAAATGCGGCGATCGGCATTGTCTTCACTGCGGCGGATCTCCTCTAACACCACATGGCGTTCCCGTTGAAATTCATCATCGGGAATACTCGCTTTCATGACAATATCTAGTTGCAAAGGTGCAAGCTTGGCATAGTCTTGCGGAGCAACCGTGATGTAGAAGTGTGTGTAGTCTTGGCTAGTGGCTGCATTGGTGTTACCGCCATGACACTCGATCGCCTGTTCAAATTCTCCGAGTTTAAGGCGATCGCTACCTTTAAACACCATGTGTTCTAGGAAATGCGCCATACCGTTGATAGAATCAGCTTCAGCCGCAGAGCCAACACCAACCCAAATACTAAGATTAACGGCATCAATAGGAACACGTTCAGCAATAACTTTAATCCCATTCGGCAAAATATGCTGAGTGGGTGCATTCGATTCTTGAGTAGCTAAATCATGGAGGTTATGATTAGCAACAGCTACATCTAACCGACGTGGAATGACGATCGCTGACATGGCAATATCAATATATGTAAATAATTAGAGGGATTTAATCGTGAGAATTTAAGAATTTCCAACGACAGGTTGGTATTAGCAGTTATTGCTAGATTTGAGTATTAATTTTCAAAAATATGACAGCACCTTTGAAAATTGGTATGTGAGCAAACTGAGAATAATATAAAAAATGATGAACAAAACTTTGATCAAAAAAATGATCACAAACTAAGGATCACAGTATTGATCAAGGCATTGATCAAAGCGTTGAAAAATATTTCAAAAATATACTTAAAAAATATTTATAAAAGCATTATAGCAATGCTAAATCCTTAAAGTATTGTAAAACTCTAATGTATTGGGTCAGATGACAACATTCTGGAATTATAGCTGCTGCCATGCTTGTTAGTAGACAAAACCAGAATAGGAGTTGCAGCACGGAGCATAGCAAACCGCTTCTTGGGTTTTGATTTGCCTTAAAGTTATTTTTCGGTTCCTTTATCAGGAGCTTTTAGCAGTAGATGCTGATATCTTCGCCACACTGATCGACTAAAAAACAGAGGGCGCGAAACCTGAGATTAACTAGCTCATTGTAGAGGGGGTTTAGCTTACAGAGAGGTGGAATATGGAATAGCTCATGTCCACCAATGCTGATGGTGCGTTCAAAGGGGCATTGAGCAGGAATCATCTTGGCGATGAAGTGGGCTGTGCGCGATCGCTTAATTTCAAAATTATCAATAGCTCGCCGCAGAGGGATGAAAATAACAAAGATAATATTGGCAAGAAAAATGTTGAATTTATCTTTAAAGGTGTGTTGATTGCGATTACTTGATTCTCTGTTCGATTCCCCGTTTAATCCAAAACCATGAATGCTGGAATTAAAACTTGACATAGGTATTAGACACTCGTATGAGATGCAATCTGAAGAATATAGACCTTTTGGCTAATGCTCTTCTATAGATCAGATTATACCCTTATGTCTGTATTCAGCATCACCCAATGAGTGATCGCCTTAATCAAGAGCCATTTCTTAAGCTGGTAAAGCAATCAACCTAACCTAGAGTCGATGAGGTATCAAGCCACGCCGATGGGGTAAGGTGATGGAGTCTTGCAAGAACTGATGCAGGTGTTGAATATGGGGATTGTCGGGATAAGCTCTTAATTTTTCGAGGGCTTCCACAAGGGTTAAATCTTGGTGATAGAGGAGGCGAAATGCTGATTTGAGTAATTGCTGAGTATCGGCATCAATGCCAGCGCGATCGATACCGACACGATTGAGTGTGCGGACTCTAGATGGATTGCCCTCCACTAGCAGGTAAGGCGGCACATCTCGCTCAATGCGGCTCATCCCACCGACCATCGATAAACGTCCAATTCGCACAAATTGATGCACACCCAAAACACCGCTAAGTCTGGCATTTGACTCGATATGCACATGTCCCGCTAACGCCACACCATTGGCAATAATTACGCGGTCTTCGATTTCACAGTTATGTCCCACATGGACATAGGCCATCAGTAAGTTACCATCACCGATACGGGTAACTTCATGGGACTCATTGGCTCGATTAATTGTGACATATTCGCGAATCCGATTGTCATTACCGATCAATACCAAACTATCGGCTCCCATATACTTGAGGTCTTGGGAATCTTGCCCGATCGCTGCTCCCGGATAAATCTGATTGCGATCGCCAATTTCGGTACGTCCCTCAACAATAGCGTGATGTCCAATCACAGTGTTAGCACCAATTTTCACCTGATTACCGATTACAGCATAGGCTCCCACCTTGACGGTCGGGTGTAGTTGGGCATCAGGATGCACTATGGCTGTCGGGTGAATAAATTCAGACACAGGCACATGGGACACAGGCATAAGAAATTTGGCTCGCTTGATTATTTAAGTTAGGGTTCTGAGATTGCTATTTAAGGTTACAAATCAACCAACGAAAACATTAACTCACCTTCGCAAGCTAATTGACCATCAACTTCGACACGCCCTTGCATCTTACCAAAGCGCTTACGGGCTACCAATAGCTCTGTTGTAATTGTGAGGCGATCGCCAGGCACAACAGGACGACGAAAGCGGACTTTATCAATTCCTGCAAATAGAGATAGCTGGTTTTCCATGCCCGGCAAATGCCTAAGCACAATACCACCGACCTGAGCCATAGCTTCCACAATTAGCACCCCAGGCATAATCGGATGTTGAGGGAAATGTCCTTGAAAGAAGGGTTCGTTAAAGGTAACATTTTTAATCCCCGTAGCGGATTTATTGGGTACAAAGTCAATGATCCGATCAACTAATAAAAAGGGATAACGATGGGGCAGTAATTTCTGGATATCCTCGATCATCAAGACTTTTTTGATGGCGACTTCATCTTGGGTGGATGTGCTGGGATCAGTTACGGGGAGTGTATTTGCTTCGGTCAGGGTTGACATTTTTTATGCTGTAGTGATGATACTTGGCGATTGGTTGGTGACTAAATATTAACTATATAGCGATTAGGGATTGATAGCTTGAGCAATCAATGCTGCCAATTCGGTATGGAGATTATGACTAGCTTTGTATGCCAAAATATGCGCCCTAGGTAAAAATCCTAACAGACTGAGATCACCAATTAGATCTAAAAGTTTATGACGACATGGCTCATTTTCAAAGCGTAGGGGTGGATTAAGCCAGCGATCGCGATCGCAAACGATGGCATTGTCGAGGCTGCCTCCTTTGATTAGTCCAGCAGCACGCATCTGTTCGATATAGACCGCAAGGGTAAAGGTACGCGCAGGGGCAATTTCTTGGGCAAATTCAGCAGCAAAGTTGTCCATATTGGGCGACCAGCTAAACCACTGCTCACCGATCGCTTGGCTAGGAAAATCAATGCCATAGGTAAAGCGCAAGGTATCCGCAGGTACTGCAGTCACAAAGCTATCACCTTTGCAAACAGTTAGAGGCTGGGTGAGTGGCAATAGGCGATCGCCCTCTGCTTGCAATTGTGTACCGACCTTGGTGATCGCTTCTACCCAAGGCAGGGCGGAACCATCCAAAATCGGTAACTCAGGACGATCAAGCTCGATCATGGCATTGCTTACACCCATACCGATGAGAGCCGATAGCAAATGCTCCACCGTCCGCACCCCTGCATCACCAGAGCGTAGTTCGGTTGATAACTGAGAGGATTTGACTCCCGCGATCGTTGCAGGGATTTTCACTCCATTACACAAAAACACTCTACCTGTATCCACAGGGGCGGGACTAATAGTCACAGATACCTGCTCACCACTATGCAAGCCAATCCCTGACATGGTTAAGGGATCTGCGATCGTCTGTTGGTAAAGCATGGCTAGAACTTTTCTCCTAGACCAAAGCTAAATTGAGTACCGCCATTAGATGCCAGACCATAATCTACTCGAATCGCGCCAAGGGGTGACTGTACCCTTACACCAATGCCATAGCCTGCACCACTGCCTGGTTTATTTCTTGCCCCCGCAGGGTTGCCTGGTACACCTGAAGCCGATCCCAAGTCCGTACCATAGTCAAAGAACAACACACCGCCAACAATATTGAATACGGGGAAACGATATTCCGCCGAAAATATGCCAAAACTGCGACCACTGCCAATTTTGCCCTCATCCCAACCACGGATCGAGTTGCTACCACCTAACTGAAAAGCTTCATAGGGTGGCAGAGTACCAAATACTGTTCCCCCTTGCACGTTAAAGGCAAGGGTTTGCACACCTTCCGAAAAATTCAAAAAGTTGACGGGTATAAAATAGCTGTAACTAGCCCGAATCCGATTGAGAAAGACAGAGCCTAAACCAACGGGAATCGATTGCTCCGAAGCAATTCTAAATACAGAACCTGAAGACGGTTTGATCGGATCGTTGCGGAGGTCTTTGGCGTAAGCAAATTGCAGTAACAGGAGGTCATCCTGTCCGATGCCACTAGCGGAGAGAGGATTACCACGAGAGTCGGTAGCCGCAATTTGATTGTTGTTGCTGTTGGTGATGCTGACCCGTTCGTAGCGCATCCCTAAAGAAGCGGTGGTGGACTTATCAAGGGGGCGCGAAAAGCTAAAACCAGTACCTAAACGGTTAATCCGTGGGCTGACGTTATCTGTGCCGATACCAACGGGGCTGTCAAAAATAAAGCTAAATAAACTACGGTTAAAAATATTAGCGGTGAAAGAGGTGCGGTTGGGATCGCCTGCTAACCAAGGATCGGTAAAATTAAGGTCAAAGAGTAGCTCGCGTTCGCCGACCTGCACATCTAGACCTAGTTTTTGGTTGTTACCACCTAGGTTTTGCTGTTGGAAACTGACTGTACCAAATAAGCCTGTGGAGGAGCTAAGACCTGCACCTGCGGCGATCGAACCTGTGTTACGCTCCTTGACATTAACCGTAACAATTACCTTGCGAGGATCAGTACCCGGAGCTAATCCAATATTGAGATCTTCAAATAGTCCTAGCCCAAACACTTTTTGCAAATCACTTTGCACTGTATTACGGTTAAAAATCTCTCCTTCTTTAATGGATAGCTCACGGGTGATGATGAAATCGCGCGTATTGCCCTTGATGGGCTTGCCTTCAGCATCTTCGGTTTTGCCTTCTTCATTGATGAATGCCACCTTGATGCCTTCGATAACCCCTTCTGAGACAACTAGATTAATTACCCCTTCGGGAGTTGCTTTGACATCAACAACTTGCGCTAGTACATAGCCCTTGTCTTGATAATACTTTTCAAGTTCTTTTACCCCTGCTTGGATATCCTTGAGGTTAGTGATCTTGCCAATCTGAGATCCGAAGATACGTTCGACCACACCTTGTTCTAAGACCTGAGTGCCTTCTGTATTTACCGCCTTGAGTGGAGGGTTAGGAAGGACAAAAAAGGTGAGGCGTACGCCAATGTCTGTGTCTTCAGGCTCCGCCTGCACATTAGAGAAAAATCCAGTGGCAAATATAGCGTTAATATCAGACTGTAATTTGGCGCGAGTTACAGTTTGTCCAGGCTTGGTTGTAATTACGCCATATACTTGCTGCTCAAGCTCTGGAGGCAAGGGAGCCGCCCCTTCAGGGGTCTTAATCACTACTTCACCAACTAACACCTGAGCTTCTGTGGGGGTGGGTGGGGCTGGTGTCGTTGAGGGAAGGGTAAAGGTTGGTGCTTGAGCAATCTCTTGCTTGGTGGACTCAGCCTTTGCCAACATTGGATTAATGAGTACTGTGCTGGTCGCAAGGGCTGTAAATACGAGCAAGTTTATACGCATAGAGTCTTCCAAACACCTACAGAATTTATTACAGGAAACTATTGACGAGAAACTATGAGCAGAAAGTTTCTAGGATTGCAAATAATTGCTAATAGTATATAGAAATATAATTTAATAGAGTACAGCAATTTGGAGGTCATGCCTTGGTGATTATCTCCTAGGGCTGCAATATGCCTGTAATTGCTAAATTTTATGTTTGAGCATTATGTTTGAGCAATTAGCTATAACTAGTGGTTAGGTTAGTTGCTGGCTTAAGGTGCGAGAACTCTTCTTGCCACTTCTTCGTAGGCTTCAGCCACATTACCAAGATCTTGGCGGAATCGATCTTTGTCCATGATGCGATCGCGGGGGTCAGTATTTTTTTTGTCCCAGAGGCGGCAGGTATCGGGGCTAATTTCATCGGCGAGCAGTAGTTTGCCTTGGCGATCGCAACCAATTTCAACTTTAAAGTCCACAAGAATAAGATCACGTTGATCGAAGAAGGCTTGTAAATGCTGATTGATTTTGAGGGCAAGGGCTTTGAGTTCTGTCACCTGTTCGGGGGTGGCTAGATCTAGCATGGCAACATGGGCATCGGTGATCAATGGATCGCCTAGTTCGTCATTTTTGTAAAAAAACTCAACTAGGGGCTGCTTGAGGACTTGCCCTTGCTCTAGCCCAAGACGCTTGCAGATGCTACCTGCGGCAATATTGCGGACAACCACCTCAATGGGCAGGATCTTAACTGCGCGTACTTGCATTTGGTTGGGTGATACTTGTTTGACAAAGTGGGTGGCAATGCCTTGGGTTTCTAAGTATTGGAAAATGTGGGAAGCGATCGCGCAGTTTCTTTCTCCTTTATTGGCGATCGTGCCTTTCTTTAGGGCATTAAATGCTGTGGCATCGTCTTTAAACAGTGACAATAGAATATCTGGATCATCGGTTGTAAATAAGATCTTGGCTTTGCCTTCGTAAAGCTTAATTCCACTCATGAATATTTGCAGATAATGTTTGGCATTGCTATCTTACAGCGATTTGCTCTAGCATAAAAATCTAAAAACCTAAAAATATAGTGGCATTCATTATCGGTGCGAGTGGGAATTATGCCTAGAAAAAACGCACGCCACCAAATGCATATCACCAAATGCACATCACAATGGCTATAGTGAATTGACATCTGAATTTATGCCTAAAGATTTACCGAAAGATATTCCTCATAAATTGTTTTATTCTAGTTTGGTGACAGAACATATTGTCCCAAAGGGGAATGAGGAAGCTTTTGAAAGATGGTATCGTGACTTAGTGGAATTAGCGGCTGGCTATACAGGTTTTGTGCGTTGCGATCTTTGTCCACCGTTAGACTGTATAGAAAGAGTGGTGAAGTGTTATTACATTATCCATTTTGATACTCCTGAGAATCTTAGTAAATGGATTGACTCACGAGGACGACAGCAGCTTTTAAAGTCTGGTCAGGAAGTCTTCTATGCTTACCGCTTTAAGTCTTTTACTACTGGCTTAGAGGGGTGGTTTTCGATGCAGTTAGGGCATGGTGAGTATGCAGGTCTGGGGCCGCCCCGTTGGAAACAAATTTTGGCAGTGGTGCTGGGTCTGTATCCTGTGGTGATGTTGCAATCACTAATATTTAGTAAGTTGGGATTGATGCAGTCTTGGTCTTTGGCCAATGCCATGATCGTAAATAATTTAATCACTTCCACTATTTTGAGTTTATTGGTGATGCCGTTCATTGCGAAAAAATTGCGATTTTGGCTGAAGCCCGCCTATCTGCCCCTCTCAAGGCGTAAGGATTTACTGGGTTTAGCAATTGTGGCTCTGTGGTTAATGGTGTTTGTCTTGGTTTTCAATTTTTTGCTTTTGATAAAACTTTGACTTTTATTTAATTTTTTATTTAATTTTGATTTGGCTTTTATATGATTTTTGCCGTACCCCTTGCTTGGTTGCAGCTTACCTATGAGAAAAGTCGATTGTTGGTGGCGATCGCGGGGATTACCTTTGCTGTAGTCCTGATATTTTTGCAGTTGGGATTTCGCGATGCCCTATTTACCAGTGCTGTGAGAATGCAAAGTAATCTGGTGGGAGATTTGGTGATTATTAGCCCCCAGTCTACGAATTTGGTGGGAATGCGGAATTTTTCGCAACGTCGTTTGTATCAGGTCTTAGGGATGAGCGGCGTAAAATCGGTCAATCCTCTATATATTGGGTTAGGCTCTTGGAAGGTGCAAGAAGATCCTGCGGGGCAGACGCGCAATATTTTGGTGTTAGGCGCAAATCCTGATGCTGAGGTCTTCAAGATGCAGGGAGCAGAGGCTAATATTGCGAAGACTAAGATGCAGGATGTGGTGCTGTTCGATCGCACTTCACGGGCAGAATTTGGCCCGATCGTCAGTGAATGCGGCAAGTTGGAACTAAAAACTAAATTTACTGATGATGCTTTTCGTTGTGACAATGTGGTGACTCGTGAGGTGTCAAATCGCAGGTTAACGATTGGTGGTTTATTTGAATTGGGAGCTTCCTTTGCGGCGGATGGGGCTTTGATTACTAGTGATACTAATTTTTTGCGAATTTTTGATAATCGCCGTGCAGGTCTAATTAATGTGGGGTTAATCAACTTAGAGCCTCAAGTTTCTCCCTATGATGTGATGTTGAATTTTATTCGGGATATGCCCGATGATTTGGTGGTGATCCCCCGTGATAAGTTGTCCCCTGATGGTAAGCGGATTCAACCTGTTTACCAAGAACGCATAGATGCTAACGGCAAGGTGGTGCGGGAGGAGGATAAAAGTAAGGTGGCGATGAATAAGCAGGATTTGACGATCGCTGATTTAAAGAGTAGTCAGGATGTGGCGATCGGTGATGCGCGTATTTTGACAATGCAGGGCTATATCGATTTTGAAAAGTCCTATTGGCAAAAGAGTACGGCAATCGGTTTTATTTTTACGATCGGTACGGTGATGGGCTTCATTGTGGGGATCGTCATTGTTTATCAGATTCTCTATACCGATGTGTCCGATCATTTGGCGGAATATGCCACCCTGAAGGCGATGGGCTATAACAACTTCTATCTGGCGCAGGTGGTGATCCAAGAAGCGATCGTGCTGGCGGTGCTGGGATTTATTCCCGGTTTGGTCATTTCGCTAGGTCTGTATAATCTCACCAAAAATGCAACGCTATTGCCTCTGTATATTTGGGACAAAGCTTTTCCTGTGCTGATTTTGACGGTGGTAATGTGTACGATTTCAGGCTCGATATCTTTGCGAAAGGTGCAGTCGGCTGATCCTGCGGAAATTTTTGGTTAGGCTATGGAGATGATTTCAGGTTAACAAATTGGGCTTCGATCGCCTCTAGCAGTTGGCTCTGTGTCCAATTTTGATATAGAGATGCAGCGATCGCGGCTCCCCCTGCACCTACGCCTTCCTTAACAAAGCCTTGTTCGTAGGCGCGTAACTGAGAAAATTTGGAGTTGGTAAAGCTCAGTTCGGTAGCTAGTAAAGGAACTTCTCCAATTTCAAGAGCAAGATCGACCGTGCCGCCTGTGGGGTCTTCAGCGACCCATCGCGTTGTCCCCACAACGATTTGGGAAGGATGCCAAGGGAAATTTTGGGATTTAGCGATCGCTCGACTGAGGGCATAGACTGCCAACATTTGTGTACCACCTGCTAAGAGAACTCCCCCATATTGACTAGCGGCGATCGCCATGCCAGCTACTACAATCTGCATGGGATCGCCCACGGCGGCCACGATCTCTAAGGGACTGGACTGGGGGCTGATTTTTTGCAAGCCCTGTTGGACGATCTGCCATTTTTGGGCATGGTTGCAGATGGGATGGGAGCTATTCACCCGATCCTTAGCACTGATACCAAGGGCAGTTAGCACCGCAAGGGCTGTGGTGGTTCCCCCAACTACACATTCACTCAAAATCAAATAGGGCGATGCTAAGACTAATTTTTCACCCCAAAGTAGTCCTTGGGCGAAGAGATGCTCCACTGTGGCAATGGGTAAGGCGTAACCTGTGCTGAGGCATTGGGCAGGCTGTCCACCTAGATCAATTACTTCAACGGTGGGGGTATGGGGTAAACCTGCATTAAAAATCTGCAATGGTAAATCCTGAGCCGCGATCACCGCACGGGAAATGAGGACAGGGGATGCCCCTGCAATGAGAGGCGGGAGAGGAAAGTTAGTATTTTGACCTGTGGCGAGAAACTCGGCATCGGCGATCGCGGTGTACTGGCGATCGCTGGGGGTGGCTCCTGCGGCTGAAATATGCGGAATTAGCCCCGTTTCTGTAAAGCCAAGAATGCAGGCAAAGAGGGGGCGTTGGTGCTGATATCGGGATAACCAACTTTGGGCTTGGGTGGGTTGGGTATGAATGCGAATCATGACTTGCCAGAGTCTGGGCGCTCTAAATCCCTATGGCGTTCGATCGCTAACTCAATGAGGCGATCGCACAACTGATTAAAGGGAATTCCTGAATATTCCCACAGTTTAGGATACATACTGAGAGCCGTAAATCCGGGGAAAGTATTAATTTCATTGATGAGGACAGTCCCCGTTGCTTCCACATAAAAGAAGTCTACCCTTGCTAATCCCGAACCTGCCACCGTCTGAAAAGCCTTGACCGCCATAGATTGTACCGCTTGCGCGACTGTCTCAGGCAATTGGCTGGGAATAATTAGATCCGCCTTGCCTGCGGTGTATTTGGTTTCATAATCATAAAAGTCACTGCTAAAGGTAATCTCACCGATCGCCGATGCCTTGGGTTGCTCATTACCTAAAACAGCACATTCAATCTCACGGGCTATTACCCCCTGCTCGATGATAATACGGGGGTCGTAACCTGTGGCATTGGCGATCGCTTCCTCTAGCTGTTGGCGATCGCGCACCTTAGAAATCCCCACCGATGAGCCAAGGTTAGAGGGCTTCACAAAACAGGGATAGCCCAAAGTACTCTCGATATGCTCGATCCATGCCGACTGATCCTGTAACCACTGCCAACGATTTAACGCCACATACTTCACCTGTGGTAATCCTGCATTGGCAAAAATCGCCTTCATCGCAATTTTATCCATGCCCACTGCTGCCGCCAGCACTCCATTGCCCACATAGGGACGATGCATCAGTTGCAGCAAGCCCTGTACGGTTCCATCTTCACCATTAGGGCCATGCAACACAGGAAACCACAGATCCACCTGCTGTACCTCTGGCGGTAAGAAAAAGGCCGCCTCAGTCAATACATCCGCCTCTGATAGCGCAACCCCAGTCGCTAAGACCTGCTGCGAAATTTGAGGACTGCGCCAAATCCCATTTCTCTGAATATAAAAAGGTTGAATCTGGTAACGGGGATTTGCTTGGAGAGCAGAAGCGATCGCCCTTGCAGAGGTGATGGAGACATCGTGTTCTCCTGATTGTCCACCAAACAACAATCCAATGTATAAAGGAGTTTTTGCCGCAAAATCGATCGCTTCTGTCATTGATAAATATCCTGAGAATCTTTAACTAAGAAATAAAAATCAAAAATCTAAACTAAAAGTCTGGTGTCTATGGTACTTACAATTTACTTTCAAAGTCATGTGGCAAACCAATAGTTAGCTCTCTACCCTACAACAACTTGATACCATTAGCAATTTTTGAGCAGTATGGGACAGACACTGGGCAGTTAAAGCGTGAGTGTTTGAAACAGATTGTATTGGGCGTTGCATAATGGGGGATGAGTTCAAAGCACCAAATCTTACTCAGAAAGCACAAAACAAAGTTGCCTAAAGATGTATCTCAATGGCATGGGATTCAGAACTATCGAGAGAGTAATGGGAGTACATCACACCATGGTTACTGAGCTTGTCGAAGTACAATTATTCACTGGGTGAGACAAAAAGGTGAGAAGTTACCTGACACTATTGCGCTTGAGAGTATCCCAGAGGATTACGCCACTATCTGGCAAGACTACATCGTAAAACCTTCTGCTATTCCAAGTCATTAGATATGTTGCTTTGCTCAGTGCGATTGCTGATTCATTATCTTCATGACCCTTCTATTCTCTTCTCCTCCTAATTCATATCTTATTCTGCAACGCCCATTTTTGAGAATCACCCGATACTCTTCTTCCATAGAACGCCCTAACCGCGCTGCTCTAATCCGCAGTTTTGCCTTGAGCGCATCATCTAAATTTTGGATTAGTGTGGGTAAGCAGTGCAAGACGATCGCGCTAAAAATATGTCAGGGCAGCGATCGCTTACTTACCACTATTCAAATAAAGATCTGGACAGTCCTGATTGCCTAATGATTGATTGAAGTGTACCAATCTTAACTTCTGAATAGTTAGGAACTGGGACTGTAATTGTAGAATCATCAATTTTCTTTTGCATGATAATATGGCTCCCTCGTTGCCTTACTTGTACGAAGCCGTGCTCAGATAGAATTTGACAGACTGCTTTTGCAGAAAGAACTCGCAGTTTACCCAATGGCTACCTCAATCTGCGTCACATAAATTTCTGAATACATCCTTGCTAGAATTTCTTGAGGGCTTGCCATTTCAAAAAACAATTCAATTGCTTCAATCAGGTTCTTTCTGGCTTCTTCTACGGAGTCGCCTTGACTAGCAATATCTATTTGTGGGCAAAGGGACACATAGCCGTCGCCTTCACGTTCAATGATGCAGGTTAGTTGTTTGATTTGTTTCATAGTTTATAACTTTAGAATATGTTTTTATCCGCTCTAACTCCTGATTTCCAATATACAGCCACAAATCTAGTCTTGCTAACCTCAGTAAACTGCAAAGCTTTATAATAGTAAAAATTGAGATCGCTAATCGGTTAAGCATTACCAAGTTATGCAAGAATAATTTGGTTAGTATTGATCGCCTAAACCTTTGAGCGTCATATTTTGGGCGATCGCATTATGGGGAATTAGAACGTACTGCCAAGGCTTACCACCATGATTGAGCATATAGTCTGAGGCGTGTTGACACCATTGTATTGCCACGTCTTTTTTTGCAAGTACTTCGGGACTGTTCATTTCATTTTGAGCTTTAGGTTCGAGCATATAAATGATTTCTGCGGTTTCAGCAACAAAATCGGGCTGGTATTCTGAATACTTGCCCTGTAATTGGTAATAAAGCTGAAATTGTCCTTTGGCAGGTTTAAACCATTTGACAGCTTCACGTTCTAGGATTATCGCTAAAATTCTTTCAGCTTCGGATTGGAATTTCTGCTCTTTATAGAGGCATTTTGAGAAGCCTGTGAACAGATATTTAGACATATTGCTTTTGTCTGGTGGGGAGAGGCGATAGTCGAGGCAGTTTTTTGGACTGGTGTTGTAGGCGCTATCTTTTAGGGTTGTGAAACCTTTACTAATCTTAATTTCATAATCGGTGGTTTCTTGCCAGAAATTTTGTTGCATTTGATGATGGATAGAATGAGCGATTTCATTTTGGCGAACTTGTAAAATTTTGCGGGTGTCATCTTCAGAATGTTGGTTGAGAAAATGACTGATGACTTGTCCTGCTAAGTCATACAGTAGATCGGCGTGTTCGTCATAGCAAACATCATCAAACTTGACTAAGCTTTCGACAATGTAGTTTTCTAATCGTGATTTCTCAAAGTTTCTTCTTGTGATTTCTATGGACGTGAATTGTTCGGTAGAGAGAGATTGAATATAAAGTTCTTCTTTGGAGGGAACGGGATAATTAAAGTCGGTGAGATCGATCTCAAAGGAACGAAAGCCCGATCGCACAGTACCAATAGGAATCACTAAAATTCTGGGAATATCAATGGTTTGCTGAATGACGAGGTTAGTGGTTTTAGCAACAATCTCTTCAATATTTGGAAGTGGTGTTACACCTGTAATTTCCATTTGGGCAGGTTGATATTCCCTCTTTACAGCTTCGCGAACAATTGCTTGAATTTTGGGATTAGCAAGATGAGCAGTGGTGGGAACTTTTTCGGGTTGGCTTTCGAGTTTGCGAATTTCTTGATAAGTAATTTGGGCGATTTTTTGTTCTATGGGGGTGGTGAATAGGGACGGCTGAATAGTTTGTGGTTCGGGTGTGGAGAAGTTGTCGGATAATTGATTGGGTAAACTCTCAGGCAAATTGATGGTTGTTTCAGGATATAGTCCTAATGCTTGGGAGAGTTGCGATCGCGAAATTACGGTTTGCGTTTTTTGTTGGAGATCTTCATCGGTAAGGATGATTTGTTTGAGGCGGATTTGAGATTCGGGTTTCTTGGCTTCATCGACAATTTCTTGAAATTTGTCATGGCAGACGATATTGAGGCGATCGACAATTTCCTCTCCTGTACGCATTCCGTAGGGTAAACGTAAGCCGCGCCCGATGGACTGCTCGATCAAGATTTTAGAATTTGCAGCTCTCAATGGCACGATTGTATAGAGATTGGTGACATCCCAGCCTTCTTTGAGCATATTTACATGGATCACGATTTCGGTAGGTTCATCAGCATCTTCCACTTTGAGCAAGCGTTCAACCATTTCATCTTCTTGTGCGCCTGTTTTGCTGGAGTCAACTTGAATGACTTTATTTTTATATTCCCCTTGAGCAAATTCATCGGATTGAATTAGTCTCATCAAGTCTGATGCATGGGTAGTATCACGGGCAATGACGAGCATAAATGGTTTAACGATTTTATTGCCTGTGGCGATCGCATAGGTTTTTAATTCTGCTTTGATATTTTCGTGGAGAAAGATTCCATCTTCTAATTTGATGCGTTCTATTTGATCAGGTGACATCAAGTTAGGATCAAAATTTTTACGAGTAGCAACGGCAGGATCTTTAACAAATCCATCGCTCATGGCGCGTCCGAGGGGATAGTCATAGATCACATTTTTAAAAGGTAAACTTCCCTTATTGGTTTCAACAAAGGGGGTGGCAGTAACTTCTAAGCCTAATAATGGTTTCAATTCGTTAATGGCGCGAACTCCTGCGGAGGCACGATAACGGTGTGATTCATCCATTAAGATTACGAGGTCTTTTAGTTGCGATAGATAATCGAAATAGCTTTCACCAATAAACTCTGATAAGCGTTTGATTCTTGGACTTTTGCCACCGCGTACTTCGGAGTTAATTTTAGATATGTTGAAAATATTAATGCGGCAACCAACAAAATCAGTGATGATTGATGATTTTTCGTAGTTATCGCCTGTGACAATTTCGGGTGCGTTAATCGCAAATTCAGAGATACCCGTAAATACATATTTGGCAGTATTGGGCGTGAAGTCGGTAATTAGTTTGTTGTAAATGGTCAAGTTTGGGGCAAGGATGAGAAAGTTTTTGATGTTGTGGGCTAGGTGTAAGTAGCTAATAAATGCACCCATGAGTCTAGTTTTACCTACCCCTGTGGCGAGGGCAAAGCAGAGGGATGGAAATTCGCGATCAAAGTCGGTGACGGTGGGAAATTCCTTTTTGATAGCGGCGAGGCTGGTTTCAATATCTTGGATCTTGTGAATTGGAAGGAGTTCGCAAATTCGATCTAATATTTGTAATGAGTCGCGTTGGGGATGACGGAGGCTAAGGCGATTAGCGATCGCATTGACATGATTATTCATAGTGGCTTTCTCTCTTTATGTTTTTGTTTGAGATTGGTCACGCACTGAGTAGCCAATTTGCTTTGAAGGTTTTTCTGTCTGCGCTGCAATGTATCTAAGCCCCCTAAATCCCCCAATTCTGGGGGACTTTGTAAAGAAGGTTCTTTTCTTGTTCCCCCAGAATTGGGGGCTAGGGGGCAATTTCCAGCTATATTTTTGTTTGAGATTGGCTACGCAGTGCGTAGTTAATTTGCGTTTAAAGTTTTTCTGTCTACGTTGTCATATATCTAAGCCCCCTAAATCCCCCAATTCTGGGGGACTTTGAAAGACTTTTATTTTCTTGTCCCCCCAGAATTGGGGGCTAGGGGGCAATTTCCAGAATTGGGGGCTAGGATGAGAATAACTGCAATTAAGTAGCTTCAGTAATTTGTATAAGAACATTTGACAAATCATTTATCACCTCTTCGTTTGTAAATCTTAAAACGCGATAACCAAAAGCTTGCATTTGCTCTGTTCTTGCTTGATCGTAGGATTGTTGCTGATTATGAATATCTCCATCAACTTCTATAACTAATTTGGCACTAGGGCAGTAAAAGTCAACTATAAATCTTCCGACAGGATGCTGACAACGAAACTTAAGTTGATTGACCTTACGTCCTCGCAATGCTTGCCATAATATTTCTTCAGCAGGTGTTAACTGTTGCCTTAAGAGACGGGCAGCTTCTTCTATCTCTCTTGTAGTACCACGAATTCGATTAGAATTTTTCATGTTTGTGTAGTATTTCTAGCTTGATTCTCTAGATTTTAATGAGTACGCATCAGTTTATCTACGTTGGAATGGATCTAAGCCCCCTAAATCCCCCAATTCTGGGGGACTTTGAATAATTTCTTGCTCTTGTTCCCCCAGAATTGGGGGTTAGGGGGCGATTAACTATTGACTTAACTAGATTTTGTGATTTACTCATAGCCCTAACTCCAATTGTCCAAGTTTTACGGGTGCTTTGGGTAAGTTTTCGATTTTGAGGCTGTAGTCGTCATGTCCCCATTCGCAACGCGACAGAATATGTTTAGGGATTTTCTTGACGGTGAGGTTGGGGAAGTCGTCAGTTTTGCCGCGAAAGGCGCTACATAGGACGAGTAAACTGCGTTCTTCGCCTACTTCTTCGGATAGTTTGACGAGTTGCTCATGGCTGAGGTTTTGGGTGGTGACATAGATAAAGTCGCGTTCGGTGGAGTAGCCATGTTGCCAGTAGAAGGTGTCTGATGGTGCATATTTGAATCCTTCGATTTTACAAAGAGCTTCGGCAAGCATGGTGGCGTTATAGTCTTTGTTGATTACCCAGTTATCCCATTTGTCTTTTTCGAGCAATGATGGCGCAAGGCGATAGTACCGAAATCCGCCGCCGCCTTTCCAGTTAACGGTTTTGCTAATGCCGCCTTGGTCTTCGCCATTGATGACTTTTTGCATTCGGGGAATAATATGGGTATGGCAATGTTCGCCAAGTTCAATCATGATCCAGCGTCTTCCCATTTTGTGCGCGACTGCGCCTGTTGTGCCTGAACCTGCAAAGGAATCGAGAACAAGATCTGATGGTTCTGTTGTTATTTGAATAATTCGCGCTAATAGACGTTCAGGTTTAGGCGTGGCAAAAGGATCTTTTGAATTGAAAAGATTAGATTCTTTGCGAGCTTCTTGGGTATTCCCAACATCTTGATGTAACCAAATAGTCGATGGCACTTGACCTTCCCGATCTACAGAAACAAAATTCTTAAATCTTGGAACTTTGTTTTGACCATTTTTACCCCAATACACTAAGTCCCGCCGTTCATTTTCTTCATGTCTTTCTTTGTTGTAGCGCCATACAGCAGTTTCTTTTGGATAAATCTCTTCACCAGTATTAGGATTTGTTATTGGATAGTAAAGATTAGGACGCTCGAATCGATTTTTATTACAGGTGTAATCAACTGATATCCAATCTCCACGAGAATCATCGTCAAGATTAGAACGTTTTCGTCCACCATTCTCAACTTTTAATAGATTAGGTCGCCATACTGATTTATCTTTAGCAAAAACTAGTATATGGTCGTGCATATCGCTCAACCACTTTGCATCATTTTGTGGAGAGAATTTTTTCTGCCAAATTACATTAGCGACAAAATTAGAACGCCCAAATATCTCATCACACAAGACTTTTAAATAATGAGCTTCATTATCATCAATCGTTATCCAAATAGAACCATCATTAGATAATAGATTTCGCAAGATTTCTAAGCGATCGCGCATTAAACCAAGCCAAATCGAATGCTCAACACCATCATCATAATGTTCAAAAGCTGACCCCGTATTGTATGGCGGATCGATAAAAATACATTTAACTTTTCCTGCAAACTCAGACTCCAAAGCCTTGAGAGCCAGCAAATTATCCCCAAAAATCAAGCGATTATCAAAAATATCATCATCACTAACCCGATGCGCCGCCGTATAAGACCTCTCAGGATCTTCCAACAAAATACGCGGCTCCAACTGCGGACGCACATCCTTCCCAATCCAAGTAAGTTCTAATCTTTGCTTCTTAGTCATAATCAATCTTAATCTCAAAAGTTAAACCATATATATTCTGATTACAAATGAATGTAGAGGCAATTTATGAATTACTTCTTTGGTTCAATTCTTGCATTACCCTACTATTCAAAGATCTAACATCGGTTAAATTCTTAAAAATCGAAGAATAGCTTTTGTTATCACTCGCAAATTGAGATTCTGCAACATTGTAAATCAAGGTTTCCAGATCGGTTACAATCCGCGAAAGATCAGATTTGTGAGCAACTGACACATCAATCTCAGCCGTATTGAGCAAATCCTTATTTCGCCTTGAGAGAATATCCAGAATAAAGAATCTTCCATATCGATAAAACATCTTTTGTCTACCCGTTGCCGCCCTCTCCGAAGCCGCTAAAATCTCGTCTAAATATGCAAATATCCGCACATACCGACAAAGCGTAACCCCTGAGAGCTGATCGCTAAACAAAGCATCGTAATAAGTTATTTTTTTGCCATCCTTTTCATAAGTTTTGCTCTTGTCAAAAAGTTGACCGCTATTATTCTTTGCTACAACTAATATATTCAGCTCCCCACTAAAACAAGCCAAAGCGATCGCCGCCTGTTCAATCGTAATATCATCCTGCCCACGATCCGCCGATGGTCGATAGTGATAGACCACACCCGACACCATGCACTCCTGACGCAATCGCTCCTGATTTGGGTCTAGCGCCGCAAAATACACATCCCGTACTGCATTTTGGGTATTTCTTGCCCCAGTAATTTTTACCCCAATTCCATCAGTCGCCGTCCCCACCTCAATGATCGTCACCAATAACTTCGCATCAGCCGCGATCGCACTATTAGAGCTATAAACCGACGCGATCGCCCCCACTGTTTGCGCCCCATTCACCACCGAAAAACCTTGCAAAGTAAACTTAGTTGATGTCTGCTTGTGACCCGAAGGCAAATCAACTTTTGAGCAAGTAATCGTTAACCCATTATTCAAATAAAACAATTCCGAAGGCTGTTCTCTTACCGTTTCTGCGATCGCGGAATTAACATTCTCAGTTCCCAGATAATAACGAATGTTCTTCTCAAACAGTCGCTTGCCATGCTGTTGATAAAGTAACGCAAGCTCCGAAGCCTTCACCAATCCATAAAAAGCCTTGCGTGGCTGTTCCAAACAATGCCAATTTTCAAGCGTTAATTCCACATCAACAGGGGTGATCGCTTGCTTTGCCGTCAACCAACTATGTGTCTGCTCAATATTCAGATCCCGCCATTCAAATCGTGACGCAAATCTATTTAATTCTTCCACTAACTGGTTTAGATCGTTAACCACATGAGAGCCAAGATCGCCTTCCAAATAGACATTACAACCAACTATTTTTAATCCAGTGGTATCTAAAGCCGCCTCCACATCTGGCTGTAATCGCGCAAAACCCTGATTGAATTTATCAAAACGTCTCTCGATCAAATCTCGAATTCCATCACAAAACTTTTTGTTATCCCCCATATTTGGCGCTTTACCTGCCTTAGCCTGTACTAACCAAAGAAATTTTTGACTGCGATCAAAATAAATTGCATCAATCCCATTATCATTTTCCCCATTGATAATCGAGTAAGTAGCCTGAGCAGGAGTAACATCCGCCAGATTTTTGATCGCAAATGCAGCGAGCGATCGGCTCAACCTATTTTTCTTATGCTGATCGGCTGACCAACCCTTTGCCCGATCAATCAGAAGTTCAGGAATTATATCGAAATAGTCGCGTATTAACTCCTCTTCAACTTGAGTCTTTTTAGCACTGGCATTTGGCTTGGTCATTAGGCGATTAGGAATATCTTAATAATTTCTAAAATAATATCTTGTTTTTTAACTGTGAATCATACTAAATCTCCTTGCAAAACCGCAAAGCCTTATAATAGTAAGACACTTAGTAAGAATTGCCGATCGCCAATCGGTTAAGCATTACCAAGCCATGCAAGGAAAAATTTAGTAGCCCTATGACTGATACCTTAGAAGATCGCATTATCCCCACAGACCTGCGCGGCGAAATGTCGCGATCGTACTTGGAATATGCCATGAGCGTGATCGTTGGTCGCGCTCTGCCCGATGCCCGTGATGGACTCAAACCCGTACACCGTCGCATTCTCTACGCCATGCACGAGTTGGGCTTGAGCGCCGATCGCCCATTTCGGAAATGCGCCCGTGTGGTCGGTGACGTAATCGGTAAATATCACCCCCACGGCGACACTGCAGTGTATGAGGCACTGGTGCGGATGGCTCAGGACTTTTCGATGCGCGATCGCATGGTTGATGGTCATGGCAACTTCGGCTCTGTGGATAACGATCCCCCTGCGGCGATGCGATATACCGAATGTCGTTTGACTCGCATTGCCCAAGTGGGGCTAATTCAAGATATAGAAAGGGATACGGTTAACTTTGGCGATAACTATGACGGTTCGCAGCAAGAACCGCTAGTGATGCCAGCACGAATTCCCCAGCTATTGCTAAATGGTTCCGCAGGGATTGCGGTGGGGATGGCGACTAACATTCCGCCTCACAACTTGGGTGAGTTGGTGGATGGCTTGGTGGCGCTGATTGCCGATCCTAGCCTCAGTGATTTGGACTTGATGCGCTATATCCCTGGTCCTGACTTCCCGACAGGGGCTTTGGTGCTAGGTAGTGATGGTATTCGCGAAACCTACACGACTGGGCGTGGCTCGATTACGATGCGCGCAGTGGCAAGTTTTGAGACGATCTCGGCGGCAGGACGGCAGGATCGTGAGGCGATTATTATCACGGAAATGCCTTACCAAACAAATAAGGCATCGCTGATTGAAAAGATTGCGGAAATGGTCAATGAGAAGAAGCTTGATGGCATTTCTGATATTCGGGATGAAAGCGATCGCGATGGAATGCGTCTCGTAATAGAACTAAAACGTGATGCTTATCCCAGAGTGGTATTAAATAATCTCTACAAATCTACACCCCTGCAATCAAATTTCAGTTGCAATATGTTGGCGCTAGTTGATGGGGAACCGATTACGCTGACCCTGCGCCATGCGTTGCAAGTATTCCTTGACTTCCGTTATGAAGTAATTACGCGCCGCACTCAGTACGAATTGAAGAAGGCGCAAGAACGTGATCATCTCTTGCAAGGTCTATTGATTGCCTTAAATCATTTGGATGCTGTCATTGCCCTGATTCGGGGAGCCGATGATAGCGCGACCGCAAAAGCAGGATTGATTGAGAGTTATGGGCTTTCGGAAGCTCAAGCCGATGCAATTTTGGCGATGCAATTGCGGCGCTTGACGGCTCAGGATGCGGATAAGATCCATGATGAGCATAATCAGCTAGTTGAGAAGATCTCGGATTTAGAGCATATTCTGGCTAATCGCGATCGCATTCTCACGATTACCCGTGAAGAATTGGAAGCGGTGAAAGCAGAATTTGCTACCCCTCGCCGCACGCGCATTCTGCCCAATGAGGGGGATATTGATACTGCTGATTTGATTGCCAATCGCGAAACGATTGTGATGGTGACGGAGCAGGGCTACATCAAGCGGATGCCTGTGGATACCTTTACGGCGCAAAATCGAGCGACTAGAGGTAAGGCAAGCGCCAATGTTAAGGATGATGATGCGATCGCCCATTTCTTTGCCTGTCGTAGCCATGACAAGGTTCTTTTCTTTACCGATCGCGGTAAGGTCTATGGAGTCAAGGCTTACGAAGTTCCTGAATCAGGTCGGGCGGCGCGTGGCACGGCTGTCGTGCAGCTACTACCGATCGCTGCCGATGAGAAAATCACCACCGTATTACCGATTAGTGAATTTAGCGAAGATGAGTATCTAGTGATGCTCACGGCTGGCGGCTACATCAAAAAGACCAAGCTTCCTGCCTTTGCGAATATTCGTTCCAATGGATTAATTGCGATCGCTCTGGAAGAAGGTGATCTCTTGCGCTGGGTGCGCCGAGCGAAAGTTGATAACACGATCATTGTCGGTTCTCGTCAAGGGATGTCGATCCGCTTCCGTACTGACCATGAGCAGTTGCGCCCAATGGGACGCGATACTCGTGGCGTGCGATCGATGCGTCTGACAGGTGACGATGAAATCGTGAGTATGGATATTCTCCCCGCAGGTCTAGCAGAAATTGAAGAAGTTGAAGGTTCTGAAGAAGACATCGATTTGACGGTAACTGCAAATGAAGATGAGAATTTGGAAGCGGATACGGACGCTAATAATGAGAAATACCAAGGACCTTGGGTACTGGTAGTCACTAGAGGTGGCTATGGTAAGCGCGTTCCTGTGAGTCAGTTCCGTATTCAAAAACGGGCAGGAAAAGGATTGCGGGTAACTAAGTTCAAAACTGGTCAAGATCAGTTAGCTTCCCTCTGTCTAGTTGATGAAAAGAACGAACTGATGATCGTTACCAGTCGCGGCATTGTCATGCGTCAGAGTACCGATGCGATCGCCTGTCAGTCGCGGACTGCGCGAGGTGTACGTCTCCAAAAGCTCGATACTGCTGATGCGATCGTTGGTGCAACTTTGGTTCCACCTGCGTTAGAGGAGGAGCAAGAAGAGATCGAGATTCAAAGTGGTGATGTGGCGATCGCTGCGAATGAAGTTATAGATGAAGTAGTTAATGAAGCGATCGATTCAGAAGCCGAAGAATAACATAGTTTGCTGTAATCCTTTGTGCCAAAGAGTTGCAAAGATTTAGAGAGAAAAATTATTTCTTACTCTAAATCTTTGCCTTATCATCTTGCAGTCTTTTCTGTATCAAAAATAAGCTGATAATCAAGAACTAAGAGCCTGTTTGAGAAGTGTGAGCATTCGCTGAAAATAATAATTGATCGCCCCTAACCCCCCTTACGAAAGGGTGGGAAAGATTAAAAAAGTCCCCCTTTTTAAGGGGGATTTAGGGGGATCAAAACTTCTCAAAATGAGCAAAGGAGTGACGTTAAGCTCCCGTTATGCTAGGTGCGATCGCCATCGCCGAAGCTTCAATAATCTGCGTGGCAAAGTTTGGTACTAATCCAAAGAAAACGATTACCAAGGCAAGGGCGATCGCGGGTAATTTTTCTTGCCACTTGGCAAAGGGAAAATTATTAATAGCAGGATTGCCTGCTTTCTCAACAGCAAGACGACCAAAGAAAACGCGATCGAGCATAATCAAGAAATAAACGGCTGTTAATCCTGTACCAATCATGCATACCAAGGTTTGGACAGGAAATACGGCAAAACTGCTCCGAAAAATTACAAATTCGGCAATAAATCCCACCATTCCAGGTGTGCCAGCGCTTGCCATTGCCGCCAAAATCATTAGGGAACCTGTAACTGGCAAACCCCGTTCAGGATTAAATAAGCCATTCAGGGAGTTGAGATCTCTTGTACCAGTTTTTTTGTAAACAATGCCCACCAAAATGAATAGCAGTGCTGAAATTAGTCCATGACTTACCATCTGAAAGGTAGCGCCTAGCAAAGATAGGGGGGTGGCCGATGCCAAAGCTAATAGGATATAACCCATGTGACCGACTGAACTATAGGCAACCATTTTTTTCATGTCAGTTTGGTTAATGGCATTGAGGCAACCATAGATAACGCTAACTGCTGCCCAAACTGCGAGGATCGGCGCGATCGCTTGCCAAGCATCGGGTAGTAAGCCTAAGCCAAACCGCAATAACCCATAGGTTCCCAGTTTTAGCAAGACTCCTGCAAGGATTGTGGAGATAGGCGTTGAGGCTTCCACATGGGCATCGGGAAGCCATGTATGGAGAGGCACAATGGGAATTTTGATGCCAAATCCCAACAGCAGCATAATTAGTAAAATGCTTTTAGTACTTTTGGCAACTGCGGAGAGATCCAAATCTTGATAGTTAAAGGTGATGCTTCCTGCATTGCTACTGCCAAAGGCGGCCATGCCAAAGAAAGCGGCGAGGATTAAGATGCCTGCGATCGCTGTATAAATTAAAAATTTTGTGGCGGCATAGCCTCGTCTCTCTCCTCCCCAAATGGCGATTAGTAGATATAAAGGAATTAGTTCCACCTCAAAAAATAAGAAAAATAAGAGCAGATTTTGCGATAAGAATGCTCCATTTACACCACCTCCCAATACCAGCAGCAGAGGGAAATATAACCATGGGCGCTGCACATCGTTACTGATATAAATGGCGATAATCAAGAGAAATCCATTTAATAGCACTAGGGGCAGGGCAAGGCCATCAATGCCCAAACGATAGCTCAATCCAATTTGGTCTAACCAAGGTAAAACTTCTTGCATTTGCATAGAGGCGTAGCCCATGTCAAATTTGGTCAAGACTAGCAAAGATATGCCAAAGGTAGTGATCGCTATTCCTAGGGAGATGCGGCGAAATTGCTGGGCATTCAGCATTCCACCAATGAAAGCTATCAAAATCGCCCCAGCGATCGGCCCCCAAATTAAAGTACTCAGCATATGGGTTTGTATATTTATGTATAGATAAGATCAATGCAAACAGGCGGCAAGCTTATATCAATTTAAAAAAGTGTGACGACAATTTTTTAAATTAAAAACCAAACCCAGTAAGTTTTTTTTAATTAAGAAATGGCGTAGTCATTTCTTAATTTGGTATTAGTTTGGTTGGCTAATTGATGCCATAGAAGGCGGTGATGCCAATAAGAATTAATCCCACCACAATGGTGAGGACATACTGTTGCAATCGCCCTGTAATTGTATATTTCAGAGTTTCGCCACTTAAAATTGAAGCGACTCCCAAAAAGTTTACGGAACCATCCACTAGATAGCGATCGAACCACGCTAAAATTTTTGAGCCTCCCCCCACCAATAGCACCACCGTATATTTATAGATGGCTTGCACATAGAGATCGTAAGCCAGTAGGTTTTGAATCTGTTTCCAGATGGGGCGCGCGGCTTTGGGAAGCATGGGGACTGAGCTGCCTGTGGCGTAAGGCTTGACATAAATGTAAGCCCCGATCGCAAAGCCTAACAAACCTGAAGATACCAGCATCGCACTACCCCATAGATCCACCATGTCCAGATCAAGGTTGGCAAAGTGCCAAGATGGCAAAAGTATAGGTACTAGCAGGGTAATGATCGATAGGGAAGCAAGGGGAATAGCAACCTGCCAAGCCACTTCAGGAGTACGGCGGGTTTTCGGCTGTACGGCTCCCAAAAAGACAAGGGCAAAAATTCGCATCAGACCAAAGGCAGTAATACAGTTCACTAGTAAAGCGATCGCAATTAACCAAGGCTCACTTTGCCAAAAGGTTTCTTCCCATCGTAATAGTGACCAAAAACCACCAAAGGGCAGCATCGCCACCAAACTCAAAGCCCCAATCAAAAAGGAAACCAAGGACAGAGGCATTCTTGTTTTGATGCCACCCATTTCCATGAGATCTTGGGTCATGGTTGTCATCATCACGGCTCCTGAACTGAGAAACAGCAATGATTTGCTAATGCCGTGACTAAGTAATAGTCCCAAGGCAAGTTCGGGCTGTTGCATACCGACAGAGATAAATACTAAGCCAAGGTAAGCACTAGTGGAGTGGGAGAGGGCGCGTTTGAGATCGATTTGGGCGATCGCCACTAAACTAGCGCCAATTGCGGTGATTGCGCCTAAAGCGATCGATACATCGGCGGCGATTGGAAATAGGGATAATACAGGCTGAAACTTGATCAAAACATAGGCTCCAGCCCCAACCACCACTGAGTTTCGTAAAATTGAAGCAGGGTTAGGCCCCTCCATCGCTTCATCTAGCCACAGGTGCAATGGAAATTGAGCGCATTTACCCAAGGGGCCAGCAATGAGGGCGAGTCCTAGCAGGGTTCCAAATTGTTGATGATTTGCAAAGTAGGCAATGGTTTCTGGCGATCGCGCCCATATTGCTAAATCTGAAAAATTCAAACTATTGGACAAATTGGATAGGGCAACTAATCCCATGAGTAGAAATAAGTCTCCAACACGCTTTGTCCAAAAAGCATCCCGTGCAGCCGTCACCACAAGGGGCTGGGCATACCAAAATCCCACCAATAAGTATGTCGATAGGGTCAGCATTTCTAAAAGCGCATAGCTAAAAAACAGGGAATCACTGAAGGCGATACCTGTAATTGCGGCTTCAAAAAAACCAATCAAGGCACAGAATCTGGCGATCGCCCAGTCAGTTTCCAAAGACCCCAAACCATATACTTGAGAAATCAAACTCATCATCGCAATCACTACCGATGCCCCAACGCTGATGGTCGAAACATCAAGGGCGCAAACGATATGCAAATCAAGGGCTTGAAACCAGCTAAACTCTACCTGCTGTGACGGTTTACCCCAAACTGAAGCAAGAAGCCAACAACTATGGAAAAGGGCAAAGGCAGTCATCAATATATTGAGGTAAGCGGCAGGACGAGGACCAGTGCGGCGGACAATTCGGAGCGACCAAGGCAAAGTGATTCCTGCGCCTAGCAAGCCGTAACAGGGAAGTAGCCAAGCTGTTTCGAGGATCATGTGATGTTCTATAGATTTTTAATTATGTTGATATTAGAAAATACCAATCATTTTAGTGGGTCACATGAAAAATAGACAGACCTTTACAATCTGAAAAAATTACCAAAGGCAGCGATCGTGGTCAGTTTTTGGTTGGGGAGGTCGGTGGTATAGACGCTAAAAATAACGAAATTTTGATGTCTAGTGCTATTTTCAATAAAGGCACGCAGCAGGGGTTTGCCCTGTGAAGCCAACATCGCGATCGCAAATTGACATTGTTGCTGTGTTGCTCTGTCCGACTGACAAAATGTTTCCTTACTCCGATCGGCAAATTGCAAGATCATATGTTCTGTATAGCGATCTTGAGGTGGATTGCTAACTGCCATTACGACAGCCAGCACCACAGCTCCGATTAAAATTCCCTGTAATTTCATTGAAGTGACTACTGCCCCTGACATATTTGACAAATTTCATGGTGACGATGACCATTGCTGGCAATAATCGTTCCCCATTGACGTAATTCCAAATTATTGTAAGTCAGCACAGTTAAATCAGAGTGGGTAAGCTGCCCCCCTGCTTCAGTCAAAATAATTTCTGGGGCGCAGTAGTCCCAGTCCTTGGGAGCAGACTTGCCTGAAACGGAGATGTATACATCGGCCTGCCCCGAAGCGATCGCCGCAAACTTGCCGCCAATACTACCAACCGCAATTTCCGCCGCCTTGGGTAAGTTTTGCAAAATAGTTTCTAGCTGGATGTTGCGATGGCTCCGACTGGCCACCACCACCATCTGCTCTAGGTGTGTCTTATCCGAAACCTGTATTTTCTGCTGTGTACCATTACGCGACTCTAAATACGCACCTTCACCAATAATTCCTTGAAATAGACGCTCTTGGGCGGGAGTAACCACAATTCCTAAGACGGGTCTTTGGCGGTAGGTAAGACCAATATGAACAGCAAATTCACCATTGCGGCGAATAAAATCACTGGTTCCATCCATGGGGTCAATAATCCATACCCACTCTCGCGATAGACGATCAGTACTATCTTCCGTTTCTTCGCTTAGGTAAGCAAACTGCTCATCACCAAACACTTGCTTGAGCTGACTCAGAATAAAGTCATTGGCAGCTAGGTCGGCTGAAGTTACGTTGCCTTCTTCAGCCCCTTTAAAGTGGATTTCTAGATCCTGCGGCTCCCGATAGTACTTCATCAGAATATCCCCTGCACCCCAAGCGATCGGACGAGCGAGAGCTAACATTTCTTTTAAATTCAGCATCTTGAATTTTAGTGAAGCTAATGATTGGTAATATACCGCAAACTATGACGGCATGGATAAGCAGTCATCCCATAAATCTATCTTTATACCAAACGTGATGTGCAACTTAAAATATGACCCTCATCCCCCAACCCCTTCTCCCCACTTGGGAGAAGGGGAGCCGCAACTCGCTTCTTGGGTTTTGATTCAGCTATAGGACTGGTTTAATGTTTGAGATTATGAGCCGCATCCACAGCCAGAGTTTTGGCAACTAGGAGATCCTGCGGGATGCCCATCGGCACAGGCTTGGGAGCAGTAAGGTTTGCCGTCAGCCATAATCGCAGTATCGAGGGATACGGTACAGGTGCATTTAGGACAGGCGCATTTAGTAGTTTCAGCCATAATTGTTTTACCAAATCAGTATGTATTGAATATATATGAACACATGTTCACATGTCAACTACAATAAAGATACACAAAGATTTGATTGCATTGCATTATTTTTTGGTCATAAGATAAAACAATGTTGAATCAAAGTTCTGTAGAAAATACTTTAAACTTGCCAACCTGCGATCTCCATGAGATCGCACCTGAAGCTCTGCAAAAAATAATTGATCGCACCTTGCCTCAAGAAAAGTCACAAAGGATGGCGGAATTTTTTGGAATGCTGAGTGATCCTAATCGCCTCAGAATATTATCAGTACTATCGGAGCAGGAACTGTGTGTGCATGATATTGCGGCGATCGTGGGGATGAGTGAGTCAGCCGTATCCCATCAATTACGAGTCCTACGCACCATGCGTCTCGTCAGTTATCGCAAACAGAAGCGCAAAGTATATTATCAATTACTTGATCATCATGTTTTGGAGCTATACCATGCCGTGTCAGAACATTTAGATGAATAATTTGTCCAAATAAAAAAGCTAGAAATGGCTATGCCATTTCTAGCTTTTTTATTTGATATTAGGCAGCAGGCAATTCACTTTGAGCATTTTGAGGGATTTGCACCTTAAAGGCTTTGACTTCGGTGGCTTTGGGCAAAGTGAGTGTAAGAATACCGTTGTTATAGTCTGCCTTCACCTTTTCGTTTTCGATCGCCATTGGTAAGGCAAAGACACGGCGGAACTTACCATAGCTAATTTCACTCCAGTAATAGCCCTTGTTCGATTCCTCGCTATGCTCAAGGCGGCGTTCACCAGAAACTGAGAGAGAATCCTTAGTCGCTTGAATATCGAGATTTTGAAGATCAATATCGGGTAATGCTAGTCTCAAAGTTAGATAGTCTCCGTCATCACGCATTTCGCTCGCAGGAACCCAGCCATGCTTGCTAGTATCTTGATCGATATTAGCGATGTCATGAAATAAGCGATCGAACTGACGACGTACTTCTTCCATTTCTTGAAAAGGTTGCCAACGTACTAACATAAAAATCACCTTGAACTATTTCTAAAGGATGGATAATGGATGAACCTTAAGAAGTAATCTTGATACATTCAAATGTTGACTAGGCAAGGATTTGAACTGTTTACTTTTGGTTACTTTCTCATTAGTTCATGGTGTTATTATGGTGCAAGTTCCTTCACGAAGAAAGCTAGAGAACCGAACTTTTATATGGGGGTTCTCCCAACCTTTTGATTAAAATCCATTGCCAATGAGAATAAAAGAAGACCAGTAGTATGGATGTGTAAATTCTTGATTATTACTCTGGATCATTGCTCTCTGAGCCTGAGCAAGTATTGTTGACTTAGGTTGCTGGGATGATTGCAGAAGGATATTGTAGAAGTTATCCATGAGTATCTGTGTGCCACCGTCAGAAACTTGCCAGAGAGAGGCGATCGCCGCTTTTGCCCCTGCATATTCCATTTGATAACCAAAGCCCATAATCTCTGTGCCATTGCCCAGTTTACCACCCAGTCCTGTCTCACAGGCACTGAGGATGACCAGATCCACATTTTGCAATGACCAAGTAGCCACATCGCGGAGAGAAGCTCTGCTGCCATCACCAAACAACACAAAGGATTCCTCTGGTTTACCGATGACAAAGGCGGCATGGGTAGCAAGATGGATGATGTTAAATTGTTTAAATTTGGTGGTCGTAGTTTTTGCATTAAAGTCTTGATCAACAAGCTTAGTGGAATTAGGAAGTTTGGCGACTAGACTCTCCACCTCTTTCCCCGCAAAGGGTAAACCTGCAAAATTAAAGTTTTCGCCATTAACTTGAAAGCTATACCTGCCCGTTGCAAAGGCTCCCGCCAGAACACGCAGGTCTTGTGACGATCGCCGAGCGCTTAGGTTAGTTAAACTTGCCGCAGTGATGGTATTGATACTGTACTGTTCCACTAGCCATTGTTTGCCATCATGCAGAGCCGCAATGGGAAGATATCGCAATTGCCCATCGGGAGCATAGATAATAGTTTGAATTTTATTCCTTTGTAAATCTGCGGCAATAGGAGCAATTAACCATTGATAGAGTTGTTGAGAAGAGTCAAGGACATCAAAGGAGGAAGGATCACGCACTTCTGAACGAAAGTTGAGAATCACTCTATTTAATTGTTGTCGAGAAATATTCACCGTATGGCGGAGTGGTTCACCATTGGGCAATACCACGATAATCTCTAGGCGATCGTCAAGGATCAGAGGATAAAGGATAGCCGCTTTTTGTGGCAATTGTTGCAGGTTGGTTTGGAGGGTTGCAAATTGCCGAAGATTGGCATTATTAGAGCGATCGCCAGATGATGAAATCTGTTGCAAAATTGATGTGACCGCAGGACTCTGCACATAGTCGTTGAGTTGCTCCGTTGAGCGCAATTGAATATTTTGCAGTTCTTGTAAACGTTGTTGCTGCTGCGGGCTACGATTTTCGGCTGTAAATTTAATAATTTCAATTGCTTCTTTACTTGCTTGAATCGCTCGATTTTGAATCGCTAAGTAATCTGTTAAAAATCGCTGTTCTGTATCTAATAGCTCCACTCCTTTCACAGTTTGACTATTACCTCGCACGTCCTGTAAGTATTCGTCTAGCTCCTGTACCTTGAGCAGATCGAGAACCTGCTGTGCCTCCAATATTCTCTCTTGTTGGAGTAATAAATCAGCTAGTTTGCGATAGGTTTGAGCAACGGAGCCTTTAAATGCTTCCTGCTCCGCCGCAGATAGCGATCGCAATTCCTGCCGCAAAGCTTCGCGAATATTGACAGAGTTCTTATAAAAAAGAATCGCTAATTCTGTCTTTTGGCGATCGCGAAATAGATCGCCGATATTACTTAAAACAATACTTTCACCACGTCGTTCTCCCAATTGGCGATGGATGGCGAGGGCGCGTTGATTGGCACTAAGCGACTCTTCATAGCGCTTAAGGTCAGCATAGATACCACCCATATTACTAAGTACTACCGCCTCAGTGGATAGATCCACCACTTTCTGCAAAAGCTGCATTACCTGTGCATAGGTAACTAGGGCTTTGTCGGGCTGTTGTAATTGGCTATAGCTCAAGGCAATATTACTTAAGGTTTTGACCTGAGCAGGTACATCATTGAGGTCTTGATGAATTTTAAAGGCTTGATTGTAATAGTCGAGGGCTGTCTGGAATTCATTTTTATCACTGTAAATTGAACCAATATTACTAAGCAAAATGCTCTCTAGTTGACGATTGCCCATGGCTTGCGACAGGGGTAAAGCTTGTTTGTATTGGCTCAGAGCGCGATCGTATTGTCCAATTTCTTTATATACGGAGCCAATGTTACTAATGGTAATTGCCGCTTGCCTTGATAAGGACAACTCTTGAGATATTTTGAGGGAAGCTTGGTAATTCTCTAGGGCTTGGGTATATTTGCCATAACTACGATATACCCCCGCGATATTATTCAAGATGGAAGACATGACAACGCGATCGCCGCTAGCTTGAGCAGCTTTACTTGCTTGCTGATAGTATTTCAAGGCATTATCAAACTGTCCCAGATTGCGATAGGCAAAGCCAATATTTACTAAAATATTTAAAGGGCTTGTGCTTTCAGGATCACTTTCATTAATTTTCAGTGCTTGTAACAGATTTTCTAATCCTTTACTCGGAACACCAATCGATACATACAGATTACCAATATTGCTTAAAATCGTGGACTGACGACCTAATAATTGAGCATCTCTCGCCTTCGCTAAGGCTCTTTGATAAGTGCGAATCGCCAGATCAAATTCATTGATTTGACTATAGCTATAGCCTAGACTTTGCAGAAAGATTGCTTCACTGGCTTGAATTTGTTTTTGCAGTTCTGGCTCAGGACTCTTGATCTGACTGAGAATTTCTAAGGATTTTTGATAGGAATCGATCGCTTGACGAGGTTGTTTAAAAGTTAGGTAGGCATCACCAATTAAACTCAAGGTTCTTGCTTCTGAAAAGCGATCGCCCTGTGCTTGAAAAATCGCGATCGCTTGCTTAAATAGTTTGAGAACTTCTGGCAAATCCTGAGAATCACCATTGCGTAATTTTTCCCTTGCCTCGATCACTAGTTGAAAACCCCGTTCTCGGTCATTGCTGGGTGCAGTTTGAGCAGACTGGCTCACAGATTGGGCAAATCCTGCTACAGGAGATGCTAGGAGCAAAGTTATCAACAGAGAACGATAAATCATGGCGGTACTTCCTAGACATCATTTTGAGGTCATGGTCATTACAGAAATTACGAACCTGCCACAATTTTAATCGGAATCTGAACCTCACGACGCTTTAATGGTGCAGGCGTATAGGGAGAATCATACAAAAATTCTCGGGGTTCACCCGCAACCACATATTCAGGATGCTGACTCAACCATTGCCTTAGCTTCGCAATATGGTCTTGATAGCTCTCATAGCCATAGGCTCCCTGCACTCCCAAACTCACCACCAACATCGGCTCATGATCTTCAACTTGAATATCAGCCGCAATCTGTTGAGGGATAATTTGGTTGCTGCTATACAAAAAGGAAACCTTAGCTGTGCCGACTTGGATGGGTTGCTCAATTGTTGCAACAGGATACCGTGCTTCCACTGGGGCAGTCATGGCAATATTATTACTGCTAATGTGACGAAAGAGAGGATTAAAGGAATATCCAGTCGCTTGACTCAAGTTCCCTTGATAGGTATAGGTTCCCGAACGATAGGCAGGATATTGCTTGACCTCAATTGTATTGTGGGGAGTGGGGGCTGGAAATCCGTTAGGTAAAGGAGCAGACATAGCTTTTTTGACAGCAATAAGGGTAACTGGAATCGCGATCGCCGTAGCAACGATTAGTAATGTCGAAAATTTCATAATTTGGTAAAACCTTTAAAGCCTGTTTGAGAAGTGTGGGCATTCGCTAAAAATACTGATTGATCCCCCCTAACCCCCCTTATGAAAGGGGGGAAAGACTAAAAAAGTCCCCCTTTTTAAGGGGGATTTAGGGGGATCAAAACTTCTCAAACATGCTCTTACCACCACTTAGTCTTTTGGGTTTAGGAGAGACAAGTCATAACTTTATTTTAATTAACTTGCCAAATATTCCTGCATCCTTGCCTTTCTCTTGCGGAGATAGTCCATAGCTTGACGCTCTAGCTGACGTACCTGCTCACGGCTGAGATCCATTCTCTTACTAATACTAGCAAGGGACATCTCTTGACCGTCATCTAGGCCATAGCGCAACACCATCACTTGACGCTGCTTTTCGGGCAACTCCTTCAAAAGGCTCTGGATATCAGTACGCAGAGATTCATGCTCTACATACACATCAGGCGATCGCCCTGTATCTTCGAGCAGTTCTGCTAATTCCGTATCCTGATTATCACCAATCCGCAAATCTAAGGAAATAGGTTGACGCGACAGGGAGAGGCATTCACGCACCTGTTCAGTCTTAATACCTAAATCATTAGCAATCTCAGCAACGGTGGCAACTCGACCCAGATCCTGAGACAGTTGACGCTGTGCCTTTTTGATTTTATTTAACTTCTCAGTGATATGCACAGGTAAGCGAATGGTTCTCGCTTGCTGCGCGATCGCTCTAGTAATCGCTTGGCGAATCCACCAATAGGCATAGGTCGAGAACTTGAACCCCTTGGTCGGGTCAAACTTATCCACTGCTCTTTCTAAACCTAGAGTTCCCTCTTGGACAAGATCAAGTAGTTCTAAGTTTCGCTTTTGATACTTCTTCGCAACTGAGACAACTAAACGTAAATTAGCTTCAATCATTTTACGTTTTGCTCTCGTACCAACTTGAATATGACGATGGATCATTTCAGGAGAAATACCCACCGCTTCTGACCATTCTTGTTCAGTCGGTAAGCGATCGCATTCTTGCACAATTTTTTCCTGCGCTTCAAACAGGGTCATCATCTGCTGCACCTGCTTACCATAGACAATCTCCTCTTCATTACTAAGAAGAGGAATCTTGCCAATCTCATGCAAGTAAGTGCGAACCATGTCAGCAGACAGACCGAACTGCTTGTTAGCTTGCCTATCCACCGTATTGGACGTGGGTTGGATCAATGGTTCTTCAGACATATCGCTCCTGTTTTGTAAATTATGCTAAATAAGCGTTTTTAAAAGCGTTTTTTTCGCGTTTTTTCAAGGGGCTTTACAAAAGTTCGGGCAATTCAGAACATAGATTCTTTTCCCAAAAGTCAAAAAGCCAGCCTTAACATTGAAACCTAGATGCCTGACGTTTAAAAATCACTATCTTTAAGTTTTATAAATTTGAGCCTGTAAATCATTAATTGGTTTAACGTTAATTTGTATAATACAGAATTAACCTTTTTTTATCTTGTGTCTTGAGTTACATATTATTACGGTTTCCTTCCAAAAGTCAAAGTTTAGGCATACAAATTTTTGATTTTTAGTATCACTTAGACAAAGCCCACTAAGTATTTACACCTACTACAATTCTTATTACAACTTTGATAAACCTATTTGGTAATTAGCAATTCAGCATTTATAACTAAGTTAATCAACTAATTAATAAAAATTAATCCAAACAATAGAAAAATAGAACAAAAAGAATAAAACCAATTAACTGCTGCTCACATATTGTTCAAACTTGTGCCATTGAAATTAATCGCTATGGAGTTTTTTATGATGTTTCAAGGCACTTAATGTTAATTCTATTGATCTGATGCTAACTAATACCAATTTAAAAACCAAACCCAGTAAGGTTGCTGTAATTAAGAAATGGCATAACTATTTCTTAATTTGGTATAAAAATGCTAATGGAATAGCAGAAATACTTATGATGACTAATTTGGCAATAAGTCGTGGAAATAGTTTGTTAAATCAAGTATCAAAACAAGAGAGAAATTTGTTAGTTTTTGAGTTGATTGATAACTGATACACAAAACTACCAGACTGCATAGATGATGTTTTGGTTCCTTTAAAAAACTACTATGCCACCTAGTACATTTCTCTAGCTCTTAACTACTTTTTTCTTAAGATTTACTGGTGCTATTAGTGACGTTTGAGTCTTCAACGGGTCGAAAATGATTGGATTGATTTTTGGATTATAGAAAAATAACAAACTCTAATTGCCAAAATCAATCACTCATTTGGGTGAAGTAATGCTAACCCCCACTAGAGACAAGTATTTCAACCATTCACTTTCACTCGTCTCTAGATATCCAGCATGAAAAATCAGATCTTTTTAGATCTTTAATACCCTCACCACAGTATTTTGAGGCAGACTGCTAGCTTTTAGCTCCAAGGCTGCACCGCCTAGTCTTTGAATTGATTCTGGAGGCATCAGTGCTAGAAATTCTTCTACCGCAGCAAGCTTACAGGAATCACTAGAACGATCTGTACGGTAATAGACTGGAACCACAACCTTAGGATTTAACTCTTGCACAATTGCCTTAGCTTCCGTTGGTGAATAGGCTTTTGCTTGCATCGAGTCATTGCTCTGCCCATCACCACCAACTGGCAAAATCAACACATCAGGACGACCCATTAAAATTCTTTGGGATTGGGTAATCGGGGCTGTTGCTCCTCCTAAATGCAAAATAAATACGCCTGATTGCCGCCAACGCCATGCCACATTACGTCCAAATCGGCGACCACCAAGGCGATCGTGATCCATGGCAATGCCCTGTAGGTTGATGCCTTTGAGATTATAGGAACCAGGCTCTGAGAGAACTCTTGCACTCTTCGGTAGTTCATCTAAGTAGCCCTCATCCAATAGACGAGAACTGATCAAAATATAATCAGCATTTGGTTTGGGAGTTGGTAATTTGGCAGTACAGCCAAGGGGTTTGAATGGATGCGTCAAGAAGCGCACACCTTCTCCAGAAACCAAGAAAGACATATGTCCTAGCCACTCCAGCTTAATTGAATCTGTATTTTGAGACTGTGCAGCATCGGCGATGATTGCTCCCGTAAATGTGGAAATGAGTCCCATTTGGGCGAGGCGAAGAATTTGTCTGCGGCGCATTTGGTTTGATGGTTTAGCTTGATTTTGCAAAAATTGTTGGCGATCGATTTAAAACATATCAGTAACGTAGCAAAGATCCAAGATAAGATACAAAGTCGAGGTTAAGCCTATATTTTTGCATTGTCTATGAATTCTAAGCTCAAGCTACCATTTACTAATTTCCTGAAGCCAATCCAGAACTGGATCAAAATTATTCAAGGCAAATTTTGGCAGGTGGTTAGCCCAATGCAGGGATGGCGTGATAGTAGCTGGGTTCTTAGCGATCGCCTGTTGGGAGGACTAGTAATTATCCTCATTATCACTTTACCTTTTTTAGAAAATGCTCAAACAGGGGTTATCGGAGTTGCCTCGGCGATCGCTCTGATAATGCTCTGGCTAACTGACCAACGTGATCAGGCAACATCCTCAGCTTGGTCGCCCATCTTTACGCCTTTACTTACCTATTGGTGTATTTCTCTACTGGCTGCTGCCTTCTCTCCTGTCAAAATTGCCGCCTTAGATGGTCTGATCAAACTAACGATTTATATGCTGGCGTTTGTGGCGATGCATCGTTTGATGGGAATCGGTTGGCGATCGCTTTTGGTAGCCACCTATTTAGTTTCGTGCTTTGTCAGCAGTGCCTATGGCGTTCAGCAATGGTATTTGGGCGCTCCCGAACTGGCCACATGGACAGATCCCACTTCGGACTCAGCAGGTATTACCCGTGTTTATAGTTTTTTGGGCAATCCTAACCTATTTGCAGGCTACTTGATGCCAGCATTGCCCTTGGGAGTGATTGCGGCGATCCGTTGGCAAAGCTGGGGCATGAAAGCACTGGGGATACTTACGGCGGCGATGGGGGTCTTTAGCCTCACCCAAACCCAGAGTCGCGGAGGGTTAATTGGTCTGGTTGTTACTTTTTTTGCGCTAATTATTTTACTGGTTTATTGGTGGGGTAAGCGTCTGCCCGTCTGGACTTTACCTGCTGCTCTAGGCAGTATGGCAGGCGTAATTGCTGTGGCAACGATCGCGATTACACCTTTACGCAATCGTGTTTTTAGCATTTTTGGTACTGCTGATAGTAGTAATGCTTTTCGAGTGAATGTGTGGCTATCGGTGATCAATATGATTAAAGCGAGGCCATTGCTGGGTATTGGTAATGGCAACAAAGCATTTAATCTCATTTATCCTCTCTATCAGCGATCGGGCTATAGCGCCCTCGGAGCTTACTCTGTCCCCTTAGAACTGACTGTGGAAACTGGCATCATTGGTGTTATTTGCTATGGCTGGCTAGTGGTGACAATTTTGCATCAGGGCTGGATTGCTCTCAATCAGTTACGACGCGATCGCCATCTGGATGGACTATGGATTATTGCTGCCCTAGCAACTATTTGCGGCATGATTGCCCATAGTTTCTTTGATACAGTTTGGTATCGTCCTCAAGTACAGTTGCTGTGGTGGTTGGCGATCGCTTTAGTCAGTAGCCTCAGCGCTAATCTCCCTTATTGCAGTCCTACGGACTTCACCACAAGTCAGCCCCCTGACAGCGAAACCTAGTTAACGGGATATGGAGTGGGCTTGGTACTGGTCGATTAAGCAGTGAGGGAAGAAAACCCGCGTGATGACAGCAACTCTAACATCAAAGTTTTATTCGCAATTGATTTAAAAAAGCTCAACTTCAGGAAGACCTGATGCATTGTTTGAATATTTGGCTTGATACTCTACCTTATACTTCGCTACTAGATTAGACTTCGCACTTTCGCCACAGGTGCGCGGCGTGGGCAAAATCTTAGTGGGATTAGCGATCGCCTGCGGATCAAAGACTTCCCTTACCCATTGCATAGTTTCCAAATCCTGTTTGCTAAACATCTCAGGCATATAGCATTTTTTGTCAGCACCAATGCCATGCTCACCTGAAATGCTGCCGCCCACCTGAACGCAGAGCTTCAGGATCTCACCTCCCAATTCTTCCACAGTTTCCAAGGCTCCCGCCTCAGCATTGTTATACAAAATTAGTGGATGCAAGTTTCCATCTCCTGCATGGAAAACATTGGCGACATGATAGCCATATTTTTCACTGAGTTTAGCAATCTCTTGCAATACAAAAGTGAGCTTAGTGCGGGGAATTACGCCATCCTGCACATAGTAATCGGGACTGAGACGACCCATAGCGGCAAAGGCGGCCTTTCTGCCTTTCCAGAGCCTGAGCCTTTGGTCTGGCTCACAGGCGATCGCCACATTCCGCGCTCCATTAGCATAACAAATTGCTTCCACCCGTTTGGCATTTTCCTGCACTTCGCTATCGAGTCCATCGATTTCAATTAAGAGAATTGCCGCCGCATCACGGGGATAGCAATTGGTTGCCACCGTATCTTCCACAGCATTGATGCTCATATTGTCCATAATTTCCATGCCTCCGGGGATGATGCCAGCCCGAATGATTTCGGAGACAGTGGAACCTGCTGCTTCAACATTGGTGAAGTCGGCGAGGAGAACTTGAATCGCTTCGGCGGATTTGAGAATCTTGAGTGTAACTTCGGTGGCGATGCCTAAGGTTCCTTCGGAACCCACAAACAGACCTGTGAGATCATAGCCAGGAGTTTCAGGAATTTTGCCACCAATATCTTGAATGGAACCATCGGGAAGAACAATCTTTGCTCCTAGCACATGGTTGGTGGTGACTCCATATTTGAGACAATGCACACCGCCAGAGTTTTCTGCAACATTGCCACCAATGGAACAAATAATTTGGCTAGAGGGATCGGGGGCGTAGTAGAACCCTGCACCACTAACTGCCTGTGTGACCCAATTATTAATTACCCCCGGTTGGACGGTGACGCGATGGTTTTCGAGATCCACTTCGAGGATGCGATTCATGCGGGAGGTGACGATGAGAACGGAATTGGCTAGGGGCAGTGCGCCGCCCGATAGTCCTGTACCTGAGCCGCGTGCCACAAAGGGGATTTGGTAACGATCGCAAATTTTAATAATCTCGGCAACTTCGCTGGTGCTGCTGGGTAAGGCAACGAGGGCGGGCTGTTGTTTATAGCTAGTTAGTCCATCGCATTCATAGGCAAGCAATTCTTCGCGGGTACGCACCACATAGCGATCGCCGATCACTGTACTCATGGCATCAGCGATCGCCTGCCAATTAATATCAGGATTAGTAGGAGTATTGATTTTTAGTAATTCTGAAGGAGAAGAAGATGCGATCGCGGCCATGCTTGCTCAGGACTAATTTAGTTGGATTTTGCAAGTATTATAGCTGTTAAACCATAGCTATAGCTGCTAAACCATAGCTTGGGAATTTGTCTAAATTTATGTAGTTTGTGTTGTGACAATCAGTGTGTGAATAAAGTTTGTGAATAATTTATATCCATTCAAAGCATCGCAACGTCGATTACAGCGAGTCACCTTACAGCCACAGCAGACAGCGATCGCTTTGCACCCCCAACAGTTGCTCCCCCTCACCCCCGACCAAAAGCATTACCTGATCAATGTATTGCGGTTAGAAACCCATGCCGAGTTTATTGCCCTAGATAGTCAAGGGGGATGGTGGCGATCGCGACTGGAGCCAGACCTGACCACAGCGACAATCCTTGAATCCATAGATCACAACTCAGAATTGACCACCTATCTCACCCTTGGCATTGCGATGCCCAAGGGGAATAACCTTGAATCAGTTGTCCGTCAAGCCACAGAGCTAGGGGTGCGGCAAATAGTGCCATTATTTAGCGATCGCACAGCGATTAAGGCAGGTACTGAGATCGGTCAACAAAAACGCGATCGCTGGCAACGCATTGCCGCCGAGACTGCCGAACTCTCCCTGCGTAGTTATGTACCAGAGGTATGTGCGCCGCAAGATGTGCATCAGTGGCTCTCTGCATCTCCCCACCTGTCGACCTGTCCCAAATATATTTGTGTGACCCATCCTGATCAGCCCCACTTGCTGCAATGCTTGCGAGAGGATCAAGCGATGAATAGCGATCGGCTGATGGTTGTAACAGGGTGCGAAGGCGGATGGACAGAACGTGAAGAACAATGGGCGATCGCCGCAGGATTCACCCCCGTAAGTCTTGGCGATCGTATCCTCTCGGCTGTGACAGCGCCAGTGGTAGCTCTATCGATTATCACCGCCTACTTAGATGCCTTGTGATATTACCTTTTGCTATATTCAACCCAGCTTTTTTGTTATATAAAAACATAGCCAAACTACACACCCTAATCACCTATGCAATCTATAGAAAAAACAGTTCGCATGGCACAGGAGGCGATCGCCCTGCAAACCAACGGCAAAAAGCTCCATAACATCACCCGTCAAGTGGAATCAGTCTTAATGCGATCGGGCATAAAAATGGGCTTGTGCAACATCTTCTTGCGCCATACGTCAGCAAGCCTGATCATTCAAGAAAATGCTGACCCAGATGTACTGGCAGACCTAGAAACATTTTTTGCCAAGCTGATCCCCGAAGACCCCAGCCAATATCGTCACACATCCGAAGGCGCAGATGATATGCCATCCCATATTCGCAGCACCCTCACCAAGACCTCCGAAACGATCCCCATTACCAATGGTAAACTTGCCCTTGGTACTTGGCAGGGCATCTTCGTCTGGGAACACCGCAATCTTGGACATACCCGCGAAGTTTTGGTACACATTACAGGACATTAGATGAAAACCTCTAAGAAGCCACTCACCAAGCGCTATCGATTTATCGGTAAATCACCGCTTCGAGACAAGCGAAAAACCGCTCGAGGTCAGCAATGGTTGCACGGATTTCAGTGGTTTCTGCCAGGACTATTTGTCAAAAGATGGTTGCTGGTTAGCATTTTGGGCGTAGTTTTAATTATGTTGGGGATCGCCATCTCTGCCCGTCTAACCCCCATCCTCTACATCTCGCGCCTCATCGGTAATACGATTGATCTACTTGTCTCCATCTTGCCGCGCAACCTCAGCGCCCCCCTTGCCCTTGCCACAGGTATTGCCCTGTTATGGATCGGTCAAAAACGCGCCCTTGGCTCTATTACCCAAGTTCTGATGCCCGATCAAGACCGCCAACTGCTTGACCTGTTAGTATCCCATCGCAACCTTAATCGGGGTCCCAAAATTGTAACCATCGGCGGCGGTACAGGGCTATCTAACCTATTGCGCGGTCTCAAGCGCTACAGTGCCAATATCACCGCGATCGTCACTGTTGCCGATGATGGCGGCTCCTCTGGGCGCTTACGCCGAGAGCATGGAGTTTTACCCCCTGGGGATATTCGCAACTGCCTTGCTGCCCTTGCCGATGAAGAAAAATTAGTGACGGAACTGTTTCAATACCGTTTTCAAACAGGGGAAGGATTAACGGGACATAGCTTTGGCAATTTATTCTTAACTGCCATGAGCGAAGTAACAGGGGATCTCGAACAGGCGATCGCCGCTAGTTCCCATGTACTGGCTGTGAGGGGACGGGTTTTGCCTGCCACCCTTGATCATATGGTGCTATGGGCTGAAATGGAGGACGGACGGTATATCGAAGGGGAATCGAATATTCCTGAAGCTAGGGGGAAAATTAAGCGCATTGGCTGCTACCCTGAGCAACCCAAGGGCTTACCCAAAGCCATAGAGGATATCCAAGAAGCAGATTTAATCGTAATTGGTCCCGGTAGCCTTTATACCAGCATTATTCCGAACCTGTTGGTTCCCGAAATTCGCCAAGCCCTGATCGATCGCCAAGTGCCATCGATTTATATTTGTAATATGATGAGTCAGGTGGGAGAAACAGATGGCTATCGAGTGTCAGACTATGTGCGTGTACTAGATGAAATTGCCAATGCCCGTTTATTTGATGCGGTACTTGTGCAACAGCCCATGCCCTCCGAGCGATCGCTACAGCATTATGCTTCGTTTGGTTCATATTTTACAGAACTAGATCGCGATAACCTTGCTAAGATGAACTGCGATATTTTGACCGCCAATGTCATGCTTGAAAAGAGTAATGCTACTGTATGTCACGACTCCAACCGTTTAGCAAGAGTTGTCATGCGCTGGTACAACCGCCAATAATTTGGATCAACAATTCATCTAACTCATCTTAAAATATTGAAAATATTAGGCAGATGCTTCGTGGCGCAAAAATATAACCTTCAAGTTGATAGCGACATCTACAACCTTGCAAAGCTGCAAGGTTGGTTTCAGCAATTTCAAGATCATTTACCGAAGCTAACTTGGATGCAATGCAATCTTGCTTTGGTGGAGGTATTTACCAATGTTGTGTCCTATGCCCATGAGAGTTTACCTGTCAATACGCCTATTGATATTGAGGTATTAATAGATAGCGCGAAAAGTATTATTGAAATGCGGATCTGGGATTATGGTAAGCCCTTTGATTGGCAATCTGAAATTATTAAGGCCACTGAAAGAATTAATCAGAATCTGAATTTAGAAAATATTGATGATGTTCCTACGGGCGGTAGGGGGCTATATATTACTCAAAAAGTTGCGGACACTATTAATTATGAAGTGGGAAAAGATGGTCACAATTGCTTTGTGATGATTAAGCATTTCGCTAAACTCGGTTAAATTATTGCTGCAAAATCTGCGTGAAACACTAGTCAAATTATTGGTTAGGGTCTGAACAAAATTGACTAGAGCCATAACAACGCAAAGGGCTGTAAGATGTTAGATCTAGAATATTGAGATTGAGCGTATATTCTAGTATTTTACTGATTGTTATAGATTTCAACCCATGGAAGATAAGTTAATGTTGATGATTCCAGGGCCAACACCTGTGCCAGAGCAGGCACTGTTGGCTTTGGCAAAAGCGCCCATCGGACATCGTAGCGGTGATTTTAGTAAGATCATGGCAGATGTAACCGCGAAATTAAAATGGCTACACCAAACGACTAATGATGTATTGATCCTCACCACAAGTGGTACAGGTGCGATGGAAGCGGGCATCATTAACTTTTTGAGTAAGGGCGATCGCGTTCTAGTTGGCGATAATGGTAAGTTTGGGGAACGCTGGGTTGAGGTATGTCAAGCCTATGGGTTGAATGTGGAAGTGGTAAAGGCGGAATGGGGAAAACCCTTGAATCCTGAAGACTTTCGCGTATTGTTAGAGGCGGATACCAATAAGGAGATTAAGGCGGTAGTTATTACCCATAGCGAAACTTCAACGGGTGTACTTAATGACTTAGTGGCAATCAATAGCCACGTTAAAGCTCATGGTAAAGCTTTGATCATTGTTGATGCCGTCACTAGCTTGGGGGCGATGAATGTACCGATGGATGAGTTGGGACTAGATGTAATTGGTTCTGGTTCGCAAAAGGGTTATATGATTCCCCCAGGCTTGGGTTTTGTGGCAGTAAGTCCTAAGGCTTGGGAAGCTTATAAAACTGCTAACTTACCGAAATTTTATTTAGATCTCGGTAAGGCTCGTAAGGATGCAGCGAAAAATTCTACGCCCTTCACCACTTCTGTGAATATGGTGATGGCTTTGCAGGCTTCTTTAGAAATTATGCAAAGGGAAGGGCTAGAAAATATTTTTGCGCGTCATTTGCGCCACCGTGAAGCGACTCGCGCCGCAGTAAAGGCACTCAATTTAGGCTTACTGGCTCCCGATGATGCAGCTAGTGCCTCGATTACGGCAGTGGTTCCACCTGAAGGCTTGGAAGCTGAAAAGATTCGGGCAACGATCAAGAAAAAGTTCGATATTGTGATGGCGGGTGGTCAAGATCATCTCAATGGTAAGATTTTCCGCATTGGACATCTTGGTTTTGTGGGCGATCGCGATATTCTTACCGCCATTAGCTCCCTTGAGGCAACTCTGATTAGCTTGGGCTATGACAATTTCACGGTTGGTGCTGGGATTAAGGCGGCAGTTGAGGCCTTGGGCTAGTTGCATTGATATAGACAAGCGACATAAATTTTTCGTCATTTACTTCGTTATTTACATTCTGCCAATGGCGGCGTAGGTGGCGAAAAATTTATACCAGTTTAAAAAAGTGTAGTAATACTTTTTTTAATTAAAAACCAAACCCAGTAAGGTTTTTTTAATTAAGAAATGGCTACGCCATTTCTCAATTTGGTATTACTTTGTTGGAGATCACGGAAAGTATTTGAGGTGTATGCAAAATTTTACCGATCCTGATAACGCTAAACACTTAATTTGTGGTGATGGCTGGCGGATTGGGTGGCGATCGGATGTGGAATTATATAGGGGGCTGGTGGGGTCAGATGATTGGGCGATCGAATTAACCGATCGCGAATTTAGGGATTGCTGTAAGTTAATCGGTCAGTTGGCTGAGACAATGCAACTAATGCAGTCGGAGCTTTCGGATGGCGAGAAGGTATCCTGTACTCTGGAAACTGAGGATATTTGTTTGGAAGCTAGTGGTTATCCCCATGCCTTTGGGTTGCAAGTGCAGGTATTAAGTGGGCGTAAGTCAGAAGGGATCTGGGATGCAGCAAATGTGCCTTCTCTGCTTGAGGCGATCGCCCATATCCAAGAAGTAATCCCAGTTGCTTAAGAAGCACTTATACTTAGTATTAACGTGAGTTTGATGGGGTAGACAAAAGTAAAAGAAAAGCTGAGACTAGGTTTAAAGAACTAAAAGCCTCAGCAATATGGACAATATCGTATCGCACTTGGATATCACGCAAATCTTCTGTGAAGTGGAAGATTTTTGCCAAAGTTTTGAAAAACACTGTGAAGGACAGGTAATGCTGCCATCGATTTTCTCGTTAATCTTTTGGCTGGTTTAGAGCTTGTTTGAGAAGTGTAAGCATAGGCTAAAAATACTGGACGATCCCCCCTAACCCCCCTTATGAAAGGGGGGAAAGATTAAAAAAGTCCCCCTTTTTAAGGGGGATTTAGGGGGATCAAAACTTCTCAAACACCCTCTTAATTGCCTATACCTATCGCGAGACTAAACCTGCTTTAGATCTTCAGTTCAAAGGCTTACCCCCTCTACCTCCTGCTTGCTTTTAGTTCATCGAACTCACGTTAATATTGATATGCAGTAGAGATGCTGCCTTGAAAATAACTTGCTTAATTTCTTGAAAATCAATGGGCTTAGTGATGTAATCATTCATCCCTGCATTGACACAAGTATCGCGATCGCTGAGGGAAGAACTTGCGGTCAGCGCAATAATATAGGGCTGATATTGGAGATGCTCCCGAATCCATTTTGTTGCTGTTAATCCATCCATTTCAGGCATCTGCACATCCATTAACACCAAATCATAGACTTGCTTCTCAACGAATTGAATTGCTTCAATCCCATTATTGGCAATATCCACACTGTAGCCAAACTTTTGCATCATCAGAGTCGCTAACTTCTGATTCATAGGGTTATCTTCTACCAATAAAATTTTTAATGGCAGTCGATCAGAAATTTGCAGATTCTCAGTAGATGTTAGTTCTAAGCGATCGATTAATTGAGTTTGTGAGGGGATAGATGCCGCGATCGTAAAATGGAAAACAGAACCTTGAAGTTCTGAATTTATTTCATTTTGAGAATTAACAACTTGAAATATGGAATTAGGCTTTCCGCCAATATTACCTCTACTTTCTACCCAAATTGTTCCCCCCATCATTTCCGCTAAACTTTTGCAAATTGCTAATCCTAAGCCAGTGCCACCATATTTGCGGCTAGTAGATGTATCTTCCTGCGTAAAGGGATCAAATAAATGATCTAGGCGATCGCTACTAATGCCAATTCCTGAGTCCGCTACGATAAAGTGCAACAGCTTTGACGGTTCATCATATTCAATATTCACCGATACAAAACCTTTTTCCGTGAACTTAATGGCATTACTTACCAAATTAAGCAAGATTTGGCGCAACCGATATTCATCTCCTTCGATCACCTGTGGCAAACTTGATAGAATGCTTGATTGTAAAGAAATCTGCTTTTCTAGCGCCGATTGATGCATGAGGCCACATACAAACTGCAAGACATCTTCCAATCGAAAGGCTCGATGTTCTAATTCCAACTTGCCTGACTCGATTTTAGAAAGATCTAAAATATCATTAATAATGTTCAGCAGCGATTTTGCACTTTCTTGAATCACGCTGGTGTAATACTTTTGTTCCTTATTTAAGTTAGTCATCATTAACAACTGATTCATGCCAATGACTCCATTCATGGGTGTGCGAATTTCATGACTCATATTTGCTAAAAAACGACTCTTAGAGAGATTTGCCTCTTCGGCCGCTATTTTGGCTTTTTCTAAGGCTGACTCTATTTGCTTACGCTCTTGAATCTCTTGCTTTAGTTGTTCATTTTGAATTTCAAGCAATTTTTGTTGTTCTTTTAGGCTGATCTTTTGACGTAAAATTGTCAACTGATTTTGGACGCGGACAATAATTTCTTCCACCTGAAAAGGCTTAGTTACATAGTCAACCCCGCCAGCTTCAAAGGCTTTCACCTTATCAAAACTCTTGTCAAGAGCGCTTAAAAAAATTACGGGAATTTCTAAGGTTCTCTCCTGAGATTTGAGATGTTGACAGACTTCATAGCCATTCATATCAGGCATCATGATGTCGAGAAGGATAAGTGATGGCGGATCAATCTGGGCTGCCTCGATCGCCTGTTTGCCACTGGTCACTTTCCGAACTTTATAGTTTAGCTTTGAGAGAATATCTGACAAGAGCCGCAAATTTTCTGGGCGATCGTCAACAACCAGAATACTTTCCTTTGCCTTGTTCTTATTATTTAAAGTGCTATTTAAATTAATATTTGCCGTATTAGTTAGCATGGTTTTGATCAATGAATGGTTGAATAATTTTAATAATTTGATCAAGGTGGAAATTATTGACTAAATCATGAATAAATTTAGCTGTTGCAGGATGTGTATCTTGGATTAGCTCTAGTAGTAAGAAAATAGCATCTTCATCCGCCGCCCGTGCCGCCAGTTGCATTTTCTCAAGCCACAAAACATCTAAACTAGCTAAATCTTGATGTATCAATTGCTGAAGATCCGATGCATCCTTACTGATTTTTGCATCCTCAGTTTCTGTTTCTACATACTCATAGCCGATGCCAAGATGTTCCGCAATTTTCTCAAAAATAATGTTTTCGCGGATCGGCTTACTCACAAAATCATCACACCCCAAATTCAGCATCGCAGAACGCTGCGCGTCAAAAGCACTAGCCGTTAAGGCAATAATTTTGCAGTGGGCTTCTGGGGATTCTGAATCACGGATGATCCGCGTGGCCGAGTATCCATCCATCACAGGCATCTGCATATCCATCCAAATTAGGTGCGGTTGCCACGATCGCCATACTTCGATCGCTTCCTGTCCATTAGTTGCTTCTCGAATTTCAAAACCAATGGGTGTAAGCAAGCTTTTCATCAGAAAGCGACTCTCATATTTATCATCGACTAAGAGGATACGATAGCTAGACGTATTTTGACTTAAAGCAATCTCACCACGGTTTAGGGGAATTGGTAAATCTCTGGGACTCGCTATTTGCACTTGAATATTAAACCTAACCACTGTCCCCTGATTGACAGCGCTTTCAACGTGAATATTGCCATCCATTAGCTCAATAAATCTTTTGCTAATTGACATACCTAAGCCAGTCCCCTCTTGAGACTGACGACCTGATGAGGTTTGGACAAACGGATCAAATAAAATACCTAACTCTTCGGGAGCAATCCCTACTCCTGTGTCTGTAACCTCAAAGAAGATGTTGCAGTACTTCTTCATTTCTGGATTGTCACTATTATTTTGATTGTTTTGGTAATTGTTTTGGTAAGTAACTTGCAGATTGACACTGCCTTTGTCTGTAAACTTGACCGCATTACCGATGATATTAATCAAAATTTGGCGGATTTTACTCTCATCGGCATAGATGTATTTAGGAACTTCAGGATCTTTCTCAAAAGTAAGCTGGAGATTTTTGATCTGAGCTTTCAGGGTGAACATATCCTTCAGCCTTGCCAGCAGAATGTGGAAATTGAGAGTTTTGGGATTAAGTTCAATCATGCCCGACTCAATTTTAGACATTTCCAGCACGTCATTTAGTAATGTGAGTAAATGTTCTCCACTACGGGTAATAATGCCCACATGTTCCCTTTGTTGGGGAGTGAGCAAGTCATCTCGCATCAGTACTTGAGCGAAACCGAGAACTGAGTTGAGAGGAGTACGAAGTTCATGACTCATGTGAGCAAGGAAATCACTTTTTGCTTTGCTGGCAGCATCTGCGCCCTCTTTGGCTTTTTGGAGTTGGACTAACAATTCTGCCTGTTGATAGGCGACACCCAACTGGTAGCCAACTTGAGTGAGTAGTCTGATTTCGCTAGTTTCCCATATTCGACTCCCCGAATTTTGATAGGCGGCTAGTAGCCCCCAGAGTTTATCAGCAACAAATACAGGTGCAATCATAAATGCTCGTACTTGATAGCTTTCGAGGATTTGCACATGACATTCTGTGAGGTTGGCGGTATAAATATCATTGATTACAAAAGATTCATGATTTAGATAGCGTCCCCCTTTATATTCTTGCAGATAGGTGTCTTGCCAAACTTTGTTGCGATCGGCAAGTTCTTCTAATGGTAACCATTCATCTTTTTTGGATTCAAAGACAAATTCGCCACTCCAATCATCAAAGAAGCGATACACAACCACGCGATCGCAATCTAGATTTTGCCTAACTTCTAGGGTGGTGGCACTAAAAATACTGGCAATGTCAAGGGTCTGACGGATGCGCTCAATTACTCTAGCGAGGGCGCGTTCTTGTTCTGTCTCTCTGGCAAGTTGGGCGGAACGTTTTTGTAATTCTATTTCTAACGTGGTTTGTAAATCGGTTGAACGCTTTTGCACCTGTTCAAATAATTCTCCTTGTTGAATTGCTACGCCTAATTGAGTTCCTATTTGGAGGAGGAAATTAATTTCTGTGTCTTGCCATTGGCGAACTGATTGGGATTGGGCGGCTAATAAGCCCCATAGTTTTGTGCCTTTGTAGATAGCGGCGATCGCATAGGCTCTCGACTGATAATGCTCCAGTGCTTTGATATAGCAGGGGGTAAAACCTGCCGCATAAATATCTGCACAGGCACGATATGCCCGATCACCAAAAAAGCCTTCCCCCTGTGTGACCTGTAAATAGGTATCTGTTGCGGTCAGGTTAGCGAGTTTTTTTAAGGTGCATTCAGAAACTTGAGTTTTTATTTCCGAATATTCATTTTGAGCTTCGATTAACGAAGGACAATCCTCAGTTAGAGACTCGACAATAAATTCGCCACTCCAATCGGGATTAAAACGATAGATAACTACTCGATCAGTTTTTAGGAGTTGCCGAACTTCCGCAGTGGTGGTCGCAAAAATGGTGTCAAGGTCAAGCGATCGCCGAATTTTGTTAATAACTACCGCAACAGCTTTCTCCATTTCAACTGCTTGTTCTACGGCTAAAGTGTTGGATTGAGCCTGTAACTGAGCAACATATTCTGCTTGTTGGATCGCAACCTCTAAGTGGGTCGCAATCATTTTAACAAAATCAATCTCCATCTCTAGCCATTGCCTGGGAGCAGAGCATTGATGAATACATAAAAGTCCCCAAGGGCGATCGGCTATGAGCAAAGGGACAACTAAGTTAGCTCGAACCTGAAATTGTTCTAATATCTTAACGTGACCGACTGACAGATCCTGCTGATAAATATCCGCACAAGACCAGACCTTGCCCTGCTGATAATAATTAGCATAATTTTCACTAAAGCAATGATCCTCTATTTTGACAGCCAAGGCAGACTTAAACTGAGGTAGCAATGCTTCGGATACAAATTCTCCAGCATGAAACTCGCTATTTTCGTTAAACCGATATATGCCTACGCGATCGGCATTTAATAGCTGACGTACCTCGATCGCGGTGGAATTAAAAATACTATCTAAATCTAGAGATTGCCTAATTTTGGCAATGACCCCAAATAAAGCTTTTTGTTGGGCAACTGTAATAGTTTCAGCAATATCTGAATCTGAGTCTTGAGTTAATCTAGCCGATTTAACTCTTTTACCTATTGCTGAATTTGATTTAGCACCTTGGGCAGATTTATCAGGTTTCTGTGTGAACTTATATTTATTTTTCTTTTGAGATTTATTTTTATCTGATTTTTTAGAGTTTAACTCCCCAGTCATATTGCTTATTTAATGAAATAAATTTTGTTTTTATTGATTAGATAATTATACTTACTAAGTTATCAGCTAAGAGCAATAATTGACGAAATTTGCTTCATAATATTTGTAATACCAAAGGACTCAATTTTACTTAAATCATAGAATTGTCATAGCCTCAATATCATTAGAGAGAATCCTAAAACCTTTGCTTGTTAACACTTAGTATCTTTTTCAAGAATGTCAAAAAAATAGTTATAAATGTTTAAAAAAGTTTATAAACAGTTGTCAATAAATTAATTCGTATAATTTCGTGATTTATTAATATCCTAATTCAATTGATTCTTCTTTTTTTATTAACTCAGATAAGTTTAACAATGTGGCTTAATTTATTAAAATCATCTTAAATAAACATAAGCTTTGTCTTTACTATGTCGATGGAGAATAATGACTATTTAACCCCACATGAGTTCGATGAACTAAAAGCAAGCAGGAGGTAGAGGGGGTAAGCCTTTGAACTGAAGATCTAAATTAGGTTTAGTCTCGCGATAGGTATAGGCAATTAAACCAGCCAGAAGATTAACGAGAAAATTGAAAAAACTGCGATGTCGAGAATGCTCAATTTGTGCGGTGATAAATGGGGGAGAAAACTGGGAAGACATAGCCCTGTTTGGAGAATCAAAGCAAGAATGGCTGGGGACATTTCTGCATTGGTCAAAGCTGCTATCAGTTCTTTGCTGGTGAGATCTGGTAACTTTGCCATTAAACGACCAGCCTCTGAACTCCAATGAATTCAGTAAAAGTTTCTTCTGCAAGTTCTTCAAGACACATTTCAACGACTTCTCGCATATTTATCATTAGTTCATCAATGGTGTCTCCTTGACTATAACAAGCACGAAGTTGTGGGACTTCACCGATGTATATGCCATCTTCATCTCTTTCAATGACGACATAAAACTCTTTGCCTTTCATCATTTCATCTGGGTGTTTTGGCATCATGATTCCGCACATTTTAGCAAGACTAGATGAAAAATTAATGTTAAAATGTGCTGCTAATATAACTCGTTAGGCTTTGAGTATGTCGAGATTGCTGGTTACACAGTATCAAGCGGAGGTTGAGAAAATTATTCGCTATGGTGGCTCGAAAAAGGAAACCAGTATTCGTAATGCTTTTGAGCGCTTATTGAATGATTATTGCAAGCCCCGCAATTATTTACTGGTTCCTGAGCTAGACTTTAAAACCAAGTTCAATACGACGGTTTTTCCTGATGGCACGATTAAGGATGCGATTAGGTTGGAGCATGGGTGGTGGGAAAGTAAGGATGAATACGACAAACTCGATCTAGAAATTGAGAAGAAGTTTGAGAAGGGTTATCCCGATGAGAATATTTTGTTTGAGGATTCTCAGAATGCGGTTTTAATCCAAAATAGCCGTGAGGTGGGGCGAGTGGCGATGCGGGATGCGGATGCGCTCGATCGCTTGCTCAATATATTTGTTGATTACGAACGCCCAGAGGTGCGGGACTTTCGGGCTGCCATTACCAAATTTAAAGAAGATATTCCCAGTATTCTTGAGAAGTTGCGCGACACGATTCAGGTTGCAGAGAAGGAAAATCAGCAGTTTCGCGATCGCCGCAATGCGTTTTTAGAGGTATGTCGGCAGTCGATTAATCCTGAGATTGAGATTTTTGATGTGCATGAGATGTTGATTCAGCACATTCTTACGGAGGATATTTTTACAAATATTTTCCATGAGTCCCAGTTCCATCGGGAGAATAATATTGCGCGTGAGTTGTCGGCGATGATCGATACGTTTTTTACAGGGACGACGCGCCGCAATACGTTGAAGAGTATTGAGTATTACTATGCGGTGATTCGCCGTAGTTCGGAGAATATTGCGAATCATCATGAGAAGCAGAAGTTCCTCAAGGCTCTCTATGAGAATTTCTACAAAGCTTACAATCCGAAGGCGGCAGATCGCTTGGGAATTGTGTATACGCCGAATGAGATTGTGCGGTTTATGATCGAGAGTGCAGATTATCTGGTGCATAAGCATTTTGGGAAGTTACTATCGGATGAGGGGGTGGAGATTCTCGATCCTTGTACGGGGACGGGAACTTACGTTACGGAGTTAATTGAGTATTTGCCAGCGCATAAGTTGGAGCATAAGTATAAGCATGAGATTCATTGTAATGAGATGGCGATTCTGCCCTATTACATTGCGAATTTGAATATTGAGTTTACCTATGCTCAAAAGATGGGAAGGTATGAGGAGTTTAAGAATATCTGTCTGGTGGATACGCTGGATCATTGTGGGTTTGAGGGGAAGCAGTTTGATTTGTTTGCGATGAGTGTGCAGAATACGGCTAGGATTCAGAATCAAAACGATCGCAAGATTTCGGTAATTATTGGCAATCCGCCCTATAACGCATGGCAAGAGAATTTCAATCAAAATAATGCAAATCGGGTTTATGGACAAATAGATAAACAGATTAAGGCGACTTACATCAAGCAGGGAACGGCGCAAAATCAAATTGCTGTCTATGATATGTATACGCGGTTCTATCGGTGGGCAAGCGATCGCCTCGGTAAAAATGGTTTAGTGGCGTTTATCACCAATCGCTCGTTTATTGATGGAAAAACTTTTGATGGTTTTCGCAAAACGGTTTCGCAAGAGTTTGACCATGTTTATATTGTGGATTTGGGTGGCGATATTCGTAGTGGTGATACGACTGGGAATGTGTTTGATATCAAAACTGGTGTTGCTATAATGTTTTTAGTAAAATTACAAAGAGATGAGGTTAGCCTAAAATGAAGTCTCTTGAGGAAATACAAATACAACTAAGTTCAGGAGATTTTGAATTAACTAGACACGCTTTAAAACGTCAAGTTGAACGAAATATTAGTAACAAAGATATTCGGGATATGGGTAAGAATGTGGTGATAATTGAGGACTATCCAGATGATAAATATTCTCCAAGTTGTTTATTATTAGGTTTTAATGAAGTA
>JANRII010000020.1:0-40603 GCA_033765135.1 Pseudanabaenaceae cyanobacterium bins.39
CCGAACTCAGTTGTGAAACGCTGTCACGGTGAAGATACTGCGGGGGTTGCCCCTCGGGAAAATAGCTCGATGCCAAGCTTAATATTACCTCTAGGGGGGACGCTATCACTAGCTTCCCCCCTATTGTATTAGAATTTTTCATTCTCTCCTATTTCTCTAAAAATACTTCCTTATTTAATTTTGCTTAGGTAGTAAGAGTTGCTTTTGAATCTTTTCTCTTACTTCTTGTGTAATATAACTGTCACTTTCTAAGCACTCTATTAAGAGCTTATTCGCTTCACAATACTGTCTAAGTACTTTAAGTTGTTCGTTTGTGAGATCCCACCTATGACCTATGTCACGGTGTTTGATACTTTCTTCTCTAAGTTTATTTGTCCATTGTGTCCACGCGTTATTACTGTCGCTATTGTCTGGGCAGATTTGAATTAATTTTTGAATTGCTTGTGCCAATTCTTGATTACTTGCTTCATTAGCGTATTCTAGAGCTAAATTAAGGTCTAAATCTAGGTCTAGATCTTCACTGGTTTGATTTTCTATGCCTTGGGCAAGATCAAGAGCAAGATCTATGTTGAGGTTGTGGTTTTGGCACAGGTCTAGATCTAGAACAAGTATTCGAGCGATGAGATTGGCCAAGTTGATTGGTGTACTTTGAGTAATTGCTTGTACTAGGGTGATATAAAATGCTCGTACTGATTGAAGGTTTGATGTAACTTTACTGACTTCTGCTTTTTGTTGAGCCCATTGGAGAATTTTTTGTAGTTGAGAATCGTTAGCTAAAAGCTGATCACACTCTTCTTTAATTTGTATTAGAAGCTCATCTGCGGAGTGCATCATATTGACTGATAGTCGTAGTATATCGTGCCACCGATGGTCGGTAATTTTGCTGGCTAGTTGCTTAAGGTTGTTAGGGTTGCTGTTGTGAGTGATTGCTCGGGCAGTTAGGTATTCTTGGAATGTAAGGTGAGAAAATGAGTAAATTCCTTTAGCTCTTTCTACAAAGAGTCCGTGTTGTGATTCGATCGCTTTGATAATTGCTTCACTATCAAGCTGTAATTCTGAGGGGGTAGTTTTTGCTTTGGGAAGATTACGAATATAGTTGGAAATATATTGTTCTAGGTCAGATTTTTTGAAGAAGTAATCTCCTTGTTTAAAGGTGGTATAAGCAATTTGAGAAAGTAGATCTTCTTTGCGTTGCATGGATAAATTTTTATAAAGTTGATATCTTTCAATATTGCGTTTAGCATCCCATTTTTTAAGAAGTACATCTAATCCTTCCCGATATAACTCTGAGCGATTGGTGGGAAAATCCCCGTATTCATCAAATACTAGGCACAGAAGGGTGAGAAGGAGAGGGTTTGTAGCTAGTTCTTGTAGAGGTTTTTGATCTTCAACTTTTCGTAGAAATGTATCTATGCGTTGTGGATTGTTGGCAAACCAACGTTTAGCAAAGTGTGAAATTTGTAATGGTTGAAAATTGGCAACTTCAACTTCTGTAAATTTTTCAAATAAATATTCCTGTGCTCCTAAGCGACTACTGATTATGAATCTATTTAGGTAATAGCAGTCTGAGAATTGCCTAATTTCTTCTATGATGCGGCTTAGGTCTTCTTCACGAATTTCATCGAGTCCGTCTAACAGTATTAAGGCTCTACCTTGTTGTAGGATTTGTTTGGCTGCTGAACCTTCTGTGATATTTTGATTGTGGAAATCTTGGATTATGTATTCAATTAATGATGGTTTAGTTTCAATACTTGCATACTGCCTAAGTGTGATAAAAATAGGTACTGCTTCGGCAAATATATTGCCTTGAGAGCATTTTAAGGCTGTGTATTTTAGAAATGTGGTTTTGCCTGCGCCCGGTTTTCCAAGTAGTATGATTTTGGAATAACGGTTCAATATTTCAATGCTAGATACTCTTTCTTCTTTGGCATTGTTAATGGCTAGTCGATCATGGTTGTGGTATGTGTTGAGTAATTCGGCTATACCAAGTCGGCGGTGGCTGGTGATTTTTTCAAGGATATCGGTGCTGGTGTAAATTGACTCTAGGTTAATAGGGTGAGACATGTCTAGCACTCTCATGGTAGCGCAGCGCTCTTGAATGATCTGGTGGCTTTGAGTGCGTAGTTTTTGAACTAGTTCTTCGATGTTAGTAGTTTGGGGAAAATTATTTGGCTGTGTGTTGATAGGTTGGTATGTTTCTTTGTCAAAGTGGTTTTGGAGGATATGGAGTAGGCGATTGTTTTTACCAGGGCCTCTGCCACTAATATCAAATTTGCGATAGATTTCGCCCATGCGTTTACGATAGGCTTCCTCAGATATTCCTAGTGCGGTGACAACATCACGATCATCTTGATATTTGCTAAAGCGCAGGAGAAAAACATTTTCTTGATCTATTGAAAGGTTATGGATTTGAGCTAATTTTATTAAAAATTTTTCAGGAAACATGGATGATTATTGATTGATGGGAACTTTTGAGGTTTGATTATGGTTTTTGGTTGGGGATGAGTTGGTTAAAGTGCTGTTGACACCATTTGTCAATGTCTGCAAGTATTTGATTTTCTATTTCCCATGGTAATAAATGGGCTGTGTTGGGGTATTTGATGAGTTGGCTATTGGGGATTAAGTTGGCTGTTTCGGTTGTGGATGCGGAAGTAATATGTCGATCTTGGTCGGCGGTGATAATTAGGCAGGGAGTATGAATTTTGGAGAGATCGCCTGTTCGATCGTAACCTTGTCTTAGTGCTTTTTGCAGTGCTTGATGGGCATATGTTGAGGTTTGGAGGTAGGCTTTGATGCCAATGTCGGTAATTTGGTTGTAGGCTGTGGGGTGATGTTGTTGAATTAGGTATTTTAGGAGAGAGTGTTTACCAAACCATTTTACAATTTTGGGGAGAGCCTGTTTGTTTTTTGAGATGTTGCGAGATAGTTGGTGAAGGAGGAGGGCGATCGCTAGGTTGAGATATTCCCACCATGTAATGGGAGGGAGGTTACTGCGTGGCTTGGCGGCTGTGGCAATTAGGATAAGTCCTGCGATTTTGGGATGGGAGGATTGTTGATTAATTTGATGTAATGCGAGTTCTATTGCTAGAATGCCCCCTAAAGACCATCCTAAAATTAGGTATTCGTTGGAGTTATCTGAGGTGGAATCCTGAGCATTATGATCTAATAATCTGCAAAGATCATGTATGTGATCTAACATTGTGAAGGCGGACTTTACTCTACAATTTCCATAGCCACGTAAATCGGGTGCAAATGCTTCAATTCCTAGTTTTTGAAAGTGTTGAACGAATATTTGCATGGCTTTACTACTGCCAGGATGTCCATGTAAGCATAGAACTTTAAGTCTGCGATCTGTGGTCATGGGTAAGTATATGTTATGAATTTAAGATGCTAATTTTGGTTTTGTCTGAGATTGTGAGACTGTTATGGATATCTAGCTCATGTTTTAGAAGTATTCCAACGGAATAAATGTAACAGAAGGATTAATTTCTTCACTAATGTAACCTAGCGATGATTCAGCAATCTAATGTAATTCCAATTGGTAAAGTTGTTTCTCAACTGACTTATTCTAGTTTGATGTCGAAGTTAAAGCTCTTAGTCAATCAAACGGGCTGTGTGACAGTTGTAACAGCTCATTTTAGTTGGGAAATTTTTATATATGGAGGAAGTGTTGCTTTTGTAGAAGATCATGGCTATTTTTGGAATACTTTACGGCGTAAGTTTAAGACTAAAAAAGTTTATATACGTCCTGAAATTTGGCATGGTTTTAATCTAAGGGCTATGCATGGTATTGATACTTGCAAGTTGCTTGGATCTATGTATGAGTTTGATCGTGATAGTTGCCTCCCAATTTTTAAGGAGGTGATGCTGGAAAATTTATTGGCGATCGCTTTAGAGAAAAATTTGTCATTGGTATGGCAACCAGTGGACTTAGATCTCAAGATAATTTTACCAATTTGGCAATTGATAGACTTAGAGCAAGCAATTTCTAAGGTGGTGGATCAATGGCAAGTATTTAAGCATATCCGTCATCCATACCAAACTATTCAGTTAATTGATGCTGATTGTAGTATCGCTCAAATACCCCTATTTATCAAACTAACAAATGGCAAATATCGTGTTAATGAAATTGCGGACTATTTTCAACAACATATTTCACGGACAGCTCTCAATTTTGATAAACTTGCCGAAAATCGTATTGTGGCTGTTTTGCCATTACCAAAGCGATCGGCTCAATTTAATGAAAGGGAAACCAGTGAAGATGCAACTGTTATAAAGTCTTTACCTAAAATAATGATTATCGATGATTCCCCTGTGCTGTTAAAACAATTTGGTGATTTAATATCTAGTTGGGGATATCAATTGAGTTTGGTGAATGATTCTGCTCAAGCTACTCAAAAAATGCTGGCTGACAAACCTAATTTAGTGTTTATGGATATTAATATGCCAACCATTAATGGATTTGAGTTGATTAAGCAAATTCGCCGACAGCCATCTTTAGCAGATATTCCTCTTATCTTAGTCACATCTGAAAATAGTATTACCAATAATTTTCGAGCTAAGTGGGCTAACTGCCGATTTATTGGTAAGCCGCAGAATACGGGAGATATTAAAGAATTTAAGGAGCAAGTTCGTGCAATTTTGCAAGAATTTACTCCACTCTAGGTTAAACTTTGTAAATTAGGGGAATGTATCTCAGGCAACTAATCTAATTAGTTTTAGGTTGCTAGGATTGAAGATGAGACGACCTGTAACGGATCATTCTTTGCAGTAATTTTAGCTATTTAAGTGTTTTTCACACCATAAACATGATTGCTATGACAGGTTCACCACCTAATTCGGACTATGTGTCTAATAACTTAACGGATGGGCAGGTTGTCAGAAATGCAACGTTGCATATTTTGCTGGCAGCAATGCGCGTTATGAGTCGTTCTACTGGAATTCTTCAGGTGGAGACTAAATATCATCGCTGGAAATTACTACTTTCAGGGGGGGGATTAGTCATGACTGAAGAGGAGGGAAATGTTATCCCCACATTGGTGAGAAAGTATGCAAATAGAGGTGTTAATTTCTCACGCATTCCTGATTGGGAGCAGCGTCAGCCTAATCGTCCCTATTGTTATCCTTTTGTAAGCAATGTTTTTAAAAAGTATCCCGAAATAACTCGAGAGGTTGTTAAGGATATCAATTTGGAGAATTTTTTGGCTCTTCATCTTGAGGACAGCTTTTCCTTTGTGTGGCAGCCTGCTAATGATTTGCCAATTATCTTGCCAAGTTTGCAGTTGTCTGTTCTCGAAAATTCTATTAATAATGAGGTTAAACAATGGCAAAGATTTACATGTGTTAGACATCCTTTTCAACTTGTGCAGTTAGTTGATGCTGCGAATTTATTGGCACGGGTAGGTAATGAGAATTTTCCTTTGTTTGCTAAGGTGACGACAGGGCAAGATCGCATTGCGATGATTGCGGATACTTTTAAGCAGCCTATCTATAGGACGGCTTTGTTGCTAGATAAGTTGGCACAAAAGAATATTGTTAGTATTGAGCCGTTAAGGATACGGCGATCGGATACGGAAATAGGGCTGCCGACTTTACCTGTGCCTCTGCCTGTACCGATCGCTCAACAAGAGCCTAAGGTTTTTATTGTTGACGATTCGCCTGTGTTGCTTCAGCAAATGCAACGATTGTTAGTGGGATGGGGGTATCAAGTGGCTTTGTCTGATAAGGCAGAGGAGGCAACGGAAAAAATAATTGACTATCAACCTGCTGTTGTTTTTGTGGATATTAATATGCCTGGCTTAAATGGATTTGACTTGATTAAGCAAATTCGTCGCCAAAAGGATCTTACCAATCTAGCTTTGGTGTTAGTTACGGCTGAAAATAGTATGACCAACAACTTTAGGGCTAGGTGGGCTAATTGTCGTTTTTTGGCAAAGCCACGCTCTTTGACTGATACTCCTAAGTTTCGAGATGAGTTAAGAAGTTTGCTGAGGGAAATAGCGCCTTTATCGACGGATACTCTGGTTTAGGTGCTAGTTAGATGGAGTCTGTTGTACTTATTAAGTATTTGTTATTAAGTATTTGTAACTGACATGGTATTTATAGGAGCCTGTATAGGCACTAGCTGATAGGTTAAGTAAATTAAATTATTCAATTTTAGTTTTGATGGATAGGTTAAATAAATAGTATGAGTGAACGATTTTTGGTTATTGATGACTCAGCCACACAGAGGCACTTGTTATGCTCACTATTGCAGGAGTTGGGCTATGAATCTGATAACTGTGAGTCAACTGCTGGGGCTTTAGATAAGATTATTAATAATCGTTATGCGGCAGTGTTTTTAGATATTGTTTTGCCTGAGCAGGATGGGTATAAGTTTTTGCGGGAGTTGCGATCGCATAGTCAAGTTGGCTCCCAGTATGTAATTTTATGCTCAACAAAAAATACAAAATTGGAAATTGACTATGGGATTAAGCGGGCAAAAGCTAATGATTATTTGTCTAAGCCCGTGACTAGAGAATCCTTGTTGGTGGTGATTGATAAGTTGATGCTGAAAGTTTCATAAATGAGTTGGATATATCATTAGATCATGGCTGAGAAGCTGATAAATTCTTGGGTACAGCCTAGTAATCGCTATATAGTGGCGAAGGTTAGTGATCGTTTAATTACTTTTCCTGATACTTTGGTGGCGGAAATTTTAATTCTTGATCGAGGTAGCATTCTGCCTTTACCGTTTTATGACGAATCGATTATTGGTGTAGTGCATCATCAAGCTAGTGTAATGCCTCTGTTGATGCTGAAATCTATCTTAGGAGAATCACGCTCATTGATTACTGAGTCTCTAACGGTGGTGCGTTTAAGTCAATCTGTAACTGATTGGGTGGGTTATCAGTTGGGTGGGACTGGTATTGTGATTGATCGTGTGATTGGTAGTGTGACGATCGACGAATTTCAAGAAGCGATGACAGTTAAGAGTTATAACTTTTTAGAGGATTTTGCCAATAAAAGTGCAAATCATGATGCAATAGATAGCTTTGCTGATCGTGAAAATGATCGGTTCTTAAAAAAAATTAATCAAATAGTGGCAAATATTGGAGAGAACGAGTATACTCCCATTGAAATTATTCTCATGAATATTCCTGTTAATATTTGGCAGCCACAACGCTGGCGGTCTTCTTGATCAAATTTCCCTCCCAATGGCGAATGCATATGGCAAGCAAATCTACTCCTAATCGCGCAACATCTTTGGATAAGGCTAGTAAAGTTTCACCAAAGAAATCGCCCAATGCTGGTGATCAGTCGAGGCAAAAGACAAAGGTTGCTAAGGGATCAATGGGATTGGGATTGTTGCTTATTACCGTTGGTTCTGCTCTAGCAGGATTGGGGGTGTTGGGTTATTTTGTGTATCAAGAATTAGTGAGTGGGGCGCAGCGTGAGGCTGGACGGGAAACGGCGATAACAGTTCAGCGTATAGAATCTCGGTTAACGGGTATTAGTCAGTCGGTCAATAATTTGACAATGGCATCGGCTTTACCTGTGCAGCAGTCAGCAAAGGCTAAAAGCCTCGAACCATTTCAGGGCTTAATCATTGGTGGCTTAAAAGATAACAGTCAAATAGTGGGATTGGGGGTTGGTTCAACCTCTAATATCGTGCCGTCTCCGTCTAAAGTTGCTGGTATTTATGTATGGCGCACTGCTGCGGGCTTGAAGGTGGAGCCTGCGGGACGAAAGTTGTCGAATGATCTGATGTTGTCTAATCGCACTGATGTAACTAGCAGCAGTTGGTTTAAGTCGGCGATGGAAAATCGAGCAGTTTGGTCTCAGCCCTATGATGCGCTTGGTAAGAAGTTAATTACCTATGTATCTCCGATTAGTGATGCTACTAATAAGGTGGTGGGGGTTGCCTATGCTGATGCGATCGCCCTTGACGTTTTGGCGGGTAGTAGCTCATCGGGTTATGTAATTTTCAGCAATACAGGTAATGTGGTGGCTGCCGATGCTAACTTTAATGCTCAAGATCCTGCTGTAGCGGGGGCTATTAGCAACTTAGGTCAGCAGGCTGCTGCTCAACCTGCGGGAGTGGCTCATGCTGGAGGTAACATATGGGCTTACCAGAAGGTGACGGGTAGTGATTGGGTTGTTGCTACCTATGTGTCGGAGCAGTCTATTTTGACAAAGGTGGCTCTGCTTTGGGGGGGAGCAGCCGTAGGGATTAGTGGTATTCTCGCGATCGCCATATTAAGTTTTGTGAATAACCTCAAAAAACGTTTGAATCCTCTGGTCGAGGAGTGCGATCGCTTTTTGACTCAACAGGGTCATCAACAGGATGCTACAGACAGCAATGTTGCTAAGGGGCAAGATGAGCTAGATCGTCTTAGTGACTCTCTGAAAAATACTCTGCACTATGTCAAAGCCAATGAAATGCGCTTGCGTAATGAATTGGCATCAACGTTAGAAAATGACATTTCACAATCTCAGCAAAATTCTGAAGAAACTCAATTATTAGAAGCTGAGGTGGGGGATTTATTAGATGTGGTGTCTTCTATGGAGGAGGGAGACTTAACCATTGAAGCTCAGGTCAATGATCGGGCGACTGGGCTAGTGGCAGATACGCTTAACCGCCTCCGCGAAAAGTTAGTTGAGATTATCTCTAGTGTTTTGGGAACTGCTCAACAGGTGGCGCAAGGAGCTTCAGATTTAGAAGAGCTGGCTAAAACTGTGGTGCTGAATACGGCTGAACAAGCTCAATCGGTGGTGCAGGGGCAAGCTCTTACTGAGCAGGTGGCCGCGATCGCCCAGCGATCGGCAGAGCAGGTGAATATTGCCAATTTGTCCTTGCAGGAAGTGCGTGACACAGTTGCAGACGGGCAAGTTTCAATCAATATGCTAACTGAGAGTATTAGTGTCTTGCAGACTGGTTCCGCGCAGATTGTGCAGAGAATGAAAACCCTCGGCGAATTTGTGGGATTAGCAGAGCAGTTTGTGCAGGATCAAGGTCAAATTGCTTACTCAACCCAAATTCTTGCCCAGAATGCTACCCTTGTTGCCGCTAGAGCAAGTGAGCAAAAAGATCCTAAGCAATTTGCTAGTGTGGCTCGCGAATTTGGAGCGATCGCGGGACAGGTTGATGATTTGGCAACGCGGACTAACGATGGATTAACCATATTGCAGCAACGGACATCACAGATTCAAACTGTGGTAACAGCGATCGATGCTGAAGTCCAAAACTTAAGCGGACTAGTGGCAGGATTTACTGAGGGTGTAGAGGCATCTCAAGCCGCCTTTGGTAGTATTCAATCCGCCACAGAAGAAGTTGTGCAAATCGGACAGACTATTACGGCTTCTAGTACGGAAATTGCGGAAGCGGCTGAGTCAACGGCTACCTATATTAGTGAAATTGCCCAATTAGCAGAGCGTACGGCTGACTTAACTCGATCGGCGCGTCAGCAAGCGGAGGCAATGGGAAATCAAGCCCAACAGTTATTACAAGGGATTCAGTTCTTCCGTTTACCCGAAGCAGCGATCGCTCTTTCCATTACCGACAGAACCTCCATTGATCCAGATGTTTCAAAAGTTGAAACCCCAAGAATTGATATTAGTCAAGATGACTTAGCAACAACAGATAATGAAGACTCCAACTTAGGATTTGCGATACCTGCTCTTGCTGTTGCAGGAACTGCCGCCGCCGCCATATCATTACAGCAGTTGGATCAAACCAATAATTATGATGACTATACAGATAGTTCAGCCTTTGATCTAGACTCCTCCCAACCCTTGGGAACTACCGACCAAAGTGATCAAGATTTACAGTTTTATCAAGATCTACCATCAGCATCGCAAGATGGTGAATATATTGACGATCTCGATTACTTAACCGAAGAAGTATCTGCGGAATCTATTTCTAGTGAAATATCTGATGCAAGTGAGCATATCTTCGATCTTAATTTCCAAGATCAAGATGTACTTGAAGAAATTGATGATGATAACCCCTTTGATTTGCCTGTTGAAGCACAGCAAACGAATGATGATCCTATGGTATGGGAGCAAAATATATCTACATTCACCCCAGAAGATAACACTAATTCCGATTCTATTCCTGATATTTCCACCATTGAGGCTTCTTTACTAGCTGATCTCAAACAAGAAGTATATGACCAAGAAGAAAATGAAGTTTACTCAGAAAATTACTTAACTGAAACCCCAGAGGATCTGTCTGTAAATGCAGAGATCGAACAAGAATTGAGCGATGATGATTTGGTAAATCCTCTTGAAATTCCGTTGGAAAATGTCGATGAATCAGCGATCGCCGCCGTTACAGTCGATCCGATGATTGCTGATGCCACCTCTGCATTTATGGAAAATACCGAATTTGGAACTCCTGCCCCCCTATCGGAAGAAAGACTAGCAAATATACCAGTATCAGTTGACTTCAGCATACCTGACCTAGAGCATGATGAAGATTTTACAATCCCTCCTATGCAAATTGAGTCTTCCTTAGACGACTCAAGCTCTTTCTTTGATGCGGGATCTCAACAGCCCACAACTGATAATCTCTATGTCAATGTCTTTGATGAAGCCTTTGAGCAATCCTTGAGTGAGATTAACGAAGACTTTATAAATCAAAACTTCCCTGAGGATACAAGTAATGATTTGAGTTTAGATGCCAGTCTAGACTTAGGAATTGATGATCAATTGGGCAATATAAACTATGATTTGAGCAATACTTTAGATCCTCAAGTGGAGTCCCAAGAAACTTCCTATGAATTTGTATCTCAATTTGACGACTTCAGTGGCATTAGCGGCGATGAAATAGCCGATCCTTTCGCTTTTCAGAGTGAAGAAAATGCTTTGGAATATGAAGGAGAAGATAGCAGTGAAATGCAGTATCTAACTATGGATTCTCCTCAAGATGAATTGTCTGACGATTTAAACGGCGATTTAAACTTAGTTGATCAGGAATTTTATAGTCCAGTTGAAGGAGATTTGGGAGACTCTGAAGGTTTTGTATTGAATATAGGAGAAGAAAGCGAAAATAGTTTTGATTTGTCTTCTGAAGATATAAATAATGATTATTTTAGCCCTGAAACTATTGAAGAGGATGATAATCAATTCCTGTCTGATATATCGCTAAGTCCTTTAGATAGCTCTCTGGGACTGAATGATGTTGATAGTAATTTTGAGCTAGATATGAGTGAGTTGGCTGACGATCCTCAAAACTTGCTACAAGATTTGCAGGAAGATAGTTTTGATACTTTTACTGAAGGCATCTTAGCTGATTCTTCAGAAGATGAAGGAATTTTGGAAAGTAGCGAAGGTAATGATACCGACTATGTATTAAATGATCTGTCACTAAATTCGTTAGAAGACTTGCCAACATCTTCTCAATTGGATACAGATGATTCTGGGAACCTGTTTTTGGAAGAGCTACAAGATCGCTTAGAATCATCAACTTTTGATCTTGATCTAGATGCTCATCCAGAACTTCACGAAACCCATGAAACTATAGAATCAAGTCAGGCAAATCAGCAGTTTGACGCGCAGGATGATTATCTATTAGCCAATGAGCTTGATAGTATGATGGTGTCTGCATCTCTTGATGATGTTTTGGATGATGCAGTGGGTGCAGATTTGATGGAAGATGGACAAAACTTGGAATTTTGGCAATCAGAGGCGATCGCTTCTGAAATGATCTCCAGCGATGCCAACCATGAGAACTCCGACAATGCTGATATCGGTGATCTAGATTATGTAACCGAAGATTTTTCAGGTTTAAATGCTCTAGATAGTGTTGATGAAGATCCAGATATTTTTGACGTGTTGAATATGGATAATTCCTCAGACGCTTTAGAAATCCCTTCTTTATCGCAGCTAATACTTGATAACGCTTCGGATGGGCAAGAATTTTCAGCAGAATCTGCTGTTACGGCTAGTTCGTTTGATGCTAAAAATATTTATGGAAATGACGATTCTGATGATTCTATGGATTTGAATTTTCTGAATATATCTTCTGATTTTGATGCTAATGCTCAAATTAACGATGTCTTGGCTTTGTCGGAATCTGATGATCAGTCTGAACAATTTCTAGATATCATGTCGACCCTAGATAGCACGATGGACAGTAATACAGATCCGTTTGCTGAAGAGGTGAATGACAGTTGGACTGATCTAGCTGAGAATAGCAATAATTGGAACGATCTCAATGAACAATCTGAGAGTGAAGCAGAAAATCAATATTTAGACGATGAGCTAGGTATTGATCTTGATGAAATTAACTTTAGTTTAGATGAAAATGAACTAGCTAATTCTGAGAATGACAGTCAGGCTGGTACGCTTTTAGATTCTGAAGATGCTGGTGATAGCATGATGATTGATGAACTCATATCTAGTGTGCCATCGTTAGATAATTTGGGAGATTCTTCTAGTTTTGCTGATGATTTATTAGATAGTTTGTTAGGAGAATCTAATGATGTTGCGGAGCAGAATTTGTCAGATACAGATGTATCAGATGACGTATCAGATATTTTTGGATTAGCCGATCTAGGTAATGATGAAGCTAAGACAGATGCTCTAGGATTAGATGCAGATATCGATAATGAGATGAATTTTGATTTTGCTGGACTAGATAGCTTGCTATCGTCCGCAAGTGAAGATTTATCCTTGAATCCAAATGTAATTACAGCAAATACAGATGCAAGCGTTGATCATCTGAATCCCTTTGATATGTTAGAAACTCCTGACACAAAAGCAAAAGACAATCAAGACGGGCAGAAGTCAAATTTGCCTAAGCCTAAGGACTTAGCGGATGCAAAGTCAGAAATTGATGATTTTCTTTCTTCTGCGCTCGACCTTGAATAGCGCTTAAGATAGAATTTTTCGCTAGATTTTAGTGGATTGCGTATTTAACCAGCAGAAATGTAATATTTCTGCTGCTTGGTATGATGGGAACAGCGATCGGTGTTTCGCTATTGTGCCAATATGAAGCTATAGTTAGATATACTTAATTAAGTTGCGATTAAGTTGCGAATCATCTATCGAGCTATTTATCGGGTTTTATTGTTGATTATCTTAAAGCTATGCCAAAAAGATAATTATTTAAGTCATTCAGAGAGATCTGCAATGGATGCATGGGCTTATGTTATCAGTTGACTATGGTTTTATGATATTGCCTCAGAGTGTATTTTTAGAATTTGTGGCAGAGCATACCTAGTCAGGAGTACCTTTCGTTAGACAATGCATTTAGGACTATCGAAGACTAGATAGTTCTGTTAGATCCTTGTTAAAGACTAAATGATATGGCAAATAAATCTCCTTCTTCGCGCAATCGTTTGAATGTTAAGAAAAAGAGGAAGAATAAGACTGCTACGGTTCCTATGCCAAGACGGGTATCTAATAGTAGCAATTGGCTGAATGATTTACCTATTAGTATTAAGGTCTTGTTTGCTATTGGTTTAACTAGTGCTTTGTCCTTGGGGGGATTGGCGATCGCCGCTTTATATTTGAGTGGCACACTTACTCCCCTAGTTAGTGAGGATGTAAGTAATAAGCTATCTAATGCCATTTTGTTTGTGTTTAGTCTAGGTTTTATGCTGGTGGTCATTAGCTCTCTATTTGGTTTATTTATTGGTAGTACTTTAAGTAAGCGGATTCGACAGTTAGAGGCGATCGCCAAACAATATGCCGCAGGGAATTTTAATTTAACTGTAGAGGTGGGAGCTAAGGATGAGATCGGCAGCTTGGCGGATGTATTTAACTTGATGACGACCAACCTTGCTCAAAATAAGCAGGAGCAGTCTAAGGCACAGGAAGAAGCAGAGACCCAAAATAATATTTTCCAAGATGAAATTTCCCATTTGCTAGATGTGGTGTCGGAACTAGAAATGGGTGATCTGACGGCAAAGGCGGAGGTTAGTCCCCATGCGACGGGATTAATTGCCGATACGCTCAATCGTCTGTCGGAGCAGTTATCGGAAGTACTGGCGGCGGTGTTGCAAACGGCTCAACAGGTAACGCTGCGTACCGATCGCTTAGAGAAGTTAGCGATCGCTGTGTCCCAAAATGCGGAACAGCAAGAAGCATTGGTGGTGCAGGCTCGTCTGGGAATAGAAGATGTGAACCAATTGGCACAGGATGCGGCTCAACAGGCGATCGCCGCTAATAGGGCTGTGCAAAGGGTGCGATCGGCAGTAAGACAAGGGGAAGAGCAAATTATTTACTTAACAGCTTCGATTGAGTCATTGCAAGCGGCAACGGTGCAAATTGTGCAACGGATTAAAAATCTGGGTGAGTTTGTGGCATTGGCGAAGCAATTTGTACTCGATCAAAAGAGACTGGCCTCATTAACTCAGGTTTTGGCAACCAATGCCTCGATGGTGGCATCAAGGGCGCTAGAACAGCGTGACCCCGAACAGTTTGTGTCTGTGGCAAAGGAATTTGAAGCGATCGCCTCTCAGGTCAACACCCTAGCAACTCAAACAAATCAGGGCTTGGTGGTATTGCAACAAAGAACAGGTTCTGTGGATGTGGTGGTATCAGGTATTGATCAAGATGTCCGCGATGTAAATAGCTTAGTGGCTGACTTTACTAATAGTGTCGATAGCTCAGAGCAATCTTTTGCCAATATTGCCAGTGTGACCGAAGAATTAACAGAAATTGGTGCAGCCGTTACCGAATCCTCAAGGGCGATCGCGGAAGCCGTTAAATTTAGTTTGTCTTCGATTCAAGATATTGAAGCTATCGCTGAAAAATCTGCGGATCAGGCGCAATATACCCGTGAGCAATCTGGACGTATGGGCATGTTAGCCAGACAACTTCTCGAAAAAGTGCAGTTCTTCAGACTGCCCAAAATGATGCAGGCTGATACCCTTGATCTTGAAAATGTTGAGTTTATCGAAGTGGAGAATATCCAAAAATAATGGCAAACTCAGAATTTAGTTCAGGCTTCAAAGCAGAATTTAATGATGCCCAACTGCAAGAAGAATTGCGACATCTCTTTGAGATCGATACGCAAAAAGATCTGCGCTTGTATATGCAAACTGCCCAGCAACTAAATGATGCTAGTTGGCATGATGATGTTCAGCAACTATATCGCTCCGTGCATACCATTAAGGGTGGTTCGGTTACGGTGGGCTTTCAAGCGGTGCTGCAAGTGGCGACAGTTTTGGAAGATCTGCTGTCGGATTTGCGCTATTTAGATCAAGCTCCTGCTTTGGCTAATGGTGAGTTAATCAAGTCCCTAGTTGAGGCGGGAGAATTACTAATTGGGGTTGTCCAGACTAGCGCACAGGGATATGAAGATAATCCTGAGGCGGCAGTTCGCTATATTCAATCTCTACGCGATCGCATTCAGCACGAATATTTGCCTGAATGGAATGAAATGCGGCAATTGCAGCAAGAGTTTGCTGATCAAGGTTTTGATTTAGTCATTTTAGATCTAGAAATGGCGATCGAAGACCTTCCTCCAACGGGAACTATTCCCAATGAAGTCATGGAAGTTGCCCAAATGACGATCGCTCAACTAGAAGAAATTGCCGCAGAGCTTAATCTTGCCAAGCCTTGGTTAGATGATTTACATCAAGGTGCTAATTCCCTATGCGATCGCCCCTCCTGTGAGCTATGGAAAACAGAATGGATGCCATTCTTGCAAAAGCTGAAACTGAGCGCCCGTCAAGGCGGTGTAACTAATAAGCTAGAAACTAGTACTGAACAAATTACTGAAGTTGAGCCAATTTCCACCAATTCTTCTGTCATTACAGCCTCAGAAATCGCAACCGCCAGTAACTTCCCTAACACACCAGCCTCAGATATCCAAATTCCTGTTCCCCTCGAAAGACTAGAACGCTCCTCACAATACTTAGTAGAAACTTTGATGGCAACCCGCGCCACCCAAGGCTTTTATCAATCTGTATTTACCAACATCTTGCCAATAGTCTCTCTAGCACAGGACAGTGTGCAGTACATCGCCCAACTTCGAGAAGTCCAAGATGATTATGCCCTATTGGAACAGTCCAACACTCAGGACGGCTTAAAAATTGAACGCTATCGTCAAGGCTATACAGCCATTAACCGTCTACTAGAAATTAGCTTGCGGCTAATTGAGCTAGGTTCAGAAACTGGAGAATCGGCAAGACGCACTTCAGAAAGTATCCAGTCTCTAGATCGTAGCTTGCGGAACCTGCAACAAACTATCGAAGAAAGTCGGCTCATTCCCTTTGAAAGCCTTGCCTTTAGAGCGAGGGGTATTTTGCGCGATCTCATGACCAGAATCGGCAAGCCGATTAATTTCTCAATCATTGGTGAACAAATAGAACTGGATGCAGGTACACTTCGCAGTCTGGAACCAGTGGTTTTGCACATATTACGCAACTCCTATGATCACGGTATAGAATCACCCGACGATCGCCTAAAAGCAGGTAAGCCTCCACAGGGAAAAATCGAATTGACTCTAAAGCGGCGAGGCAGCATCTTTGATTTAATGATTCGTGACGATGGCAAAGGTATTGATCCCGAACGCATTAGCCAAATTGCCAAAGCGAAGGAATTGCCTATGACCGATACCAGCACCCCTGAAAGGTTACTCAATGTTATTTGTCAGTCAGGGTTTACTTCAACACAGGTAGTTAGTGATATTTCTGGTCGTGGTGTGGGTATGGATGTGGTGGCAACCCAAGTGGCGGCGATGAATGGCAGACTCAGCTTATCGTCACAGGTGGGCAAAGGTACTAGTTTCACCATTCAAATTCCTGTACCCCATTTATTTGTGAAATGTATGCTATTGCAGGCGATGGATCGCGTCTTTGCTGTACCCACATCGGAAATCTATACCACAACCTTAGTGGAAAGCTTGCTATGGCAACGTGCCGACCGTCAAGATTATCTGATTGAGGTTAAAGAATCGGAAGGTAATGTTCCTGCAATCGATCTTTATCAATATTGGCAAGGACAGACAGAAGTTAGACCTCTACTGCCTACAGCGATCGCTGTTCGCACGAAACAAATCCTGAGTTACGATGTCAACCAGCAGACCAATCGTGGTGTATGGTTGCTTGCAGATACCTTAATTGGACAAAGTGAATTACTAGTTAACCCTATTCCCAGTCCTCTCAATGCTCCCATTGGTTTAGTGGGTATGAGTTTGATGCCCGATGGCAAAATGATTCCTGTCATTGACGCTTTCTCCTTTGTGGAAGCATTCTTTGGAAGTGAGACTGATCTGATAACCTTCAGTCCTAATGCTAATGTGTCATTACTAGAACCATCTAGCGATCGCCAAATTCTGGTAGTAGATGATGCGGCTCTCATGCGCCGTCGGATTGAAAGTTGTCTCTCACCCGAAGGCTATGAGATTGCCACCTGTGAAAATGGCATGGAAGCTTGGCAATGGCTACAGCGTCATGCTCAACCAGCCCTAGTTATTACCGATATCGAAATGCCACAAATGGATGGTTTTACCCTCATATCCCGTTGTCGTCAAGCGGGCATGACTATGCCGATATTAGTCATCTCATCTCGTTTAGCAGAGGAATGGTCTCGAGAAACTAGTCGCCTTGGCGCAACGGACTATCTCACCAAGGGCTTTGCTACGGCCGATATTGTCCGTAAGGTGCGGGAATTAATTGAGGTTTAGAGGGACTTCGGTAAAGAAACAACTCCTTGCCCCCGTATGACAAGCGATATCACCAACCTGTTCGATTTTGACTAAAATCACATCGCGATCGCAATCATAATAAAGCTGCTTAAGTTTCTGAATATGCCCAGAAGTGGCTCCCTTATGCCACAACTCTTGGCGAGACCGACTCCAATAATGCACTTCACCAGAAGCGATCGTTTGCTCTAGGGCATGGCGATTCATCCAAGCCATCATTAAAATTGTGCCATCTTGATAATCCTGTGCGATCGCAGGGATTAGACCTTTCTCGTCATATTTCAAACTATCAAGCCAATTACTCGCTGTCATAGGTATCAGGTTATAAATTAATTTAGGTACGATAATAGACTTGAGTTTAGCTTGATCCTCACTTAGTTCTTAATATAGTTCTTAATAATGCATGTTCCCCTTACACGACGACAACCCAACCCAAGATAGTTCTATAGTTGTTTACATGCTGATTGTGCTGAATGTGCTGATATTTGGCTATCAGATGAGCCTATCCAACTTTCAAACTGTAGAATGGTTAAACAATTGGGCGCTAGTACCTAGAGAGTTAACGGTTAATCCCAGCAAAGAGGTAATTGCACTATTTTCTTCTCAGTTCCTTCATGCCAATATTTTGCACCTCGCGGGTAATATGTGGTTTCTCTACCTATTTGGCAATAATGTGGAAGACCTTTTAGGGCATGGTAAATTTTTAATCTTTTATCTAATTTGTGGAGCCGTTGCTGCCTTAGTTCATTCCCTATCCGCCCCCGCATCCTTAGTGCCGATGGTTGGAGCTAGTGGGGCAATTTCTGGGGTGATGGGGGCATACTTGATTCGATTTCCCCGCGCCAAGATCTTGACCCTAGTATTTCTTGGCTTTTTCATTACCCCCATCCGCATCCCTGCGGCATTATTTTTAGGTCTGTGGATCGTGGGACAAACGGTTTATGCAGCTATGGCAAACCCTAATCTACCAGGAGTTGCTTACCTCGCTCACATTAGTGGGTTTGTTGCAGGTGCGATCGCGATCGCCATTTACAATAAATTGCGTTAAATTGCGTTAAACCAGTATTCATCAAAAAATCACTCAAAAATATAGGCGGCTGAATGCAGCCGCCTTAAACTTAAGGGAAATTTAATTGAAGACTCTATAGATTATCAGTGCCAATCACTTCCGCTAAGGAGCGATCTAATTGCATTCGCGTCTCCATTTGACGAATGAAATATCCTGTCATCATTGCTGATCCGATTAGACCTGCCAAATTTTCGCGATCGGTTGTAATGCTGATATTAAAACTGGAAGGAGGCAGGATACCTAGCAAATTTTGAATATTGTGGTTAATGATCTGTTGGGCTTCTGGGGTGACAGATTGGGCAACAGTAGCAAGAGTTTCGGGTGACTGGTTTTTGAGATATTCCAACAGAATGTTATTGCTAGAGTTAAGTTCATCTATGTTAAACATGATCGATCCCCTGATTAGCTATGTATATATTTTTAACAAAGAGTTAAATGATCTCTCAAGTCGGAAAACCGTATTTCCTATTAGGGCTTACTCACAATTTTTACCAGTCATCTGGGCGACAACTTGCCTTTAGCCTTTTGAGGTGACTTTTGAATGATATTTAGCAATAATTGCTAGAAATCATCATCACCGTTCTGCATGACAGCCTCATTATCTTTGCGAGAACCCAACAGATCAAGACGATCAACGCTAATGACTGGCTTTTGTCTCTCTTCGCCTGTGTTGCGATCGTTCCACCGATCAAATTTCAAAGAACCTGAGATGCCGATGAGCGCCCCTTTTCTTACATAATTGGATGCAATCTCTGCGGTTTTGCCCCATACTTCAAGATCAAACCAATCAGGTGGCTCGTCACGGTTACTACTCAACCGATTCACTGCTAGGGTAAACTTACAGACCACTTTCCCCGAATCAAAATATTTGACTTCAGGATCACGCCCAGCTCGTCCCACAAGATGTACTTTATTTAGGGTCATGGCATTATGAATATCTTATGTGTTTGAAAATGTCTTTGTCTAATTCTAATGCGTGAGTTTAAATTTTTTTGATTTTTGAGTTTTTTATAACATCTAAGTTTTGCTTTGGCTGATTCCCAAGTTTGCCGCAAGATCATAGGCTTGTACTGGTATATCTGTAGACACTTGTATTAGGACAAATCAAAAACCAAGAAGCGAATTGTGGCGCTCCGCGCCGCAATTCGTATTCTGGTTTTGTGTCCTAACAAGCATGGCAGCAGCTATACCTTAGGATATTTCACTGATCTAGTGTTTGCTCAGAATGTGGTAAACCAGTATCTATAGTGATGTTGCTTTAAAAATAACTAAAATTTAGTGTTTAAACATTTGGTTGTTAGCCATCGCAACTGTAAAAATGTATTAATTATGCGAATTCATTTACTTACTTTGTCGATCGCTTTACTCTATAATCCTTTAGCTGTCTTGGCTAACTGTAGTGATACTGTTCGATCTTTAGAAGAGTCTCAGCCGCAAGTTCAGGCAAAATGGCAAGAATTACAAAAGATGAGTTTTTATCCTTGGGGTAGGCAAAGTGTTTATCAAAAATTAGAAGGCGATCGCATCACGCTCAATGCCAATTTTGATCAATTGCGGGATGGTCAAAAAGCGATCGCTCTCAAGCTTTTAAAATTGGAGGGAATGCCTCACCAAGTTTTGAGTAGCGATGGTAGATTGCTATCTGCTGCCTATGATGGTTGTACTAGGTTTTATTTGTTAACTGAAAGAGAGCGCTACAGTTGGTATCTCAACAGTATTGGCAGAACCTTGCCAAAGGATTTACCTCCCAAGTTTTTACGCAATTTTAATCGTCCATCTTGGCGCAAAGCAAATATCGCGATCGATGAACAAACAGAAGCAGAAATTCGCCTACTATTTTGGCAAAAGATGGGATACCAACTAGCCCAAAACGGATTATGGATTGCATGGGTTCCTGAACAGGGATATTTTGAAATTAATGTTCCAAACCGCTATGACGTTAGGCAGTTACAAAAATTTTGGGATGTTGTACCTTATAAATATCGATTTACCGTCCTTTCTAGCGATGGTACTTTGATGATGGATATTGATTTTGCAAAAAAGTTTTGAAAGGCTTGGCTAGGTACTAGCAATGTTGGTATTAGGCAAGTGAGCGATCGCAATCCTCAAGATTTGATCGAACTCACGTTATATTACAATAAGCTTCTTGTGGTGATATCTGGATGCCTTGCGGATTATGGGAAATCAAAGACCGATCGCTGTAGATTTATTTGCAGGTGTAGGTGGTATGACATTGGGCTTCGAGCAAGCAGGCTTTGACGTTCTCGCCTCTGTGGAGATCGATCCGATTCATTGTGTCACCCATGAATATAATTTTCCGATGTGGTCTGTGATCTGCGCCAGTGTGACGGAAATAACAGGCAGAGAGATCCGTGAAAAATCGCAAATCGGCGATCGCGAAGTTGATGTAGTATTCGGCGGCCCCCCTTGCCAAGGTTTCTCCATGATGGGCAAACGTGCCTTCGATGATCCCCGCAATCAGCTAGTTTCCCACTTTATGCGTTTAGTAAAAGAACTAAATGCTAAGTACTTTGTCATGGAAAATGTCAAAGGCTTGACATTGGGTAATCATCGCCAGTTTTTAGATGAAGTAATCGAAAATTTCCATCTACATGGCTATCAAGTTCTGATCCCCTATCAAGTGCTTGATGCCTCCCATTTTGGGGTTCCACAACATCGCGAAAGATTATTTCTCATCGGCTGCCGTCAAGATTTACCACTTCCCAATTATCCATCCCCCATTACCAAACCCGCTAAAGCCAAGCGGATAGCTAAATCACTTGTTGATTTGCCCGATAGTCCAACCGTAAGTGATGCCATCTCTGATTTGCCAGACGTATCTAAATATCCAGAGCTAATGGCTCAAGATTGGTGTATTGCTGAATTTCAAGAACCTCAAAGCGATTACAGCCGATATTTGAGAGGTTTATTAAATGATAAGTTCGATTTTTCCTATCAGAGATACTACAATCCGCAAACATTAACCTCTCGCCTAATTGCATCTCATGTCTATCACAAACAAACCAAAAGACTAAAGCCTTTTTTATCTAAATTTGCCCAAGCATCTACGGCGATAATTTCGTCAAATATTGACAGTAATATTCTTACTTCTAGCATTGGTACTTTGCACTCATCCGCATCTATCGATAGATTTAGGGCAACCGCCAACGGTGAAGTTGAAAAAATTAGTCGATTTTTAAAACTTGATCCCCAAGGCATCTGTAATACTCTAAGAGCAGGTACTCCCAGCAATCGAGGCGCATTTACTGCACCCCGTCCAATCCATCCTGAGCAACCACGTTGTATTACGGTGCGAGAAGCTGCCAGATTACATTCTTATCCCGATTGGTTTAGATTTCACTCAACAAAGTGGCATGGTTTTCGGCAAATTGGCAACTCAGTCCCGCCACTATTAGCGAGAGCAGTCGCGAGTAAATTGCGAGAAGTAATGGGATTAAAGTTAAATAAACCCACCCAGAAACTAATTCTTGATAATGCCAAAGTATTAGAAATTAAAATGGTTGAAGCATCTCAAAGGTATGGTGTCCATCCCCATGTTATTGAACCAAGAACTAGGCAATAGTCAAAATAAAAGTGATGGCTAAAAAAACTAATTATGATCAAATTATTGCAGAAATATTTAAAAGACATTATGTCGAAGGCATGGAATCTTTTGAGTTTGAGCGTCAAGAGATGTATGAAGTATCATCTTTATTAGAGATAGAAGCACCCAAAAATTTAGGTGATTTAACCTATAGTTATAGATTTAGGAGAAAGCTTCCCAAAAGTATTACGGATACAGCAAAGGACGGATTAGAGTGGGTCATTGAAAATGCGGGCAAAAGTACTTATAGATTTAAACTAAGTACCATTAATAGAATTATTCCTAACCCTAATTTAATCACTATTAAAATACCTGACTCTACACCAGAAATAATCCAAAAATATGCCCTAGGTGACGAGCAAGCCTTACTGGCCAAAGTACGCTATAACCGTTTAATAGATATCTTTTTGGGGATTACAACCTATTCATTACAGAATCATTTAAGAACAACGGTAAAAGGAATTGGTCAAATTGAAATAGATGAAATATACGTTGGTATAAATAGTTATGGCAATCACTTTGTCATACCCGTTCAAGCGAAGGCTGGTCATGATCAAATTGGAATTGTGCAGACAAGACAAGATATTAGCTGTTGCAATGAAAAATTTCCTGATTTGCTATGTCGGTCTATTTCTGTGCAATTTTTAGATGACAATACAATAGCTATGTTTGAGCTAACTCTGGAAGATGAATATATTAAGGTTGTGGAAGAAAGACATTATCAATTAGTCAAGACTTATCCTACTTTAACGTGAGTTCGATTAGGATTTTGGGTTTTGTTCTTTGTATTGCAAAATTTTTTCGACTTGACTAACAGGTAATGGGGGCGACCAAAAATAACCTTGTCCAAAATCACAATTTAAACGGCGCATTATATCTACATGCTCCTGTATTTCAATACCTTCCGCCACAGCTTCCATATTTACGCCGTGAGCTAAATTAACAAATAGGGAAACAATCTGTTCTGCTTGCTTATTCGCAGTTAACTGTTCTATGAAGATCTTGTCAATTTTGAGGGTATTTGCGGGTAAAAGTAATAGATATTGCAGGGAGCAGTAACCAGTGCCAAAATCATCGATGCATATGCCAATACCAAGCGATCGCAACTCTTGGAGAGACAAACGTACTGATTGCATATTACTTACAATTATTGATTCCGTAAGTTCTAGCTTGAGGCTTTGCGGAGGCAGTTGAATCTCTTTGATGAGGGTATCAATATTGTGAACTAGCATCGGATCGAGAAAATCCCGACTCGATAGATTAACATTCACAAATAAATTTTTGGCGCAACTATAACGCTCTTGCCATAGCTTTAATTGAGTGCAGGCTTGTCGCAAGACAAATTTAGTAATATGGGAAATCTGACCTGCTTCTTCGGCTATTTGGATGAATTTTGATGGCGGTACAAATCCGAGGGTGGGATGATTCCATCGAACTAGGGCTTCAAAGCCAACAATTTGATTATTTTGTAGGGATGTGATGGGTTGATAGTAAACTAAAAATTCCTTGCGTTCCAAACTGTGTCTTAATTCTGTTTCTAAATGCAGTCGTTCGACTATCTGCTCATACATTGTTATGCTGTAGATTGCGTAGCGATCTTTGCCTGCTTTTTTGGCGTTATACATTGCTGTATCTGCATCACGAAGGTAACTATCTGCATACTCATGATTAGCATTACTGAGGGCGATGCCAATACTGGTGCTTATAAAAAAAGTGCCTGCACTAATGCAAAATGGTTGCCTGAGAGCCTGTATGATCTTTTCGCTAATTGCGATCGCTTCTTGGTATGGATTATTTAAATGCCGCAGCAAAATTGTAAATTCATCGCCCCCAAATCTTGCTAATAGGTCTTGCTCCGATAGACATTCTTGAACTCTCACAGCCACATCTCTCAAGAGAATATCACCTGTTAAATGCCCAAATCCATCATTAATTCTCTTAAAGTTATCCAGATCAAAAAAGAGGACTGCAAATTGATTATTTAAGTTTATCTCTAAATTTTCCTGATTTGCTATATTTCCTAATGTAGCGATTTCTGCTTCAAGAGCATTCAGAAAACTGAGGCGATTGGGCAGTCCTGTTAATAAATCATGGGAGGCGGCATACTCAATATTTTCAAAGGACTCCTGCAATTGTGAGGACATCTGATTGAATGACCTAGCCAAAATCCTTAACTCAGTTGCGCCTATTTCAGCGATCGGTTTTTGCCAGTCTCCCTTGGAGATAGCATTTGCTTTCTGAGCTACCTTGATAATCTGGTTAACCGTAAATCTGGAGGTGCGAATTAAAAAAATGATAGCGATGAGGATGATCACAGTGGCGATGGCAAGATTTCGTCTGATGATGGCATAGATTTCTTCACTAAAATCTCGATGGGGAATGCTGGTGACAACTAACCAATCTAGACCACAATCGTCTTGAAAGTTCAGTAATTGGACGAAATACTGCTCATGATCAATTTCTAGATTTAAGCTGTGGAATTTATCACCAGATGCGAGTGAATTAGCTTTTTGAGCATTTTGAGAAATTAATTCTTGAGATAGCCTAGCTATTTGACTGTTTTCACTCTCAAAGGCATAAATTCTCTGTAATTGTCCATTTTGCGATCGGAATAATTGGCTGTGGCTAGAACTAGCTACTAGCAAACCACTACGCTCCATAATAAAAGCCTGTCCCGTTTTGCCAATTCGCAAACTTCTTAAAAAGTTGCTAATTTCTTCAAGGGTAATCGGTGTATCTAGTACACCTAGCAAATTTGTGTGGTCAATGTCTCCATATATTGGCAGGACTGCATCGATCGCTATTTTCGAGTTGTCAAACCATACATATATAGAACTCCATCGTGCTTTTTGCGATCGCTTGGCTTCTATATACCAAGGTCTAGTGCGAGGATCATAGGGAGGCGATCGCCGCAGGAAAGCTCCTCTGTTGCCACCTAAATCGATACTATAGGTGTAATATGCTTGAGTGAGTGGATTTTCGACCAGTTCGATTTCATATCCCGATGCAACCGTCTTCGCGATACCCACATACCTGCCCTGCTCGTTGCCCCAAGCAGTATATTTTAAGGAAGGATGATCATGTAAACGATTTAAGAAGAATTTACCGATCTGACTGAGATCATTTGCTGTTAACCATTGATTTTCAAATACTGCTTCTTGAGATTGATTAAACTGATGCGGTATTTCTAGATACCTTTTGAGATGAAGTTGAATCCTTTGCCCGATTTCTTGATTTAAACTGCTGGCAATATTTACAACCACCCTTTGTCCATTGTGAAATGATAACCAGCTAGTAATTATAAGCACCAAAAGAACTTGCAGTATCAGAGGTACGATCAATACTGTCTGAAGTGACATTCCTTCTTTCTGTTTCTGAGAATGCCGATTGATTTTATCTTTTATAAATTTAAGCAAGAATTTTAGCAAAATTTATATATAGATCAAAATTTTGTATATATTCTAGCGCATTTATTTGGCAGCAATTCATACATTTTACAGGAAATTAGCTTCGTGATGGAGTCTGTAGTTGTGCAGAGAATTCACTAAATCATTAAAATTAATGGGTTTGCTAATATAATCATTCATTCCTATATCAAAGCAATTCTGCACATCTTCAGACATCGCATCGGCGGTTAATGCGATAATCCAAGGCTTAGTGCTGGAACTATGCCGATCGCGAATTTGGCGAGTTACGGTAATTCCATCCATAACAGGCATCTGCAAATCCATAAAGATGACATCATAGGCAAGTTCGTAAGTCTCCTGATCAAGATATAAACAGTCTAAACATTCCTGTCCATTATTGGCGATATCAACTGCATAGCCCATCTTTTGCAGCATTAAAACCACAATTTTTTGATTGAAAATGTTATCTTCGACAACCAAGACCCTAATCGGTAGAATTTGCGAATTAATCGCTAGGTTTGGACTAGTAGATGGAAGTGCCGTGAAGATATTACCTGTATTCGGACGAGATAGGGCTTGAGGTAGTTTGATGGTGAAATAGAAGGTTGCACCATTGGTATAGGATTGGGAATGTTGTTCTAACCAATTTAGGGGAGGATATCCGCCAATTTTGCCATGACTCTCTACCCAAATAGTGCCATCCATTAACTCCACTAGTCGCTTACAGATCGCCAGACCTAATCCAGTACCACCAAACTGGCGACTTATGGATGCATCTGCCTGTGTAAAGGGCTGAAATAATGTGTCAATGCGGGTTTCGTCAATGCCAATACCTGTATCAGCGATCGCCACTTGAATATGGTAATAGGCGCGTGGAGGCTCACTGGAGCTTTGTGCTGATTGATCATAGTATTCAATCTTGCCGTCAAAGCTCAAACTTACTACTCCCGCCTTAGTAAATTTAATTGCATTACCAACTAAATTAATCAAGATCTGTCTTAGTCGAGAAGCATCACCAAGCAAGATGATCGGAACATTATTGGAGATGGGACATTGTAAATGAATTCCCCGATCATAGGCTGTCTTGCCCAAAAGCTGGCACACAGAATTAAGGATTTTCACAAAATCAAATTCCTTCTGCTCAAGTTGCAATTTCCCAGATTCAATTTTGGAAAAATCAAGAATATCGTTAATGATGGTTAATAAAACATCGCCACTATCAAGGATCACCTGCACATAACTTCTTTGATCTTCTCTTAGAGGTGTAGAAGCTAATATTTGCGCCATACCTAAAACTCCATTCATCGGAGTCCGAATTTCATGGCTCATATTGGCAAGAAAGTCACTCTTCGCTTGATTGGCTGCTTCTGCCTGTTCCTTCGCTTTGGCAAGATCTATTTCCGCCTGCTTGCGTTCCGCTAGTTCGGTTTGGAGTTGTTGATAAAGCTGTGCCTGTTGAATCGCGATCGCTAATTGATCGGCGATCGCCTGTGTAATCTCCACCTCAAATTCTTCCCACTTGGCAACTGGTTTGAGCTTGCGTAAGGTGAGGCTGCCCCAAGTTACTTGGTTCACAATAATCGGCATTAATAGCCATGCACCATCAATTTCCGCAGCTATTTCTCGATTGACAGCATCTTCAATTTTACTAGTATCATTGACAATCACAAATTCAAAACGTTTGAGTTGTTCAGCGAAGGGATTATTATCATCAGGAATTTGAAAACCAATCGAGTCTAAAATGTTGTCTCGATCGCGAAATACAGCGATGTGTTCCCATATTTGCCGATCTGGAAAGTACTTGACTATAACTGCCTGCTCCAAGTTCAGCAATGCTCCGACCGCATGGGTTGCCAAGTTAAAAACTTCATGCAAATCAAAGGAACTCCGAATTACCTGAATAAATTGATTGAGCATTTTTTCACGCAGGATTTTTAGCTCAAGGGCTAGTTCCATTTGTCTGCGATCGCTCACATCAGAAACCACACCATACCAAGCCACATCCCCATTTTCACGACGTTTGGGACGAGCATAGGCTTGAATCCATTTGGTATTTCCTGATGCGGTAATAATTCGCCATTCACAATGGAACAAAGACAAATTCTCTAAACTCTGCCTAAGTTCTGCCATTAATCTTTCTACATCATCAGGATGATTTTGCCGTAAACAAAGCTGGGCATCTGCTAACACATCAGCAATTTTGAGTTCATTTATTTCTTCAAAAGCAGCACTCATATACTCAAAATATAGTGATCCATCGGGTCGTTGCACAAAGATTTGAATCGCTCCTGGGGCAGTATCGGCAATTAATTTAAATTTGTCTTCACTGTATTTGAGGGAGCTTTCCATGCGACGGCGATCGCTAATATCCCGCACAATCACCAACGCCGAAGTTTCATCCACCTTCACAACCCTAACTTCTTCGTAGTGCCATAGGTTGTCTAATTGGTAATTTTGCTCAAAGCTTTGTACTTCGCCTAGCTTCACTGCTTGTTTGATCGCATCTATCGCTCTATTGGCGAGTTCAAGTGGTACTAGTTCTTTAATATTTCTTCCCTTAATATCAATACCGTACGGAACAAGATCATAATTGGCATTGACAAAATGATTATTGTCTAGATAAGTACCATTAATATCAATGAGACGAATCAAATCGGGTAAATTTACCACAATGGAACTCAGTTTCTTCTGATTGAGTTCCAATTCACGGGTGCGCTCCTGAATTTGTAATTCCAAAGAATTATTAATGCTTTGGAGATCTGCATAAATTTGAGATTGTTGAATCGCGATCGCTAAATGTGTAGCAACCTTTTCCAAAAACTCCACCTCATAATCTTGCCACAACCGCGTGCTAGAGCATTGGTGCAGAATGAGTAATCCCCATACTTTCCTTTGCTTATGGAGCAAGTTTTCTGATAGCGCAACTGGCATAGCTATATTTGCCTTAACCTGAAACCCCTCGAGCATCTGGCGATGACATTCCGTTAAGCCTGCACTTTGGATATCATGATTGATCATTGCATATCCCGATAGATACAGAGCCTCCTGTTCTTCAGACAGTTTAGTACAACTACAATTAGCAGGGAAACTAATACTAGATTGCCATGCTGGTACAACTTCTTCAGCGATGATCTGCCGCATCATCTGTTCATTAAATTGATAAACTAAGGCGCGGTCAACCTGCAAAAATTGCTGAACTTCCCTCACCAAAAGTTGACAGATATCATGAATATCCTGCATCTGGCGAATTTGCAACGCAATATTATGAATAATGCGATCGGCATAATGCGCTCTATCTAATTGCTGATGGATGTGAGAATAGTTCAACAATCCCCGCACGCTTTCGCATAGAGCCTGCTCTGTCAGATCTCCCTTAACTAAATAATCATAGGCTCCTAGATGAATTGCCTCAATAGCTGTGCGGATGTTTTCATTTCCTGATAAAACGATGACGGGTAAACTGGCGGACAGTTCTGAACTAATATCTGTATAGGCATGGAGCGATTTATTTGAGAATTGGTTGGGATCTTCTCGCTCTTGGATATCAGGAAGACCTCGAAAATTAAGACAATTCAGATCCTGTTTAGGTTTTTTGATAAGTTTTTTAAATATTTTGAGCAATTCCAATCCATTACCATCGGGCAAGGATAAATCTAATAAAACAATATCTGGCTGTTGAGATCGCCACATGCTAATTCCATTGGCGATCGTATTAGCCATGAGAAAGTGAAAATTACAATCGCTTCCCCTCTCAAGATAGCGGCGATACAGCTCACAGTCAGCCTCTGAATCCTCAATAATTAAGATACTCCTATGATGGGACATAGTTTATAAATACTCCCGATTAAGATCCCAAAAAATCAGTAAATGTGCCATTTTTTTAAGGATTTGGCTTTACGGAATAATCATTCAATATTTCTCGCCCTCGCCTCGTCAAGGATTCTGAGCCTTCTAATAACAATAAATACTGTCCTCTTGCCAAACAATTACGACAAGAAATCGATAGGCTACTTTTGTAAAACCAGCCGTACATAGTACCAACGGCCGCACCGATCGCCACTCCAATTAAACTCGCGGTCGAAGCGATCGTATATAGAGTTTGTGGCCAATCAAGATTGGGTAATTTGAGCTTGAAGAGTAACTGCAAAATTATGCCCAACAGCCCACCAGTCAAGCCCATCCATAGCATTCCCCGCTTGGCATAGCGCCATGTGGTATGACTAGGACTAAATAGCCCCACACTATCAGGGCTACTATACCCCCGACCCACCAACGCCAAATTCTCAGGAGAAATACCATGGCATTGGAGGAGTCGGTATGCCTCAAAAGCTGAAGATTCGTCAGGCAGGACAGCAATCATCAGCCGTGAATGTTTGGAGCGTGTGTGAGTCACAAATTATGCCTGCTATCGACTAGACGGGAATCAATTTAAAGCAATGCCATTTACATTGATGTAAGATTATCGACTTGGTGTAACAAGATGGGTATACCTACTTGTAACCTTATAGCTGTAAATATTAATCTAGATTAATCTAAATCAACCTAAATATATCCTACAAAATCTCAGTCGTTTCCCACAAGATCAATTATTAAGTTTATTGCTAATTCATCTCACCAATTTTAGCACCTGTGTATAGGCTGTTCGTTTGATGGGATTCATCTGGACTGAAAAGGCATAGTTAGGAGCCAAGGTAATTTGGTAACTTGTAAAGTCTGCTGATATTCTGCCAGTCCGATCGCCATTTGCTGAGGGTTGGCGACAGAATGGGCGCGATAGGTTTTAAATAAGTGATCCCACCAAGGCAAGTTAAAGCCAAAGTTGCTATTGGTCTCTTGAGTAATAATGGAATGGTGAATGCGATGCATATTTGGGGTAACGACAAAGAGTCGTAATAGGCGATCAACTTGATGCGGTAAGCTGACATTACCATGATTAAAAATGGCGGTGGCATTGAGCAGAATTTCAAAAATTACAACTGCGATCGCGGGTACACCCATCACCAAAATTGCCACAAATTTAATCATCATGGATAACAAAATTTCTAAAGGATGAAACCTTAATCCTGTGGTGATATCAAAATCGCGATCGGCATGATGCACCCGATGCAATCGCCAAAGCATTGGGATGCGATGGAATAGATTGTGTTGCCAATAGATAACTAGGTCTAGGTAGATGATGGAGATGATAATTAGGGGAACGGTTTGCCAAGGACTCAGCGAAAATAAATTCAATAAGCCCCATCCTCTCTCCTTCGCGAAAGTGGCGATCGCTGCTGCCGAAAGTGGCAGTATGGCGCGGACTAAAAATGTATTGAGCATCACTAGGATGAGGTTGTTGAACCATCGCAGGGGCTTAGGGATCACCAGTTGGCGATAGGGGGTGATCGCTTCCCAAATAAACATCAGCCCAAAAGTCCCAAAAAAAAATCCCAATCTGATCTGAGCTTCGTATTGCATAGACTATTGCCAAGACTCGACAAATTATTGATGAGGTAATGTTTGAGAAGTTTTGATCCCCCTAAATCCCCCTTAAAAAGGGGGACTTTTTTAATCTTTCCCCCCTTTCGTAAGGGGGGGTAGGGGGGATCGTTCAGCATTTTTAGCCAATGCCTACACTTCTCAAGCAGTCTCTAAAGTAAGTATTCATTTAACTTTGATTTTACTTTGGGAGTTGGTGGGAATATGGGCATCTAGCCATGACAGCATCACCTGTTCGAGGGTTTGATTGTTGCGATGGACTTCTTGCTTGATCCACTGAGCGATCGCATCGACAGGAGAAAAGCTTTTGCCAGTTTGCCACTTGAGATCAATCCCCATAGAGGTGAGGTGAGTTCCCTTGAGGGTCTTCAGGGTCAGGGAGCGCGGAAACTTTTGCTGCAAAATCTGAGCTAAGGACGAAATCTCATCAATGTCATCATCAATAAATTTGATCAGGAGATTTGCCTGAGTTTCATAGTTGGCGATGACAAGTTGATCGGTTTCTTTGGGACTAGGCGTAAAATCCATTGTATTCATCTCAGGGATCTTATTCGCCAGTTCCTTAAAGAATGGAATTGAGCGATCGGCACTGTAATTATTGTAAGCAATGAAAATATTGCCAGCCCTTTGCGGTTTGTAAAGACTATTAACCAAAAGATGAATCTTACAACCCATACTATGTCCCATTCCAAATACAGGGAAATAGTCTAAAAACAACTTGCTGCGTACTTTGCGAAAGGAGCTATGGACATCACGAGCAATTTGGCGATGATCGAAGGTGCTGTTTAAAAAGGGAGTTGCCACGATCGCATAGTTATTTTGACCTAGTTGTTCTAAAACTCGGCTATAGGCAATCTGAGGAGCCGCCGCAAAAAATGCGCCCCCCAAAAAATGGATCACCCCCTTAGGCTTTGGTGGGGTCAATACCCAATTTTCTTCAACTTGCTTCCACTCCATAAAGTTCGCCCTGACGTTACATTTCTTAATGTAGCACCGATTATTCGGAATGTGATAAAAAGCCAGATTGTCTAGAAATAGCTAGTTAACTCAGGGATTCTTAATTAAGAATTTGAGGAATTAGGGGCATGGGTGCTGGTCATTTGTTAATTTGTTTTAAGTTATCTGGTGATCGCTACATCGAATGTAAACCTCTACGATAAACTTGGGTTTAAACATCTCGTGCCTGAAATAGGTACATATATTGATTGGAGCAATAGCAATATGTCGCATGCAGTCAAAATTTATGACACCTGTATCGGCTGCACTCAGTGCGTGCGTGCCTGTCCTTGTGATGTTTTGGAAATGGTTCCTTGGGATGGATGTAAGGCGGCTCAAATCGCTTCTTCACCCCGTACCGAGGACTGCATTGGTTGCAAACGTTGCGAAACAGCTTGCCCCACTGACTTCCTGAGCATCCGTGTCTATTTGGGTGCGGAAACCACCCGCAGCATGGGTCTAACTTACTAATTCGCAATTCTAGATTTAATTCTTTAATTCTCGATTGTTAATTTGGTTAGATTTTTAATTCTTATTAAGTGCAATTATTTATTATCCTGCATTTAGATAAAGGAGTACCTGTTGGTACTCCTTTATTGCTTTAAATATTGTTTTGATGCTAATTCTAAAACCCTCACCCCTTGCCCCTCTCCCATTAAGGGCGAGGGGAATAAGAAAGTGTGATCACAATTTTTTAAATTGATATGAAATTTGCGTTGGTTGTCCCCACAGAATATTTTCATGGGTATAGACGACCATGCCCGGTTTTGCGCCCTTGGGTTTGAAAACATACTTGGGAGTGGTGCAAACAACGGGAACGCGATCGCTCAGTCTGGCGCGGCTGTAATAGGCGGCATAGTTGGCGGCAACTTGTAGATCGATATCCTCGGCGATCGCTCCCGCAGGCAAACGTAATAACACATGGCTACCTGATATCTCTTGAGCATGGAGCCACAGATCATATTCATTGGCAATGCGAAAGGAAATTAGATCATTTTGATAATTATTTCTGCCCACCCACACTTCAAAGCCATTGGGGGTAATAAAGCGATGGCAATCAGGGATTTCGTCCTGTTTGTTCCGATTAGTTTTGCCCTTGGTAGAAGCATTATTTCTGTTACCTTTGCGCGGATTTTTGGCGACTATTTTAGAAACCTTAGCCCGACTGCCATACTCTTCAGCAATTTTGAGATATCCCTGCTGGGCTAGTTCGGTACGGATTTCTTGCAAGGCAGTTAATTCATGTTGTTCGAGGAGGCTGATGGTGGTGACGACCTGCTCTAGATAAATAATTTCCTGTTGAACGGATTCTAATAATGGCGCGATCGCTAGGGTAGCTCGTTTTTGCTTTTGGTGCTTTTTGTAGAAGGTTTGCGCGTTTTGAGTAGCATTTTGGGTGGGATCGAGGGGAATGCAAATTTGCCGATCGCTATGAAAATCAGGAAGTTGAATCTCCTTCATCCCCACTGACCACAATTGCAGATTTGCCATCAGTAAATCAGCTTTATTTTTGAGTTCATCGGCTTGGGCTGATAGGGTCAAGCGAGATTGAAATTCTTGCTCCTTAATAGTTAATTTACTGAGTTGGTTTTGAAGCGCCTGACTGAGTTGCTGTTGCAATTGCTGAAAGGCGATTTGCTCTGTTTGCTGGGTGTAGTAGCGATCGCAAAAGGCGTTAACGGTCTCTGGTGCAGGATGGGGGACGGCAGCAATCAGGCTATACCCTTTGGGGGTGAGATGGGGTACAAATTTTTTGTATTCAAGGCATTGCAACCAAAGCCGCCAAGCTTGATAGAGTTGCTGCCAATCCTTGAGGGTTAATTCATTGACAAGGCGATCATCCTGTATTTGCGCGATGGCTAATAGCGATCGCACTAGGGAGGAGCTAACCCCTCGATAGTTGGTGAGGAGATTATGTTGGATGGCTTTGGGAATGAGGATGAGACGATCGCGCCATGCATCAAAATCTTCGTCTAAACTAGGGATTGCTTCGAGGAGGGCAGGCGGTAACTCATAGCGATCGCCTGTTTGGATAGGACGCACCCGTGACTGCCGAGAACTGACCTGATGGGCGGCGGTGACAATTTCGCCATCGATATTCACCAAAATTGCATTGCTATACTTCCCCATGATTTCCAAATACAAATGCCATTCCACCTGATCGTTAGGTCGTCTGGCAAACTGAAGATCGACAACCCGTTCCCAAGGGCTAGTTAGCTGCACATTGACCAAGGCAAGACCCGCCACCTGATGCAAAATCTGCTGACTGAAGGTAAAGGTGTCAGGTTGCTTGGGAGGTGGGGCGCTAAGGTGTAGCCTTGCGCCTTGGGGATGCCATGATAGTAATAGCCATAGCTTGCGATCGAGGGTACGCAATTGCAGATAAATCCGATGGCGATCGCTCTGATATACCTGCTCTAACCTTGCAGGTACACAAGCCAAATTTAGCTCATGGGTCAATGCCACAAGAGTGGTGAGGTCAACGGGTTGCATGATCTTGTTGTTAGGGACTAGTCTCGAAAATTTCTGAAAGTATTATTCTCCAGTTGCGGAAAAGTACCATATTAGAAACAAGAAACGACGCGATGCGCCGTTTCTTGTTGATTTAATATCTGAATTTTGATGTCAGAGTTAAGGAGAATTTGTCAGAATATGAATTAAGGATTTAGAGCGATGTTAAGGTGATTTTAATTTGTTTACTTGTCTAGATCATTACGAGGTCGAATTTGTTCTGCCTCAGGGCAATCATCGGATACTAGTAGGTCATTAGACGACATATTGGTTTTAGTAAATGAAGATAGACGCTGTGTTACTGCACCGATGCTTTCTAGTCTCACCATTTCCTCCCAAGAGCAAACCTCATCTTCATCTTCGGTTTCATAGCGAATTGTCACCACGTCCCCTTCAATATCTATTATTTTGGCTCTTTCTAGCCAACGTCCCTGATCCCTCAGGAAAATCCAAACATCGCTCTTGGCCTCACAAAGTTGATAAATTTTGCGATGTAGCATTAGCTTATGTCCTCAGGGTTACATAATTTTGAAAGTTAGAGCATACCGCAAACGATAAAATTTTCTAACCAATATCATTGTAAACGACTATACAGGCATTTGTTCGGTTTTATAACGATAAATGACAAAAAGGTTACTTGGTTTCCTTAAACTGAATCACAACGCGCCGATTTGAGGCAGCACTGTTAGAATTTGCTTTGCCCTGTTTGGGTTGTAGCCAAGATAGAGCTTCAAAGGTAACTTTGTAATTATCATTTAAGCCGCGATCGCGAAGTAATCTGACCACCTCATCGGCGCGATCTTTGGATAGGTCAAGGTTGTAAGCATAGTCTCCGCTTTTATCGGTGTGGCCACTGACTTGAATGATCCCCTTACGTCCTTGGATTTTTTGCCAAAATTCATCAATTTTGATTTGCTCTTCAGGAGCTACGGTAATTTCATCGGCGGCAAAGAAAACTACTGTTTCTTCGTCTGGGTTGGTGATTGGTAGTTGGGGATTGGGGATTGGGGATTGGGGGTTGGTTGAATTGGTTAGGTTGGGTTTGGGGGTGGTAGTTGGTGAGTGGGGATTGGTTGGATTGGTTAGGTTGGGTTTGGGGGTGGTAATTGGGGATTGGGGATTGGTTGAATTGGTTAGATTGGGTTTGGGGGGGGTAATTGGTGATGGGGAGTTGGGTGAATTGGTGGGATTGGGTTTGGGGGTGGTAGTTGGTGATGGGGAATTGGTTGGATTGGTGAGGTTGGTTTTGGGGGTGGTAATTGGGGATTGGGGATTGGTTGAATTGGTTAGGTTGGTTTTGGGGATGGGAATTGGGGATTGGGAGCTTTCATCGGAGCGTTTGATTAAGATTGCAAAGGCGATCGCGATGCCCACAAAAGCAGCACCCAAGAAGATTGCCGCCAAAAACTTTTGAAATTTGCTGATAGTGGGTGGTGGCGAATCCTGCTCTACCTCTGCGGCTGTGGAAACTGGCTCGTTGGCGATCGCCTGTTGACTAGCGATCGCCTGTAACTCGAAGTCGAGTAATTGCTTCTTAGGGAGAGGTGCGATCGCTGCTCCCAAAACGAGACCTTGGCGAATGCGTTGCTGCCCCACCTCCAACTCAAACCACTCCGCATCTCGATGAATATCAAAATCTACCCTCGCAGGCAAGCCCAAGGGATAGGACTTGATACAGTTGCCGCGATCGTCATAAATTGAGCCACTTTCAGCAATAATTTGATTGTCATTGACCACCTCAGCAAAAATTTGGGTCAGACTGCTCATCTCATCAGCAATTTTATAATCCCAAATATCAACATTAACCCCCGCATCAAAATCATCCAACTCTTGCAATTGGTAGCGATCGACATCATTCCCAATGCCAATCAAAATCAACTTCAAATAGTTACGCTGACCTTGAGCAATTTCTTGGGCAATCAGACGGGTATAGCTTTTGACTTGATTGATATCATCAATCCGCCCATCGGTCAAAAAGATATACATGCCCCTTGTGGCCTGTGGGTACTGCTTGGTAAAGTAAGCGATCGCAGGCAGTAATTTTGTGGATTTTCCGAGCTTAAAGGTGGCAGGGCCAGTAATTGCCAACTCTTGACAACTTTCAGCCGTAAACTCACCCAATACCTGAATCTCTTCACCATTACCACATCCCCAATAGATCAAAGCGGTCTGCCCAATACTATCAAGACTGCCTGCTAAATAAGCCGTCAAGTCTTGCACCAAGGGCTGCAAAATATTGGTTGTGTAATTGATTTCATAGCCCTGTTGCTGCATTTCTGCAAAGGCTTCGCGCTCAATGCGGCGGACTGGCTCGCCATCTTCGAGATAGGACTTTAAACGCCCCTGCTTGATATAGGTAGTCAGCAAAGCAGGATCGACCCTCGCTTCCACCTTACGCCCATAGGAACGCTTCATGGAAGCACTGGCATCGAGGGCGAGTCCCGTGCGCCATCCTTCGGCAAGCCGTCCCTGCGGTTCCATCGCGATCGTAAAATTCACATGACAGTTCTGCTCATACCGTTCCACATTCACCTCACCAAACTCAGCCACCACTTGATTAGCAGGCATCTGATAACTATTTGAAGAGGATGTAAAGGTTTCCGTTGCTGTTTCTAAGGCAGCAATTTCCTGTTGAGCAGTAGTCTCATCTAGCATGGCGATCTATCTCGTTCAATTCGTAAGTATGGGTAGAGTGGAGAGCATCTCCACAATTTAAGATGCTTCTACTTCTGGTATTAAGAGCGTGTTTAAGAAGTTTTGATCCCCCTAAATCCCCCTTAAAAAGGGGGACTTTTTTAATCATTTCCCCCTTTCGTAAGGGGGGTTAGGGGGGATCAATCAGTATTGTTAGCGAATGCCCACACTTCTCAAACAGTCTCTAAGGATTGCTAAATATCAAAAAATATCAAGAATTATCAAAATCGCAAAAAATGCCCACTTGAATTATTGAAAATCAATAACATCCTTCCATTGTTCAGTTTGCGTAACATGATCGATCGCTATATCCTTGGGCAAAGCATCGCTAATATCCTGAGTTACATTGCCTCCTGAAAATTCTAAAGTAAAGGCTGTTGAACCTGCGGGCATCTTAAAGCGCATCAGGGCAGGTACGCCAAAGTTATATTCTTCGCATACTATACCTGCTTGATTGAGAATTCGGCCGTAGTTGGTTACGATGGTTTCTGCTGAAACAAATTCTTTGAAAATCTGCTCTAGAATTTGGATATCATCAGCAACTTGGTAATCCCAAAGGTCGATATCACGACCCGATGCATCCTTAATAAAGCTACCTTCAAACATATTGTCTAGTTCTTCAAGTTGCTTCTCATCAATCTCTTTGCCAACTCCGATTAACAGAAACTTAATAAAGGGTTTGGAGTTATCAGCAATTTCTAAGGCATATTTAAAGCAATATTCCTTAACATCTTCTAAGTCTTCGATGATGCCATCAGTAATGATGAGACAGATGGCCGCAGGTTGCTTGACCCCGATCGCTGGTGCATCTTTATACTTGTTAATGAAATATTCCAAGGGTGGCAATAGCTTTGTCCCAGTTCCCCAAGGGATTTTGGGCCCCTTAATTGGAAATTGATCGATCTCCTCACCACTAAAGCTGCCAAGGTCTTCTACTAGTTCTCCTGCTGCCCCACAAGCCCAATTTAGTAAATCCACCTTGCCCGTAGCGGCAAAATTGGCGAGATACTTCACCATTACCCTTGCCACAGGCTCCACCACATTTTGCGTAATCGCAGCACTAGCAAAGAAACTACTCACCACACCACTAATGCCGTACATTTTTTTCATGGATGCCGATCCATCTAGGGCTAGACCCACTCGCGCCCCCTCGATATCGGGAACCATGAGAATGGTGGCAACGATGTTGATATCACCATTATTTTGGGGATAGACATTTACTTCGCCAAAGGGCTGAACAACACTTTTTAATTGCATACTCGGACTCTCTGAGATCTCACAACAAAATAGTAACGTGTTTTTTTAAATGAGTATGGACTTATTAGGGTTTTTGGTTTTCATTTAGCATAGGCTAAATGAAAATTGCAGCTTAAGTGCTAAGTTGTTTTAGCATGACATGGCGATTTGTGCGCGTAAATCCATTTTTTAAATAAAATGTTTCTGCCGCGTGGTTCCAATCATCGACAACGAGGGTGAGCGATCGCGATCCTTGATTTTGTAAGTAGGTGGTTACGAAATCTAAAATTTGTTTGCCAATACCTTGGCCGCGATAGTCGGCTTTGATGTATAGCTCATCAAGTAGTCCGCAAAGCCCATAATATTCCATACTGAAGAAGAAGGTGAGGGCAGCATATCCGATGGGGCGATCGCGATCGCAGATTAGCCAGATGGTTCCATATTGCTCATTGCTCAGTAAGGCGGTAAATGCTTTGATGACCTCTGCATTGAGACTAATTTGCTCAAATTCATAGAATTCTGTAACGAGTTCGATCAGGGGATCAATATCAATAAATTGAGCAGTCCGAAAACTAATACTAGGACTTTCGATCATGGTTTAGAGGTGAGATTCTGGTGATTGTAATTTATCATCATTAATAATATTCTTTGTTTAGGTGTGTTATGAGTCTTGACGCGATCGCGATTTCTCCCTTTGCAAGCAAAATTGGCAAACCGTTTCTCAAAAATGCCATTTCTGTATTACAAATTAATCTTGGGAAAATCTGCAACCTAGCTTGTTCCCACTGCCATGTTGAGGCTAGTCCATCGCGTACGGAGCAGTTATCGCCTCAAACTTGCCAGCAGCTAATTGAAGTCATTAGTAAATTCCCCCAAATTCGCACAGTCGATTTGACGGGAGGCGCACCTGAAATGCTCTACGGATTTCGCGAACTGGTGCAGACTGCCCGTAGTTATGGCAAGGAAACGATTGTCCGTTCTAACCTGACCATTTTCTTTGTGGAAGATTATACTGATATGCCTGATTTTTTGGCAGCGCATCAGGTGCGGGTGGTGGCCTCATTGCCTTGTTATTTGGAAGATAATGTGGATCGAATGCGCGGCAAGGGTGTCTTCAATCAATCTATTCAAGCTTTGCAATGGCTGAATCGTCTTGGTTATGGCAGTAATCCTGATTTAGTTTTAGATTTGGTTTACAATCCTCCTTTGCCAAGTTCGACACAGTTCTCACTTGCGCCACAGCAACAAGGATTAGAAAGTGCCTATAAAGACTATCTGCAAGAGCATTTTGGGATTGTTTTCAATCATCTCTTTACAATTACCAATCTGCCCATTGGTCGGAGCAAGTTCCATTTACGTCATCGCCATTTGGAAGCACCTTATTTGCAGTTTTTGGAAGAGAACTTTAATCCTGATACTCTTGACAATTTGATGTGTCGCAATCATCTATCTATAGATTATTTGGGAAATGTTTATGATTGCGACTTTAATCAAATGGAAGATCTCACTGCGCGATCGTGCGATCGCTATCCTCTGACTATTGCCGATATTTTAGAAAAAGGATCGTTAGATCTAATCGATGAGATCCAAACGGCTAACTTCTGTTACGGCTGTACGGCTGGCAGTGGCTCAAGTTGTGGTGGTGCTTTGGTTTGATATTAGGTAGGATATTAGAATTTGGCGATCGCTACTCTAAAAGATCAATCAACCAGCGATCGCCTCAATCACAATCCATCAAACAGGAAAAAATAAATTATCGTTTAATTTCCTTCGGAAAATCAGGGACTAGCAATGATTGCTCTAGTTCCCCTTGCTCATTATAAAATCTTAGAGCGTGTTTGAGAAGTTTTTAGTAAAGGCAAAGGTAAAAAAAGCTCCCAAAGGTATAGTCTGTCAATATAGAAAAACAAAGACAGACCGATGGAAGCAAGAAATAAATCATACCCCACAGACTTAACCGATAGCCA
>JANRII010000022.1:0-3413 GCA_033765135.1 Pseudanabaenaceae cyanobacterium bins.39
AAGATGTCATGCAGATTGGAATCGATTTTGATTAGGGGTAGTTGAACTTCTTGGGCAAAGGCTAGCAATCGCTGATACCGCTTTTGAAAGAGGTTTCGTCCCCCTGCACCATGCGATCCCACGTTGTTTAGTACCAGATGGGTCAGTTGATAGCTTTGGGGAACGGCAGAATTATTCAAATGATCGATGAGGGTACAGAAGGAGTCAATGCCCCCCGAAAATCCCGTGGCGACTCCACCAATAGTTGAGTGCCGTTTGCCATCATCAAGGTCTTCCGGGATGATTTTGATCGGATGTAAAGAAGGGATGAGCAGGGTGAGAATTTTGATGAAGGCGTGGGTCAGGTTGTAGAAGAGTTTTTCTGAGAGTGCGCCATTGACATATATATCCTCATTTTGCTGCATGGCAAATGGCAGTAGTCCGACAACAAAAGCATCCAACTTGGCGATCGTCAAAAAGTCGCCATAATGTCGATCTACGGCATACCACAGGTTCTCTGTTCCTCCAGCATATTCAACCAGAGCTGTGATTTTAACCTGCTCTTCCTCACGCACTAATTGAGGTGGATAAATTCGCATTGAATTGATTGCCTACAAAGATTACTAAGGAACTTTAATCTCTTTGGAGGAGGGGCACTAGCAATCCTAATCGTTTTCGATGCTGATAAGCGGTTGCTTCTAGATCGTCATTTGGGTAAAACCCCAACAATTCTTTGCCAATGTCTAGATCGTAATAATCTTTACCTCCCCTTGACAGTCCGTTGACGATCGCGTACTCCATCGTTTCAACAGCAAGACAAGCATGGAAAAGGCGCTTACAGTCTTGGATGCTGATGAGGATTGGTAATTGACTATCCAAATGTTCTTGAGTTGTGGGGATGCGGGGATACCATCCCAGGCGAATGCAAATAACCGAAAGTCCAAAATTGTGGGCATAGACCTGTCCAAGCTGCTCGCCATATAGTTTACTGACAGCATAGTGGGTAGTTGGTAACGTATGAAACTGAGGATGAAGAGGCTGAATGGGCTTGCTTTGTCTGTGGTGCCCTAAATAGGTCATGATTGAACTGGCAAAGATCACACGTTGGATCCCTCGTATTCTCGCCCCTTCAAAAACATTCAACGTTGCTTGGATATTGCTGCGGAGAATTTTTTCTGGGCTATCTTCCTGAGGGATTGCAGCCAGATGAATTATGGCATCAGCCTCCGGAAGGTTGTTGTAAACCTCATGCCAATTAGCAAGATCAACTAACTTTACAGGAAACCTAGGATGGGGCTTGATATCGAAAAGCGTCAATTCATAATGCTCACGCAATGAGTCAACAACTGTTTCTCCAACAGTACCGGATGCGCCAGTAATGACAACACTCTTAATACTCTTAATCAAGTTCACCAACCTTAATCAAGTTAACCAACTCCAAGTTCTATGCTATCAAGACTGATCTTCACTTTTGAAGTGAGTTTAGGTTCAAACCTAAACCACTGATTAATTAGGCTTGAGCAAGCCAAGCTGAATCCAGCCACAAGCCCGATCGCTAAGTCAAGGAAGGCTAATACCATCACCAAAATATACCAATGAAAGCTCAAGGCAGCTACAACCAAGGCGAAATTAGAGAGTAACCAAAGGGAAATATAGTAGTGTCGATATTGAGTTTGAAATGCTTTATCTGTTAAGCCCTTTGTCCCCCAACTATAGTCATGCACATTGAAGAAAGCATAGGCATTGAGCAGTAAGGAAATGATTGTTACTAAAAAGTATAGGGGGAGATAGAGCCAGTTTTTTCTGGCAAACTGAGGTGAATGCACCAAGGCTATTCCGTTGATCCCTAGCATCAGCGACATGACAATGATCAAGGGAGGATAATAGCCCAAACAGGTAGAGAGGATGAGGGCAGCCCCCACATACAAACCGCCATAGATGATATTGGCAAATGCAAGGAGATTAGATTGTTTGCCAAAGTGATAGAGCAGAATTTGGCAGGTGAGAAGCGATAGTTCTCCGATAAAAGCGGCTGAAGTGGGCCACCCAGATAGGTCATGGCTGAACATAAGATATCGCTCACCTAGATAGATAAAAGTGGTGATAAGAATAGTAAGTGATAAATTAAACCAATCATTTAGCGATCGAATAACGTATAAAGGCGTTGATGTTAGTAGAGCAAGTTTTCTATCAATACCTATATTTCTTCTCAGTAAATAGGTTGGTAGTTGAGCAAAAAGCCAGAGGCGACAAGCTAACGAACCATTGATCCAGCGTCGTCGCTGACGCAGCAGTTCTGGTAGCGATTGACACGAATCTGTTACCGATTCTACAGAGGGTAAATATGCTAACCGCCAACTAGAAGACTGACCCATAGCGATTTCTGAGCAGAGGATACGATCTTCTGTCAGGAACATGTTGGCTTCAAAGATGTCAAGCTGATCTAAACTCGTACCACGAAAGTATCGATCTAACGGAGATGTCTGTTGGATCTGAGCACCACTCTTGTTAAGGTCGGTTTTGAGGGTTTCCCAACGCAAGATACTAAATTGTCCCGGCAAGACGCTAAGGTAGCCAAATAATGCCTCAGCGGGGCGAAATAGAAGTTTATCCAGACAAAAGTTGCCATACTGCCAGAGAGAGATCAGATGCCAAGGCTTTTGCGGTGCTGGCACCAAAATACTCCCTGTTGCTGCCCCAACATCAGGATGCTGTTCTAGAAACTGCCAGAGATCATGGATATTGGGTGCTTTTGGCACGGATCCAGCATCCATCTGGATGCAGTAGTCGGGTTGGAGATGAGTGCAGAAGACCTTGAAGAACCACCAATGAGAGTTGAGTTTGCCTGCATTGGCATCTTTGATGCAGAGTAAAACGCGGGGCGCAACTGAGCGATCGAGAGGTGGCAAGATCGGCACGTGATCGTTCATGGCTGCTTGGTAAACATCTAGCCAGGGATTATCGGATTTTTGATGAAGGGAATCGAGGCAAACTAGGTCTTCTAACAGGTCAATATTTAAATGACTATCGAAAACATGCATGTCTGCCCCAGATTTAGCTTGATTGGGGTCATAGAGCACCAACGTTTCCAAGAGGGTGGCTGCGGAGGGCGACATTTTCTCCTTGCCATCAATAATGATGCAGAGTGTGATGCGCTCAGCCAGAGAACGGTTGCCGATCGTAACTAGGTAGTCCAGATTATGCTTAATCCCCGCAAGGGAATACAGCAGCGCCGAACCAGACTCGTTATAGACTGTGATGCAAGTTAGGATAATAGGGGCATGGCTGTGATGATGACAACTATGGTGTTGCCAATCGTGGCATTTATGTTCTGATGTAGTTGGGTCATGTTCTTGCAGCTCAGACCATGTAGAAATACTGTAGTAACGCAGGCTCGTTTCAGTAGTTGTAAGCATGTTTGAGGGAGCAGTAAT
>JANRII010000028.1:0-79786 GCA_033765135.1 Pseudanabaenaceae cyanobacterium bins.39
TGCTAGCAAAGCAGGGCAACCACGGAGGGATTGCCCCTACCTGAATAATTTAAATTTGGCGTAGGGGCTGTGCCCCCGTGCCAGCCCCGATCATCCAACTTTTCGCAACTCGCTTCTTGGGTTTTGATTTTTCCTAATCCAATTGTCTACAGCTATAGAAATAGCAAACGAAATCCAAATCTAATCAATCTTTAAGAGACTGTTTGGGATCTGAACATGTTAATGATTTATGACTTAGTTGTAATTGGTAATAATGAGTATGCCTACCAATTAGTTATGGCAGCAATTCAAAAACAAGCAAGAGTTGCTTGGGTTATTGATCGCACTAATATCTTAGCTAATACTAATCATTTGGCTAAACTTAATATTAATTTGCATCAACTTAGCGATCGCTATTCGGATATAGATAAATTTGCCAGATATACATCGCTAGTGTCACACCTGTTGCAACTTTTAGATGAGATGGTGATCAATGAACGGCAAATTCTTGATGCTTTGAGGGGGGTAGATATACTTTATGGGGAATATAACTTCGTATTGCAATCATCCTCTCATTACATTTTGGAGGTGAAGACGGATTCGGGTATTTCTCAATATCTCAGTACTAATGCCTTTGCGATCGCCAACCATAGCGATGGAGAGACAAAAGAAAATTTATCCCAATCTAATTATCCAAGGGAGTTAAGAACGATTTTTGGGATTTGGGAACTTACGCTCGATGCACCGCATTATAATCGGTCTAGTCTTGCGGGTCTAGGGAAATTCATAGAAACTAAGCAGATAGAACCCTGCTCGACTGAGGCAAATCGGGTTGTGATTTTGGGGAGTGATGGCTTCAGTTGTGCGATCGCGCAAATTCTCAACCTCTTGGGAATGCATGTAACTATGATCCTGCCCGATCACCATATACTGCCGTTAGTGGATGTGGCGATCGCTAGGCTTCTACAAGCTCAAATGGAAGTTGCTCATATCGAAATTTATACCCATACCCAAGTGACCGCAATCAAAGAAATTGCACCTGACAGTATTCGGCTATGGACAAATTATCAAACTATTGATTGCAATTATTTCTTTGTACCTGACTACTATCCTCATCAAGGTAATGCTCAAGTTCCTCTTAGCTTCTCTATTTATCCCTGTCAGAGCTATGCAGATATTGACTCTATTCTTACCGTTGCTTTGCAGGCTTCCCCTTGGCAAAGAGCGACTTCTAGCATATTCAAGCAATTTCGGAAATCATCCACTTATCCTAATCACTTTCTGCAAAATATTCCCACTGTCCCCGCGATCGCTCAGGTGCAAGTTGCCGAAAAATGGGACTCCCTTCAATCCATAGCCCTAGAGTCCGTCACTACCGATGGCGGACTATGCAAAGTGATTTGCGATCGGCATGGCTATATTGTGGGAGCAAGTATATGTAGCAATCAGGCTGAGGAAATACTAGAAGCGATCGCCTTAGCCATGCAGGGCAGGATTAAGGTTTGTGAGTTATGCTTCTTTAGCGAAAATTTGGCTAACTTGTTTTTCAAGGAGCAGTGGCAACAAAGCTTTGGATAAGAGTATGTTTGAGAAGTTTTGATCCCCCTAAATCCCCCTTAAAAAGGGGGACTTTTTTAATCTTTTCCCCCCTTTCGGGGGGTAGAGGAAGACTGAAAGAATTTTAGAGATTAGTCTATGACTTTTTCTTTAAACTGTTTGCCTGCGGAAAATGCAGGAACACGGGTCGCAGCGATAACCATCTTTTCGCCTGTGCGAGGGTTACGACCTTCACGCTCTTTACGTTCGCGAGCCTCAAAGGAACCAAACCCAACCAGAGTTACGCGATCGTCATCGGCAACTGCTTCAACAATAGATTCAAGGGCAGCAGTGACGATTAACTCAATATTTTTCTTGGATACATTGACCTTGGCGGCGATCGCATCCACTAATTCACCTTTATTCACAGATATAGCTCCTATGTCGCTTGAGAGAAATGAAATTAATTTTTGATTACGCGATTATTCAAGATCGTCTAAAAGCTTACTTAATGCCGCTTTAAACTAAATCCGTAATAACCCAACGGATTTTATACTACAGCACCTATGGCAGTCGTCAAGCGCTTTTGACAAAATTTTCATAAAGAATCTTTACCAAGGCAATTAGAAAATTAATTCTCATCATTAAAAAAATGGGTAATGATCAAAATGGCAGAAGTTTATTAGCGAACTACTCGACCCATATAGTCACCCCAAACCCTAGCTGCATCGGCACTAGAGCCATTCGTAACACCTTCATCATTGCCAAGCCATACTGCTGTGACCAGATTGCGACTAGGCACTGCGCCAATAAACCACAAATCCCGTCCCTCGTCAGTTGTGCCTGTTTTGCCCACCACTTGCGCCTGTGCGATCGCGGCTCCTCGACCTGTCCCATTCGCCACCACCCCACGCATCATTTCCATCATGGTGCTGGCAATGTCTGGACTGAGCTTCTGGACAGGCTGAATATCTTGAGTAGCATCAAAAACCACCCGACAGGTTTGGCGATCGCGAGGATTTTCACAGCGATTCGTATCCAAAATCCGCTTAATTGCATGGGGTTTAATCAACTTGCCATTATTTACAACAGCAGCATAGGCTCCCGCCATTTCCAAAATCTTGACCTCATTACCACCCAAAACCATATTCCCAGTGGCATCTAGCTTGGCCGTAATCCCCAAATCCTTGGCTGTTTTGACCACATTATCTAAACCTGCACTTTCAGCAATGCGAACTGCCACCACATTTTCCGACTGAGCAAAGCCACGATACATATTGATCGCGCCACCACCACTATGACAACCTGCCAAACCTGCCATCGGCGCACAGGAAAAGGTGGCATAGGGACTAATACCCTCCTTGAGGGCGGCAACATAACTAAACAGCTTGAAGGTGGAACCTGGTTGGCGCAAAGCTTGGGAAGCGCGATTAAATTGACTGCTCTTGTAGTCAATGCCGCCAGTCATTGTTAGGAGTGCGCCATTTTCAGGGTTAACCGTGACGATCGCCCCCTGACTAAATCCTGCACTTGCCCCATCTAGACGCACTGCCTCCTGAAGGCTGAGATCCGCCGCTTTTTGCATTTTGGCATCGAGATAGGTTTCCACAATCAGATTACCTTCACGGGCAAAATTGTCCCCTAACAATGCCTGCAACTCCTCAAAAACGTAGCTGTAATAGTAAGGGGCAACGGAGCCTTGCAACTTGGTCTTTGCTGATTCATTGAGGCGCAGAATTGACCGCCTTGCATCCTGAGCCTCTGCATCGGAAATCATGCCTAGATCTGCCATCCGATTTAACACCCGATTGCGGTACTCGATCGCCAAATCCTTGTTGCGAAAAGGGTTAATAGACTCAGGTGATGGCAACAAACCGACAAGAGTTGCCGCTTCCGAAAGGTTGAGCTGTGAAGCCTCCTTGCCAAAATATAGTTTTGCCGCATCTTTAAACCCATAGACTCCGTAGCCTGCATAGACTCGATTGAGGTAAAGACGCATAATCTCATCTTTGTTATAGGTAAAGGTGAGCTTAACGGCCGCCGCCGCCTCCCGCCATTTCCGTCCTGCGGAATCATCACGCCCCACATAGGTACTACCTAAAATATTGCGTGCTAACTGCTGTGTAACCGTACTTGCCCCCTCCAGACGCGCCCCACGACTGGAAACATTAGTAACGATTGCCCGTGCCACTCCAAAGGGATCAACGCCAATATTCCAATAGAAGGAGGTATCTTCAGAGGCGATGACGGCTTGAGGAATAAATTTGCCAAATTCCGCAAGGGTGGCGTATTCAGTATGGTTGGCGATATCGGTGGGATCGAGTCGCACCACACCATCACCTGCGAGGACTTCCACTGGCCCCTGCTGGGTGACGGGTAAGGGATTCAAATCAGGTACACGACTCACCTCATAGGCGATCGCGATACAAATAGTACCGATTACTGTGCCGATCGCGATCCCCGTATATTGCAGAGTGCGGATATACCAAGGTGGCGGATCAAGATAGCGCAGGGTAGCTGCATCCGCCAATTCAGGAGGGCCAAGGGTAATCTGCATCTTGTGGCGCAGAGGCACTGATTTCAGCCTTTGCTTTTGGCGATAGATGCCATTGGTGGAGTCCTGATCTTGCAAAATGAAAGGGGACTTCTTTTGGGAGCGATCGCGCACCAATTGAGCATGGACTTGGCTAACAAGGGGGGTTTGTACCACAATGTCGCACTTATTGGTATTCCGACCGAGAATATAGCGATCGCCAACCAAATCATAAATTTGTGGTGGCTCTTTGCTAGAACTACGCACTTCTAGCCTTGGGACACGCCCTGTTAATTTCAGAGCTTTATTGACCACCCTCGAAAACTGATGCACTTGAGTCATCAATTTTGACTGCGGCTGGGGTGGCTGGGGCGATGAAGGAGGGGGAGTTTGTGGCGATTTCATAGGGGCATAAGACGTAAATTATGGCAATTTCGGTTCCCATATGTCTATTATGCACAAGACATGAACCTATATAGCTTCGTGGGTTAGGTGTCTACAGCTATAAAAAAAGGACAACGCTATGCGTTGCCCCTTTTGTGAATTTTGTGAATTGCAAATCAAACCCAGTAAGGGTTTTTAAATTAAGAGCCTGTTTGAGAAATGTACGCATAGGCTAAAAATACTGGACGATCCCCCCTACCCCCCCTTTCATAAGGGGGGGAAAGATTAAAAAAGTCCCCCTTAAAAAGGGGGATTTAGGGGGATCAAAACTCCTTAAACGATCTCTAAAAAATGGCGTAGCCATTTCTTAATTTGGTATTACTCAATCGTGCGGGTTAGCAGTACGGGAACTGTGGCATTAACCCTTACATAGTCGGATACCGATGTACCCAAAAGGCGATCGAGGTCGGGTAAACTGCGAGCGATCGAAGGACGGCGATCGGGTGAGCCAAGCATCAACATACTTGCATTAGACTCATCCGCCAACCGACAAAGCTCCTTGCCCACATCGCCAGCCCCCACAAAGGAACGATTGCTAATATTCATCCGATTGAGCTTGGCAGTTGCTTCTGCCAAAATCGGATCATTAGCACTATCATCCTTGCGCTTCATAACCCTTGCCAAGAAAATTTCAATATCCTTAGCACCACTTACCATTTGGATCGCAAGATCAAGGCTCTGCTTCGATGCCGCCGAACCATCAACGGAAACCATGATGCTACGGATGGTTTTGATATAAACATCATCCTTGATCAGCAACATTGGCGCGTCAGATAGCTGAAATACATACTGACTGACAGAATTGGCCAAAATTGCCTGTAATCTGCCCATCCCCCGTGATCCCATAATCAAGAGATCAGCCTTTAATTCTTCAGCGACCTTACAGACAATATCCTTGGGTTCACCTTCCTTGAGCAGAGCGATCGTGCTATTCCCCGAAGCCAGACGTAAATTGTTAATTTCCCGTTCAACAATCTTTTCCCCTGCTTGGCGATACTCGGTTACGGTCTCAGAATTGATCCCATTGGGGATAACGTGCAGCACATTGATCTGTGAATTTTGCATACTAGGCAGGGCTAATAGCATATTCATCATTTCTCGCGATCGCCCTGAGCCATCAACGGTTAGTAAAATTTGTTGAAACATAGTTTTTGTGGATTTTGTGAGTGATGATTTTTATAAATAGAAGTAATAACTAAGCGCAAATAATTTTCTATACCTTGAGTAAAGCGCATTTCAGCAGCTTTGTTAGCAAAAATTTGGGATTCTTAAAACTTGCCCTTCTTAATTGGCAACTGATGTTACGGGGAAGGAATTCCTGCTATGTTGGATAATCGGGGCTGGCACAGCCCATACGCCAAATTTAAATTATTCAGGTAGGGGCAATCCCCCCGTGGTTGCCCTGCTTCGCTAGATTGTATTAGGACAAACCAAAACCCAAGAAGCAAGTTGCCGTATTAATTAATTTAACTGGCGATCGAGCTTGGGATGTTCTTGCTAAGTTTCACGCGCTAAACTTAATAAACATCATTAAATATCTATCGCAACGTATCACACCTAATTGAAATGACCACAACGCCGATCGCACCCAAACCCCAAAACGCTCTCGATCCCCTCACTAGCCGTCCTGATGCCCTTGGACGCTTTGGCATCTTTGGCGGTAAGTATGTTCCTGAAACCTTGATGAGCGCTCTCACTGAGCTAGAAACTGCCTTCTATCATTATCAAAAAGATCCAGATTTTAACAACGAGTTAGATGGCTATCTGCGTGACTATGTGGGCAGACCTAGCCCCCTCTACTTCGCCGAACGTCTTACCCAACATTACGGCACTGCCCAAATTTATCTCAAGCGTGAAGACCTCAACCATACAGGCGCTCATAAAATTAACAATGCTCTAGCTCAAGTATTGCTGGCGATCCGCATGGGCAAAAAGCGGGTCATTGCCGAAACTGGAGCAGGACAGCATGGTGTGGCGACAGCCACCGTATGTGCAAGGTTTGGGTTGCAATGTGTCATCTATATGGGTGTGCATGATATGGAGCGTCAGGCTCTTAATGTGTTTCGGATGAAGCTGATGGGTGCAGAGGTGCGCCCTGTGGAGTCGGGTACGGGTACGCTCAAGGATGCCACCTCTGAGGCAATTCGCGATTGGGTAACTAATGTGGTTGATACCCATTACATTTTGGGATCGGTGGCTGGCCCTCACCCTTATCCGATGATTGTGCGCGATTTCCATGCGGTCATCGGCAAAGAAAGCCGCAAACAGAGCCTCGAAAAATGGGGCGGACTGCCCGATGTGCTATTGGCCTGTGTCGGTGGTGGTTCTAATGCTATGGGGCTATTTCATGAGTTTGTGGAAGAAAAGTCGGTGCGCCTGATCGGTGTTGAGGCGGCTGGACGTGGTACAAATACGGAGTTTCATGCGGCAACCTTGACTCTCGGACGGGTGGGCGTATTGCACGGAGCGATGAGTTATTTGCTGCAAGATGATCAGGGGCAGGTGCAGGAAGCCCATTCCATCAGTGCGGGACTGGATTATCCAGGGGTGGGGCCTGAGCATAGTTACCTCAAGGATCTTGGCCGTGCGGAATACTATAGTGTGACCGATCAGCAAGCTTTGGATGCGTTTCAGCTTTTGTCACGCCTAGAAGGAATTATTCCTGCTTTGGAGACTTCCCACGCGATCGCTTATCTAGAAACCCTCTGTCCTCAATTAACCAAGGATCAGCGCATTATCATTAACTGCTCTGGTCGTGGTGATAAGGATGTAAACACAGTGATTCAACATTTGAGCTTGTAAGAGCTTGTAAGAGAAGTGTGGGCATTCGCTAAAAATACTGATCGATCCCCCCTAACCCCCCTTACGAAGGGGGGGGAAAGATTAAAAAAGTCCCCCTTTTTAAGGGGGATTTAGGGGGATCAAAACTTCTCAAACATGCTCTAATATAGCTGCTGCCATTTCTTCTTTTGATATTACATAACGAAATATGTCTTAAGAACCTTGTTTGTCCTATGTCGATGCAATAATACTTGCAAAAATTAGCTTAAATCACCTCTCAATCGATTTTTAATCGATTTATCTATGGACATCAAACTCATCAACATTGGTTTTGGGAATATTGTTTCAGCTAATCGAGTTGTCGCGATCGTGAGTCCAGAGTCTGCGCCAATTAAGAGAATTATTAGTGAAGCGCGGGAAAATGGCAAGTTAATTGATGCTACCTATGGTAGACGCACTAGGGCAGTAATTGTAACGGATTCTAGCCATGTGGTACTGTCTGCGATCCAGCCTGAGACGGTGGCGAATCGTTTTGTGATCAGTAAGGAGGTTAGTTCGGATTAGATCGCAGATAGCTCTGTATGATAGATTTGCAGGTAGATCTGAACTAGTACTAAGAAATTACAATATTTTGACTGTGGATAAAGTAGATGAGCAGGTAGGCGGTCTTGGGGCTGGCGAACCTAGAGGAAAGCTGATTGTGGTGACAGGCCCTAGTGGTGTTGGGAAAGGAACGATGCTACGCCGACTCTTTGAGAGTTATCCCGATCGCTTGATGCTATCTGTTTCGGCAACTACGCGATCGCCACGCACTGGTGAACAGCACGGCAAGGAGTATTTCTTTTGGAGCCGTGCTGATTTTGAGGCAAAGGTAGCCGCAGGTGACTTTTTGGAATGGGCTGAATATGCGGGCAATCTCTATGGTACGCCTCGCCAACCCATTGATGAGGCAATCGCCGCAGGTCAGTTTATGATTTTAGAAATTGAACTAGCGGGGGCGCGTCAGGTTGCCCAAACCTTCCCTGCCGCCAAGCGCATTTTTATTGCTCCACCATCGATGGCAGTATTAGAAGAAAGGTTGCGCGATCGCAGTACCGACAGTGAGGAACAAATTACAAAACGCTTGCATCATGCTGAGGTGGAGATTGCGGCGGCGGCTGAGTTTGATCTGACCATTGTCAATGATGATCTAGATTTGGCTTTGCAGAAGTTGGAGTCAGCAATTTTTGCGGATGCAGGTTTGTTTGAGGCGGTGAACCAGTCCTAGATTGAAGTTATCCAGAAGACCTGAAGATATGAAAAATAATTATGCTGTTGCGGTGTTGGCTGTGCTTGCTCTTTGCCTAATGGGTTGTGATGATACTCAGGTGGGTTTGGCAAACAAAACACCCACTGCTAATAGCTCTCCTAGCCCTGTGGTTCAAGGTTCTCCTATGTTTAAGCGTCCTGCGATCGCATCGCCTAAGTTAGATAATCGCTCAGTTGCAGCGAATTTGCAGTTTAGTTTGCAGTTGTTTCAACAAATTAGCCTTGCTCAGAGCAAGATGGATGGACAGCGCAATATTTTTGTATCTCCCTCCAGTGTGGCGATCGCTCTAGCAATGGTCTATAACGGTGCGAATGGTGAGACACAGCAGGCGATCGCCAAAACCTTAGCCGCCCAAAAACTATCGGTGAATGATCTCAATCAGTTCTATCGGTCATTGCAGCAATTGTTGATGAGTGATCCTTCGGTGGAACTAAATATTGCTAATTCGCTATGGGCTAGGCAAGATATTCAGTTTCAAGCGATGTTTTTGCAGACCGCGCAGGATTTGTACGGAGCAGAGATCAAGAGTCTCAACTTTGCCGATCCCAATACGGTGAATGTGATTAATAGTTGGGTCAAGCAAAGCACCAAGGACAAGATTGAGAAAATCATTGACCGTATTGAGCCTGATAGTTTGCTCTTTTTAATCAATGCTGTGTACTTTAAAGGGAAATGGACAAATCCTTTTAATATGGGTCAAACTATGACTAAGCCCTTCACCTTAGCAAATGGGACTAAGGTTGAGCATAGCGCTATGTTACAGGCGGGTGATTTTCTCTATTATGAAACCCCCACCTTTCAGGCTGTCCGTCTGCCCTATGGTTCGGGACGTTTTGGGATGGAGATTTTTTTACCTAAATCCAATTCGAGTCTTCAGGCTTTCCAGAAATCGTTGACGGCAGACAACTGGCGATTATGGTCAAGCAGCATGAGTATGCAAGAGGGCTTAGTGCAGTTGCCCCGATTCAAGATGGATTATGAGATTGAACTCAAAAATATTTTGCAGGATATGGGTATGGCGATCGCCTTTGACCCGAAACAAGCAGACTTTAGCAAAATCTCGGCGGTTCCTAATTATATTAATGATGTGAAGCACAAGACCTTTGTGGAGGTCAATGAAGAAGGAACTGAGGCGGCGGCAGTGACTTCGATTGGAATGCGTGCCACTTCAGCAATGCCCGATCAAAAGCCTCCATTTCAGATGATTGTTGATCGTCCTTTTTTCTTAGCAATTAGCGATCGGCAAACTAAGACGATTCTCTTTATGGGTTCTATTCAAAATCCTGAGCAAAAGTAGAAGGTTTTAATTTCGTAAGGCTTCAGTTCAACACTGATTGATTGAAGCACTGACTGAACTGATTGCGGAGATTGTTCAGATGGATCTGTATCGGCTTGTATTGGTTTTTCCAGCAAATCGCATTCTTGGATATTCAGGAAGGTTTGACTTTCCATTATAGGTAGACTGATATGCACTTCTGTTTGAGTGGGTTTTCCCATAGATTCATAGATGCGAATAATCCAACCCTGCTGATCTTGCGATCGCTTGATGCTAGAAACAATCACATTGGTAGCGGCAATTTGCAAAAAGCTCAAGAAATTTTGCTCAATATGCTCTAGGGGAAAGCTGGCGATCGATTGTAAGAGTAAAGGATTATTCAGTTCCTGTGCCAAGCGAACGATATTTGTGGAAGGATTGGTGCGATTGAGATTAGACAAGGGAATCTCCGTTTGCCATGATCCTTGGTGCGGCACTAGGCGATAGGTAAACTGATGTTCACCGCGATCGCTATCGACACAAGTCCACTGAGGACTCCGCAGCAGGGTCAGCCTCAAGCAATCAGGTTGGGCATCATGGCCGTATTTGCAATCATTCAGTACACTCAGTCCTATCGATTGATCGGGAGCAGTGATATCTGCCCAAAATTGCGCCGAAACTTCCCATTTCGCCTTCGCGGTTGGAGTTTCACCAAGGGTACTCCGATCAATTGTTGCCATCGGGATTTCGTAAGTGGCAAAGGGCGATCGCCAATTAATCGGAAAAGCTGCTTTCACCAAAATATGTTCCTCTTGCCAATTAACCCAATTTCTAACCGTGAGAAAAGGTTCCAAAGCTGTGAGCTCGATTTCTTGTTTGATGGTGGATTGGCGAAAGCGTTTATGGATGATGATCGTAACGACTAGTTTATTGACTGTGAGTTCGATACTATGGAGATCAGCCGCTTCTAGCGCATGATCAGCATAATTGGGATCAATATTCCATGCATCCCAATACTGTCCTTTGTCTCCAAAAAATTGCCAAGTACTAGGCGATCGCAGGATCGATATTTGGCTTTTTAGTTCTGTAATTTGCTGGATATCGCCAGTATGACGGTTAACCGTTACCTTCAGCGCGTAGTTTTCGAGATAGAAGTAATCGGCATCACTACTGACCTGAAGCCCTAAATTATCAGGAATATCCACTTCACTCAAGACCACAGTTGATAACTTTGCACAGCCCATACTTGGCACAGATGTCAACCAATAGTATTGATTAGCCAATCGTATTAATTGCGATCGTTCCCAATTTAAAAAGTTCCATACATAAAGCTGAGAAATATCGATTTTGGCAGTAGATATTTGCTGCTGCCCATGCAAAGAAGGCATGATCTGATCACAAATTTCCTGAACTTCACGCCAAGTCTGGTTAGCATCCACAAAGACTTCAGGAATGGATGTACCAGGTAAAATATCATGGAATTGATTGAGTAATAGCCCCTGCCAAGCAGTTTCGATTTGTGGCTGTGGATAGGGATGATGACCGTAGAAATAGGCGATCGCACTATACTTTTCCACATTACTTAAGCGAACTTCCATTTGACGATTTTGGCGTTTCTGATCCGCCTTAGTAGTATAAGTGCCACGATGAAATTCCAGATATAGCTCATCTCGCCATGTGGGTAAATCATGGGAATTTACCTCCAAAATCCTCCCTAAGAAATTATCTAAGGTGTTTGGCGATAGCTGCATAAATAGGGGAGAATTTGCCCAAGAACGCCCCATATCTAACATATCCGCCGTTGGTCCTCCCCCATGATCGCCAACCCCATAGAGCCACACCGTCTCCGTAATGCCATGCTGTTGCTCCTGCTTTGCCAAATACTTGGCGATCGCTACAGGCTCGATTCCCTGCCCAACTTCATTACTAAAATAAGTTAAGATCTTGCTGCCATCCACACCTTCCCACCAAAAGATTTGATAGGGAAACTTATTCGTATCATTCCAACATAGTTTCTGGGTCACGAAGGCGGTAAAGCCAGATTTGTTCAAGATTTGTGGCATTTGCCAATGAAAGCCAAAGGTATCGGGCAACCAAGCGATTTTTACTTCTTGGTGAAACTTCTCTTGAAAATATGCCTGACCATAGAGAATTTGCCTAATTAAGGATTCTCCACTAGGTAAATTTCCATCTGGTTCCACCCACATACCGCCCACCAATTCCCACCGACGCTCATGGACGGCTTGCTGAATGCGTTTAAATAATTGAGGATATTCCTGTTCCATCCATTGATAGGATAGGGCTGTACTCTGATTAAAGATGAGTTCGGCATAGCGTTCTTGCAAATCTAAGGCAGAAGTGAAGGTACGTTGCATGGCGCGTTTAGTTTCCGCGATCGCCCATAGCCATGCCACATCAATATGCGAATTACCCAATAGATACACCTGCCTCTGTTTGAGAAATGCACCATAGGGCAGCAGGGTTTGGCGAATTGCCGCTAGATGATAGAAAAACTCTTGGTGTTGCGAAGGCATTTCTAGCTGAACCGTGAGCAAATCCTGTAACTGCGCGATCGCTTTGACCAAAACCTGTAAATCAGCTTGCTTTGCCAAAATTGGCACATAGGCTTGCAAAATCTCCAACTCATCCGCTAACCGATAGGGATCGCAACAGCGATGGGGATAGGCAAAATGCACTTCCGCAAGTTGTAATGCGCCGATGTCATGTTTTGGACTGTTGAGCTTAATTTCGATAATAAATTCTTGATCAAATTCGGCAAATTCAGTGAGAAGAATGCGACCTTTTTGATCAAACAAATCACCTTCCTGTACCTTCTGAGCATTGATGGAGATTTCACAATATTCTGCCCACCAAATCAGATGCAGATGCAGCTTTGCGCCAATAGTGGGTAAGAGGCCGTAATAATCTGGCACTGACCAACTCTGCATCAATTGAATATTAGTTTCATGCTGCTCAAAGGCGAGCATCGGTTGATTGGTTTTAGAACTGCTCATGGGGACGATTTCCCAAATCCCTTGCTGGTTTTGGCGCTGCCACTTATGCAAGATAGACAAACGCGATCGCAACTTCAGTTGCTTTACCACATTCGTTATGGAGCGATCTAGCTCCTGTATCAGTTCTTCACTCAATTCCTCAAGGTCTAGATTATTTAAATTCGTCATATTCAAGTAAAGTCACGTTTATGAGCATATTAGAAGCGTGTTTGAGAAATCTCCAATCCAACATAAGTTTCTGCTTTTACCCCCCTTAATCCCCCCTTGCGAAGGAGGGGAAATCAAGTCCTCCCCCTTCGCAAGGGGGAGTTAGAGGGGGTGAAAAACTTCTCAAACAGGCTCTAATTAAACCAAACCACAAAGTTAAATAGATTAGCGCCAAAGGCTCCTTCCAAGGCATTCCAGATATTTACATCCGTCATTTTGCCCTTTTCGAGATAGGGAGTTGCTGCCGTGCCTTGAATCCATGCCACCAAGTCAAACCCAGTGGGATTGGTAAAAATCTTCGCAAAGTTAATACTCAGTTTAGCATCTCGCCAAAATGGTAATGTTCGCTTCCCATCAAGGATTAATTGCATTTCATCTAGGGAACTGAGCCAAGTCTTGACCATATCATCAGTAACGATCGCATTGGGAATTACGGATTTTTGCTTAGGATTGGGAAGCCATTCGCGATCATTATCTTTTTCGGCAAGGATCGACTGCCAAGACTGACGACTGAGGCTGACCACCTCACGCATATGGTCGAGAATTTTAGTCATGCGTTGTGGCTCCGCTAAGGGAAACTTCATCAAATGGATGGCTGCCACTGCATCCAATATTTCCATATCGCCAAATTCTTGGGAATTGGCAGGATTTAACAAAAATTTGTGGGGAGTATCCACATTTTTGAAAAATAGATGGGCGCAAGCGTTGAAGAGTTCACGGCTGTCGTAAGCGCGTAAAAATTCGGTCATGATCGCCAACACATTGGTATAGCCCTGCAACCATAGGGCATCACCCCGATCAAAGCCAATTAGAAACTGTTCCGCTTGTTTGGCGGTCACATTTGCGCCAGTAACTGCGTTAAAGATCCGCCAGAGCATTTCTGAGTCTTCGACTTTGCCATCGCCATTAAAGTCTAGCCGAATGAGTCCTAGCCTGAGGGCAAGTTTGACATTCTGATCCTGAATGGGGGCAATGGTATTTCTGACGGTGGCGAGATCATCTAGCCATGTTTGAAAGACTTGCTGAAGCCCATCGTAGGTTAAAAGCTGGGGTTTGGGATTTTTGGGGACAGGGAGCCGCAAAAAGGGCAAAGAACTGCCAAGGGGTTCGGAGTTCATGCCGTATTTGTAGAGAGATTGCATGAGGGTTTGCGTACCCCGCATCAATTGAATTACCCCAAGACCAAAACGGGCTTTATCATCCTTATCATTGCTTTGCAGGTAATTGATGAAGTCTTTCTCACCTTCCGCTAACCGCCCCGATGTGAGGTAAGGATCGGGGAGTGGTGCGATCGCGGCGCTAGTGGGTTGTGAGGTAACATTCATAACCACCGTTGTGATGATGAGGATCGCTGTTGCCAAGATTACGAGGAGGCGAGATCGCCATACTAGAGGAAATCTGATCTGCATAGTTTCCAAATTCTTCAAGTCTAGGGAAATGTGATACCAAATCAAGAAATGGCTACGCCATTTCCTAGAGCTTGTTTGAGAAGTTTTGATCCCCCTAAATCCCCCTTAAAAAGGGGGGCTTTTTTAATCTTTTCCCCCCTTTCATAAGGGGGGGTAGGGGGGATCAATAGGTATTTTTAGCGAATGCCCACACTTCTCAAACAGGCTCTTAATTAAAAACACTTTACTGGGTTTGGTTTTTAAATTGGGTTTTTAGATTGGTATGAGATAGCAGGTATTATAGGAGCAAAACTTTGCTTGTGAAGAATGTCAAGATCTATAACAAGTAAATATTTCTCGCACCCAATCAGCCTATTCTGATTACATATCTGTATGGCACAGGAAATCGAAGCCATGGAAAACGTAATACAGAATTCGCCCAAAATCACCAAAGTTAAACTAGCAACGGTTTGGCTGGCAGGTTGTTCGGGCTGCCACATGTCTTTTTTGGATTTAGATGAATGGTTGTTTGAGCTAGTGAAATATGCTGATATTGTCCATAGCCCGATCGCTGACATCAAAAACTATCCCGAAGATGTTGATGTATGCCTTGTGGAAGGGGCGATCGCCAATGTCGAAAATCTAGAACTAATTCACAAAATCCGTAACCAGACCAAATTTCTGATCTCCTTTGGCGACTGCGCCGTGACTGCCAATGTCCCTGCGATGCGAAACATGATGGGAACTAATAATGCAGATACGGTATTGCGGCGGAGCTATTTGGAACTAGGTGACATCACGCCCCAACTGCCGAATGCCCCCGGTATTGTGCCTGAATTATTGGAAAAGGTGATGCCTGTCCATGAAGTGGTGCAGGTGGATATGTATATCCCTGGTTGTCCTCCTTCTGCCGATCGCATCAAAGCGGCGATCGCTCCTTTGCTCAAGGGAGAACAGCCCGTCATGGAAGGTAAAGAAATGCTTAAGTTTGGATAGAGAGATTCAGGGAGAATAATTGATCATGACAAAGACAGTAGTTATCGATCCTGTCACTCGCATTGAAGGCCATGCCAAAATATCGATCTTTTTAGATGACTTTGGCGAAGTGTCGGATGCTCATTTCCATGTGGTGGAATATCGTGGCTTTGAGAAATTTTGCGAAGGTCGCCCCATGTGGGAAATGGCAGGCATTACTTCGCGCATCTGTGGCATCTGTCCTGTGAGCCATTTACTCGCATCCGCGAAAACAGGGGATAAGCTGTTGGCGGTGCAGATTCCTCCCGCAGGCGAAAAGCTGCGCCGCTTAATGAATTTGGCACAAATCACCCAATCCCATGCCCTGTCCTTTTTTCATTTGAGTTCCCCTGACTTTCTGCTCGGTTGGGATAGTAACCCTGCCACCAGAAATGTATTTGGGTTAATGGCAGCCAATCCCGATCTGGCGAGGGGAGGGATACGCTTGCGGCAGTTTGGACAACAGATTATCGAAATTTTGGGGGCAAAGAAAATTCATACGGCTTGGGCGGTGGCGGGAGGAGTGCGATCGCCACTTACTGAAGAAGGTCGAGCATGGATTCGCGATCGCTTGCCTGAATCCCTTGCCACCATCGAAAATGCCCTTGTGCTTTTTAAAAATCTATTAGCAGAACTACAAACCGAAATCGATGTCTTCGGCAAATTTCCTTCGCTATTTATGAGCTTGGTGGGCAAACAGGGGGAATGGGAACATTATGGCGGTCATATTCGCTTTGTCGATAGTCAAGGGCAGATTGTGGCCGATCGCCTGAGTGAAGATGACTACCAACAATATATCGGTGAGGCGGTTGAGCCTTGGTCTTACCTCAAATTTCCCTACTACAAGCCCCTTGGCTATCCCGATGGCATCTACCGCGTTGGCCCCCTCGCTCGCTTAAATGTATGTGAATATATCAATACTCCTAAGGCGAATCAAGAGCTACAGGAATTTCGCGATCGGGCAGGTGGTACAGCCACATCTTCATTTTTTTATCACTATGCGCGACTAATTGAAATTTTGGCGGCGATCGAAAAGATTGCGGAGTTAATCGAAGATCCTGATGTTATGTCTAGCCACACTCGCGCCCAAGCCAGCATCAATGCCCTTGAGGGAATCGGTGTGAGCGAAGCCCCCAGAGGTACTCTATTTCATCATTACCATGTCGATAAAAATGGCATCATCAAAAAGGTGAATCTAATTATTGCCACAGGACATAACAACCTAGCGATGAATAAAACCGTGGCGCAGATAGCCCAACATTACATTCACAATGGGGATGTGTCGGAAGGATTTTTAAATCGCGTAGAAGCGGGGATTCGGAACTTCGATCCCTGCTTAAGCTGCTCTACCCATGCCTATGGACAGATGCCGATGCAAGTGCAATTAATTGATTCTGATGGTAAGGTGCTAAAGGAAATCAGTCGATCCTTGTGAACCATCTATAAGATATTTATGAAAATCGATCACATTCATTTCTTTGTTGAAGACGCTAGACATGATCGGGATTGGTTTATACAGCATATGGGATGGCAACAGGTGGGCAGCGCTATCCTGAGCGATCGCCATGTGGAAATTCTCAGTTACCGTCATACATACTTTGTCTTTTCTTCGCCGCGCGATCGCCATAGTCCCATTGGGGAATATTTGCGTACCCATGCGCCGGGGGTAGTGGATATTGCCTTTGCGGTGACGGATCTTGATCGGGTGATGCGCCATTTAGGGCAGATACCGCCTTGGGTGCAGGATGCCTCTAGTTTTGTCCATGCGGGTCAAGTGCATGATGATCGGTTACTTTCCTATGCGGCGATCGCGCCCATGATGCAACAATTCTCCATGAATCAGGAGCAACCCAAACCAAATCTGCCTACTTGGACTTGTATTCAAGGTGCTGGGGGAGTGCGGCATACCATCCTAGAAAAACGATGGGAGCAGCTATCTGCCTATCCTGTGGGGGTAATCGACCACCTTGTTCTCAATGTCCCCAAGGATGAATTGCTGGCGGCTGTTGAGTTTTATCGATGTTTACTAGACCTGCAACCTCAGCAAAGTTTTGCCATCCAAACACGGCGATCGGGTCTGCATAGCCAAGTACTGTATAGCGCTGAGGGACATTTTTATTTCAATATCAATGAACCCACATCTCCCAATTCTCAGATCCAACAGTTCCTTGATATCAATCAGGGGGCAGGGATTCAGCATATTGCGCTCCAGAGTGCGCCGATTGTCAAAACTGTGGCAGGATTGCGCGATCGCGGTTTGCCGTTGCTGACGGTTCCCTTAACCTATTACCATCAACTCAGCGATCGCTTAGAAAATTGTCAAGGCGTATCGGGTCAAATACCTGTTGAGTGGCAACAAATTATGGAGCAGAAAATCTTAGTTGATTGGCAACCTGCAAGACCTGAATCCTTGCTATTACAAATATTTTCGCGCCCTATATTTCCCAAGTCGCTCTTTTTCTTTGAGTTTATTGAGCGTCGTCAAGCGGCTCAGGGCTTTGGAGAGGGTAATTTTTTGGCGCTCTATCAAGCGATCGAGTCAGACCTAGAGCAAAGTCAATTGAAAACCTAATACCAGAATATGAGTTGGTTTTTGATTTGTCCTAATCCAATTGTCTACAGCTATATTATCAATTTATTATCAATCTCTGAGCGATCGCGAGTCAGTCTATGAATGCCGTTGAAATTGAAGAGGCTGTTGCCCAACTTGCCAGTTTGCCCTTTGACCCGCAGTCGTTTCCCTTTGCATTTCTCGAAGCCTTTGGCAATAAGGCGGCAACGATTAAACGGTTGAAAAGTGGAGACTCAAATTTGTCGGATTTGGGTGGGATACTTCAGCGCCATAATATTCATCTGAAGGTGTGTCCTGTGGGGGAGGTGGCGGCAACGCTGACGGCTTTGCGGGCAAGTCCTGCTACGACAAAATATAAGGTTAAGTTTATTCTGGCGACCGATGGTCTGGACTTTGAGGCAGAGAATGCGATCGATGGAGAGACGATCGCTTGTCCCTATGAGAAATTTGCCGATCATTTTGGCTTTTTCTTGCCCCTTGCGGGGATCACGACGGTTCGGCAGATAAGCGAAAATGCCTTTGATATCAAGGCGACAGGGCGGCTGAATCGGCTATATGTGGAGTTGCTGAAGGATAACCCAGACTGGGGGCAACGGCAGGAGGAGTTTAATCATTTTATGGCAAGGCTGATCTTCTGTTTTTTTGCGGAGGATACGAATATTTTTATGGGGGATGGTTTGTTTACGCAAACTGTGGCGCAGATGAGTGCGGCGGATAGCTCAAATACCCATGAGGTGATTGGGGAGCTATTTCGGGCGATGGCTACGCCGCTACAGGAGCGTGAGGCGGCTGGGATTAAAAATTGGGCAAATGTTTTTCCCTATGTGAATGGGGGGCTGTTTAGCCCTCATCCCCTAACCTACTCTCCCAAGGAGGCAGAAGGGGAACAGGAATCTCTGTCTACGTTTCAAGGTACAGATCCCCCCCAGCCCCCCTTGCAAAGGGGGGAGGATTTTCTTCTTCCCCCTTCGCAAGGGGGATTGAGGGGGATCATTAGTAATGCTGGGGGTGAGGGCATCCCCAGATTTAGTAAGGTGGCGCGTTCTTATTTGCTTCATGTGGGTAATTTGGACTGGAAGCAAATCAATCCTGATATTTTTGGGTCGATGATTCAGGCGATCGCTGAGGAGGAGGAGCGTGGTGCGTTGGGGATGCACTATACGAGTGTGCCGAATATCCTGAAGGTGCTGAATCCGCTTTTCCTTGATGATCTTCGCGCCAAGTTGGAGGAGGCGGGGGACAATGGGCGCAGGTTGTTGAATTTGCGGCAAAGGTTGGCGAAGATTCGGGTGTTTGATCCTGCCTGTGGGTCGGGAAATTTTTTGGTGATTGCTTATAAGCAGATGCGGGAGATTGAGGCGGAAATCAATCGGCGTAGGGGGGAAAGCGATCGCGCTTCGGAGATTCCGTTAACCAATTTTCGGGGGATTGAGATTCGCCATTTTGCCTGTGAGGTGGCGCGGTTGGCGTTGATTATTGCGGAGTATCAGTGTGATGTGTTGTATCGGGGGCAAATGTTGGCGCTGGCGGAGTTTTTGCCGCTAAAGAGTGAGAATTGGATTACTTGCGGTAATGCGTTGCGGTTGGATTGGTTGAATCTTTGCCCACCGACTGGAAAGGGTGTAACGGTGCAACGTGAGGATTTGGATCTATGGCAGGAAGTGCGGGATCAGGCGGAGATTGAGTTTGAGAATGAAGGTGGTGAAACTTATATTTGCGGTAATCCTCCTTATTTGGGTTCTACTTGGCAATCGCAGGAACAGAAGGATGATTTAAAACAAATTTTTGATGGACGTGCGAAGAATTGGAAGTCACTAGATTATGTTGCGGGTTGGTTTATGAAGGCGGCAGATTATGGCACGCAAACCCAATCGGCGGCGGCGTTTGTTTCGACTAATTCCATTTGTCAGGGGCAACAAGTACCGATCTTATGGTCTTTAATTTTCGGAACGGGTCATGAGATTGTTTTTGCTCACACCTCCTTTAAATGGGCAAATTTGGCGAGTCATAATGCTGGGGTAACGGTTGTTATTGTCGGGATTTCTAATCAGCCTCGAAAAGTGAAGTATTTATTTTCTATTGATGATAAGAATCAAGCTATTGCAAGGCAGACTGAAAATATTAATGCTTATCTAGTCTCGGCTACAAACATTCTCATAGATAAGAAGATGGAATCTATAAGCCAACTATCTATCATGGATTATGGGAATAAACCTACTGATGGCGGAAATCTTCTACTATCATCCAGAGAAGTACAAAATCTAAATCTTTCAGTTGAGCAAAAATCGCTTTTTATTCGTCCTTTTCTAGGATCTGCCGAGTTTATTAAAGGATTACAGAGATTTTGTTTATGGATATCTGATGAAAATGTTTCACAAGCAAATGCAATACCAGAAATTAGTAAACGTATTGAATCTGTTCGTTTCATGCGTTTATCTAGCTCAAAAGTTGCAACTCGTGAAGGTGCTAAATATCCGCATAGATTTGATGAAAAACGACAAAATGGAACTGAAAAACTTTTAATCATACCAAGTGTTTCTTCAGAAGGGCGTGAATACCTACCTATAGGATATTGTCCATCAGGAACTATTATTACAAATGCTGCCTTTGCTCTCTATGATGCTCCACTGTGGAATATGGCATTCATCGCCTCACGATTACATTTAGTCTGGATCGCTACCGTCTGCGGCAAACTAGAAACCCGTTATCGCTACTCAAATACCCTTGGCTGGAACACCTTCCCCGTCCCCACACTCACCGAACAAAATAAAATCGACCTCACCCATAGCGCCGAAGACATCCTATTAGCCAGAGAGCAATACTTCCCCGCCACCATCGCCGATATGTATGACCCCAACCGCATGGATTCAGAATTTCCCTTAGTCCGAGAAGCCCACAACAGAAATGACGAAATCATCGAACGGATTTACATCGGGCGCAGGTTTAAAAATGACACTGAGCGATTAGAGAAGTTGTTTGAGATGTATACCAAAATGACCAGTAAACCAGAGACAGGGAAAAAGAAAAACAAAGCAGGTAAATCATGAATCTTAAATTAAAACCCATCTTACAATCTTTAAAACAAGAGCTAAAACAACTCTATGGCGATCGCCTCGTTAACCTCACCCTCTTTGGATCTCAATCTCGTGGAGATCACGAACCAGACTCAGATATTGATGTTTTGGTGGTACTGCGATCGCAGAATGTCAGCACAGCAGAATCACCAATTAATGTTGGTGAAGAAATTAAACGCACTGGTAAAATAGTCGCCGATCTTTCCCTTAACCATGATGTCGTGATTACCTGTCTTTTTATGGATGAATTGCAATATCAAACCCGCAACAACGCCCTCTTGCGTAATATCCGTAAAGATGGAGTCTTAATATGACCAATGAACAACGAGAACTATTGTTAAAAGCTCAACAAAGTCTAACAGCAGCCAAACTCCTCCTCACCAATAATTACCCAGACTATGCAGCATCCCGCGCTTACTACACCATGTTCTATATTGCTGAAGCCTTTCTAGAAGGAAAACAACTATCCTTTTCTAAACATTCTGCCGTTATTGCCGCATTTGGACGAGAATTTGCAAAATCAGGACTCGTTGCCTCTGAGTTTCATCGCTTCTTAATTGAAGCCAAAGAACTCCGTACTACGGGCGACTATGGACAATTCAATGCTGTTACCACTGACCAAGCCACAGAACAAATTGAACACGCGGATCAGTTCTTGCAAATGGCAATTCAATTAATGGGAGAGCCTTAGTTACAATTCCACAAATGACGAAATCATCGAACGGATTTACATCGGGCGCAGGTTTAAAAACGATACCGAGCGATTAGAGAAGTTGTTTGAGATGTATACCAAAATGACCAGTAAACCAGAGACAGGGAAAAACTCTAATAGCCGTACAATGAAAAAGACTATTTAGATTAAGATCATGCAAAAGGACGTAATCAACTCCCTAACTGAAAACTTTGAAGCCCATGCTCAACAAACCGACAACGGCATTGAATATTGGCTTGCTCGTGACCTTCAACACCTTTTAGGCTATACAGAATGGCGTAATTTTAACGCCGTTATCACGAAAGCAAAAACCGCTTGTGAAGTTTCAAGTCATGATGTAGCTGACCATTTTGTTGACGTTAACAAAATGGTCGATCTCGGCTCTGGAAGCCAAAGAGATGTCGATGACATCATGCTCACCCGCTATGCCTGTTACCTGATTGCTCAAAATGGCGATCCACGCAAACAAGAAATCGCCTTTGCCCAAACCTATTTTGCAGTTCAAACCAGAAAAGCCGAGTTAATTGAGCAACGCTTGCTAGAAGTTGAGCGAGTTTCTGCTAGAAAGAAACTTTCAGAAACCGAAAAAGAACTTTCGAGAGTCATTTTCGAACAAACAGGTAGCGATCGCAATTTTGCCTCAATTCGCAGCAAAGGAGACACCGCCCTATTTGGAAAATCAACTCAAGCCATGAAAGCTCAGTGGAAAGTACCTGATAGCAAACCTCTTGCAGACTTTGCCCCCACAATTATCCTAAAAGCTAAAGATTTTGCCGCCGAAATTTCGATACCTTTCATAACCTTCAGCAGAGGAAAAATAAAATAAATTTAATAAATTATATCATTTTTACTAGCCGAGTGTGATTCGTGCAACTCAGAAAACTTAACAGCAAATCTGTGTAAGAGCCTGTTTGAGAAGTGTGGGCATAGGCTAAATGCTAAAATTAAACATAAAATCAAATAATCGGAGAACACAACTTGAGCAAATATATCGCGGAGTTGATTTTTAGCAAATGTCACTGAACCAACCACATAAACCCAAAGCCATTCCCTCCGTCTCCGTCACCTATGCCCATAACGGCACATCCACCCAGCCCAACGCCCTCGGTATGCGCCCCATGCAAGAACGCGCTTACCAAAAACGCGGCGAACAATATTTGCTGATCAAGTCACCACCCGCCTCTGGCAAAAGTCGCGCCCTGATGTTTATTGCCCTCGACAAACTGGAAAATCAAGGACTAAAACAGGCGATCGTTGTTGTTCCCGAAAAATCAATCGGTTCCAGTTTCCACAATGAACCCCTCACCCAGTTTGGATTTTGGGCAGATTGGATCGTCGAACCCAAATGGAACCTCTGTGACGCATCAGGAACCGATAGCGGCAAAGTCAATGCTGTTCAGAAATTTCTCGATAGTACCGCCAAAGTCTTAATTTGCACCCATGCCACCTTTCGCTTTGCCATCGATAAATTTGGGATCGAAGTCTTCGATCAGCGCCTGATCGCTATTGACGAATTTCATCATGTTTCCGCAAATCCCAATAACAAACTGGGTGAGTATGTCGGGCAACTGATGGCGCGAGACAAAACCCATATTATCGCCATGACTGGCTCATACTTTCGTGGTGACGCTGTAAATGTGTTGCATCCAGAAGACGAAGCCAAATTTGAAACCGTTAAATACACCTACTACGAACAACTAAACGGCTATGAATATCTCAAACAACTGGATATTGGTTATTACTTCTATTCTGGAAGTTATGCCGATGAAATTATGCAGGTTTTGAATCCCCAAGAAAAAACGATTTTGCATATCCCTAATGTCAATTCTCGCGAAAGTACCAAAGACAAAATAAAGGAAGTGGAGCATATTATTGAAGCTTTGGGCGAATGGCAAGGAGCCGACCAGCAAACGGGATTTCAGTTAGTCAAAACTCCAGAGGGAAAGGTTCTCAAAATTGCTGATCTGGTCGATGACGATCCCTCCAAACGCGATCGCGTCAGTGCTGCCCTCAAAGATCCTAAGCATAAGAACAATCGTGATCACGTTGATCTGATTATTGCCCTCGGCATGGCAAAGGAAGGCTTTGATTGGATTTGGTGCGAACATGCCTTGACCGTTGGCTATCGCTCCAGTTTGACTGAAATTGTGCAGATCATCGGACGCGCCACCCGTGATGCCCCCAATAAATATCGCGCCCGCTTTACTAACTTAATCGCTGAACCTGATGCTTCTGAAGAAGCCGTCACCGAAGCAATTAACGATACGCTCAAAGCGATCGCCGCTAGTCTGTTAATGGAACAAGTCCTCGCGCCCCGCTTTGATTTCAAACCCAAAAATCCTAACAACCAACCGACAGAAGGCTTTGACTATGGCGAAAATGGTTATGACCCCAATAAATGCAATGTGGGTTTCAATCCAGAGACTGGTCAGATTCAATTAGAAATCAAGGGATTAGTGGAACCTAAAAGTAAGGAAGCAAAGCGCATTTGTCGTGAAGACCTAACGGAATTGGTGACAGCTTTTGTCCAAGATAAGCAAGCGATCGAGCGTGGTCTATTTGATGAAGAATTAGTTCCTGAAGAATTAACCCAAGTCCGCATGGGTAAAATCATCAAAGAGAAATTTCCGATTCTCGAAGAGCAGGATCAAGAAGCTGTCCGCCAACATGCGATCGCTGCCCTCAATATGATTCAACAAGCCAAGAAAACTCTCCATCAGTCAGGTAATAGCTATACGCTTAATCCCAATCTGATTGCTTTCCCTGAGCCTACCGATCAAGCGAGTCTCCCACAAGTAGAGAAAACAGATTCAACAATATCTCAATTAGAAAAAGAACCAAGCCCAAACACCGCACTCATTGATGGTGTGCGTCAGTTTGCTTTCTCCGTCACCGAGTTAGATATTGATTTAATTGATCGTATCAATCCCTTTGGTGAAGCCTATGCCATTCTCGCCAAGTCCATGACCGAGGAGCGACTCAAACAAATTGCGGCAGTAATTGCTGCCAAAGGCATTAAACTCACCTTAGAAGAAGCAAGAAATTTAGCCAAACGCGCCCTAGAATTTAAAAAGCAAAGAGGTAGATCGCCTTCTCTAACTGCCTATGATCCTTGGGAAAAAAAGATGGCTGAAGGGGTTGCCTTTTTGCAAAGACAAGCACGGGAGTCACAAAATGCCTAAATCCACAAACTCCCAACAAATCACCGATGAAGATCTCGCTCTGTTAGAAGAACTGGGCTTAGAGATTACCACCGATCAACCAGACCAACTCTCCGCCAGAGAAGAACGGATTATTGCTGGCTTTGAGGAAATCCAGCGATTTGTCGAAGAACATGGCAGACTGCCTCAACATGGTGGCGATCGCGATATTTTTGAACGCCTTTATGCTGTGCGTCTTGATCGCCTCCGCGAATCATCAGAATGTCGTGAAGTTCTAAAATCTCTAGACTCGCAAGGTTTGCTAAATGCAGATTATCAAGATCCTAATATTAATCCATCGGTCAATATTTCTGATGCAGAACTATTGGCAGCTCTTGGTGCAGATACTGAACCAGCACAGGATATTACCCGCCTTACCTATGTGCGATCGCGCCGTGAAATCAAAGCCGCCGAAGAAATCGCCCAACGAACTCCCTGTCCAGACTTTGATCGATTCAAAACTATATTTAATCAAGTTCAGCAAGACTTAAAAACAGGACAACGGCAAACCATTAAATATCAGGATAATGCTGCAATTAATCAAGGAGATCTATTCATTCTTGATGGTCAGAAAGCGATCGTTGCTGACATGGGAGAATGGTTTACCAGTGATTACGGCTTGCCTAACTCTCGCTTACGGGTTGTCTATGACAACGGCACTGAGAGTGATTTACTAATGCGATCGCTACAACGCGCCTTAAACAAAGACAAAACTAGCCGCCGCATCACTAACCCTAATTTGGGACCTCTATTTACAGACACACCAACCCCCGAAGACCTAGTAACTGGTTATATCTATGTATTAAGGAGTAATTCGGATGATCCTTTTGTACTAACAAATCGCTCAACCCTCCACAAAATCGGTGTTACTACTGGTGATGTCAAAAAGCGTATTGCCAATGCTGCTAAAGATCCCACTTACTTACTCGCAGATGTGGAAGTTATTACTACCTTCAAACTCGCGAATATTAGCCCCAAAAAATTAGAATCTCTCCTACATAAATTTTTTGATCACGCTAGGTTAGATGTGCAATTGCAAGATCGCTTTGGCATACCTGTTAAGCCAAGAGAATGGTTTTTTGTTCCCTTAGAAGTGATTGAGGAGGTAATTGAAAAAATCAAAGAAGGTTCGCTTGACCAGTTTTACTATGACTTAGAAACACTCAAGCTCAAGCAATACACCTCCTAGACATTAAGGGAGCGCAGTCCAAATTCTCTAATCTAAGCAACCATTGAAACAATGGACGCAAATGGACTCGAACCATCGACCCCCACGATGTCAACGTGGTGCTCTAACCAACTGAGCTATGCGTCCTTGACGGGTTATTAATATAACACAACTACATATAAAAGAGCAAAACATATTTTGATATATTCTGTAACTGCCGCCAAAATATTTTAAAGATTCTTAGAAGTAGTTTTATGAAATTAGTTTTATATAGCAAAGAAAACTGTTGTCTCTGCGAGGGCTTAATCGTAAAACTACAGCAGGTAAAATCTCCTTCCTTTCAGTTAGAGATTCGAGAAATAAACAGCAATCCTCACTGGGTTGAGCTTTATCAATATGAGGTTCCCGTCTTGTGCATCCTTAAGGAGGATCAAGCTGGGCAGATCGAGGAACAGGAACTGCCAAGGGTTGCGCCGCGATCGCCTGTTTCTGAACTGGCAGAACTCCTACAACGCTATATATAGTGATAAACAGCACCAAATCTAAGAATTTAGATTGTTTTATGGCCACTTAGCACTTGTTTGGTAGTGGTTAAAGAATAAATATCGATCATACCTGGATAACGGGCAGCACCCCTAGTTTTTAGGCTCGACATACCCAAAGCAATCTTCATATCGCCATTGTTGCCTAGTCTGGCACAGCGCTTGAAACGACTATGGGCATTTACAAAAATAGTACTACTATTGACCTGACCCACAAATTGATCGCGTTCTGACAAAGAGTCTGTCAGCAGCACATCGGCATGGCCGCTACTATACTGATTGATCCAAGCGATCGCCTCTTTAATATCTGCCACAATTTTGATGGAAATCGTCTCATCTAAGTAGGCTTGCCCCCAGATATCTTCCGACTCGATCGCTAACTCGTATTGCAGATCCTGCTCACCATCCTCAAGCCACTGTCGAAAATAGGCAGTAGTTCTTGCACAGCCACGCACCACCAAACCCTGCTTCTTGAGCTTGCAGATCCATTCTGCCAAACCGCGATCGCACCACGACTCATGGATTACCACCTTTTCAATGGCATTAACCGCATCAGGATCACCCCTGCGGCTCTCAAAAATTACATCTTGAGCAAAATCTAAATTCCCCGAAGTGGAAATGTATAGATAACAATTACCCATCGCCATTGGCAAAGCAGAAACAGTAGCCTGCTTGCTCACCTGCTGCACAAAGCTAGGACGACCGTAGGAAATAACCAAACGTAAATACTTTTCCTGTACCACCAATTCCTTTAATGCAACCCCCTTAGGCACAGAAGTAATGCAATTTTCAGGCAGACCTTGATTTAGCAAAACGTCCCTAGCGATCTTAACTAGGACTTCTTGAGTGTGACTCCCCTCGCCGCCACCCTTTAAAATAATTGTATTGCCCACCTTTAGGCTCATTGCTGCCGCCACTAAGCCCAATTGAGGAAAGCCTTCATAAATAAATGCCACTACCCCTAAAGGTACTCGTTGATACCCATTCACTCCACCTAACAAAGACAAGGGATCGGACAAATTGGATAATTGCTTTAAACAATCAATCGTGTTATTCAGCCGATCAGGAGTCAGCTTAAGCCACTCCAAAACCAAATCAGGTACAGCCATTTCTCGACTAGCTTCTAAATCAAGGGTATTTGCCTCAAGAATTAAATTTTTGTGTTGCTTGACTGACTCAGCCAGTTCCAGCAAAAACTGATCACGATCGCGACTAGAAAACTCCACCAATTGCAGCGCTGAGGCGTGAGATTTGTAAATGAAGCCAGTCAGGTCTTCTGGAGACATATCGTTAGTAAATTAGTAAATATATTTAGCAAATATTTGTATGGACGATTATATAGATATAGCTGTAAGGCACTTGTATCAGAAGAAATCAAAACCCAAGAAGCGAGTTGTGGTGCAGATTGCCGCAACTCATATTCTGGTTTTGTGTCCTAACAAGCATGGCAACAGCTATATTAATCAAAATTAATCAAAATATTAAAACTGACGTAATGCCAGCATTCGCCATACTAGCAGACCCACAAAACTAAGTAACAAAATAGTGAGGGGAATCCCTATGGCTGTTCGTAAGTTAAATACCCAGAGCAGAAGCAGCAGCACAAATGCCGCCAAAAGAATATATCCCCAAAAGCTTATAAACTGAAAAGGTGGCAATGGCTCTCGTACCAACTGCCACTTCCCTACCCACTGCCAAGACTGTGGATAATGGGACAAACCACCCAGTTGTAATAGTTTGTAACCATCTTCATTGATTTCAAACATCAAAGAGCAATGATCGCAACCAAAGGCATCCATGAGGGCAATCGGCTTTAGTTTCCCCCGATTTCGCACACATGGACAAGGATAGATCTGTTCTGAGTCAATTTTTTGCGGTACAGGATTAGACACTGAAATTTTTAGGTAAAGTGAGAGTCTACCAAAGTTTATAAATAAAGTTTATAGATAATGTACCAAGACAAGCAAAAAATAATTACCAAAAAATAATTGCTTTCGTGCAATATTTTATCAAAACTGCGATATTATGTTCTTCGGTGTAAAAAACACTGACGAACATATAGTTCTATCTAAAGCGGATGTGGCGGAATTGGTAGACGCGCTAGATTTAGGTTCTAGTATCTCTGATGTGAGAGTTCGAGTCTCTCCATCCGCATAACAAATGTTGAATACCAGTTTACACAGGTGTGATCATACTTGTGTGAATTAAAAGCCAAGCTAAGTCAGATTTTTTAAAATTAAAAATGGCATAGCTTGGTTTTTAATTTTGGTATAACAAATTGTGTTTCCCCAACTTTCTATGATGTTTCCTCCGCTACTAAAAAAAGATAATTGGTTTCGTCTTGCGCTTCAGTGGAAAGGATCGGTTATTCCTGAAGTATTACCGCGATCGCTTTTATGTGGATTGTTTGCTTGCTTAATTTATTTCTTGCATATAGCGAACTTTAGAGTGCATTTACCGATTTTGGGTAGTCTGATTTCTAATATCGTGCTTGGTTTATTGTTGGTTTTTCGGACGAATACTGCATACGAACGGTTTTGGGAAGGGCGCAAGGCGTGGGGAACTCTGGTAAATACTGTGCGTAACCTATCTCGGCAAATTCTGGTGGCTGTTCAGGAAGATGACTATAGCGATCGACAAGCCAAGTTAGCCGCCGTCAAACTCTTACCTGCCTTTGCGATCGCTTTAAAATTGCATTTGCGAGCCGAGTCTCCCAATGCCGAACTTGCCGCCAATATCTCCCCCGCACAATTTGATCGCCTGCAAAATATTAATCATCCACCCTTAGAAATTGCTTATTGGATTAGCAGTTATCTGCAAACCCAATTTCAAAAACAAAAGCTTGATCGCTACCAACTCAATGACATGATTCAACTGTTGCATTATATGGTTGACGTAGTTGGTATTTGCGAACGCATTCTCAAAACGCCTATCCCTCTGGCCTATTCGATTCACCTCAAGCAATTATTAATGATCTATTGTCTATCTTTGCCATTTCAAATGGTGGATCAATTGGAATGGATGACAGCCCCCGTAGTCGCCTTAATTAGTTTTACTTTGCTAGGAATAGAAGAAATCGGTATTCAAATTGAAGATCCCTTTGGGCATGATCCTAATGATTTACCCCTAGATCAAATCTGTAAAACGATGATTCGCAATATTGATGATTTAACAACTATTTGATGTTATGCGAAGCTTGTTAGGACACAAAACCAGAATACGAGTGTCTACAGCTATATTAAACTTGATCAACCCTGTGTCAATCTATGATATGTCCCTAGAAAAACTAGCCTGCCCGATCGCTTTACAAAATAAACAGATTCTTTTAGCTCATGGTGGCGGCGGAAGGCTAACCCAACAGCTAATTGCTGACATATTTGCTCCTAACTTTGGAATGCAGGAATATGCACAGCATGACGCAGCAACATTTACTCTCAATTCTGCTAAGCTGGCTTTTACCACTGATTCCTATGTGGTGAAGCCACTCTTTTTTGCAGGTGGAGATATCGGGACTTTAGCTGTAAATGGAACGGTAAATGATTTGGCGATGATGGGAGCCAAGCCTCTCTATTTGAGTGTTGGCTTTATCCTTGAAGAAGGCTTGTCGATGGAGGTGTTGTGGCAGGTGGTGCAGTCAATGCGTCAGGCAGCCGCGATCGCGCAGGTGCAGATTATCACAGGTGATACCAAGGTGGTTGATCGGGGCAAAGGTGATGCGATTTTTATCAATACATCGGGTATCGGTGCGATCGCCACTGATTTAGAAATCGTGCCACAGTCAATTCAAGTGGGCGATGCCATTCTTTTAAATGGTGATATTGGTCGTCATGGTACGACAATTATGGCCATGCGCGAAGGTTTGGAATTTGAAACAGAAATTCAGAGCGATTGTGCGCCTCTCAGTGATTTGGTGATGGCTTTGTTAGAAGGTGGAGTCGTCATTCATGCGATGCGTGATTTGACTAGAGGCGGTTTAGCCACAGCTTTAAATGAATTGGCGATCGCGGCAAATGTCAATATTACCTTAGAAGAAAAGGCGATCGCGATTCAGGAAAATGTGCGTTCCTTTTGTGAAATCTTAGGTCTCGATCCTCTTTATGTTGCCAATGAGGGCAGGTTTGTCTGTTTTGTCCCTGAGTCATCAGTTGAGAAGGCGATCGCGATCGCTCAAAATTTTTCTCCAGCAGGAACGCAAATGCAAGTAATTGGAAGAGTAAGCGATCGGGTTAAACCACTCGTATCTATGCGAGGACAGATGGGAGTGAGCCGCATCCTTAGCATTCTCAGTGGCGAACAATTACCCAGAATTTGCTAAACCCAGAGATGGTTCCGCCCACATAAGAGCATGTTTGAGAAGTTTTGATCCCCCTAAATCCCCCTTAAAAAGGGGACTTTATTGAGGTAATGGAGTGAACTTGCCACCCAATCCTTCCACAATGGTTTGCGTATTTTTAATTAACATTCCCGTATAGGTTTCCGATGCACTTCCTTTGGCACCTAATCCGTCAGTATAAAGCTGCTGATCGGCAATCTTAACGTTAGCTTCCTTCGCCACAGTAGTAATTAATTTAGGATTAATTGATACTTCCGCAAAAATAGTCGGTACTTGACTCGATTTGATCAAATCCACCAGTTCCTTCACCCTTGTCGGTGTTGGTTGTTCATCAGTACTGACCCCATTCAAAGCTCCCAACACAGGAATATCATAGGCTTGAGCATAGTAACCAAGGGCATCGTGGGTGGTAATTAACTTTCGAGAAGCCTTAGGAATAGTGGCAATTTGAACTTTGATCCAAGCATCAATTTTTGCTAAATCGCTAGTCAGTTTGGCAGTATTTTGGGAATAGGTTTCTGCTTGATCAGGGCGCAGTTTGGACAAATTTTGATTAATGGTTTGAGCAATTTTGATGCCATGTTGAGCATTGTTCCAAATATGGGGATCAATTTCCTTCCCATCTTCCTTCTTTTCATCACCATGATCATGACTATGCACGCCCTCAAAAATCAGGGGATCAGGAACAGCAATTTCATGCACAGCAATCTTAGGGGCTGCATTAGAACTAGCACTAATTAATTTGCTCAGAGATGGCTCAAAGCCATAACCACCATAGAGAATTAAATTGGCTGAATCGATCGCCTTACGATCATCAGGCTTAGGTTGATAAATATGAGGATCGACACCTCCTTCAATTAAGCATTTTAAATTGATCGTTTCTCTCGCGATTTGCTTAGTTATGTCACAAATTACAGAGTTAGTCGCCACCACTAAGGGCAAATTTTCAACTTTTGCAGTGGCGGTTGGTGCAGGATTAGTAGTCTGATTAGAAATATTGCTAGGGGTTGGGGCAACGCAAGCTGTGGAGATTACGGTAGTAATGGCAAGGGTGACAGTTAATGAGTAATGGCGCAATTGTTTCCTCATTGTGAGTCCAGCCTTGGTGGGGTAAGTAGAGCGTAGTTTGGGGGATAAATTCCAAGACATAGACTTGCAAAATTAAGCAAATTAAATTGTTTACTGAAGACAATGATAATGATTATCATTATATATCAAATAATGCCTACCACAGTGCAAGTCAAAAAATCGAAATAGCGGCAAATGGTATCAGATATTACGGATTATTAATGATTAGCGATAGCGGGGATCATTGAGAATGACAATAGATCAAAGAGATAGGCGATCGCCGATCGCTCCTGTAGGGTGAACCATGAAAAAGATTTTTGTTTTAGATACCAATGTCCTGCTCCACGATCCCAATGCCATCTTGCAATTTGCTGATAATGATGTGGTTTTGCCAATTACAGTAATTGAGGAATTGGATCGCTTCAAAAAGCTATCTGAAATGACGGGTCGCAATGCGCGACAGGTATCCCGAAATCTTGATGCGATCGCCAAACAAGGGCATCTTACTGAGGGTATTTCCCTTGATAGTGGCGGCAGTTTGCGAGTAGTTTTGTGTCAACGAGATACGCTGCGGGGATTACCTGCGGAGCTAGAGCGAGACAGTGGCGATAATGCGATTTTGGCTGTGGCTCTAGATCTGCAAAACCAATGTCAATGCAAAGTCATTTTAGTTAGCAAAGATACCAACATCAGGATTAAAGCCAATGCCCTCGGTCTAGATACGATGGACTACGAAGCCAGTAAGGTGGATGTAGAAGACTTGTATGCAGGAACCGATGAAGTCACAGTTGATCCCGATCTAGTTAACCAAATTTACAAACTGGGCAATATTCCCGAGCATCTTGTTACCGAGCAAACAGAGCAAACCTTTTACCCAAATCAGGCTTTAACGCTCATCGATCAAACCAATCCTAGCCATACTGCCCTTGCCATCTTTGACGGCACGCATCATAAGCTCAAGGTGCTATCAAAAGAAGCTAGTGCCGATGTTTCTAGGATTCGCGCTAGAAACCGTGAGCAAAAATTTGCCCTAGAGCTATTACTCAATCCTGAGATTTCCCTTGTCACCCTAGTGGGACAAGCAGGAACAGGCAAAACGCTCTTGGCGATCGCCGCAGGCTTAACTCAAGTTGCCGATACTCATCTCTATACAAGGCTTTTAATTTCTCGCCCTGTCATTCCTATGGGCAAAGATATTGGCTTTTTGCCTGGGGATATCAAAGAAAAGCTCACCCCTTGGATGCAACCACTCTATGATAACTTTGACCTGATTTTTGGCACTCAAGATCCCACCAGCAAAGCATCCCACTGGCGCAGAGGCCATGAGGAGCTAATTCAGAGAGGACTTTTGCAGATCGAGCCGTTGACCTATATTCGTGGTCGTACAATTCCTAAACAATTTTTTATTGTGGATGAAGCCCAAAACTTGACTCCCCATGAAGTTAAAACAATTTTGACCCGTGCAGGTGAAGATACCAAAATTGTCTTAACGGGAGATGTTAATCAAATCGATAATCCTTACATCGATGCCGCCAGCAATGGGTTAGCCTATGTCATTGAGCGATTTAAGAATGATGCGATCGCAGGGCATATTACCTTAATTCATGGTGAGCGCTCCAAACTAGCAGAACGCGCAGTTTCGCTACTAACGTGATCCCAAATTAAGAAATGGCTACGCCATTTCTTAATTTGGAACAGGAAATGCCTATGCCTCAGCAGGTACAAACTTTAAAGCAACCCCATTCATGCAATAACGTTTACCAGTTGGCTTTGGCCCATCGTCAAATACATGGCCTAAATGTCCTTCACATCGACTGCAATGCACTTCAACTCGACGCATTAGCAAAGAGAAATCATTTTTGGTCGCGATCGCCCCATCGATAGGATCAAAAAAGCTAGGCCACCCCGTACCACTATTAAACTTAGTATCCGATGTAAACAGCGCTTGATTGCATCCTGCACAATAGTAAGTACCTTTGCCATACTCCTTATCAAGGGAACTGGTAAACGCTCGCTCAGTGCCATGTTTTCTCAATACATAGAACTGTTCTGGTGTTAGTACCTGTTTCCATTCTGCTTCAGTTTTCATGATTTTCAATTGGTTAGAAGATTTCGTTTGCTTAGTATTAGTATCTAGATTCTCAGATTGTAGCTGACCATTTTCAGCCAATTGATCGGGGATATTGGCGATCGCTGATTCAGACAATGGCGATCGTCTGAACAACCACATGCCCCCTAACAGAAATGCTCCAGCCATTAACAGACTACGCTTTTTCATATTTTAGTTATTGAATCACCAACAATTCGCAAATATGTAGCCACATTTTCGTGAATTGCCTGTGAATTGATATAAATTTGTGGTGGTTACTACAATTTACAATCTGCCTTATAATTGTAACAATACTTAAAGTGAATGAAGTTAATTTAGACTTTATAAAAGGTAACAACACAATGGCATTTGAACTACCACCCCTACCCTACGCCCAAGATGCGCTTGCTAAATCAGGCATGTCTGCGGAAACCCTATCTTTTCACTATGGCAAGCACCATAAAGCCTATGTTGATAACTTGAATAATCTCATCAAGGATACCGATCTAGCTGATAAGTCCTTAGAAGATATCATCAAGATCAGCTACAAAGAAGGCAAAGCAGGTATTTTTAACAACGCAGCCCAAGTTTGGAACCACACCTTCTACTGGAATGGAATTAAGCCCGCAGGTGGCGGTGAACCAACAGGCGCATTACTAGAAGCCATCAATGCTAGTTTTGGCAGCTTGGAAAACTTTAAAACTGAGTTTAAAAATGCTGGCGCAACTCAATTTGGCAGTGGTTGGGCATGGCTTGTGGCTGAAGGTGGTAAGTTAAAAATCACCAAAACCCCCAATGCCGAAAATCCTCTGATTCATGAAGGACAAGTTCCCCTACTAACTATGGATGTTTGGGAACATGCTTACTATCTAGATTTCCAAAACAGCCGTCCTAACTTCATGAATAACTTTGTCGAAAATTTGATCAACTGGGATTTTGTTGCCGCTAACTTTGCAGCAGTTTAATTCTTGAGAATTTTTATAAGTCAAAACAAGCCAAAGAGCATAGAAAAGATTTACTTTTCGGCTCTTTGGCTGTTTTATATTTGCTATCAAAAATTTTTAAATCTATTTTCAACTTCACAGCACTGACGTTAATTTATACTGGCTAAAGTTGCTTATAGCTACTGCGGCTATAGATTAACAATCGCTTGATATTTTGGGTAAACTGTTAGCATCTATGAAAATGACTAATTCAAGAATTATGAACTAGTTTCTACAATCTTTGCTAGAATTTAATAAATTTTTGAGTTATCAACCAGATGTTTTGATTAAAGAAACGCTGAGGATATAGAGTGGCACAACCAAAAACCTTTCGCATTGATCGAGGCATTGGCCAATATGACTTTAACGACTACTATGCCGTTCTGGGATTACCCGTAACAGCAGAGGCTGGCCATGTGCGTCGGCGCTACATTAATATTGCTAAATGCTTACACCCAGATGTGCATGGTAGAACCTCTGATGAGAGGCTGATTGCCACTCAATATCTCTCTAAGCTAGTTAATCCTGCCTATAATGTTTTATCGCAAGAGCGAGAACGTAGTGAATATTACGCGATTTTAAAGCTACTGGGTAAGCGCTTGATGAAGCGTAATCAAAAGTTTTCACCACAATCTGATCTAGCTAAACAGTTTCTATTTTCTTCAAATAGTCTTGATTATGAAAAAACCATTCAAGACATCGCTAAGGTGCAGTACCAAAACTTAGAAACTTGCTTAGAACAGATTGGTCTTTTAAGTGAGCTAAATTTGGCCTATATACTGCTTCAAGAAGGCTATCAGCATACTGACCAATCTGTTACTTATTTTACAAATTCTTCAAATAGCTCCTCAAATAGCAATATGAAGCCTGCAACCTCTAATGCATCCGTTGCTAATTCTTTGGAAACTAGTAGTTATCAATCGCGCAGTGAATCAGCATCTAAGGCTAGGGAGGAGGCTTCTAGGTCTAATCAAGGAATGGCAGCTTCAGCACCTAGTGATGGTCAAGGAACTTCTGTGGCACAGTATATTAGCCAAGCGGAGCGTAATATTAGTCAAAGTTTGTGGGCATCAGCGCTTAAGGATTTACGCACTGCTATTCAGTTAGATTGCAATAATAGTAAGTGTCATGCCTTGCTAGGATACGTTTATCTCAATCAAAAACTGTCGGGAATGGCTAAGGTGAGTTTTCAGCAGGCTTTGAAGTTGAATCCTGAAGAGCCTTTGGCATTGCAGTATATTAATCAAGTTAGTACCTCAGTTCCTCCTAGTGCCGATAAACAGCCTAAGGATGGCAAAAATCGTAAGGGTGGTTTTTTTGGTTGGCTAGGTGGCGGTTAATATTTTTGATGATGTTTTCTGATCATGGTGGTGATATTAAGCAGGCGATCGCTACTCAAGCCCTCAGTCTAGGTTTTAGCAAGGTGGGTATAGCTAAAGCTGAGTCTGGTATTGAAGCTGAACGATTGCAGAATTGGCTAAATGCTGGCTATCAAGCAGATATGTTGTGGATGGCTCACCCTAAGCGTCAGGATATTACGCAGGTGATGCCTGAGGTTAAGTCGGTAATTTGTGTTGCTCTTAATTACTACACTCCCCATCAGCACTCTCAAGATCCTTTAGTGGGGAAGATTTCACGCTATGGATGGGGGCGTGATTATCATAAGGTGCTGTCGAAAAAGTTAAAGGCTATGGCAAACTGGCTGATGGCTCAAGGTGATGGTGTTCAGGCGAAGTATTATGTTGATACGGGGCCGATCGCAGAGAAAGCTTTTGCGGAAAGGGCTGGTATTGGCTGGATTGGTAAGCATAGCAATGTGATCAGTCGCGAGTATGGTTCTTGGTTGTTTTTGGGGGAGATTTTAACTAATCTGGAGCTAAAGCCAGATTCGCCGCATACTGAGCATTGTGGTACTTGTACGCGATGTATTGATGCTTGCCCGACTGGGGCGATCGCGACTCCCTTTGTGGTGGATGCCAATCGTTGTATTGCTTACCATACCATTGAGAGCAAAGCGCCACAGATTCCTGAAGCGATCGCACTCAACCTTCAGAACTGGGTGGCAGGCTGTGATATTTGCCAAGATGTTTGTCCTTGGAATCAGCGTTTTGCAAAGGAAACAGCCGAAGCAGATTTTCAGCCCTTTCCCCATAATATCAATCCATCGCTTGAGGATTTGGCAAATATTACTGATGAGACTTGGGATCGTCATTTTACAGGATCAGCGTTGCGCCGAATTAAGCGCGATCGCTGGCAACGGAATGCGAGAAGTATTCGTGAGAGAAAGTCAAACTCACGTTATCTAGGGCGTGAGTTGTAACTCGTCCAAATTCCACAAAGCGCCCACCACTCCCGTACTTCCTGCTAAGGATGTGGGCTGTGCGTTTTCCACGCGATCGCTCACTGCCACTAAATATAACGGCATAATCAAATGAATGAGAGGCAACTGCTCCTGTACTAATTGCTGATATTCTGCATAAATTTGTTTACGCTTGTCCTCATCAATTTCTCGCGCTCCCCTGATCATAATTTCATGGATACGTTTCTCCCAATCCGCCACCTCGCGCCCGGGGAAAGGTGGTTCGTCCCCAACTGGCCCTTTATTAAACATATGGGAATCTCCTTCAGGATTCCACAGATTAACTGCGCTGTTTGGCTCTGCACCACCTGTAAAGCCTAAAATTGCTACGTCCCACTGCTTAGAATTATCGAGTTTATCCGTAATGATCCGAAAATCCACAGGATTTAGATCCACCTTCATGCCAATCTTTTCTAGATCATCCTTAATCATGCCCCCCAAGGCGACCCGCGAACCCGCAGGCAACATCAGCGTAAATCGCACAGGATTCCCCTCTGGGTCTAATAATTGCTGATCGGCGTTATATTTATAACCTGCTTGCAAAAGTAGTTCCTTGGACTTCTGAGGCTGATAATCATAGACCTTTAGGCCTTGCTCTGGTGGAAAGAAATAGGGACTAGGAATCGATACAGGCGAATTTTGCGTTTGGGCGAGACCTCGCGACAGATTGGTAATCATTGCTTCGCGATTGAGAGCATAGGCAATGGCACGCCGAAAGTTAACATCATTAAACCACTTCGATTTGATGGGTTCAACAAAGGGAACATTGGTTTTAGGATTGCGACCCTTATTGAGATTGAACATCATGAAGGCTTGACCTGTGGCAGGGCCAGCATTATAGATTTTAAAGCGATCGCGCTTCTCAAATTTCTTGAGCAATTGGAAGTCTTCGCCTCTTAAGCGATACATATCCAAATCCTTAGATCTAAAGCTCAACAGCGCTGTATCAGGGGATTCTACGATTTGCATCACCACTCTTTTAATGCGTGGATGATCCTTTTTCCAGTAGTAAGGATTAGGCTTATAGATGATGCGTTGAGAAGGTCGATATTCTTCAATGAGATAAGCGCCGCTACCCACCAATTGATTAACGGGAGTCGTAAGTGTCCATGTTTCTAAAAACTTCAACTTCTGATTAGGTTGGGCAGGATCGCTAGATACGGTTGACTCCAAAATATGCTTAGGCAGAATACTAATGCCGCCAATGGTGCGTAGGGCAGGAGCAAAGGGTTCGCTCAGGGTAAAGGAAATACGGCGATCGTCTAATTTTTCCACCTTGGGCAAGGTTTGCGCCTGTCCAATTCGCAATACATCGCGAGTTCCTGAAGGAATCTTCTCATTAAATAGAATCTTCTCATAGGTAAATAGCACATCATCGGCAGTGAGGGGCTGACCATCTGACCATCGCAAATTGGGACGCAGAGTAAAGATAAGTTGCTGTCCATCTTGCAAGAATTCCCATTTTTCGGCTAAATCTGGCTCAAAGGTCTTTTTGATGGGATTTTCTACCACTAGACCGCTTAGGGTCAGCCCGATCGCGATACCACTATAGGCATCACTAATGAGAACGGGGTTAAAGGTTTTAATATCGCTTTCAATGGGCAGCACTAGGCGATCGCGAAAGGATGGCGGTTGAATAGCGCAACCCCACAGCAGTAATGAACAAACACCAAGGATCATTAGCAAGATCGCTGCCTTCCAACGTTTTATCTTCGTCTTTCTTTGGGCAACTTTGTTCAATACATTTTTGTTCACGATCGCCTATTTCCCTTTCTTTGCCTATTGTTCTGATTTTGCCAACAAAACCACAGCATACACTGCGATCGCTTCCTTCTGTCCAACAGCATCCATGCCTTCGTTAGTGGTGGCCTTGACACTGACGCAATCAACGGCAAGATCTAAGACTTGAGCAAGGCGATCGCGCATAGCTTTGATATGGGGCTTGAGCTTCGGAGCCTCAGCGATAACCATCGCATCTAAATTATGCACCTGCCAACCCATATCTCCAATTAACCGCTTAACCTGCTGTAATAGCACCATACTATCTGCCCCTGCCCACTGCGGATTGGAAGGCGGAAAGTAATGGCCAATATCACCAAGGGCAAGCGCTCCTAACATGGCATCCATAATGGCATGGGTCAGTGCATCAGCATCACTATGACCAAGCAAACCCTTTTCATAGGGGATTTCTACACCACCTAAGATCAAGCGGCGATCGCTAACCAAACGATGTAAGTCATACCCATTGCCAATGCGAATATTCATAGATGCCCAATATCTGAATTAAACCTACTCAAAGTTTAACCGAAAACTGAATTGTACTTTCAGCACTAAATCTCCTCTAGCACCTTAAACCGCACATGATTTAGAGATAACTCACCAATTGAATAGGGTTGCGGCTGAATCGTCTCAAAAAATATCCCCTTACCAATTTCCACATGATACCAAGGTAAACCCATAAACCAACGGGTTGGATAGGGACGCTCGCCCGTATCATCAGGGTTTGACTCCATCGGCAACCAGCCCACTCCCGGAATATAAAACTCAATCCAAACATGGTTATAGTACTGATGTAAAGGCACATTCATCACTAAATCTCCATCATGGGGACACTTATAGCGTCCAACGGTGCGACAGGCAATCCCGTTTAATCGAGTCAGAGCCAATAGCAGACCCACATACTCACCGCAGGAGCCAGTTCCCCTCTGCAATACCTCCTCAGGCGAGGCGATGTAAGGTGTAACTCGATAGGATAGCTGATCGTATACATAGTCGCGAATCAAGCGCATTTTGCGAAGAATATTCGTCTCATCCCCCACGGCATCCCTTGCGGCGGCCTGAATGATGGGATGATCCATACTCAAGCCATCATCATCGATCAGGTATAGCTTTTGCATTTCCTCCGATAGCTCAGGTACAAAATCCACCTCACTTTCCTTGAGTTCATACTTGATGCCATGTAACTCAAGGGTGGCTTTCCAGCCAAATAATTTTGCTTCTTGGGGCTTGAGATTACCTAAATGAAAAGCAGCCACCTTCTGCCCATCGACTATCTCTTCGACAAAGGGAACCCCAATTGGCTCGATCGCCAAGAGCTTTTGCCGATAGGTATCGGTGGGATAGGCGATCCGCCATGTCAAGTTATAGACCGAAGTTGGCTCCTCGGAAGACAACTCCTCAAGGTAGATCATTTCCACCTTATAGCCTGTGGTGAGGGTATAGTTGAGCTTCTGATCTTGGTATTGCTGAAACCGTAAACGGTGAATAAATGTGCTTTCGCGTAGTGCCACAGAAAAAGGCTCATCAAGATCGTTGGGGTTTTCACGGATGTACTTTTCATCACCCGAATACACCACATACAGATCTTCTCCTAAGAAGCCCAAGCCCGTGGCATTGGGAAAAGGGGTAAGTCCCCGTTGAATTACTTCACCAGTTTTTGAGTTGAGGCGATAGACGGTTTCTTCGGTGCGATCGCTAACCCATAGCTCCTCACCCTTGAGGGTCAAAGACTCAAATCCCGCCCCAGGAGCATCCATAATCCTTAGGAGGGTGCGGGTAGCTCTTCCAAAGACAAAGATCTGACCCACTTCACTGGAGCTAACATAAACTCCACCATCGGATACGGCTATACCATCGATGCGATTGGGCAGTTCCATAAAGGGCTGCAAGTCAAAATCGATCAGGTCACAATAAAAAATCGTATTTCCCTTAGCAATCCACAGGGTTTCACCAGCGATCGCGATCCCCGTTGCATCACAAAACTGCTGGGCAGTATAACTATTGAGTACCATTGCCCCTTCAGATATAGGATCAATTTTGAGTAAATGTCCTTGATAGGCATCAATGCAAACTGCGTAGGGCTGACTGGTATTGCCATCGATTTGCCATACTAACCCATGAAGGTTATAAGCGCCAATAGGATAAATCGTGCTTTTGATGCTGATCATAGGGGTGTGATGTAGACGGATAATGGGGGATAGAGACTTGCTGCAACCTTCGATCTGACTTTAAAAAAGAGATTAGTTCCGTATCTAAGGCAACAGTTACTAATACCAAATTAAGAAATGGCTACGCCATTTCTTAATTAAAAAACCTTACTAGGTTTGGTTTTTAAATTGGTATAAACCAGATCAAGCACCTTTATGGTTTAGGTTAGGACAAGGAATTGCTTTCGATCCAGTCCAATCGGTGAGCGTATAGGCATCTAGATAGTGACGAGGGGTTTCGCGCATAAGCTGCCATGCCCTAGACGCATCGACTAAGTTAAATCTTTCGGGATAATGGGCGATTAAGAGTTGCTGCACAAGGGGATAGTAATCGGGATTTAAACTTGGGAAAATGTGATGCTCAGTATGATAAGAAAAATTAATGTGGAGGGCATCGCAGATTTTGGGAACACGGATCGATAGGCTATTGACCAAAGCATCGTTGGTTTCCGTCATGGGGCAGAGGAGATGATTGGTGTATATGTAAAAAATGGCGATCGCATAGCCAATCCAGATAGGCAGGAAGTAACCTAATAAAATTTTGATCGGGGAAAATTGCAAACTGGCAAGCACTGCCCCATGAAATCCCATGATGAGGAATAATTCAGCAACAATTAACTGACGATCCTTGTTACTTACTGAAAAGGTGGCGACTGGGTAATTGGCTTTGCGGGGATTCCAACCATTATCAAATAACAGGACTGAGCTAAGGTGACGAAATGTATATAGTCCCCACACATGCATCATACCCAGTACTAATAGGATGGGATTAACTTCCGAAGATGGCAACAGCAAATTTTGAAACCATTTTCCCCAACTATTGACTTGGGTGAAGGTGTAGTTGCGATCGGGATCTTGTTCTGAGTTGGTTTTGTGATGATGCTCGCGGTTATGCACGGCTTTCCAGAGGGTGGGAGGCATCCAGAGCATCGTAAAGCCTAGTAAGCTGAGAAACTGCCGCAATTTGGGGTTCTGAATGGCGGAGTTGTGCATCAGACCGTGGGAGCTAAAGCCTAATACGGTGATGCTGTTACCCATGACGATCGCGATCGGGATAAACAGCCATAGATAATAAACTGACCAACGATCCAGGTAAGAAGCGATCGCCCACCCACTGATCAAGATCAAAACATTAATTAATAGGAGCCAAACCTTATTAAAATCGGGTTGAAAAGCTTCAGGTGGCAGTAGGGGGCGGAGTTTTTGCGCGTATTCAGTGTGAGGAATGAGTTCTGGGGAGTGAATAGCTTTGGTGTCAAGCGGAGCGCAAGTTGTCTCAGTTGTCTGGTTAATATTATTGGCAATGGTCATTTGGTATTAGCTGCCACAAATTCTCAAAAATTGCTAAATCAATACTATTCTAGCAATATTTCCCGATCAAGAAAGAAATTGTAATATTAGCGCCAGAATTTGCCCTAAACACCTAAATATAGTCTATTTGCGTTGAGCAATGCGTAATTTTGCCGATCGCGCCCTTGGATTTGCCCGAATTTCCGCATCGGTTGCGGTGATCACTTTTTTGGTAATAACACGCAGGCGGTCATCTTCGCGCCAAGTATGTTTGACTAGGCGATCCTCTAGACTATGGAAAGTAATTACCGCCAGCTTGCCTTCAGGTTTGAGCCAATCAGGGGCGATCGCCAACCATTTTTCTAGACTTTCTAACTCCCGATTCACAGCAATTCGCAAAGCCTGAAAAGTGCGGGTGGCGGGATGAATCCGCCCATGCCGATAGCTGGCAGGCACACAGGCGGCGATCGCATTAGCAAGGTCAAGGGTGTTATAAAAGGGGCGATTTTCCACAATTTGTCGGGCAATGCGCCGAGACAGGCGCTCTTCACCCAATTGATACAAAATATTGGCAATCTGCACTTCTTGATAGGAATTGACAATCTCGGCCGCCGTCAGGGTTTGGCGATCGTCCATCCGCATATCGAGATCCCCCGCCTCACGGAAACTAAAACCACGCTCGGCAAGATCTAACTGTGTAGAGCTAACTCCTAAATCCGCCAAAATACCATCGAATAACAAATCTGATGGAGGCTGATATTCGCTAAAGTTGCCTCGCCACAGGGTAACGCGATCGCCATAGGCAGATAGTCGTGCTTGGGCAGCCGCGATCGCCATCGCATCGCGATCAATCGCCACTAGCTTGACATCGGCTCCCCCCTGCATAATTAAAGCACTATGCCCCGCCCCGCCAACGGTGCAATCTAGGTACAGACCACCCTCTTTAATTTCTAAGGCGGCGATCGCCGACTCTGCCATTACAGGCACATGATGAAATTGCCCAGTCATTAAGTTACCAATTGATCGAAATAAAGCAACCAAAGTCATTAATATAGACTACTGTGCTGTTTATTTTGCGAAATTGTCACCATGAAACATACTCTCTCCGTAGTCGTGCAAGACGAGGCAGGCGTACTTACACGCATTGCCAGCTTGTTCGCTCGCCGAGGTTTTAATATCGAGAGCCTAGCAGTGGGAACTGCTGAACAAGACGGATTTACTCGCATAACGATGGTTGTGTCGGGCGATGATCACACCATTGAGCAAATCACCAAGCAATTGCATAAATTGATTAATGTGATTACGATTCTAGACTTTACGGATATTCCTTGCGTAGAGAGGGAATTAATGCTGGTCAAGGTCAGTGCTGCGCCCAATGTGCGATCGGAAATCATTGAGATTGTGCAGATCTTCCGCGCCCGCATCGTTGATGTTGCCGATGACTCCTTAACTATTGAAGTGGTGGGCGATCCTGGCAAGATGGTGGCGATTTTAAAGATGTTGAACAAGTTTGGTATTCGTGAAATTGCACGGACTGGTAAGGTATCCCTGACCCGCGAATCTGGTGTAAATACTGAATATCTCAAGATTTCTTAAAAAATCTACTCAATCACATCTAGGGTTAGCGGTTTTCATCTTGGCATCAACAAAATGAAAACCGCAGCATTAGCTCTAACTAAAATTTGGTGATTAATGGCGATCGCGAAGGTTGGCTAATAGCTTGATAGGACGATGCGATCGCAAATTACGATATAGATGGCGATAGTTTTTGTAAAGATAAAGCTCATACTCATACCAATCTTTATCTGATTTTTCGCGATTACACTCTTTGCAAATTACCCACAGATTCTCAAAGGACATAGAGAGCCAAGGATATTTTGATCGCGGCAATTTGTGATCAATAGTTCTGCTATTCTCCCAATCATATTTGGCTTCACAAATGGGGCAATGCGCTCCCGAATTTTCTAATACCCACTGTTTGCTGGCTTCCGTTGTACCAGATTCAAAACTGCTATGAATGTAGCGCCAATGGGCATATTCTTGATAGTTAGCAAAATCTGTTTCTGTAAGTCGGTGATAGCGTTTTGCGCCAATCTTGTCGGCAGTTTTGAATAGTTCACTCAGACTCTGATCTTCTAAGTTCATGGAATTTTATAGAATTTTTATTGATCTAGATGGCAGGATTTTTGGGTCAGGATGGACGGTGAGAAGCGCTGCTTGTGCTGACTTCTAACGTTGCTTTTGGGGCTGGTTTTTACTAAAATCAATCACCTCAACATCGGTATCAACAAAGTATTGATCAATTTGCTCATTAATAAACTGATCAGCTTCTCTTAACTGTTGTTGATATTCAGTGATTTCCTTAGCAGTCTGATATTTATTGCCAATGCGATCGGCTTCTAAAAAAAGATCGCCTAAACTCATATCTTCTAGCAAAGCGTGATCATTCTGCAAAGAAGCAATCTTCTGATAGAGACTGATCACTGCTTCCCAACCCATATTTTTATAACCAGCATCCTTGAGCCACTGCTGATCGGATTTGCTCAATTTTTTGCGGCTTTGGGTATTGCTAATTTGTACTTCTCGATAGCTCATACCCTTAAAAGTGCGAGCTTTTACCTCTTGTGTTGGCATAGATTAAATTGATTATGAAATGGTTAGGAATTGAGAATGATTAAAAATTAGACCTTTGAGCCTCATTAGCCTTGAATGCCCTTCAACCATTTAGACAGAGCTTTACGAATCTCACTATCTTCAAACTGCAACAGTCTACCTCCTTCAACACTCACCTTCAGACGAATTAAATCAATAATATTTTTTAAATTACGATTATCTTTTTCTAACTGTTCCTTAACTTCATGCAAAACAATATTGTCCTGTTCCAGTTTTGTTTTTTCAGCATTGAGTAAGCTTGTTTGTTGCTTTAGGCTTTGATTTTCCTCAAGCTTGACATCGATTTCTTTAGACTTTTTGGTAACTAGCCCCTTTTGCGCTGCCTGTAGCCTTTGGCGATTGATCAATTCGCGCCCTGCAAAACTAGAAGCATAACGATAAATTGTTAATTCATCGGGATCTTCCTTAAAATCAAGGTTATCTAAGGCTCGTTGTGCATCTGCCTTTGTCCAACCTACTTCGACTAATAGATTAATAGATTCAGTTTTGTTCATTTATGGACGTTTGCTAATTGGTTAGCAAGTTGATTCAAGTTGTCTTTGTGTCGTTCTAATTTTATACTAATTTCTTGTATAAATAACCGATGTCATGGGGAAGCTTCCAACACAGATCTAGAAAGGATCTAGCGTTGAACTTGACCTTTGTCTGTTAATTTGGACTATAGAGTTAATTTATTTTGAGATATAGCTGCTGCCATGCTTGTCATACCAAATTAAGAAATGGCTACGCCATTTCTTAATTAAAAAACCTTACTGGGTTTGGTTTTTAATTTAAAAAAGTGTTATCACACTTTTTTAAATTGGTATCAGGACACAAAACCAGAATACGAGCTGCGGCGCTCCTTCTTGGGTTTTGATTTGTCCTAATACAAGTCTCTACAGCTATATTGCGGTCTTCCCATTGTTGATTTGTTAAGGAGACGTTGAGGGTGCTAGAAGCCTTTGTGTTGGCAACTATACTATTTGGTTTTTTGGGGATTATTCTCAAAAAAAACTTGTTAATGAAAGTTATTTCAATGGATGTGATGAGTAGTGGGGTGATTGCCTATTTTGTGGTGATTGCCGCTAGGCGAGGCGTATATACTCCTATTATTGGGGATGTTGTTAAGGGAGCCTACGCCGATCCTTTGCCGCAGGCGGTAATTTTAACGGCGATCGTCATAGGTGTTTCGATTCAAGCATTGATGCTCGTGGGGGTGATGAAATTATCGCGGGACTATCCAACTCTTGATGCTAGAGAAATTGAACAAGGTCAGCAGGCGGGGACTCAGAAATGAATTTGCTAGTTATGTCTTGGGTCGCCTTGCCGTTTTTTGCTGGTTTTCTAGTTTATCTGTTGCCAAAGGTCGATCGCTTTGTGTCATTGGGTACATTGCTGCTCTCTGGTCTATTTACGATCGCTCTCTTTACTAATTACCCCGATGTTGCTCCTTTAACTTTTAGGTTGCTGGACACGTTTGGTGTGAGTCTGCGCCTTGATACCACCACAGGCTTTTTTATTCTCACCAATTTTTTGGTAACAACCTCCGTCATTATTTATTGTTGGCGTAGCGATCGCGTAGCGTTTTTTTATGCTCAAATTTTGATCTTGTATGGCAGTGTCAATGCGGCTTTTGCCTGTAATGACTTCATGAGTTTGTATGTGGCTCTTGAAGTCATTAGCATCGCTACGTTTTTACTGATTGCCTATCCGCGTAGCGATCGCAATATTTGGATTGGGTTGCGCTATTTGTTTGTTAGCAATGTGTCCATGTTGTTTTACCTCATCGGCACTGTGCTGGTATATAAGGCTCACAACTCCTTTGATTTTGAGGGGCTAAAGTTTGCACCACCCGAAGCGATCGCCTTGATCTTTTTAGGGCTATTAATTAAGGGCGGTATTTTCATCTCTGGACTTTGGCTACCCCTAACCCATGCGGAATCAGAAACCCCAGTTTCGGCAATGATGTCAGGAGTGGTGGTTAAGGCAGGAATTTTGCCTTTGGTGCGCTGTGCCTTGTTGATTGAATCGATTGAGCCGATTGTGCGCCTTTTGGGGGTGGGGACTGCTCTATTTGGCGTGAGTTTTGCGGTGTTTGAAAAAGACAGTAAGCGGATGCTGGCCTTTCATACCATTTCCCAGCTAGGATTCATTTTAGCCGCCCCCGAAGTGGGTGGTTTCTACGCCTTAACCCATGGACTAGTCAAATCTAGTTTATTTATGATTGTGGGTAATTTACCTAGTCGGAATCTAAAGGAACTGCGTCATCAGCCTATCTATACACCTGTTTGGATTGCTTTGGCGATCGCCAGTTTTTCGATCTCTGGCTTTCCCCTCCTATCTGGCTTTGGCGCAAAGGTACTCACTATGAAAAATTTGTTGCCTTGGCAAGAGGTGGGGATGAATATTGCGGCTTTAGGTACAGCGATTTCCTTTGCTAAGTTAATCTTTTTACCCCATCGCCCTCAGCCCGAATTGCAAAAGACTCCCTTAAAGCAAGAGTTTTGGATCGCGGTTGGGATTTTGTTAAGTGGCTTAGTGGTTGCCAATGTTGTTTACTACGAAGCCTATACTTGGCAAAATACAATTAAACCCCTCGCCACGATCGCGATCGGTTGGCTGGCATACTGGTTAGTCTTTCGGCAAGTAATGGTTAAGATACCAACTTTATTTGAAGAATTTGAGAACCTGATTGGAGTCATGGCACTGACCCTAGTCTTACTATTTTGGATGGCGCTAACATGATTGGTCAATTTATTTTACGATTAGTAATTTGGTTTTTGCTAACCGCCAATTTACACATTACCAACATCATTATTGGTGTCATTGTGGCGCTACTTTTACCCCATAGCAAAGATTCCACTGGTCGGCTTCGGGATATCTTGATTGCTTTAGGCAAAATTATTTGGGCGATTCCCCAAGCCTATATGGAAGCAGTGCAAATGATGCTCCAGCCCCATGATCAAGAGTCCATTGTGTTAGAAAAAGCTAAGGCAAAGCGATCGATGGGACTGATCTTCCTAGAGATTTTTTTAATTACCTTTACGCCCAAAACTATAGTTCTAAATCACTTGCCCGATGGTTGGTACAGAGTCCATTACGTCCGCCATCGACCAAACTCCAAAACCCTTCATCAAGAACAGCCATGAACCAATCACCACTGCTAAATACTGCCGTTATTGCCATGATTGGCGCAATGCTATTGCCGATTTATCACGCTTGGAAGGAGCAAGATATTTGGGAAACGATGTTGGCTTTTTCGAGTGTGGCCGCAAAGTCGGCGGTCATGATGTTGCTAATTGCAATCATGCGAGAAGACTGGATGATCGGCGTGGTGGGGGTAATTATTTTAAGTGTTGGTAACGCTGGACTGATGATCATTGCCCATATTATTAAGCGCACAGGGGATGTTTAGGCTAAATTGCACCCAATGCCTTTAATAGAGCCGCAAATTTAATGGTAGTTTCAGTTTGTTCATTCTCTACCCGTGAGTTTGCCACAATCCCCGCCCCTGCAAAAATTCTTGCCCGATCGCCTTGGATATAACCAGCGCGTATGCCTACCCCAAACGTACCTTCACCATTGCCATTTAACCAACCAATGGGCGCAGCATACCAACCGCGATCGCAGGCCTCCCATTGACGCATAAATCCCACCGCCAAATCCCTTGGTTCACCCCCAACCGCCGCCGTGGGATGTAACTGTTGCAAAATATCAAAGGCAAATAGCCAGTCAGAATGATTGATCTGCGCCGTAATTGGTGTGTGCAGGTGCTGCACATTGGATAGGCGCAAAATTTTGGTGCTACCCCTTGGATCGATCGCGGCTCCCATCGTTTGCAGGCGATCGCAAATGGAACGAATCACAAAATCATGCTCCCGTCGATCCTTATCACTGTGCAACAGGCGATCGGCCAACAACAAATCCTCATGAACCGTCCGCCCCCGGCCGATCGATCCTGCTAATGCATCACTGCGTAACCACAGGCGATCGCCACGCGCTTGAAATTGCAAAATCACTTCAGGAGTCGCCCCCAAAAAAGTCTTACCCATCCCACAATCTAAAAGAAAAGAAATGCATTCGGGATACTCACAACGCAGCACATGCAGAATTTGAAAGGGATCAAAATTGCGATCGGCCAGTACATCTAACGCTCTTGCCAGTACCACCTTCTGAAAATGTCCCTGCTTAATTAACAGCAAGGCTTGCTCCACAATCGCAGACCACATCTGTGCGCCCTGTACCTCCACAATTTGATTGACCTCATGGACAGTTGGCGCTTGGTAATGGGAACTAGCCTGTAAATAGCTACAAATTTGATGGAGATGCTCCAGTACGTCCTCTGGTTTTGAACAGGGTTGCACATAGTAGTTGAGGGTCAAAATGCTACTGCTATCGCTATGGATTAGCATCCAGCGAGGAATAAAAAAGAGCAAACTGGGAAACTCAAAATCGGCTTGATAGCCTTGGATATCTTCTAATTGCTCCTCAATCGATAAATCACGACCATAGAAATTGCTATAAAAAGAAAATGCCCCTAAAACATAGACCGATGACCCAAGCGATCGGCTCGGCAATCCTGCACCATCCAACAAGTCAGGATGCTGCACCACAAAGGCTCTATGTAAATGTTCACGAATAAAATTTTTTGCACATTCAAAGCGATCCACTGCACCATAACTAGGCACAGCCACCTCAGCCACAGCCCCTGCTGCCGCAATCGTCAAATCAGCATAGGGCTGCTCCCAATAAAATCTTGGTTGCTGAGGATCAGATTTACTGGCCAATAATAATAACGGATTGACACACTCCCAATTTTGAGAGTAACTCAATAAAATTGATGATCCTGTGATCTGTGCCTTGGCGATCGCTTCTACAATCCAATCGTGCAGAGACTCAGAATCAATATTGCTATAGGTGGTACTCTGACGAACTTGCATGTCTATTATTTTATAGCAGTGCGATCGCTCTGCCGAAAATTCCCCCCACAGCATTGCCCCAAACAAACTGTCCCGCATTGGGAGAGTTTTAGGCTATTCCAAACTGACACCAGCATTACTGAGCGCCAAATAACTCATAATTCACAGAATTGTAAGCAATGGCATCCTGAGACTCTAAACCTAGAGCCTGAATATACTTGGGTACAGCCTTGCCCACAGTATATTCCTTTTCTAAAAGCATCCTTGCATTAGAGCCAATGGCATCCTTAAGCTTAGGATTAGCCGCCAACCAAACAATATAGTCTGCCAAGCCACGTGCATCACCATTATCAAAACAGGCACCGCAATTTCCTTGCTGCACAATATCTCGCAAATAGTTACCTTCAGGACAAATGACTGCCACAGGTCGTCCTGCGGCTAAAGTTCCATACATTTTAGAAGGAGCGATCGTGTCACCAACATTGGGCAACATACTCACTAAAGATAAATCGCAAGTCGTTAAGGAATAGGGTAAAGTATCTTGATCCTGATAGGGAAGTTGCAAAATGTTGGGCAAATCTTCCTTCGCGATCGCATTTTTAATTGACTGCGCCCCCACGCCATTACCAATAAAGACAAACTTAATATCCTGTCGCTGTCTCAACAGCCGCGCCGCATCCAGAATTGTCTTTGCATCATGGCATCTTCCCAAATTGCCCGAATATAGAACTACAAAAGGTTCCACCAGATCATATTGTTTGGCAAACCAATTATCTGACTTGGCGATCGGCTTAATAAATTCTGGATCAGCCCAACTATGAATCACATGAATTTTATCCGCCAACAATGGATATTTACTCACCAACAGATCCTTCATCGGATTGCTCAACACAATCAATGATTCTGCCCTTTCCCATACCTTGCGATTCACAAATTCCCAAAACTTGACAATCCAATGATCGTCAGCCACAACTTGTAGGCGCACAGCCACTTCAGGATAGATGTCATAGATAATACAGCTATAGGAATGCCCAAAAATCTTGTTATAAAACCAGCCAATTAACCCCAAAAATGGCGGTGCTGAAGTCAGTACTAAATGTGAACCTCGAATCCCCTTACGTCGAAATTTAATAATACAACGAAATAAAAATAAAATACTGGATACAAGCTTACTGCGAATACGCTTAGACATGAGGTGAATAGATCCAGTTCGCCGAATAAAGACCCCATTATTATTTTCTTGGCGATTTACATCTGTCTGCCTAAAGGCATAGCCGGGCATACCAGTAAACACACTAACATCAAATCCCGACTGTGCTAACCCTTGGGCTAAATCTGAAATAAATTGCCCCGTAGCAGCATAATCTGGAGGGTAAAACTGTGTAATTATGCTAATGCTTGTCTTGTAATATTCCTGATCTGACATATTCTTTATCATTAGTTCCTGCATTTAGGTTTTGTCTTACTCTTAACTAGCTAAGTATCAGGATTACAAAAAATACTCCACAGAATTCATTTAAATATCCTGTACGACTATACGCTAAATACGATCATCACTCTCTACTTAATTTGAAATTAATTTGAAATTAATTTCAAACAATTTGCCTATAGAAAGATTAAAAATAACTATTCGCATCTATTTGTATATTTATGCTTTTTATACTTTTTTACGCATTCTGAACGATCTATTCCATTAATTGTTCCTCTGAAGTCAGAATAAAGTCTGGTTAATTATGACCTAATATAATCATTTTTTTTGTCATTACGACAACAGGCAAATGTCACAAGTTATTAGAAAGATTTAGTAGCTATTTGAGTTATGGCTATAGACACTTGTATCAAGATAGATCAAAACCCAAGAAGCGAGTTGCGGCGCGGCGCGCCACAACTAGTATTCTGGTTTTGTGTCCTAACAAGCATGGCAGCAGCTATAAAATATTAGTGGGACTTATTCTTGAGGTTTTGGACACGATCTAAATCGCGCTTCACTTCAAAAGTAAGCTCACGATTTTTAGGATCAGTACTTAGGGCTTTATTGAGATAAATTTCTGCCTCCCGCAACTTATTTGCCAAAATTAACTCCACCCCCCAACGATGATAGGTTACGGCCTGCCAGTGGATGACCTCTGGCGAGTTTGGGAAACGTTCACTCATGCCCTCAACCACAGCGATCGCCACCACATACTTTTTTTGTTTCAGCAACTCCTGTACCCGTCTTAGCATGTCTAGCTTTAACTTCAATTCAGGATTGCTATTAATTGGATCAATAGGATTACTGACTTGTTTGACCTCAATTTTGATCTTAGGAGCAGCAGGTGGCGGACTAGGCTTTGCCTTAGCCTTCTCTTGATCTTTACTAAGTATTTCTTTAGATAGATCTTTAGATAAATTTGAACTCTCAGACTCCTTGAGCATTTTATATGCTTCTTGCACTAACCGAAATTTATCAGTAGCAGAGGGATCATGCTGATTAACATCGGGATGATACTTGCGTGCTAGGCGGCGATAGGCAATCTTAATGTCATCCAGCGTAGCGTTACGCGGAACCCCTAGCAATCGGTAGCATTCAGATAGGTGCATGAAAACAGATGATGAGAGTATGTCTGAAGTGTGTCTGAAATTCAGTTGGTTTGTGGATCTAGGGCTTTTTACGGATCGAATACTTGCCCCTAGAGGTAACTGGTGAACCGTTGTTTCCTTCAACTAGTTTCATGTAACTGTTTAGGGCTTCTGGCTTAGTGCCATGTTCAGAAATAACATGCACTTTGCTACTCCCTGCTATTTGGAGGATAACTTGATACATGGGTTGAACCCTTCTAAATAATTTTATCGCAACTTTCTCAGTTATATCCTAGTAGCATATAACGTTGCTTTGTTATAGGGAATTGTAGCTGTAGACACTTGTATTAGGACAAATCCAAACCCAAGAAGCGAGTCGCAGTGAGCCGCGCCGCAACTCGGATTCTGTTTTTGTGTTCTAATAAGCATGACAGCAGCTATATAGAAAATCTAAAAATGACTTAGCCACCTTTAGATTTTCTAAATTTTCTATAACTCTTGACACAGATAATGTGATGACACTTCTATGAACTGGGATTAGCGCTTGGCAAACTTTTTGGTTAGTTTGCGGAGGCGGATTGATTCAGGAGTAACCTCTAAAATTTCGTCTGGGCCAATGTATTCTAAGGCGCGTTCTAGGCTCATTTCCACAGGAGCTTGCAACTGTACGATGTCATCGGCTCCAGCAGCTCTCATGTTGGTAAGTTGTTTGCTCTTGCAGACATTTAGCTCTAAATCTTGAGGACGATTACATTCACCAATGATCATGCCCTTATAGACTTTGGTGCCTGGTTTGATGAAAAATACGCCGCGATCTTCCGCATTTTTGAGGGAAAATTCGGTGGCAACACCTTCTTCAAAGGAGATCAAAACTCCGTTACGGCGAGCGCTAATTTCTCCTGCGACGGGACGATAGTCTAGGAAACTGTGGTTCATGATGCCTGCGCCTCTGGTGGCACGCATGAAGTCACCTCGGAAGCCGATTAAGCCACGGGCAGGGACGACAAACTCTAGTTGGGAGCGTCCAGTACCAGATACTTGCATGTCTACCATTTCGGCTCGGCGTTGACCAAGGCGTTCAATACATCCGCCCACTGCTTCTTCTGGAACATCAAGTACTAGACATTCGTAGGGTTCACATTTTTGTCCGTTGATCTCACGGAAAATTACTTGGGGTTGTGTAACTTGGAACTCGTATCCTTCTCGGCGCATGGTTTCAATCAAGATGCCTAGATGCAATTCGCCGCGACCTGATACGGCAAAGCGATCAGGAGATTCAGGATCTTCTTGAACACGCAGGGCAACGTTGGTTTCTAGTTCGCGCATGAGGCGATCGCGAACCTGTCTTGTCGTTACCAATTTGCCCTCTTGTCCCACAAAGGGAGAATCATTGACACAGAAGGTCATCTGGAGAGTCGGTTCATCTACCTTGATCATGGGTAATGCTTGCGGCTCATTGGGGCAAGTGATGGTTTCACCGATGTTGGCGGTGGCAAAACCTGATACAGCCACGATATTACCTGCGGAGGAGGTTTGTAGTTCTACGCGCTTTAGTCCGTCAAATCCTAGAAGTTTAGTGATTTTTGCCTTGGTGATTGAGCCATCTTCGGAAATTAAGGCGGCTTGCTGACCAGCCGTAATCTTGCCGTTATGAATCTTGCCGATGACGATTCTGCCGAGGTATTCGGAATAGTCGAGGGTGGTTACTTGCAGTTGTAAGGGTTTGTCAGGATCGCCAACGGGAGGAGAGACGTGATGCAAGATGGCTTCAAATAGGGGCTGCATATCAACGCCTTCATCCTCTAAATTTTCTTTGGCAAAGCCAGCCATGCCTGAAGCAAAAAGATAGGGGAAGTCGCATTGGTCATCGTCTGCACCAAGCTCGATGAATAGATCAAGAACTTTACTCACCGCCACATGGGGATCGGCAAACTCGCGATCGATTTTGTTGATCACGACCATGGGGCGCAGACCCTTTTCTAGGGCTTTTTTCAATACAAATCGGGTTTGCGGCATGGGGCCTTCGTTAGCATCAACGATGAGCAAGCAGCCTTCAACCATGCCTAGCACTCGTTCAACCTCGCCACCAAAGTCTGCGTGACCTGGGGTATCGACAATGTTAATCAAGGTGTCTTTGTAGCGAACCGCAGTATTTTTGGAAAGAATGGTGATGCCGCGCTCACGCTCTAGGTCGTTAGAGTCCATTACACATTCAACGACGGCTTCGCCTTCGCGAAACGCACCAGATTGTTTGAGGAGGGCATCTACTAGAGTGGTCTTGCCGTGATCGACGTGGGCAATGATGGCGACGTTGCGGATATGAAGAGACATGGGTATGGGTTATGTATCAAGTTGAGCAGAAAACTTATTATTTCTTTATCTATTATGCTTGAGTTTGACAAAAAACTTTGCATTTGTATTGATGTTGCCATTTTTAAGGTCTGTATTCGCTAAGTCGTCGCCATTCTATTTCATTGTTGACAACCTTGAGCAGGCATTCCTCCACGATATAGGGAGCATTGCGCCAGTTGATATCATCCCTTTGCAAAATCCAGTTAATTTTTTCTAAAGCTCCTTCTACCTCTGCTTCAAATCTGGCTAAAGGCAGGGGGACTCTCTCCAGATTAGGAGATTCGATACAGACTGAGATCGCTTCTTTAAGGACGGTAACTACTTCTTTGCCATAGACTTCCCTTGCTCTTAGTCGAAGTGCTTGATAGCCTTTCTCTGAGGTGGCATACATGGGCGGCAAGCGGTTCAGGACATAGGCAGTAGTTTCGCCAAGATCGATAGTTTCGGCGATCGCGGGATGCAATTTTTGAATCTGATGATAGGCCAGTGACAAGACAAGCTTTTCGAGGACATTGCTAAATTGATACTTTGCCCCTGCCATGTATGCATTGAATTCCTTGGCTTTGCGTTCATCTTGATCAATGCCTGAAGTGGGCTTAAAAGCTCGCCCCTTCCAAGAAATTTCGGTGCTATCTAAACCACCGTCATTTTTGCCCGTAACCCTATAGGTATTACTAACAACGCTTTTTAATTTAATGGTTTGTAGAGCGTTTTCGAGGGCAAGGGGGATATCTTTCCATGTGGTATTTTCGGCTCCAAGAATTTGCTGAAGAGCGGCTAGGGATCTAGCATGACTGGCAACTTCTTGGTAAGGCAGAGGACTGGAATCTCGGAGGGCATCGGGCTTGACACTAACGAGGGCGCGGCGGACTGCTGACTCAATTTGCGATCGCATTTCGGCATTAGCTTTTTTGCGTTGCCTCAACCATCCTGCTTTTGAGGTGGCATACATAGGAGGCAAGCGATTGAGGGCATAGGCTGCCACCTCACTGAGGTTAATTTGGGAGCGCCGATAGGTGGGTAGGTGCGAAATTTGGAGATCAATTTCGTTAATTACTAATTCCTCGATCGCATTTTTACAACTTTGCATAGCTGACCTTCTCAAAAATCAAACTAACAGTCAATATCCAGAAGTTGAATTAATTTTCTGGGGGATTATTAAATAACTCAAATTAGGACTTTGATGATTTTGTGTCTAAGCGATAAAGCCAGATCATTAGAGCGATCGCACCTAATTGCAAAGCTAGATTTGCGAGATTATTGCCAATCTCTCCATTACCAGCAAGAGTTTTGGCTAAAAATATGACTGCTCCAATAAATCCCGAACCCGCTAAGGCGATATAGATAAAAATACGCAATCCCTTGTAGGGCGTTTTGGCTTCTCGTCTCAGGCGGGCATACAGTTCAGAATTGGGTTTGGTCATAAAACTTAAGAGCTTGTCTAGGAATAGCCCTATTTTGGCTAGGTAAAACCATAAACCATGATTGTATAGCAAGATTTAGTTTTTTTGTTGCATGGCTGTGCGATCGCATAGCCAAATTGTATTACCTGTGATCAATCGGGATGGGTACTGATTAGCATCGCCTTGAGGGGCTAAAACTGCACTTAGGGCTTTAGCCTTAGCTGCTCCTTCAACCATAAAGATGATTTCCTGAGATTTATTGATCAAAGGTACGGTCATGGTGATCCTTGGCTGTCCGTCTTTATTGCCCACAGTAATTAAGCGATCGCGAACCTTGAGAGCTTCCGTGTGGGGAAATAGGGAGGCAGTATGTCCATCATCACCCATACCCAACAGCATCAGATCAAATTGGGGGATCTCACCTGAAGTGATGCCAAAAAAATCAAGGATATGTTGTTCATAGAGAGCAGCATCAACGGCAGGATCATTGCTATTTGTAGGGATGCCATGAATATTCTCAGGTGGGATCTGGACGTGATTTAACCAAGCTTGACGCGCCATACCCTCATTACTCTGGGGATCATCAACTGCAACATAGCGTTCATCGCCCCAAAATATATGTACCCTAGACCAGTTCCAATTCTTTTGCGCTAACATTTCGTATAGGATACGGGGGGTGCTGCCACCTGCGGCAACTAGGGTCAAGTTTTTGGACTGTGCCACTGCTTGATCGTAAGCAAGTTGAGACAGTAACAAAGCTCTAGTAGCAATTTCTGCGCGATCATTCCAAATTTCTACCTGTCTCGCCATAACTTGAGATTACCTAATCTAAGGCTGTTTTGTTTTTTGATTGTTTGATATTACTTTCTACTTGGTAATCCGTTCAATTATCTTAACTATGCCTTAACTTAATGAACTAATACCACTTTTTGTATAGATATCTATCAATCTTCCCTTGGAGAGGTAATTTTTATTGCATTTTGTGTGAATTTTGACAATAGTAACTCACAAATGTATTAACCTTAAAAACTATTAGGAAAGTATTAAGGTTAAGGAACAAAACCATGACACCTGCTATAATGCGACTTTTTTGGGATTCTGTTAACCAAGCCCAACCCAATCTACTGCTAAACCTTGATGATGACGGTTTACTAAGCTGGTTAGTTGATCAAGTTAAGCAACGCTCTAGCCTTGACACTAGCCAACAGGACGACCTCAGTCACTACATCAGCGATCGCATTCCCCTGATTCGGGAAATGGCCTATGATCACTAAATCACACTAACCTTATCTAACCAAATTTATTAGAAGTCAATTGACATGGCATCTGCAAGAATCATCGATCTGTTGCGTAATGGTCAAATTAATCAATTTTTTACCGTGCGCGGCTGGGTACGCACCAAACGAGAAGGTAAGGGGGTAGCTTTTCTTGAGGTAAACGATGGTTCGTCTTTGCAGGGATTGCAGATTGTTTTACCACAAACCCTTGAAGACTACGATGTCACGGTTAAACAAATTACGACAGGTACATCTGTGGAAGTATCAGGTAATTTGGTGGAGTCGTTGGGTAAGGGGCAGAGGGTAGAGATGCAGGCGACAGCAGTTGCTATTTTTGGTATTGCTGATCCTGAAACTTACCCATTACAAAAGAAGCGGCATTCGATTGAGTTTTTACGCTCGATCGCTCATTTACGTCCGCGTACCAATATGTTTGGTGCGGTTTTTCGGGTGCGTAATGCTTGTGCCTATGCGGTGCATCAGTTCTTTCAGGAACGAGGCTTTATTTGGGCGCATACGCCCATTGTCACGGCTAGTGACTGTGAAGGGGCGGGGGAAATGTTTGGCGTGACAACTTTTGATCTGGAAAAGGTGGCGCGAGGTGGCAAGCCTGTTGATTTTGCGGAGGACTTTTTTGGAAAGCCTGCATTTTTGACGGTGAGTGGTCAGCTTGAGGCGGAGATCATGGCAATGGCTTTTTCTAAGGTCTATACCTTTGGTCCTACGTTTCGGGCTGAAAACTCCAATACTTCGCGACACCTTGCCGAATTTTGGATGATTGAGCCAGAGGTCGCTTTTTGTGATCTCGAAGGGGATGCAGATCTGGCGGAGGATTTTCTCAAATATATTTTTAATTTTGTACTGGAAAAATGTCCTGAAGATATGGCCTTTTTTCAGGAGCGAGTCAACGATAAGGTGATGGCTAATGCTCGCAAAATTGTTGATGAGAAATTTGAGCGCATTAGCTATACTGAGGCGATCGCCATTCTAGAGAAGTCTGGTAAAAAGTTTGAGTTCCCTGTCTCTTGGGGCTTAGATCTGCAATCAGAACATGAGCGTTTTTTGGCTGAGGAGCATTTCCAAAAGCCTGTAATTGTGATGGATTATCCTTTGGGGATTAAAGCTTTTTATATGCGGGTTAATGATGATACCGATCGCGATCGGCAAACTGTTAGAGCGATGGATATCCTTGCCCCAGGGGTGGGTGAGATTATCGGTGGCTCACAGCGTGAGGAGCGTCTGGAGGTTTTAGAATCGAGAATTCGCAGTGTGGGACTAAATCCTGAAGATTATTGGTGGTATTTGGATTTGCGCCGCTATGGTACGGTTCCGCACGCGGGGTTTGGTTTAGGCTTTGAACGGTTGGTGCAGTTTATGACAGGGATGGGCAATATTCGCGATGTGATTCCATTCCCCCGCTATCCCCAAAGTGCAGAGTTTTAGGCTCAGGGTGACACCCCTACTAGTTTTTATGGGCATTCGCTAAAAATACTGATTGATCCCCCCTAACCCCCCTTACTAAAGGGAGGAAAAGATTAAAAAAGTCCCCCTTTTTAAGGGGAATTTAGGGGGATCAAAACTTCTCAAACACGCTCTTATATCTGTAAATATTGACGAATTGGTGTGAGGTCGAGATGGGCTTCTAGCAGATCTGCCATGTTGTCGTACAGCTTTTGTTGATGCGCTTGCCAAGAAATAGGTGAAGATTGATGTCCCTTAATTTTGGCTAATTGCGTGAAGCTTTGGCGCAGTAGGGCAGACTCAAATAAACCATGTAAATATGTTCCCCAGACCCGATCGCTTTGCCATCCTTCAGGTTGCAGTACTCCATCCTGCTCAATTTGTAACAAGGGCTGAAGATGGCTTTCACCAACGATTTGAGTTACTCCCATATGGATTTCATAGGCAGTCCAGCTATCGGTGAGTTCTGATGTTTGCCATAGGGCTTTGACCTGTCGGACTTGCTTTATATTGAGGAATTCAGTATGTAGGGGTAGGAGTCCTAAACCTGATAGTTCGCCAGAAGATCCTGCTACCCCAGAGCGATCGCGAAGTGATTTACCCAACATCTGATAGCCTCCACAGATACCTGCGATCGGAATACCTTGATGATGGGCTGCCATAATTGCTTCGGCTAATCCTGTATCCCTTAGCCATTGCAGATCGCTGAGGGTATTTTTGGTGCCGGGTAAAACAATGGCCGCCGCATCCTCTAGGTCTATCACCTGATCCGCCCAACAGGTAGCAATACCTGTATCCAACTGCCAAGGTTGGCTATCCTGAGAGTTAGAGAGATGGGGAAATCTAATCCAAGCAATTTTAGCGCCACTGCCTTTAGATTCTGCTTCGATGCAGAGGCTATCTTCGCTCTCTGGTTGTAAGTTGCCGTCATAGGGCAGCACACCTAAATAGGGCAATTTGGGAATATGTGCTTGGAAATAGGAATTAGCATCGCTAAATAGACGCAAGTCGCCACGGAACTTATTCACAATCTGTCCAATACCCAGATCCTGAGCAGCTTTGGGCATTAGTTGATAAGTTCCGATTATTTGAGCAAAGACTCCCCCTTTCTCGATATCTCCTACTAAAATCCATCGTCCCTGTAAATGGATGATCGGGCGTAAATTCACCAAGTCGCGATGCATGAGGTTCAATTCTACGGGGCTACCTGCGCCTTCCAATAGCAACACATCACAGCGATCGTGCCAATACGCAAGGGTGGCAGCAACCGTTTCCCAAAGGGTCTCAATATGTTGGTAATAGTCGATCGCTGCGATATGCTGTTGGGGTTTGCCTAGTAATACCAGTTGGGAAGTTCCTTTTCCCGATGGCTTTAACAAAATAGGATTCATCTCCGCGATCGGTCTTAGTCCGCAAGCGATCGCCTGTACTGCTTGAGCGCGACCAATTTCGCCACCCTCAAGGGTGACATAGGAATTATTGGACATATTTTGGGCTTTGAAGGGAGCAACCCGCACCCCTTGGCGGCGCAACCATGCAGCGAGGGCGGTTACAGTCCAGCTTTTACCCGCATTGGATGATGTACCTAAAATGGATATAGACTTCATGTTTAAAAATTCACAACTTTGGTCAAACACGCTAGTCAAAATTAAGTTCTTTCGCGATCGCCTCTAGATATTCGTTAATAAAATTTGGCCAACCCACCACAATCACTTGATGATGAATGAGATTTTCTGCATTAATATCATCGGGAGAGAAGCTAATCGATCGCCCTTGCAAATCACAGCAAATCAACCCTGCGGCCTTGGCGATCGCCAAAGGAGCGACCGTATCCCATAGTTTGACGCGCCGATTGAGATAGATATAGGCACTGGCGCGACCTAGTACCACTTCCATCACCTTCAGCCCAAAGCTTCCCAAACTGTAAAATTCCGCATTGGGAACCGCTTTCCGAATGGCTACACCATAGGCAAGATCATCCTTTTTGCTAACAATTAGGCGATCGCGACAGGCTCCTGTCGGTGGACAAATGGGAATTGATTGCGCTTCCGATCCTTTGATACTCATGTAAATACCTTGGGCAGAGGTTCCTCCCCAATAAAGCAGATCACTTTTGGGGGCATAGATCCAGCCCAACACAGGTTCAGTATTTGCCAAAGCACCCACCATGACCGAATAGAACTCCCGACCATGAATAAAATCGTCAGTTCCATCGATGGGATCGATAAACCAGAAGTTGCGATCGGTTTCGGCAGACTGCCATAGATGCACCGATTGTCGATTTTCTTCGCTAATGACCACATCTTGAGGGAACCAATCCTGAAACCTTTGACTAATCAGCACATCTAGTTCCCGATCAACATTGGTAACATAATCATCGAAGCCCTTTTCCTGTACTTGAAAGCCGCGATCGCGCAAATCAATTGCCTTATGTCCTGTCTCACGAATAAACTCGCAAATGGAAGTTGTGAGGGATTGATTGATCAAGAAATTCATGATGGCTCCTGATGGGACTTGGGACGGCGTGAAAAGATACGGAAGTAAAGCGATCGCCAAAATTCTTTCACAGGATAGGCAATAAATGTAAGGGGATTAACAGTAACGATGATATCGCGAAAATCACGCTGGGCAAGTGCCACAATCGCCCAAGCCACAAACTTCGCAGACATGACTCCATAGGGATTAAGATCGCTCTTGAAGGGGCCTAAAATCAATTTGCGAATCGTAATCGGCGCATCAAGGCGACGCATGGTAATTAAATCGCCGATCGCTCGTTTGGATAGTTCATACAGAGGACTAAAGGCAGGATTAACCTCTGCCTCCGAAGTATTTACCCAAATCTCCTTGGTGGCAATGTGCTTGGATTCGGTCACAGTTTCCAAGAATAAATCCATCCAGCGAAATACGGAAAAGGTATTCACTTCATAGGACTGCTGCACTGCTTGCGAATCCCTAGCGCCTAAGACATTCACGCCATGATTGAGAATGAGAATATCCACCTTCTGCAAGCGATCACGCAAGGCTGCTTCATTGCCTAACTGCCATGTGATTACTTCAATGGGGCGATCGGGCTTACCCTCCGCGATCGCACTCTCAAAGGTGGCATGGGGCGAAGAAGTCAAAGCAATTACCCTTGCGCCTCGTTTACTCAATTCAGTGATCAAGGCGCGACCCATTGTGCCAGAGGCTCCTGTCACCGCAATACTTTTGCCCTTTAATGACAATGCTGTACCCAAAATCTGATCCACCAGCGTAAATGTACTACAAAAATATGCTTCCCCCCGATCAAAGTGATGCCGCCAATGGTAAGTACGATTTACCGTCCATTGTGAGGGTAGCTGCACTAAATCCCCCGGCTTATGGGTAATGTCGGTGGCTAGTAGTAGCCCTTGCGATCGCGCCAAAGCCGTCACCCAAAAGCCCAAAGAATAAATCGTACCGAATGCCATACCCCAACCAAGCCCATAGATATGCCCAATTCCCGCGATCGCTGCCGTGATCAACACCATAAAAGTCGCTTCAGGCACATCGTTAAACAACTCGGCTTGGCAATAGATTTCCATGCTCACCTTGCTCAAGTCCGCACGATAAGCTTTGTGATGTAGATTGTGCCAAGGTTGCAACGGTTTCCAATAATGCCCCGCAATGTGATAACAGTCCCGCAAAATTTCCGCCACCAACACCGATGCGATCGCTAAACCAATCTGTCCACCGTAGCTAGAGAGCATCTGATTGATAGTTTGTAAACCTATTGTCATCTCTTGCAATATTTCTAAACACCACGGTTTAGTATTGTAGCGGATCAGCTTAAGTCTTGAGATTGAGATCCTCAACGACAATAAAGCTAACAGCCAACAGCTAATAGCTAATAGCCAAACTTATAACCAAAATATTTAAGAGCAATTAAGAGCAATTAATCTATGTCATCACAGCCATCACAGCGTCCTGGATGGTCATTAGACCGTCGCAACCCAGACTTTATTCAATCAATGCAACCATTGTGGGGCTGGTTTTACGAAAATTACTTCCGAGTGCAGACCGAAGGTTGGGAAAATATCCCCGATGGACAGGTGATGTTTGTGGGTTCCCATAATGGAGGACTAGCTGCTCCCGATATGTTTATGGTGATCTATGATTGGTTTAGACGCTTCGGTACTGATCGCCTTGTCTATGGACTGATGCATCCCACCATGTGGACAGTCTATGCACCCCTAGCCGCCCTTGCCGAACAAGCAGGCGCGATCGCTGCCCATCCCAAAATGGCACTAGCCGCCCTCGATCGCCAAGCCAGTATTCTCGTCTACCCCGGAGGCGCACAGGATGTCTTTCGTCCCTACGAGCAACGCCATCAAATTCATCTAGCCGATCGCAAAGGTTTTATCAAAATCGCCATTCAAAAGAATTTACCCATTGTTCCTGCCGTATCCTTGGGCGCACACGATACATTACTAGTACTAGCCAATATCTATCCCCTCATGCAACAACTGCATCAATGGGGAATGCCTTGGCTGTTTGGCATCGATCCTGAGACATTTCCCATCTATCTAGGACTACCTTGGGGACTATCGATTGGCCCATTACCAAACATTCCCTTACCTTGCCAAATTACCACCCGTGTCGGCAAGCCCATTTATTTCGATCGCTACGGCATCAAAGCAGCACGCGATCGGCAATACATTGACCATTGCTACAATCATGTCCGTCAGCAAATGCAACAGGAACTAGATACATTAGCTTTTAGCTTTTAGCTTTTAGCTTTTAGCCGTTAGCTTTTAGCTTTTAGCTTTTAGCCGTTAGCTTTTAGCCGTTAGCTTTTAGCTTTTGAGAAAAGATGCTTCGTCTTCGTTCAGTCAAGGTACATACTGGCGTATGTATTGGGAATACCTATCACTAAAAGCCAATAGCTAACGGCTAACAGCTAACAGCTAACAGCTAACAGCCAATAGCTAACAGCCAAAAAACTATTAACCCCCAATCCCAACATGTCATCAAAATCTTCAATTACTACCACCACAATACAAAAACTGTGGCAAAATTGCTTACCTTGGCTTGAGGCTGTGGCGCTTACCACTTGGGGCATAGCTCTACTTCGCCTATGGCTGCTGGGCAAACTGTATCTGTTGATCCATCCTAACTATATCCCCCTGACGATTATTGCTGCTTTTTTGCTAACCATCGTGGGCATTCTGGAAGCTTGGCGGGTATGGCAAAGACAACGCAGCACTAGTAAAAGCAAGAATCAAACACACATTGCTCTCATTAAACCTTCCTTGAGCAGTAGCTTATTGCTGATAGTTGCCATTATTGCCATCTGCATTAATCCACGCCCTTTCACTAGCGAAAAAGCGATCCATCGTGGCGTATTTGAAAGCATTGCCGATGCAAGGACAGTACCCCAATCCTTTCGCGCCAGTAATCGTCCTGAAGATCGCACCCTCGTAGAGTGGGTACGCACCATTAGCGCCTATCCCGAACCCGATGCGTACAAAGGACAGAAAGCGGACATGACAGGATTTGTTGTCCATGCGCCCGATCGCCCAGACAATATCTTCATCTTGACGCGATTTATCATTACTTGTTGTGCCGCCGATGTTTATCCCGTTGGCTTACCGATCAAAATTGAGGGCAGCCGCAGTCAATATGCTCCTGATAAATGGGTGCGTATTGAAGGTCAGGCAGATGTTGACTCCAGCAGTGATAAGCGGCAGGTGGTCATAGTTGCTAGTAAAGTGACGGAAATTCCTGAACCCAAAAACCCCTATGATTACTAAAGATAGCCAAAATCATCGGGCGGATTCAGCGCTAAGGGCTGTATACTGTGACTAAAATTATTACATTTAGTATCATTTATCTAACTTATTAGGCATGGCAATTTTAGATCGGCAAGGGCGCTTGTTTGGAAAGCTGAATATCCTAGACATTGGGGCGATTATAACAATTGCGATCGTATTAATCGGGTTATTAATTGTTCCTGGTAATAGTGGTAGCTCGATCGCGCAAATACTTTCAGCCGAGAACAAAACCGTACAGGTTGAGATGAATGTGCGTGGACTTAGTGCCGTTGACCCCAAAAATCTCATCAAGATTGGGGATAAGGTCAAAATCATTATCCGCAACCAACCTAGAGGCGAAGTAACTATTAAGAAAGTTGATATTGCCGTGCCGCAAATTGTGACTGCTAAGGCTGATGGTACTGCTGTATATTTTGATGATCCAAGGGCTGTCGCCACATCGCAATCAGATCTTGCGCTTACCCTCGAAGCTACTGCTCAGATTACCAACGATGGAGCTGTATTTGCTGGCGAAAAGGTAAAAGTTGGGACATCCATCGATATTGAAGGGCCTCGGTATATTATTCGTGGTAGTGCTATGGCTGTGAGGTATTGATCATGCAACCACCATTTGCTCAAGGATATGTCCTCAAAGGGCGCTATGTAATCAACTCCACCATTGGACAGGGGGGCATGGGGCGGACTTATTTGGCGCAGGATTTGGAGCGATTTAACGAGACCTGTGTTCTCAAGGAATTTATTCCGCCACAAGACTCCCAAGAAGTTTCTCTCAAAGCTAAGGAGCTATTTCAGCGTGAGGCATCGGTGCTGTACCAAATTAGGCATCCTCAAGTGCCAGAGTTTCGCGCCACCTTTGAGTCTGAGGGTAGATTGCTGTTAGTGCAGGACTATGTGGAAGGTCAGAACTATCGCCATTTACTGATGGATCGCTTGAAGGTGGGCAAGGCTTTCACGGAGAGCGAAATTCTCGATTTGTTTCAACAGTTACTTCCTGTACTTAGCTATTTGCATAGCCATAATATTATCCATCGGGATATTTCTCCAGAAAATCTCATGTTGCGATCGCAGGATAATTTACCTGTACTGATTGATTTTGGGGTGGTGCAGGAAACTAATGCCAAACTTAGCTCACAGATGGGGGTTCCTGCTTCTACGGTGGCAGGAAAAGCTGGCTATGCTCCTCCTGAGCAGTTGCAGTCGGGCAATGCCTATGCCAATAGCGATCTCTATGCCCTTGCGGTGACGGCGATCGTCTTGCTAACTGGGCGTGAACCTTCGGAGCTATTTGATAGTATCAATCTGGCTTGGAACTGGCAGCAATATACGAGTGTTAATCCCGCCTTTGCGAGGGTAATTAACCAAATGCTCAGTTATAAGCCCACCAATCGTTATCGTTCTGCCGATGAGGTATTGCAAGCCCTCGAATTTGCGCGATCATCTTTTTCGGGAGCAAAGACCTATGCGATCAGCCGTCCTGTCCCCACTAATGAGTCGTTACCTCAAAAAACTGTCGTGGCAGGCGATCGCCGTCCTGTTAACCCTAGCCCCAATGCGGTGAATAGCAATAGTGGCAATGCTGGCATTAACTGGTTTGCAGGAATTATGGTAGTGATCGCGGCAGGGATTGGCTCTTGGGCAATTACATCTTTGCTATTTGGGCGACCCCGCATTAGCTCCACTCCCACCACACCGATCGCTTCTCCCACAGAAACTAATAATCCCACCACGATCAATACCAGTATCGATCTCAGTGATGGCATCAATGGTATTAAGCGCGGTGGCATCAAGGGCAAAATTGTGCCAGGGGAGATTATTAATGCTCGTTTTAGTGGCGATCGTAATGATCTACTGCTCGTTGAGTTAAATGGTGCGGCTCTGCAAATGACGATTCAGAGTGCTGATCAAGTGGCAATTAATGCTAAGGCAACTAATAATACTAGTGGCATTTGGGAAGGTAAATTAAGAAATCGTGGCATCTATTACATCAAGATTCAAACAACAGGAAGTACTCCGTCAGACTATGCCCTAAATGTTACGCTCACCCCAGAGCCTCCTGCGCCTAAACCCACTCCCACAGCCACCACTCCCACCAATACGCCTTCTCCCACTCCCACCACCAAACCACCCAAAACCGATATTCCTGAACCCACCTTTGCGCCTTCTCCCACTCCCACTGATCCGCCCACATCACCTACGCCCTTACCAATTCCCATATCCCCTGAACCTGCGCCTGAGCCTGTTTCTCCTGCTGCACCTTCGCCTTCTCCCTAAATTTTTTAAATTAATTTTTGTTGATTGTCCATGCAAACTATCTCTGTCAAATTTCAGAAACTCCATGCTGACGCTCAGGTTCCGACCTATGCCCATTTGGGTGATGCGGGAGCCGATGTGTATAGCGTGGCTGAAGTTACGCTCTCACCTCAGCAAAGAGCCGCTATTCCGACTGGTTTGGCTGTGGATATTCCCCTTGGCTATGAGTTGCAGGTGCGTCCCAAAAGTGGGCTGGCGCTCAAGTATGGGGTGACAGTGCTGAATACTCCAGGAACGATTGATGCTGGCTATCGGGGAGAAATTCAAATTTTGATGGTGAATTTGGGGAATGAAGCCTATACTTTTGCGAAGGGGCAGAAGGTGGCGCAGTTGGTGCTGAAGCCTGTATTTAAGGCGGAATATATTCTTGGAGAGTTGGGGGAGAGCGATCGCGGTCAGGGTGGGTTCGGCAGTACAGGAGTTACAAGCTGAACCCAATAAAGTTTTTTTAATTAAGAAATGGCTACGCCATTTCTTAATTTAGTATTAGACTATTTCGCCCTTTTTCTTTGAAGTGAGCCAGCTAATCTTTCGGTTGCCCTACTAAAATAACTAGCTCGGTTTGATATTTGGATGCAGTTACCCACACCACAGGCACAAATCTGGACTGCCACCATGTACGCTCATCACATTCCCATGTAATGACTCTGACTTTTGGTAGTCCTCACGCGAAAAGACAAACTCATAAGACAACCCGAAAGCCGATGACGTAGCTCCTACTGACTGCACTGCTCCTGCCGCGAACCTCCGAACGACAACTGCCCGCAACGTAGAGACACGAGCCACCACGCAGGGCGCGAGAACGATTATCATTTTCATTAACATTCAGATCACCCCATGCTTGATTTCCCTGTTGCTTGAGATTTTCTGGTTTATTTGCATAGCTATCATGCCACTCATCTAAGCACCATTCCCACACATTGCCACTCATGTCATAAATACCAAGCTCATTGGTTTTCTTCTGTCCTACTGGATGCGTGACGGAGTCGCTATTACCACCATACCAGCCAACCTCACCTAGATCATTACTACCTGCATAGCTAAAGCCCTTGCTCTGGTTGCCACCCCTAGCAGCATATTCCCATTCTGCCTCTGTGGGCAGTCTAACCTCCCTTCCTGTATGTTGCGATAGCTTTTTACAGAATGCTCTAGCGTCATGCCATGACACCCTCACAACGGGCTGTAAGTCTCCTTGAAATTTTTTGTCACAATTCGCTGAACCTTTAGTGTTCATCACCGCTTGCCATTGCTGATTAGTAACCGCATATTTGCCAATCAGAAATTCTTGTAAATTAACCTCATGTTGTGGACGCTCATCGCTGTCACCCTTTCCATCTGGTGATTCCATCATGAATTTTCCTGCGGAGACACGCACTAGCTCTAGGGTGATACCTTTGCCGAGGTCGAGGGTCAGGTCATCTTCAGAGTAATTGGTTAGATTTAGAGAAATATGCGGCAATCCAAGGTCAGCAGATATATTTTCATCCACTGCGATCGCAGGTATATCAATTTCTGTAACCTTCTCCAGTTTTAGATCCAGAAACTCGCGAATATTTGCCAAACAATCAGAAATAGTTACCCCCTTACCAGCACCCATCAACTGAGCATCAAAATCAGCTTGTGACTGGACGCTATTCATACGGTCTAACGCATCCTGTAACCGATCTTTTTTCATTTCGCTAGTTACCAAAAAGTCGGCAATGCGCTGAGATTCGCGATCAGATTCAATACTTTGAAATTGCTGGGCTTCTAGCAAATTCGCAATATTCTGAATCTCATTCATTGCCTTTGATAGCTCTTTGTCCACTTTAGAGACATTGGTTAGCAAGTCCTGAAAACTGCCCATAAAAGGCTTCATATATTCCTCAAAATTGAGAGCAATATCTACAAATTCGGCAGTCTTAGCTTGCAACGCATTAATTTCTAATTGCAACTCGTAGAGATCCTTTTGCGATCGGATTTCTTCTAGTACCTGTGCTAATAGCTGCTTTTGTGAATCCTGATCGCTGGCAATACGTTTGAGGCTCTCACTCATTAAGTCCAATTTTTTGAGCATTAGCACTGCCGCATATCCTGTTGATTTGGCAATATCAAACAATTGCGATCGCATATTACCCAGCATCGCTAGTACTTGCGAGTTAGGATTAAGTTTCTGTAGTTCTTGTTGTTCTTTTTGCAAACGCTTAGTTTCTTTCTCAGCGATCGCCTTACAGTTTTCGCCAATGGTTTCCTTAATCTCTTGAGCTAATTCCTGAAAGAATTTTTGATAGTCATACTGATGATGCTTGAGTACCTGCACCATTTCGTCATAGTTCTGCACGATCGCATTTAGCTCTCGATAGCGTTCCTCAAAATTAAGAGGCTCCCGCTTCTCTCGCTTAACAAGTTTGCGTACTTGTTCAATGACCTTTTTTTCGCGCCTAATAACCTTGTTTCCGAATAACCCCCGTTTTTCTTCTTCGATGATAATTCTTTCTTCTGGCACAATGACTGGCTCATTCTTGACAATCAATCGCCCTTTGCTCAAATGTTCATTGCGCTGGCGGATTTGCTGTTGTAGTTGATCTAGCTTCCCCCCCGATAGTGCTGGCAGCCGATAGGTTTTCTTGTAGATCTTAATCTCGCGCTTGCCGTCATTGTTATTTGTCATATTCAGCAGATTTTGGGCGATTATTTACTGAATACTATCATAAAAACTTGCTTTGTGATTTCATATTTGCTCTCACTGATCGCTTGTTCCTGCGTTGCAAGGTTTAGGGCAAAGCATTCCCAAATGAATGGAATCTGTAAAATCATAAGTCTCTGCGGGAATGCTATGCCCCTACAGGATTTTGGAATTATGATGATATTTCTCTGTGGACAAATAGCGATCGCCTATCACCACAACCGATAAAGCCACTTTGCTGATCGCTTTAATTAAACTGCCCTGCCCAGTTGGCAATCCAATTTAGAGTTTGGTGGACTAATTCGAGAGTGGAAGCTTCGCAGTATAACCTTAGCAAAGGTTCAGTACCACTAAACCGCACCAGTAGCCAGCTATCGTCTTCTAAGCGAAACTTAAAACCATCGGGTTCAGTGGCTGCAATCACCTTACGTCCTGCGATTTCTGATAGCGAAAATTGCTGCAAAGAATTGACTAACTTTGTACGAGCTTCCATTCCTGATAGCTTTTTATCAATGCGATCGTAATGGGAAATGAACTTAGTTTGTTCTTGCAAATTGCGATAGAGCAAGCTCAAGTCTTGATTGGTAGTGGCGATCGCCTCTAACACATACAAAGCCGACAGCAGGGCATCACGCTCTGGAATATGGTTGCCATAGCCAATACCACCCGATTCCTCTCCACCAAGAATACAGGGTGTACCAGACAACATTCTTTCGGCTATATATTTATAGCCAACGGGAGTTTCATAAACAGGCAGATCAAAAAGCTGGGCAACCTTGGGCATTAAGTCAGAGCCGCTAATGGTTTTGATGAGTTCACCTGTAAAACCACGGCGCTTGGCAAGGTGTTCCAAAAGAATGGGAATCAATATTTGTGAACTCAGGAAATTTCCTTGACTATCGACTGCGGCAATACGATCGGCATCTCCATCAAAGATGAAACCAACTAAGGTTTGATCAGGATGCTCATGATGATAGGTTTTGACTTGGCGGAATAACTCCGCAATATATTTGGGAAGTGGCTCGGGCGCACCGCCACCAAAGAGGGGATCACTGTGGCTGTTGATTTCGATGAGGTGGGAAGTTGTGGGTAGATCAAGGATGCGCGATAGTCCTGTGGCGGCGGCTCCATGCATCACATCAGCAAATACGGTTAATTTACCTGTAGCGATCGCCGATCTAATCAAATCAATATCAACTTTTTGGCGCAGAGCTTGGCAATAGCTGTCCCAAGGATCAAAGGTTTCAATTTTGCCCTTTTGTTCGCCCACATAATTAAAATCACCCCTTTCTAAAATTGCTTCCACCTTAGCCGTGATATCTGGAGATACCGAACCCCCAAAGGCTCCTTTAATTTTTAGACCTGAGTAGTTGGCGGGATTGTGGCTGGCGGTAATCACTAGAGCGCCAAGGGCTTGGCGATCGAAGGCAGCCCAGCTAAAGGCAGGGGTGGGGGCATAGCCATCGGCAAGTAACACATCAAAGCCGATCGCGGCGACAGCTTCGGCAGTACGTTGAGCAAAGTCTGCTGACATAAAGCGGCGGTCATAGCCAACAATAATCGTCTTGCTGTTGGTTTGCTGACCAAAGGTATCTTCTAAAATTTGAGCTGCGATCGGGGCGACAGCAGCTAGGCGAACAAAGGTAAAGTCATCAGCGATAATGCCCCGCCAGCCGTCAGTACCAAAGCGGATGGGTGGCTCTAATATTTGTTTGCCTTGCATAACTTGTATCAATTTATCGAATCTTATCGAATCAGCTCAGTCACAGCAAAGTATAGCAAAGCTCATATTGCTTATACAGATAATTAAAATAAAAAATCATTTATCAGCATTTATAACTGCTGCCACTGTTAATACCAAATTAAGAAATGGCTACGCCATTTCTTAATTAGAAAACCTTCTTGGGTTTTGATTTGTCCTATACAAGTGCCAAATCTAACTAACCTTGCCTCTCGCCAAACACACTCCGATATAGATGCCAATCATGCCCGCGATCGCACTGCCGATGAAATAAATAAGTAACATGGCAAAATCGCCCCTAATTAGAAATTCCCTAGCTTCTAAGCCATAGGTGGAAAAGGAGGTGTATGCCCCACAAAAACCTGTGGTTGTCATCAGTCGCAATTCTGGTGAAATCAGTCGCCGATCTTCCGTTGCCAAGGTCAAAATATAGGCAATCAATAGGCAACCAGACACATTAATAAAGGCGGTACTACAAAATCTCAGATCATGTCCCCATAGGGCAGTAATACCCTTAGTTAAATAAAAACGGCTCAAGGCTCCACCGATCGCCCCGATCGCCACAGCGAGGGCATAGCGCTTTTGCAGATAAGACCTATGCATAATTTTCAAGTCCTAAATCAATTCCTAAGTAAGTCCTAATTGTGATGAATTAATGCTTGAGACAAATCTGCCCCCCAAAGCAATGCTAACAATCCGCCAACTGCGCTCCCTGCCCAGTAGAAAATGGCGGTAAATTTGCGGTTACTGCGCCAGAGGGTAAGCGTATCAAAGCCATAGGTGGAAAAGGTGGTAAAGGAGCCTAAAAAGCCTGTTCTAATTAACAAATCTAATTCCACAGGATAACCAGCTATATTTTTAGCGATCGGTAAAACTAAACCCATTGCAAAACAACCGATGATATTGATGGTGAAGGTGGCATAGGGAAAGTTAGTACCAAATTGAGATTTGCTCCATTCCGTAATATAAAAACGGGCTAAGGCTCCAAGGACTGCGCCCATTGCGATCGCCAAGCTATCGATAATCTCCGAAATCTCCGACATTTGGGAAACCATGCTAAACCATCAATTAAACAATCGCCTAAACAATCGATATTTTATCTATGGGCAAGCCAATCAAGATTACAATATGTTAAGCAAACATATTCACAAAAAATAACGACGGTAAAGGTCGAGCAAGACAAAACATGAAAGCAGCAATTATTGGTGCAGGCTTGGCGGGCATGAGTACGGCGGTTGAGCTTTGCGAACAGGGTTATGAGGTGGAGCTTTTTGAATCTCGTCCCTTTGTCGGTGGCAAGGTCAGCAGTTGGCTAGACAAGGATGGCAATCACATTGAGATGGGGTTACATGTCTTTTTTGGTTGCTATTACAATCTGTTTGCCTTGATGCAAAAGACGGGTGGATTCGATCATCTGCTGCTCAAGGAGCATACGCATATTTTTGTGAATCCTGGTGGTGGGCAAGCTGCTTTAGATTTTCGCAACTTTGGGGGTGCGCCGTTTCATGGATTGAAGGCCTTTGTGACCACAGGTCAGTTACCGATTAAGGACAAAATTCAGAATGCGATCGCCTTGGGGCGTAGTCCGCTAATTCGGGGACTAGTCGATCATGCAGGAGCCATGAAGGAAATTCGCGCCCTCGATAACATCAGTTTCAAGGATTGGTTTATTTCGATGGGAGGCTCTCAAGCCAGTCTTGACCTAATGTGGGATGCGATCGCCTATGGATTAGGCTTTATCGACTGCGAAAATATCTCAGCCCGTTGTATGCTGACGATCTTTCAATTCTTCGCCTCAAGAACTGAAGCCTCAGTTTTACGCATGTTAGAAGGCTCACCCGATGAATTTTTGCATAAACCAATTGTGCAGCATATCGAAGCTAGGGGTGGCAAGATCCATTTGCGGCGTGGTGTGCGCGAAGTTCTCTTTGAAGGAGAAGGATCGGATACTCGCGTGACGGGATTGATCGTTGGTAAGGAAGATGGGGAAGAAATTGTGACGGCCGATGTTTATGTCTGTGCCACCGATGTCCCCGGCGTAAAACGGATCATTCCCGAAAAATGGCGCACATGGTCACAGTTTGACAATATTTACAAATTAGATGCCGTACCAGTAATCACGGTGCAATTGCGCTTTGATGGATGGGTCACAGATATCGACAACCTGCTCTATGCTACTAGGGTGGATTTTTCGACCTTTGCCGATCTCGCAATTACTAGCCCCACGCATTATTACAAGGAGGGAGAAGGTTCGCTGTTGCAGTTGGTAATCACCCCTGCCGATGATTACATCAAACTCAGCAATGAAGCGATCGTGGAAAAAATGATTGCTCAAGTCCATGACATATTTCCCTCATCTCGGAAACTCAATGTCACTTGGTCAAGTGTGGTCAAGTTGGCGCAGTCTCTCTATCGTGAAGCCCCTGGAAAAGATCCTTTCCGTCCCAACCAAGCCACACCCATCCAGAACTTCTTCTTAGCAGGCAGTTACACCATGCAGGACTATATCGATAGCATGGAAGGGGCAACTCTATCGGGTAAGATGTGTGCGGCAGAGATTCTCAAGCAAAAGTAGTTATATTGCCATTTATCGCTATGTAATGATTTAAAACCCATAACTCAAGAAGTTGGCATTATGCCCCATCCTATTTATTTAACCAAATCCGATCTCAAGACTGCGCGTAGCTGCTCAACGAAGTTGCATTACAAAAAATTGGGTTATCCCACAGGCGATCGCGTTGATCCTTACAGTCGGATTTTGGGGGATGGGCATTTTATTATTCGCAAGATCGCCCATCTGCTCTATCCTGACGGCATTGCTATCACTGCTCAACTTAATAGTGATGAGGCCATTGCGGCGGCTGTGGCGGAGACGATCGCCTATCTCCAGCAAGATCAGGTCACGCTCTTTGAGCCAGTATTATATGCCGACCATAAGTTAGCCAGAGCCGATATTTTAATTAAGCAGGGCGATCGCCTTGAGATTATTGAAATACGTTCTAAATTATTTGATAGTAAGACCCATGAAGATCTAGTTAACTATCGTTATCTCTCTCTATTTCGGAACAAGCGCACAGGTAAAGTGGGTGGAGAATGGAGCAGCATAATTGAAGATGTGGCTTATCAGGTGGCAATTTTGCAGGAAATGATGGAGGAGCATTTGCCCGATCGCCAATGGGAAGTTGCGCCTTATTTATTAGTTCCCGATCGCTGCAAAACCACAAGCATTGATCATCTTGCCTCCTATTTTCAAATTTATCGTGCCGACAGCCATCAAAACTCCCTCTCCAAATCTAACGGAGTAATCATCGAATTTACAGGCGATCCCCAAGCAATACAGCATGATCAATTCTTAACTAAAGTGGATATATCTTCAGAAGTCAGTGAGATAGTTCCCTTAGTGATTGATGAAGCTCAAACCTATATTCGTTACTTAATTGAGCGATCGCCAGATATATTTGCTCCCATTAGCAAAAAATGTAAAGGTTGCGAATATCGAGCCAATGAGCGTGATCAGAGGGATGGATTTAGGGAATGTTGGGGCGAACTCGCGGATGCCGAATTTCATATTTTAGACCTTTACCAAATGGGCAGAATTGGCGGCAATGAAACTCCCCTTGTCAATCAATTAATTCAGCAGGGGAAGGTGAGTATGTTTGATGTCCCCCTCGAAGAACTGAATGACTATACCTACAGCTTTCGTCAGCTTGTGCAGCTAGAATATACCCAAAAAAATCAAGAATGGGTATCTGAGTATTTGCCCAAAATCATGCACCAAATGGCCTATCCCATCCATTTTATTGATTTTGAATCCTCAAGGATGTTGATTCCCTATCGGGCAGGAATGCAGCCCTATGAGCAGGTGGCCTTTCAATGGAGTTGCCATACGATCGCGGCTCCCGATGCGGCTCCTGTGCAAACTGAATGGATTGATCTAGATGACCCATTTCCTAACTTCCGATTTGCCGAATCTCTGATGGAATGCCTTGGCGATCGCGGCACGATTTTGACTTGGGCAACCCACGAAAATACGGTATTGCGCGATATTTATTATCAAATGGAAGCCTATAATTATCAGAACCCCACCTTGCAAAATTGGATTGCGAATACAGCTAAATTAGGTAACAAAGGGCGATCGCGTCTTGTGGATATGAATGACTTAACCCTAAAGCATTACTTCCATCCCTTGATGAAAGGCAGAAGTTCTTTAAAATGCGTTCTCCCAGCCATTTGGAAAACCAACAAATATTTGCACGAAATCCCTTGGCTCAAGGCCTATTACCGTGAAGAAAATGGCGAGATCTTAAATCCCTATGATGCGCTGCCACAGCTACATATTGATGGCAATCATTATGTGGTCAATGAAGGAGCAGGAGCAATGCTGGCCTATCAAGATATTATGTATGGGGAGATCAGACACCGTACCGATCGCGACATATTGCGATCGCAATGGCAAGAGCTTCTCTATCAGTATTGCCGCCTTGATACTATGGCTATGGTCATCATTTGGACTCATTGGCAAAATCTCATCAATCATCGTCATTAAACCTATGGAAGTCAACAATCAGAACAACCCCACCTTGCTGCTCATTGATGGGCATTCCCTAGCGTTTAGAGCATTTTATGCCTTTGGCAAGCATCCCGAAGGTGGTCTGCGTACCTCCACAGGTATTCCCACAAGCATTTGTTTTGGATTTCTGAAGGCTTTAATGGAAATGCTCGATCGCGAACAACCTGCCGCCGTTGCGATCGCCTTTGACCTTGCCACCCCCACATTTCGCCACGAACTAGACGAAACTTACAAAGCCAATCGTGCCGAAACTCCCGAAAACTTTATTCCTGATATGGCAAACCTACAGAGAATCCTCGCAGCGATGAACTTGCCCATAGTTACACAGGCAGGATTTGAAGCCGATGACCTGTTAGGGACAATGGCACAAGCTGGTAGCAAGGAAGGTTATGCAGTGAAGATCCTCAGTGGCGATCGTGATTTATTTCAACTCATTGATGCGGATAAGCGTATTTCCGTATTAAATTTAGGACAGAAGGATAAAATTGTGGAATACCATGCCGCACAGGTGGTAGAAAGATTAGGAATTTATCCTCATCAAGTGGTTGACTATAAAGCCCTATGTGGTGATGCTTCCGATAATATCCCTGGGGTCAGAGGGATCGGCGAAAAAACTGCGATCAAACTCATTGCTGAATATGGAAGTTTAGAAAATATTTTGGCAGCAGTGCCAACCATGAAGGGAGCGATTAAAACAAAACTGGAGCAAGGCATAGAAGATGCCAAGCATTCTCAATTTATGGCAACTATTAAAACCGATGTTCCCCTAGCGATCGCCATTTCCAACTGTCAACTCACAGGCTTTGATCCTACTCAAGTAATTCCCATTTTAGAAGAATTAGAACTCAAGGCTTTTATCGATAAAGTGGATCAGATCCAAGCCAAGCTATCGGGCAACTATCATCAGTCCAATTGGAAAAATACTTCTAAATTTAATTCTAATTCTCAAGATACTTCTAAGGCGCAACAGCCAATACCTGCTCCTGTCAATACTTCTAGCACCGATGATGACGAACTCTGGTTTGACTTTGCCAAACAAGAACAGGAACAGGCGATCGCCAATACCGCCTCTCTCAAACTCGCAGTGCAAATTATCGATACCATTCCCAAACTAGAACAACTGGTGCAAACCCTGCATCATCACCAAAAGCCCGTTGCATGGGACACCGAGACCTCAGATCTTAATCCCTTTGTGGCTCAATTAGTGGGCATTGGCTGTTGCTGGGGAAGCGAAATCCATGAAATCGCTTACATTCCCCTCCACCATAGCGAAGGTCAAAATTTGCCTTGGGAGCAAGTTCGCGAACTGTTACGCCCGATCTTAGAAAATCCTGTCTATCCTAAATATCTGCAAAATGCCAAATTCGATCGCCTCATGCTCAAAGCCGCAGGCATCGAACTTGCAGGAGTCATCTTCGATACGATGATTGCCAGCTATATCATCGATCCCGAAGCCAGTCACAAACTGGATGATCTGGCTCAAGAGTTATTGCAAATCCGCACCGTCAGCTACAAAACCCTTGTGGGCAAGCACAAATCGATCGCCGAAATATCCATTCCGCAAGTTGCCGAATATTGTGGCATGGATACCTATATCACTTTCCAGATTGCTCCCATTTTAGAAGCTCGCTTACAAGAAACTCCCGACCTCTGGAACCTCTTCTATAATGTGGAAATGCCCCTAGAGCCTATCTTGGCAGAAATGGAATGGCGCGGCATCCGTATCGATACAGAATATCTGCATACCTTCTCTCAAGAATTGACCAAAGATCTCGCCACCCTTGAAAAAGATGCCCATATACAAGCGGGGAGAGAATTTAACCTCAATTCGCCTAAACAACTGAGTGAAATTCTGTTAGAACTGCTCGGCGACAAATTTATTAAGAAATCACGCAAAAGTGCCACAGGCTATTCAACGGATGTAGCCGTTCTCAATAAGCTAGAGGGCGATCATCCACTCATCGACACAATTTTAGAAAATCGCAGCCTTGCCAAACTCAAATCCACCTATGTTGATGCTTTACCTTCTCTAGTCCAAGCCCACACAGGACGAGTGCATACAGATTTTAATCAAACCGTTACTGCCACAGGTCGCCTCAGCAGTTCTAATCCCAATCTCCAAAATATTCCCATTCGTACCGCCTTTAGCAAAAGAATTAGAGCAGCATTTATTCCCAAATCAGACTGGGTACTTATGGCAGCCGACTATTCACAAATTGAATTACGGATTTTAGCCCACCTTAGCCAAGAGCCAGAACTAATTCGCGCCTTTAATGCGGGAGAAGATGTCCATCGAGTCACCGCCCAGTTACTTCTGGAAAAGGATGAAGTTAGCAGTGAGGAACGGCGCTTGGCGAAGATTATCAACTATGGTGTAATCTATGGCATGGGAGCGCAGAAGTTTAGTCGCGATATTGGCGTACCTGTCAAACAGGCCAAACAATTTATCGATAAGTTCTATCAACGCTATGGACGTATTTTTGATTATATGCAATCAGTAGAAATGGAAGCAGAACGTGATGGCTATGTGCAAACTATCTTGGGTAGAAGACGATACTTCCGAGGACTGAGTCAGGTGACAGGCTATCAAAAGGCGGCACTGTTGCGATCGGCGGTTAATGCTCCTATTCAAGGTACTAGCGCTGATATTGTTAAATTAGCCATGTTAAAGGTGCATAAGCTATTACAAGATTTTGAAGCCAAAATGCTTTTGCAAGTCCATGATGAATTGGTGCTAGAAGTGCCACCTTCCGAAGTTGCCACATTGCAACCTCTAGTTAAACAAGCGATGGAATCAGCCTTGGAGTTATCGGTAAAGCTAGAAGTGGATATCCATATTGGTGCTAATTGGATGGATGCTAAGTAACGTGATACCAATTAAAAAAGGAAAATGACAGATAAGACCGTGTTTGAGGAAGTTCGCTCATATTGGTAAGTAGCTGAAGTTAGTTCAACAAGGCATCTGAGATACTTATGTTTCAAGATTGACGCGCAATTTGTCTGATTTTGAAAATATTGCTAATTTACAAGTGGAAGATTGGACAAGTTAGGGCGATCGCCTTTTGTAAGCATCAAGCGCGATCAAGAAATTTCTACTAACTTACCTTCACTGAGATCTTGCACCATTCTGGAAAGGGGTTGCAAAGAGAGTAAAGATGTGAAAAAAAGGGCGTAGTAGTAAATTAAATAACGATTATGGAAAGCATCGTTAAGCACGCCCAAGGTTTAGTGTATAGCCTAATTTGTCTG
>JANRII010000034.1:0-2307 GCA_033765135.1 Pseudanabaenaceae cyanobacterium bins.39
TGGGCTAGGATTTCGTATCGCTGCTCTAGATCCCAAAGGCTTTGTTGTCCCATAGCTGTGAATGGATGACTAGTCTACTGCTCAATGATCTCATTGTTTTCTTGATGTGAGTCAGGTTTGACTGAATTTTTCGAGGTGCCCTTATGTGTTCCGCTGCAACATGGTTGTTATGCCGCGCTATTTCATCAGCGCCCGAATTACGATCGCCAGTGCCCCTAACCCAATCCCAACAAGCGTTGGCACCAAACGACTGCCCAAAATTCGCAACTTTGCATTCATCGGTAGCTTCCCTGTTTCCCAGTAAACCCAGTCATCTCCTAACTGGCTTGCTAACTCTAAGTTTCCTGAAATCAGGAGGACGATACCATTACCCGTAGCAGGATTGACCCGCACCGTATGCCCTAGCGCAGGCAAATTCCCCCCATCATGACCTACAGCATATTCATCAATACCACTAGCAACATACAAGGTATGCCCTAAACCCCAATCCTGATGTGCCCCTGGCTGAGGCTGCATCATTTGCTTTTGTGTCTCTTGTTTTAGGACTAAGTTCTTTCGGCTATAAGCTTGAACGAAGCGAGCCATATCTTGAGGCGTTGCATAAAGGGATGCCGCTGCTGTAGCTGTATATCGACGGTGAGGACTTGGTTGAAGTTCTTCATCGAAGCTGGTTGCTAGCTTATCTGTACGACCCGAAGCAACGATCGCCTCCCGGTCAAAGCTTGATGTTTCCATGCCTAAGGGCTTCAAGATAGCCTTTTCCATATAGTCCGCAAAAGACTGTTGCGTAACGTCCTCAATCAATAATTGCAAGACTGTATAACCACCACCAGAATATAGCCAGTTTTGTCCAGGTTCTCTAGCAACTGTGACACCACGAGGTTTTCCTGACGTAGAATCTTTGGTCAAAGTCAGCGATTCTTCAAGGGATTGAATCGACTCACCTGGCAGAAAACCAGCATAGCCAAAAAGATCGTCTAATCCTCCTGTATGACTTAGTAGATGTCTGATGGTTACCTGATCGCTATATTGACTCACTGGAAATTGCCAGCGTTTCAGGTACTGATTTGCAGGCTTATCTAAAGCAATCGTTCCATCTTCTACGAGCTTCATAATTCCCCAAGCGGTCACCATCTTACTCACGGATGCCATTTGGTAGAGTGTCTGATCTATCTGGACGGGAATTTTTTTTGCGGCATTTGCAATCCCAAAAGGATGGGCTGCAACAATTTCACCATTTTGAATCAGAATGAGAGCCGCACTACCCAGTTTCGGCTTACCTGGTTGGCTCAGTTTTTGGATCAAATAGTTTTCGATGCTCTCCAAATCCCCGCGCGGTACTTCTGGGCGGGCGATCCAAAATACTTCAACAATAACAATAGTAATGACAATCACAACCCAAAGCGCTATCCAGCCTATCGTCGTGAATATCTTGATACTCATACTTTTGAAGAAAATCCGATGGAGAAAGGAGTGAAAGCGATCGCTTCAAGCGCAGTGTTAAGGTTTAGCATTTTATCTCCATCAAGGAGTGAGCGACATAACGGCTGAATTGAGCGGCAGAAACTATCTTTCACCCATCATCAAAATGTCATAATTCTATCCGTTCCAATGATGTGTTATGCCCCAATTAGGCGGGTTCAAGTCGAAGGTAGTGTTTTTCGGGATTAGTAACTGAGATTGCATTTTCTTCAGTTACAATTCCACACGCTTCAATAAAATCACCTAATCTAACATCTGCAAAATAAGGCTGTGGTCTTCTTCCTCCAACTAAATAAAGAATCATCTCACTATGGTTTGTAGTTAATATAGTTACTTTTCCAACTCCGCACCAACCCATAGGTTCAAGGTTTAGATATACAATAGTTCCTTTAATGACAACATCTTCATTTTTAATAAGCGGCTCAGGTGTATTTTCCATAAGACCATAATAATATCTCCAAAATGATGAAATACTCTTGCAGTTATTAGATTTTTTTGATCCATTTAACAAATCTGTTCTTTTAGGGCACTTACATGATTTCAAATATTTTTTTCATAATCTCTAAACATTTCCTGTGGTCGGTTTAGGCATAACGGCTTAATCGAGCGGAAAGAGAACTTTCGCTCTCAACAAAATATTACGATTTTGTCCGCTCCAATGATGTGTTATGCCTCGATCGCTTAAGAACCTGTTTGAAAAGTTTCGGGATAGCTTACCGAGTGTGAGTTTTAGGCTCTAATCGACGAACCATCAAATGTACCATAGCTGCAAACAGCATCATTTCACTGGTAGTGGGCAAAAATTCATAATCTTTACTCAAGCGT
>JANRII010000054.1:0-70541 GCA_033765135.1 Pseudanabaenaceae cyanobacterium bins.39
TGTTGGATGATTGGGGCTGGCACGGGGGCACAGCCCCTACGCCAAATTTAAATTATTCAGGTAGGGGCAATCCCTCCGTGGTTGCCCTGCTTTGCTAGCAGCAGGAGATTCATACTCTGAGTTCCACGTAACATCAGTAAATATTAAAAATAATGATCAACAATAATTTGTTTCATAAATAAAACTTAACAAAAAGCTTGATTTATGTTTTAAATAAATTGGGATTAATAGCATATAGTTTAGAAGTACTGGTGGTCTAATTAACACTAGTAATCTATTGGGCTTGACCTGCGTTTAATTTATAGCTTTATGGGGCTAATTTCTGTCAGATTTGATTAAAAAATCATGCCTAGAAATTAATTAAGTATATTAACAGGGTGAAAAAATTAGAGTGAGGTAAGGATGGTTATTTAACATTTGTATTTGACATAATTCTCAGGATTACTCCTAAAAATCTCAAGTTTAGCCTAAACGCAATGAGATCGGCTTCTGTATAACGCACTCACTAACAATATATGTCTAAAAATAACCGCAAATCTGGCAAAAAATCTTCACTCTATCGGTTAGTTGCTCTCTCCTTGGCATTGGGTGGAGCATCTTCCATGCTTTTGCCTTACTTGGCGATCGCGCAGACCGTCCCTCCTACTCCTGCAAATACACTCATTCAAAACAGAGCATCAGGGACATACGAAGATCCTAACAATCCTGGTGTACCCATCAACACCACCTCTAACACCGTTGATGTCACTGTCGCTGAGGTCGCAGGTATTACGAATGTACCCGCAGGGATTATCGACACCAACGGCGGTAGTATTTCCACCAATGACGTTATCAACTTTGATTTCCTAGTTACTAACACAGGAAACGCTCCTAGCAATATCTTTTTCCCTGCTGTAGCTAACATCGTTACTAATGGACTGAATGCACCAGGGTTACAATATCAACTAGACCTCAATAATGATGGTGACTTTGCCGATGCTGGCGAAGCATTACAAACGGGAGCATTTACCACCACCACTCCGATCTCCGCAGGTGCATCAGTGCGAGTTAGGGTGGTTGGCACAGTGACAGCAACTGCTGCTGGCGATCCTGTCAATGTTCGCTATGGCGACACGGGCGCAAACGATAATACTGCTGGTACTCAAAATCAGCCTGATACTGGTACTGAGCCACCTGCGGCGGCTGGAACTGATCCTGCTACAGGTGCTAATGAAGTTCGTACCGTCAACTATGATGATCCTGGGGTTGCAGGTACTGATTTGCCTGTTAACGGAGTCCGCGAAGCTTCGGCATTCCAAGGTGGCACAGTGGCGACCGCAGTTCGCAATATTGCCCTCTCCACCGTCCTCAAAACCAGAGCTGCCTATGATCCAGGTCCTACTACAGCAGTAACCGATGACTTGCTGACCTATCGCCTTGACCTGCGTGTTGCTGACACATCGCCTAATCTCTCTATCTATACTCCCACTGCTCTAGAAGGCACAACTGTAAATGTTGATGGAACTAACCAGACCCGTATTCTCATCTCTGACGTTATTCCCGAATTTACAGTCATTGATCATACTTTTGATGCAGCCTTAAATCTACCTGCGGGTTGGCAAGCCGTCTATCAATATGGTGCAGCAACCTTACCAACTACCACTATCCCCGTAGTCAGTACAGCCGCAGGAGCATTACCTGCGGCACAGTGGTCAACTACTGCACCAACGGCTGGCACGGCCGCAACTGTTCGCCGCGTGGGTTACATCTTTACTGGTACTTTACCCACAGGTTTCAAAACTGAACTAGTGGCAAATGCTTTCCGCATTAGAGTGCGTACCTCTGGTTTACCTGTTGGCGGCGGTGTGATCAACAACATTGCTCAGGTCTTTGGTGAAACTGTCGGTGATGCCACTAATCGAGTGGTCTATGACGAATCTGGCGACCCAAATCCTAACAATTTTGAAGGAACAGTTCCACCTGCTCCTGAAGGTAGTTTATTTACTCCTTCCACTGATACAGGCGTTCCTAATCCAGGGGCGCAAGATACTGATGGTGCTAATAATAATACTGGTTCAGGTCCTGGTGGTGAAGTTAACATCTTCCCGATTGTGCCTCCAGGCGGTATCCTCAATGGTCCGAATAATGTTCCTGGGGCGATTGGACGCACCGACAATCAAGATGACTTTACCAACAAGGCAGCCAATTTACCTGCGGCTAACTCAGTACCAGGTACGACATATAACCCTGATCCGATTGTCTTTAACAACACTTTCCAAAACCCACCTAGCAACACAACTCGTCTAGATACAGTCCGTCTGTTGCCATTGCCTCCTGACAATCTTGCTATCCCTGCGGCTTCTCGAACTGGTGCTGTTACTACTGATATTCCTGATGGCACTGTTGTAACCATTACCTTTGGTACACAGGTTGCTGCCTATGACTACACTTCGGGTGGCGGCTATGTGCTGAATGCGGGATTGAGTAGCGGTTTACCTCCTGTACCTGCTGGTTCACCCCCTGGCACACCCCAAACCATCTTGGTGAACAACGTTCAACCAGGAGTCTTGAACAATTACACCGTTTCCCTCGATCTTCCTAATAACACGGCATTATCAGTCGATCGCTTTATTACTAATGGAGCCGATCGCGCTGGCTATAGTGTGCCAATTGTTGCTTTTGTCGATAACGACAGTAACGGTGCATTTGCACAAGCCAATGACCCGATCTTTAATATCACCATCGATCGCGGTTATACAGGCTATGTCAGACTGCGTAAGCAATCCCAAATTCTGCAAGGCTCTAACCCTCGCCCTGTCAGTCCTGCTGCAAATACCAACCTAGATGAAACTCCCAAAACAGCAGAACCAGGTAATGTGATCCGTTATGTGATTGATTACGTTAACTTCTCGTTGCCTTTGACGGCGGCAAGTACTGGTAGTGTGATTTTGGATGCTGCCAACTTGGTAATTACAGAAAATGGTGCATTAGCACCTAACAACTGGGGTGCTGTATCCGTTCACTTCTCCAATCCGACCGTTGTTGGTGGTTTTGCCCAAAATACTTTCGCAACTCAAGGTTCGATTACCTATGATGGCGCAGCGATTCCTGATCCTGTAACGGGTGCGGCAGTTGGTATCTACGTTAATAATGTGGGTACGATTTCCCCTTCAGCTACACCAACAACATTCCAAGGTCAGTTCCGCTTCCATCGTCGTGTTAACTAGTTGATGATTTATAGATAGCCACTCAAATGGCTGTCTATAGATTATTTGCGTATTTGATCCACCTCGATTCCCCTTGTAATACCAATTTAATACCAATTTAAAAACCAAACCCAGTAAGGTTTTTTTAATTAAGGAGTGGCGTAGCCACTTCTTAAATTGGTATAAATTTTCTGAATTTAGGAATTAATTATGAATAAATTACTGTGTGGCTCCTTGAGCCTAGTTGCAACCTTGTCTGTACTGCCGATCGCTGGGAATATGGCGATCGCAAATAGTTCAGTGAATAACCAACAAGGTGATCTTCGTCTTGCCCAACGGCAGCAGCAACCAGTCGCCCTGTTGTTATCAGCAGAAATTAAAAGATTAAATCGTGATGCCAATGGCAAGGAAGTTGTGGTATGGAATCAATTGCCGCCTAATTCACAGGTTGTCCCTGGAAGTATTTTGCGCTATACCGTAACTGCCCAAAATAATACCAATCGCAACATGCGAAACCTGTCGGTGATTCAGCCTGTACCTGAAGGCATGGTCTATGTGATGCAATCAGCCACTAAGACTAATGTGGCTAATGCAATGGTGGACTTTAGCATTGATGGTGGTAAGACCTTTAGCCAAAATCCTCAGGTGAGAGTACGCGGCAAGGATGGCAAGATTGCCCAAATTCCTGCTCCTGCCGATGCCTATACGCATATTCGGTGGAATTTTGGAGACAGTTTACCCGCTAGTTCCATATCTTTAGTGTCCTATCAAGTTCGAGTTAAGTAATATAGCTTTGCTACATCACTTCCTTAATTTGATGCTGTGATACAAGGGGATTGTTTGATTTTTGATTAGTTACTATCTGTAGGAATTTGATGAATAGGCGATCGCTACTCCAAATATGCCAGCGATATGCTTTCTACTTCTGTTTGTGGCTTGGAAGTTTATTGCTATGTCTGATCTTGACCAATGGAGTTATCTATGGTCAAGAAAGGACTTTTGAGCTACGAAATAGGGCATCGGGTACTTATAATGCACCTGGTGCTAATGTGAATGCATCATCGGAACTCAATCGCATCAATGGCGATCGCCTCATCGATCCTCTAGGGCAAATTCTAGACTGTGGTGGTCAAGAATTTGCTGACTATACAGGCTTTACGGTTTCTGTCTATGAGAATGCGGGGAATGGAGAGCTAGGGGCTTTAGTGGCACTTACGCCTACTAATCTCCCTGGTGGCTTACCCCCTGAAGGGATTGCCCCCAATCTTTTGAATAATAATCCCTATGCTCTTACCAATGCAGCAGTGAGTGGTAGGCGTGGAGTATATAACTTTTTGTTGGATGTGACCAAAGGTCAAACAACTCCTGGACGCTCCTATATTTTGGTGGTTAATGCCCCTGTATCTTTGGGACTAATCCAAAGAAGAGTTCTATTGCGAATTGATCAAGTTAATAACGACGTTCTCTCCTATATCGCCACTTCCCTTGATGGCCGTCCTATTGGTGTTGATGGTGTATTTACAATTAATGGAAGTGTGTTAGTCAAAAATGCTGCTAATATTCCTTTGTCATTGGTGGCACTACAACTTAATGCGGCGATGTGCGAACAGAAGGAATTGCAAGTTATTAAAACTGGCGATCGCGCTGCTGCTGAACCGGGAGACGTAGCAATTTATCGTCTAGCAATGCGGAATTTAACCAAATCTGCGGTTAGAAATCCCGTTGTGTCGGATATCCTGCCCTTGGGATTTAATTATGTGCCGAACTCCGCCAGAGCAACCATTGCGGGCAATCCTGTGGGCGTGGTGGTAACTGCCAATGGTAGTAGTATAAGCTTTGCCTTACAAGCACCGATTCCTGCGGCATCTGACAGCGCTTTTCTGGTTTATGCTGTGAGTATTACTCCCGATGCGGTACGCGGATCAGGACGTAATGCTGCAACTCTGTCGGCAATTCGCAATGATAATAATGCCACCGTGCGCGATGGCCCTTCTATATTTACGATGCGAATCCGTCCAGGCATTATTTCTGATTGTGGAACACTGATTGGTCGTGTTTTTGTGGATAAAAATTTTGATGGCGAGCAGCAAAATGGCGAACCAGGTGTACCTAATGCCGTAATTTTTATGGATGATGGTAATCGAATTGTCACCGATGCCAATGGAGTCTACTCTATGGCAAATGTGATTCCAGGTGTTCGTTCTGTGGCTTTGGATATTAGCTCTTTACCAGGTTATACCCTCGCGCCGAATTTGTATTTTATCGAACGCAATAGTCAATCACGTCTGGTAAGGCTTTCCCCAGGCAGCCTATCTAGGGCTAATTTTGGTGTGACTCCAGCGTTTAGAGGTGTGGAGCAGAAACCATGAAACTTCTAAAAAGACCATTTTGGGGTTTGCTCACAATGCAGCTTGGCTTGCGGTTAGGGACTGTGGGTATGCTGGTTGTGATGGGTTTAGCAGATACGGCTTCTATGGCGATCGCTAACACCCCAAATCTTCCAAATGACCATCATGATTTCGATGCGCCTAAGGATGATCTGGATTTGCGATCGCTGGGGGATGCCACTAGTCAGCCCCAGCCTAGCTCCCCTATCAGTAAAGAAAAAGCGGAAATAAACCCTAATACTCCTGATATTAATGCCAATTCCGCCCCCAGTGATCAGCCTCCATTACCAAAACCCGATCATTCACCAATTCTGATCCTCTCTCCCAGTAGTGGCTCTTTATTGGATATTCCCTCCGCGACAGTGATCATTCGTTTTGCTGCTGGTGAGGAGGTGCAACTGTCGATCAATGGGCGACTGGTAAATAATAATGCGATCGGTCGTACCGATTTGGACACTTCCACCAATACCGTGATGCAAACTTGGTATGGTGTGGTGCTGGATGATGGCGAAAATCTGATCACGGCAAAAACTAGCAATGGCGCGATCGCTACTACTAAGGTGAAGGTGCGTGGGGCGGCCTCAGAAATTCGGGTTAGTACCCTCGAAACGCGCATTGCCGCCGATGGGCGTAGTACTGCCACTATTCAGGGCTTGTTACTAGATGAAAAGGGCGATCGGTCTAACCGTACCGCCATGGTGACACTTTCCATTTCTGAAGGTGAGCTAATTGGTATTGATGCCCAACCTGATCAGCCAGGATTCCAAGTGGAAGCCAGAAACGGTGAATTTTCCACCCCCATGAAATCCAGCCTCAATTCAGGTAACTCGCGCATTAGAGCCAGTACAACGATCAACAATCGTCTATTAGAAGCCTATTCGCAAATTCAGTTTGAAACCAACCTCCGTCCTTCTATTGTCACAGGGGTTATCGATTTAAGAATCGGAGCTAGAGGAACCGACTATTACCGCAGTTTTCGCGACTTTCTACCCGAAGATCGCAATAACTCCACCAATGTCGATTTCTATGCCGCCGCCTTCGGCACTGGACGAGTGGGCGAATGGCTAGTCACTGGTGCATTTAATACGCGCCGTACCCTCAACGAAAACTGTGAAGGCAGAAGTCGGCTTTTTCGTGATACCCAATATTGTGACCAAAATTATCCTGTATACGGTGATAGCTCCACTTACACCACCGAAACGCCATCCTTAACTAGCATTTTCCTCCGCGCCGAAAGAACTTCGCCTGTGCCAAATGCAGGAACAGATTTCTTGATGTGGGGAGACTTTCGCACTGAGGAATTTACCAGCCGATCGCAAGACTTTACCGCCTTCACCCGCCAGTTGAATGGTTTAAAACTTAACTATAACTTTGGTGATTTGCAGGCAACGGGCTTCTATAGCAATAATACTAAGGGATTTCAACGGGATATTATTCCACCCGATGGCACAAGTGGCTTTTTCTTCCTATCACGCCGACTGATTACACCTGGTAGCGAAAATGTATTTGTGGAATGGGAGGAACTGCTGCGTCCTGGCACGATCGCGAGGCGCATTCAGTTGGAACGCAGTAAGGACTATGAAATCGATTACGATCGCGGCTCCTTGCAATTTCGGCAACCGATCGCCCAAACGGATATCGGTAGCAATGGCGAAACCCTAGTACGGCGCATTGTGGCTTCCTATGAATATGATAACGAAGGTGGCTCTAGCAATAGCGTCTATGGAGGGCAAGTCCGTCTGCATCTCAATCGTGACCTCCAGCAACCAAGCTGGCTGGGATTAAATTATTACAAAGAGAATCAAGGGGCGCGAAATTTTAATCTCTATGGAGCCAATGCCCTTTTATCCTTTGGACGTAACGGCTATGTGATCGGTGAATATGCCCGATCGCAAAATGAAGCGGTGGATTTATCGACACCAGTATCGGGTTCGGCAATTCGCTTTGAGGGGATGGCAGAAGTTGCCGCAGGGATTATCGCCAAGGCTTTTTATCGACATACCGATACGGGCTTTGTCAATAATGCCACCATTAGTTTTGTGCCAGGACAGACTCGCTATGGTTTGAGAGTTGATGCGAAATTATCAGACAGTACCACCATACGCGCGAGTTATGATCGCGAAGAAAATAAAGGCGTTGCCCCTCAACCCTTTACCCTGCGGAGTTTCCTCGATCTTAATCCCCAATCGACTCCGGGGACACCCGTTGACAATCAACTCAGCACCTTCAGTTTTGGGCTAATGCAAAGGCTCGGTTTTGCTACTGCTGAATTAGATTTATTGATGCGCGATCGCCAAGATGCTCTCAATACAACCCTATCTGGTACTTCCACCCAGTTGCGCTCCAAGCTAACCACTGCTCTTGCCAACAACTTAAAGTTTATTGTTCTCAATGAAACCAGCCTATCTAATACAGCCGACTCGATCCTTCCCGATCGCACTGCCCTTGTGTTGGATTGGCAAGTTATAGAGGGCATCAGCTTTCGCTTAGGTCAGCAATGGTTTAGCAGTGGCGTATTAGCAGGTAACTCCTTTACCACTGCCGAGGTGGTGGGCGACTATAAGCTTGGTACTGACACCACCATTTCAGGGCGCTATTCCATTGTGGGTGGCGCTAACAACACCACTGCTCAAGGGGCGATCGGCCTCAATCAAAGATGGGCAATTTTGCCAGGGATTCGCTTAAACTTTGGCTATGAGCGCATCTTTGGTAATGACCAAGCCACCAATGCTAGTGGTACACAGGTGTTACAGCCCCTCACCACAGGGGTGAATACTTCCACCCTGTCTTTACAAAGCGGCAATAACTACAATATTGGCATCGAATATACCGATAATCCTGATTTTAAAGTCAGCGCTCGCTATGAATATCGCACCTCCTCCGCAGGCGCAAATACCGTTATTACCGCCTCAGCCCTTGGCAAGCTTTCTCCTGCCATTACGGGACTATTTCGTTATCAGCGATCGGGGGTTGCCAATCAAACGATTAATAATTTAGGTGATACCTCTAGCTTGCGCCTTGGACTTGCTTACCGTGATCCCCATAACGACAATCTCAATGCCCTATTACGCTACGAATATCGCCAAAACCCCAGTACGATTCCCGATAGTATCTTCAGTGGATTTGGCACAGGTTCAGAATCCCATGTTTTATCCTTGGAAGGCATCTACGCTCCCACATGGCAATGGGAATTTTTTGCTAAATATGCTTTTCGCAATAGTACTTCCTATATTGCCAACGATTTTGTTAGCTCCTCATCGGTGAATTTAGCACAGCTACGCACTACCTATCGACTCGGTTACAACTTTGATCTTACGGGTGAAGCCAGATTTATCAATCAACCCACCGCAGGCTATAGCGAAACGGGTTATCTAGCGGAGTTGGGCTACTATCCTACCCCAAATCTCAGATTGGCTCTTGGCTATAGTTCTGGCGCGATTAATAACGATCGCGACTTTAGCGGCACGCGATCGGCAGGGGGCATCTATGCCGCCATTACCGTCAAGCTCAATGAACTATTTGATGGCTTTGGGTTGCAATCGATGGCAACGCCTCAATACAAGGAGCCTGTCGATCCGCAAACCCCCATCGAATTACCTGCGGCTAAGGTTCCCAACCAACCCAACAAAATTTCCCAAAATCCAGCCGATCCTAATCAAGAAATGATGCGGGTCGCCCTTGCTCAACCTGTGCAGTTCCCTGCTTACGATGCCAACCTCTCCACCATTAATGAGGTGGTGCTAGAAAACTTGGTGGTGGTGATGCGCGAATATCCCAGCCTCAATATTGAGGTACAGGGCAACTTGGCATCTCTAACACAGCTTGGTAATGTGGCATCAACGGAAGCCCAGCGCCTTGGCAAGATTCGCACCTATTTACTCAACAATGGCATCACCGCCAATCGGATCATCATGCGATCGCTCGGTGCGGCAGCAAATCCCGAAGCCCAAGCGGAGATCTATTTGAGTCTTGGTGGCTCTAGAAGCACATTTGGCGAAATTGCCACACGCATTCAGCAAGGTAATATTAATTCAGCCCTGAGCCGTGTCTTGCCTCAAAATTTCTTGGCGAATGCGCCCAAACCGCCTGCGCCTGATGTGCAGATTGCTTCTATTTCCCAAATGATCGAGTTTGCACCTGCGGGTAGAATGACCGATGTTAGCAATGCCAAGCTAGATGCATTGCTCAAGAAAATTGCTGATCGCAATGATATCGCGATCGAACTGAAGGGCAACCTTGACGGCTCTGAACTAGAGGTAAATCGTCTGATGGGACTGCGGAGCTATCTGATGCAAAAGGGAATTAGTAGCGATCGCATTTTAATTAGTCCCACAGACAAAGCCGAAAACCAAGCGCGTAACGGCATTTCTCTAGTCTTGGCAAGTCTCGATGGATTGCCGATCGCTCAATTACCTGAGCCAGAACCGCAAAAGCCACCCGTTGCCCAGCTTAACAACGATAACAATGCGGAAAATAATCGCCTTAGCTTACTTCCAGCTTTATTAATACCGCAGGAATCAATTTCTCCTAATTTGATGCCTTCTGGTTTCCAAATTAGTCAAATCAACCTAGGTTTAAATAATTTTGTCCCGACACCTGCATTCCTCCTTGGTCAATTGGTCAATCTCGATGCACCTCTAGCCATGTTGCCAAGCGGTATTAATAACTTTAGCCCACTTCTGAAGATCACTGGCAATGAAATCATTTCCCTCACACCCACAAACACGCTCCTGCTCGGTCAACTGCTCGATCCTGAAACCTATTCGCGCCAACCCTTGGCACTTCGTCCCGATGCTGCCCCCATCCTCAGTCTGCTCCTAGAGACCGCAACACCACCGATCCTCGTATCTACGGCTGAGTCAAGCCCGACTATCTTTAGCTTTGCGCGTGGTAATGGCATTAGCAATATCATTAGCACTGTGCAAATTCCACTCTGGTCTTACACACCATCTAACAATGTTCTTTCCCTCTTGCTAACTGAACCATCGGTGATTGTGGCTGACAACAATAATTTCAATCCTGATCTGAAAACGCAACGCTTTATTGCGGCTCTTAACTTCTTGATGAATAGCGATCGCGATGTACTAACTTCTTGGCTCAATTCCCTGAGCGATCGCCCTCCTGATCTGCGTGGTGAATTAATCAAACCCGAATTTTTTGAGGAGGGACAACTATGAATAGATCACAACGCCATCCACTCCACAGACAAAGACTTCAAGCTCTATCCCTATGCTCAACCTTGATGTTTTTAGGACTAGGCGATCGCCTATCCCCTGTGGTAGCACAGACCATTCCCTTCTATAACATCTCGGTAAATAGCCATCAAGATAATAACCAACGCGATCGCCAAATTACTCTGCGCGAAGCCATCTTGATCGCCAACGGCACATTACCGATTAATCAGCTAACCGATGCCGAACGCGCCCAAATTACGCCTAGCCAAAAACTGCACCAAATTAACTTCATTCAAATTGATGACCCTAAAATTCAATTACAAAGCGCTCTGCCTGAACTAATTGCACCAATGGCGATCGACGGTACGACTCATCCTCAATATCAAAGCGATCGCGGCTTCTCCGTAGAAATTCCGATTCCTCAGCCCATTGTGACTATTACCCCCGCCCCCAATGTGGAGATCATGCGTGGCATCTCCATCACTAACGATAACGTGATCATCAAGGGCTTAAGCATTTACGGATTTAATTCGCGCCACTATGAAACTGCCGTCACTCCCCTCGGTGATATCTTTATTGCCCATCGTTTACCGCCGCCCATCACTACCGAGCAGCAGCCCCCCGCCCAATTTGCGCCCTTTCATGATCGCGATCGCCCCGCCAGTCGTATCCTCATTGAGGACAACTGGCTCGGCATTCCCCCCGATGGCTCCATGCCTGCCCAACCTTCCGCCTTTGGTATTTATCTATTTCATGGCATCCAAACCAACATCAGCCGCAACCGTATCGCTAACCATGAGGGCAGTGGCATCATTACGGCGGTTGATAGTCGCGATAGCGTAATCCAACAAAATGTGATTGAAGGCAACGGCTTTGATGGTATGCCCGATGGCATTCGTTTAGAAGGTAATATTGACAGAATGCAAGTCCGTTCCAATATTATTTGTGGCAATGCAGGATCGGCGGTCTTTCTCTTTAAACCAGAGGGGGCGATTAGAGTCCAAGACAATTCCATTAAATTTAACTCCCGTTTCTATCGCCGTTCCGCTATTCACCTGATGGGGCGCGGCAATATCGTCAGCGACAACCGTATCTTTAATCAGGCAGGTTCAGGGGTCACAGTCGAGGGCTTCCCTGGAAGCGATCGCAATATTATTCGCCAAAATCAATTTCAGCAGATCGAAGGCTTAGATATTGACCTGATCCATCGCCGCAATGTTGGCGAACGGGATTTTCGGGTCGGTGATGGACGCAACCCCCAGCGTGATTCCTATTTTCGCCGTGTTGATACGGGCAATGCCGCCATTAATACGCCTGAATTTCTCGCCGATGTCTTTAATCGCATCGATGACAAAGTGGGCATCGATGGCATCGCTGATCCTAATACCGAAATTGACATTTACCGTTTGCGTGGTACTGCCATGTATGAACTCATCACCACCATCAAAACCAACGATCAAGGCAGATTTAGTACTCGTTTAACCAATCTCAAAGCAGGGGATAGCCTCAGCGCGATCGCCACTGATCCTGAATTCGGCACATCGGAACCTGCTCGTCCTGTCCGCATCAGCGACCTCAATCGTCCGATCCCCCCATCCCCACCGCCGCCGCCATTACAGCCTCAATGCACCACCCCACCGCCGCCGCCCGTGGCGATCGAGCCACCGCCACCAGCCCCCCCCACTCTGCAACTGCCGCGCCAAGTCCACTTTGCCCTCGATCGCGATTTTATTAGTCCCGCATCCGCCAAAGTCATCGATCGCCTAGTCACTGTCCTCAAAACCTATCCCAGCATCACCCTTGAGCTAGTTGGACATACCGACCCCAGAGCCACCGATGCTTACAACCTCGAACTAGGCTTGCGCCGCAGTCGTTCCGTCAGCCAATACTTACGCCGTCAAGGTATCTCTCCCGAACGTATCGTGATCCGATCGCAGGGGGAGCGCCAACGGCTCACCAATCAAACCGATGTGGTTAACTATGCTCGCGATCGGCGCGTGGAGTTCTTTCTCCTGAACATTCAAGGCATCGAAATCCATTTGATCGACCAACAAGAAGATATTCAGGTTGAAAGCAAATAAGAGCAAATAGAGAGTAAATAAAAGGAAAGTGACTTGAACATGGCTAAGAAATGGCGCAGCGCGATTATGCAACTATCTAAATACTTTTCTCTGGCAATTTTCCGATCAATCAAGCGGTATTTACTTCCGTTGATTGTTTTTATTATCACATTTGGTTTAATTCTATTTGCAAGTCATTTCACCGCACCACCTGCCCAGTCTCAAGTTACCTCTGCCTCAATTAACAAAAGCTTTACTCCGATTACAATTGACCCCGGTGCAGTATCTAGCCTTAACGTCAGTTTGTTTAACTCCAGTGCTTCTCCCCTAACTGGTTCTACCTTCACCGACAACTTACCCACAGGAATGCGGATTGCCACGCCGCTAACTGTAAATAATAGTTGCGGCGGTACTGTCAATGCTGTCGCAGGCGGAACCTCTTTTCAATTAACTGGTGGTACAGTTCCTTCTGCATCAGGTGGGACTGATGGCTCATGTATCGTTAGTGTAAATATCACTACCACCGTTCAAGGTAACTCAGTTAACACAATTCCAATTAACGGTCTTAACAACGATCAAAATCAAAGAAATGCTCAAGCTGCCAGCGCCACCCTTCAAGTCAGGGCAATGAACAACCCCAGCATTAGTAAGGTAATAGCGCCCAGCACGATCGCCACAGGCGACACCGCCACATTAACAATTACATTAAGAAACAACGATCTCAGCATTCCCTTAACTAATGCCGTATTTACTGACACTTTACCCACTAACGTAACCATAGCCCCTGGAACAATCACAGGTACTTGTCTTACCACTGGAGGAGGAACAGGAACAGCATCAACAACTGCTGGCTCTGTTACGCTCACAGGTGCAACCGTTGCCCCAAATAGTACTTGTACATTAGCAGTACCAATTACTTCTTCAGTAATTGCTTCTTATACCAATACGATTCCCATCGGAGCAATTTCATCCAATCAAGGAGTCACTAATGCAAGTCAAGCCACTGCTCCCCTTACAGTTCAACAAGCCCGCATCACAGTTGTCAAGGCTTTTTCTCCAAATAATCCTAACATTGGCGAAGAGAGTACCCTTACAATTACGCTCACTAATACCACCACCGGCACGACAATTACAGGCATTAACCTCACTGACACAATGCCAACAAATCTAACAGTTGTGCGTGTTGGCACAACTACCTGTACTGGAGGTAGTTTATCTTTTACTGCAACTTCTGTAACTATCGCAGGAGGAACACTGCCGCCAAACTCCTCAGCAAACAATAGTTGTACGATCACAGCCACAGTAACATCCAATGTAGGTGGACTAAAGACCAATACAATTGATGCAGGCGATGCAGGTAATAATCAGGTTGTATTCAATAATCAGAATTTACCAAGTACTTCTGCTAGTGGCAATATAAACTTTCGTGGTATTACAGGCACTAAATCCTTTGCAAGGGCAACACCGCCACCACCTGGTAGTCTTCCGACAGAGCTATTACCTGGTGAAGTCGGTACTTTTACCATTATTCTTAACAATCCTACTTCTATCACCCTTACAGGTATAGCTTTTACAGACACCTTCCAAAATACTAATCTCCAACTCAATACCCCGCCTAATGTGACCAATACTTGCGGTGGTACTGTTAATCCTGACAATCGAACTGATCCAAATCCTGATCGAGTAATTTTGTCAGGAGGTTCTATAACTGCAGGGGGGGCATGTACGATTACCTTTGAGGTTGTTGCTCAGTCCGAAGGAACTTTTCGGAATAGAATAAACGCTAACTCAATTACAAACGACCAGAATGGTGGAAATGCCAGTAACATAGATGCTCCAACCGTAACTGTACCTGGAATTAGGATTAGCAAAACCTTTACTCCGAGCACCACAACAGTCAATGGAATCACTACCGCAATCGTAACTGTTGAAAATCTCAGTAGTTCTAATTTAACTAATATCGTAATACCTGATGTATTGCCATCTAACCTATTTGTTGCTAATCCACCAAACGCCAGCACAACCTGTACGAACGGTATTATGAGGGGTGTAGATAATACAACTGTTCTAACTGGTTCTGGTACTGAAAATCAATTTAGGTTAGCTGGCGCAAGCTTAAATGCTAATTCAACTTGTACATTTCAAGTTGATCTTACTCCAACTACATCAGGTAATAAATTCAATTCATTTAACGGCAACAATGCCACTCCAAACACAGCCAACTTTACTAATGACCAAAATATTCCTGAGGTTGCAACTGGCGCAACTCTAACAATTGATACTAGTTCTATTACTATCAACAAATCATTCTTAACTTCTCCAGTCAACCTCAACAGTAACACTAGAATTAGGATTGATATTAATATTCCTAATGGCTCAGGTAATGTAACTGGACTAAATTTAACTGACACTTTACCTACAGGTTTACAGATTGCCAGTACTCCAAACTTGACTAGAGCCAATTGTGCCACAACCCCAATTGGCTCCTTCGTTGCAGCAGCAGGTGGTAATACAATTGTATTTAACAACGTTAGTATCAATCAAAATCAAACTTGTAGGGTTGAAGTTGATGCCGTACCAACCACACCAGGGAATAAAGTTAATGATATTCCTGCTAATGCAATTACAACTACGCAGGGCAGGACTAACGCTAACCCAACTTCTGCAACCCTACAGGTAACTGCCACACAAATCAGTAAATCCTTCTTCCCAACATTAATTGCACCTGGTGGTCGTAGTGTTTTATCTGTAACGATTACTAACTTTTCTATTGCACCTCTAACTAATGTCCAAGTCATTGATCCGCTACCTCAGTCTCCAGTTGCTCAGGCGATTTCTGTCGCTAATCCGCCTAATGGCAGTACCACTTGTACTGGCGGTACAGTTAATGCTGTAGCAGGGGGAACTAGTTTTAGCCTTACGGGTGCAACCGTGCCTGCTTGGGTTGGTGGTGTACCTGGGGTCTGTACATTTCAAGTGGAAGTAACTGGGACTGCCTCTAGTGGCAGCATCGTTAATACTATTCCTGCGGGTGTTGCTAACTTTAGTAGTGCTGAAGGATTAACAACATCTGCTCCTGCTAGTGCAACGCTCAGCTATGGACCTTTACAAATTCTAGTTAATAAAGAATTTAATCCTCTAACAGTTTCGGGTGGCTCCACATCATTGCTCAGTGTCCAGTTAACCAATAACTCGGCTGTAAATTACGTTGGTGTAAACTTTACAGACAATATGCCCACTGGCATGATTGTTGCGTCACCATTAGATGCCACTACTACCTGTGCCTCTGGCATTATTGCTGCAACACCGGGAGCGGGCAGTTTCAATTTGTCGGGAGTTTCAATGCCCTCTAACACAAGTTGTACCGTATCAGTCAGGGTTACTTCTTCTAGTGCAGGCAACCTTACCAACGTGATTCCAGCAGGTGGGGTTAGAAGTTTTCAGGGTGCGGCTAATACCCAACCAGCAGAGGCGACATTAACCAACTTAGCGGGTTTAGGTATTGGTAAAAGCTTCGTTCCCTCAACGGTTAATCCCGGTGATAAAACTAGGTTGACAATTACAATCATCAATGCACGTCCTGTCGATCTCTCAAACTTAAGTCTTACTGATACCTTACCTACAGGGCTAACTATTGCTTCCCCTCCTAATACCACTACGAATTGCCCCAATGGAGTAGTAACTACTACTACTGATAGTGTTAGTCTAGGCAGTGCTTCTGTTAATAACGGAACGACATGTTCGTTTAGTGTTGATGTTTTAGTCGCAGCCGTAGGTTCATATACCAATATTATTCCTGCGGGTAGTATTACTAGTACCCCAAGTTTTTCTAATACTGATCCTGTACAGGCAACGGTAACGGCGGCTATTTTGCCAACAGTAGCTAAGTCATTTGCTCCTGCCACTATTAACCAAGGTGGGATTTCCACGCTTACAATTCAGCTTGGTAATGCTTCTGGCGCAGCAATTACTTTAACTAGTCCACTAGTTGATACTTTGCCTTCTAATGTTCTGGTTGCAACGACACCCAATATTGGTGGAACCTGTACAACTGCCAATGTCGCTACTACTGCCACTACAATTACCTATAACAATGGTTCCACTATTCCCAATGGCGGCTGTACGATCACGGTGCAGGTGACTTCAGCAACCAATGGTGTGTATGTAAATACAATTCCTATCAACGCTTTGCAAACTAATATTGGTAATAACCCTAACCCTGCAACAGCAACTTTAACCGTTCAGGGTGGTGCGCCAAATGTAGTTTTAGTAAAACGAATCACACGCATTAACGCTAATGACCTAGCTGGATATGCAAATGATCCTAGTACCACTAATGACGACAACACAAATAACTGGCCTACTCCTTTAAGCGATTCATTAAGGGGAGCACTGTCACAAACAAATGTGCGTCCTCAAGACGAAGTGGAATACACGATTTACTATTTAAATATTGGTTTAAATAGTGCCAATAATGTCAGAATCTGTGATCCTGTGCCTGCTAATACGGTCTATATTGCCAATGCCTATAACGGTTCTACACCCACTGATGGTGGTTTGCCTGCAGACTTAGGGATTGTGTTGCAAACGGGTACAACTGTGGGCGATCGCCGCTATCTAACAGGCATAAATGATGGCGATCGCGGACGCTATTACGATCCCACCATTGGCGAAGTTACGCCTAGTACGGGTAGCGATCGCTGTGTCCAGCCTGATAATCCGACTTTGCCAATTACCTCCAATCCTAACGGCATCGTTACGGTAAATGTCACCCGTACTACTGGCACACCGACATTTCCTTCTGTACCTAATGCCACTGCTTCGGGAGTACCGCCTAGCTCTTACGGATTTGTAAGATTTAAAGTCAGGGTTAAATAAGAAAGAGGGGCGCAATGCGCCCCTCTTTCTTATTCATAAGATAGTTTGGATTACCAAATAATACCAATCTCTTTACCAAAGTCACCACCGAGCAATTCTTCCCACTCTTTATAAGTTCTGACTTTCTCAGTACCAGCCATAACTTCTTTTGGGTTTAGATATGTAATGACAACTCCAAAACCTTTAGACTGCTTTCTACGTTTCATCGAAGATTGGTTGACCGTATTGCGTGATGAGACTTTCAATGTATTTTTCTGCCCTGATCCTCGAATCGGTAAACGCATAAACTTCACCTTCTCCTAAACGTATGGATTTTTGATAGGTCATGCCTATTTTTTCTTTGTAGTAGTTGAATGCTCTAGGCTTAGAAAACAAAAAAATGAGAGGCATATCCTTCGCATCTGTACCTAAACAAAAACTAGTAGCAACCTTGTAACAGTACCATAATAACCATTTCCCGATAGGTTCAACAAGCCTATCCTGCACATTTTGTTTTGTTTCTAAATGCTCAATAACCAGTGAGTTTTGATGTCTCCCAACTACATAGCTCACCAGCCCAAGTATTTTTTTCTTGTATTCAAATTTTACTAAGACTCTTTTTTCAGATTTGGCGCTTTTTCTAATATCAGTTTCCCAAGGAAATGACCAATAGTCTGTAATCGGTTCATCAGATTCATTTATGAGCATTAAGATGGCATAGTCATTTTTACTATTTGAGTTCAGTGTGATTGGCACTTTAATTTGACCAATATTAAAATCACTGAAATTTTGGGGTTGCAACATACTTTACATTTCTTAGTAATTCCTAATATTTTAGTATAAAAATATGATTGAGAGTTTGACTTGCTTGGTATAAAACAAAAATTAAAAATATTCACACAAAAGGATCTCAACTAAATTGAGATCCTTTTGTGTGTTTCATTTATGCACCTTCGTGCAGTTTATCCAAAATCGAACGATCTTCTAGCATAGAAGGGTCGCTAGTGATTTCTTGACCTGATGCAAGCGATCGCATCACCATAGAGGGCGCTATTAATTCTGCAAGAAGATGAACTATCAAAAACTGCTGTCATACTTTTATGGATTGGTATAGCGCCCAAGGGGGAACTTAATAGGCAAAGGCTTGATTAGAGCTAATTCATCAATCATTTGTTGATGCAAAGCTCCATTTGTGGCCAACAATCGTCCAGACTGCGGTATAAATTCGCTGCCATCATAGGCAGTCACCAGACCACCCGCTTCGCGAATTAGCACCACTCCTGCCGCCAAGTCCCAAAGAGATAGACCTCTCTCCCAATAGCCATCGAGACGACCGCAGGCAACATAGGCAAGATCCATAGCGGCTGAACCACCTCGGCGCACACCCTGTGTAATGTGGGTAAAATGACAAAATTCGGCATAATTATTGTCATCGGTACGGGTGCGATCGTAGGCAAACCCAGTGACTAAGAGACTGCGATTTAGTTCTGCCACCTGAGAAACACGGATCGGCTGACGGTTGCGGGTAGCTCCCAACCCGATCGCCGCTCGAAAAATCTCATCTCGAAACGGATCATAAATCGCCCCCACCGCAGGCAACCCATCAATCAACAAAGCGATCGACACCGAAGAAAAAGGATACTGATGGGCAAAATTGGTAGTGCCATCAAGAGGATCGATCGCCCATAGATACCGACTTTGGCTATTACCAAGCACCCCAGATTCTTCTGCCAAGATGCCATGATCAGGAAAATGCCGTTGCAATATTGAGAGAACCATTGCTTCAGACTGTTTATCCGCGATCGTTACCAGATCCCCTGGGCGTTTTTCTTCAACTTCGCCCAAATTACCCCAATAGGATTTGAGAACAGCCCCAGCAGCACAGGCTGCCTCCGTTGCTATATCTAAAAAAGTTTGTAACTGTTCCTTACTAACATCAGGTAGGGAATGATTCATGAATTTGCTAATCGATAAACATTAATAATTTTCATTACATTTTGCAGATAAATGCTAACTATTAGCAAATATCACGATCATCAAACCTAGCAGTATTCTGTGCTGTATTTTGATCAACTACTGCAAAAAATATAGTCACATCACCAGATTGTAGGTAACAAATAGTCACGATCGCTGTAAAAATACAAAAATACTAAAGAATTGCCTTTATGAATATTTATGAAGCTGCTGCCAAGAAATTTACTTAATAAAACTATACAGAAAGCATTCCTACAGAAAATTTCTGGTATTGCTGCCAAACTATCCATCGGTCTGATGGCATTTAGTATCGCCTCACCCTCAAGTGCCACTACCATCACTCCCAATCTTAGTGACTCAACTAATAAACAAGAAGCAGAAGAATTATGTGGTAAACCCACCCTCGATAGTCTGATAAAACACCAAGTCAAATCAGGTGAAACCCTAGAAGCGATCGCCAAACAATATAACCTCAAAACCGCCACAATCATGGGTTTAAACCCAGATGTGCGTAGCGGCTCCGTTAAGGTTGGTCAAACTCTATCCATACCACCCCTAGACGGTCTGACATACCGCTTTAAAGACGGCGAAAATTACACCACTGTCGCCAAAAAGTACAGAGTGAGAGCTGATGTCCTCTTTGAACGCAATGGCTGTCAACGTCGCCCCCAAGTTGTATTTGTCCCTGGAGCTATCTGGCAACCTGAGCCTGTGCCGTTTAAACCATCAGCGATCGCCAATAGCTCAGCCACCCCCACCATCATCGCCACAGGTGGCTATCCCCTCCCTTACCTAGTCCCCGTCACTTCTAACTACGGCTGGCGCATCAACCCCGTTACCGCCATCTGGTCATTTCATAGCGGCATTGACTTAGGTGCATCCTTCGGAACTCCCGTACTTGCAGCCAAAACAGGAACAGTCGAATTTGCAGGCTGGGGAGGTGGATACGGCAACCTCATCGAAATTAACCACGGCTCCACAGGCACAAGATATGCCCACCTCGAAGCCATTTATGTCTCCACAGGACAAAGAGTAGCCCAAGGACAAATGATCGGTCTTGTTGGCTCCACAGGAAGATCTACTGGCCCTCACCTACATTTTGAGATTATGGTTCCCTCCGTAGAAGGTTGGCTTGCCCTCGATCCAGCCCCTTACCTCAACCGTATCGCCTCCATTATTAGTCAACTGAGCAAACCATCATAGGTAGTTATACTGATTCCCAGAAACGTGACTATCGCAGTCCTAAATAAGTTGTGAGAACCTAGCCCCTTGCCTTTCTCACGAATGAAATAGGATTGCTATATACTTTTGGAAACCAAAAACCAAACCTAAAAATCAAGCCTAAAAAATAGTAATCCATTTTTTAGACTTGATTTTTAGACTTGATAAAACAGTGAATTGATTACTAAAGCCATCTTGTGCTTTGCTATTTTCTAATGAAATATTCATAGTCTATAGTCAGATCTATTCAATTACATCCAATTACATCACTTTTTGTTTTTTAGATAAAACCAATGAACTCATCTCTAGGCTCCCTCAGCAACTTCTCCCCTAGCACGATCGCCCTTATCATTTACGGCGCGATCGCAATTGTCGGAGGTATTATTGGCTTCACCAAAAGCCAAAGCAAGGCCTCAATAATCTCTGGCAGCATTAGTGGCACTGGCTTGCTAGTTGCAGGCATCGCTGCTGCTCAGTCCCAAGCATGGGGCAAAATCGCTGGCATGGCGATCGCTGCCCTCCTGATAATTGTATTTGTTGTCCGACTCATCAAGACCAAAAAATTCATGCCCGCAGGCCTCATGATTTTAGGAGGAGTTGCAACCTTAGGCATAGCAATACTTTCAAGCTAATTGCATTAGCCTAGCCTATTACCTACCAACAAAGATTTACAAATCAATTGTTAAGAAGTGTGATGAAGAAAAGCTTATATACAACCCAATGCTTCAAAATATTTTAGTAATCATTGCTTTGACAAAGAAACCTAAGCATTGCAATAATCACTTTTGTGATCCAATTTTTTGATCCAGTTGTCACCCCTAGGGTATAACTTAAGAGAAGTGATTTTGCAAAAATAGGAATCACATCAACCGTTTTTATTCACATTTTTGATTGGAGAAAAATTAAATGAGCGTAGTCACGAAGTCCATCGTGAATGCAGATGCAGAGGCACGTTACCTCAGCCCTGGTGAATTAGATCGCATTAAGGGCTTTGTAAGCTCTGGTGAGCGCCGTCTTCGCATTGCCCAAACCTTGACCGAATCCCGCGAGCGTATCGTTAAGCAAGCTGGCGATCAACTCTTCCAAAAGCGCCCTGATGTGGTTTCTCCCGGTGGCAACGCATATGGCGAGCAAATGACCGCAACCTGCTTGCGTGACCTCGACTACTACCTCCGCCTAGTTACCTACGGAGTAGTATCTGGCGATGTTACCCCCATCGAAGAAATTGGTCTAGTAGGCGTTAAGGAAATGTACAACTCCTTAGGAACCCCAATCCCCGCCGTTGCTGAAGGCGTACGTGGTTTGAAGAGTGCCGCCTCTGCTCTGCTATCTGGTGAAGATGCAGCCGAAGCAGGTTACTACTTCGATTACGTCATTGGTGCAATGCAGTAAGCCAAGCTGAAGAGCTTAACTAAGTTCTAACAAATAAAACTTACTGATAATCGACTTCCTTTAAATACAGAATTTAATTTATTCAGAATTCTGAATCCCAGATTCACATAAAATCTAATTGCAAACCTAAAAAATATACAAAAATGCAAGACGCAATTACCTCCGTCATTAACTCTTCCGATGTTCAAGGTAAATACCTTGATGCTGCTTCTCTCGAAAAGCTAAAGAGCTACTTCGCCACAGGTGAACTTCGCGTTCGTGCTTCTGCGGCAATTTCCGCAAACTCTGCAACCATCGTTAAAGAAGCTGTTGCTAAGTCCTTGTTGTACTCTGATGTGACCCGTCCCGGTGGCAACATGTACACCACCCGTCGCTATGCAGCATGTATTCGTGACCTCGACTACTACCTCCGCTATGCCACCTATGCTATGTTGGCTGGCGACGCTTCTATCCTTGATGAGCGTGTACTCAATGGCTTGAAAGAAACCTACAACTCTCTTGGAGTACCTGTAGTTTCCACAATTCAAGCTATCCAAGCAATCAAAGAAGTTGCAGCAAGCATCATTGGTTCTGACGCTGGCAAAGAACTAGGTATTTACCTTGACTACATCAGCTCTGGCTTGAGCTAATTGCTGATATTGTAAACTAACCCAAAAGCTTGCAAGAATGCAGTTTTTGTACCTAGTTTATATTGAATATCCATAGGGCGGCGGTGGTAGGAATTCCTATTCCTATCGCGCCGCTAATGTATATGTCAAGAGAAAATTAATTCAATAGCTCTTTGAATTTACTTTTTGAATTTACTTTTTTAAAACAACTGGCTCAGAAGGAGATCGCCGCTATGCGGACTTTTAAAATTACTGCTTGTGTACCTAGCCAAACCCGCATTCGTACACAGCGAGAATTGCAAAATACCTATTTCACCAAGTTAGTTCCTTACGATAATTGGTTTGCTGAACAACAACGCATCATGAAAATGGGCGGAAAAATTGTTAAGGTTGAACTTGCAACTGGCAGACAAGGTACTAACACTGGCTTGCTATAATTCCGATTATCTTAATCCAAAAGTAAAAATGAGGTTTGCAATGCAAGCCTCATTTTTACTTTTAGGTGCTATTAGGTAAGCTAATCAATCGCTGAAATCGCTATGTATATTGATATATGTCAGTATGTTTCTTAGGGTATATCTAGGCAAAAATGTTTATCCTGATACACTTTTTTGAATGACTTTAAAGTATTGTTACGTTATGTTGACATAGTGGCTAATATCTACTGTCAAGTGATAGCAACAGGTCAATTAATGTCATTCTTCGAGCCGCAAGTGAGGTACATATGAACGATTTACCTGTCGAGAAGCAATTTACGCATATGGTGTTTTGTCAGCAGATCCAAAATATAGACTTAGATGCTGCAAAACAACTTTTAGCTGATTTACACATGCTTTATCTTGGTCAGCAAGCTTTGATGGTAAAGATTGCTAAACAAGACCTTTTAGGGGGAATTTAGCTCTAGTTTTCTTTGAGAGTATATTGTAACTGCCTCTTAGATACATTTTTCTAGCTTCATGATTGGGCTGTAGTTTATAAGCTATTGGATGGTTAGTATAGTTGGTGTAAGTATGCAGCGCAGGTCGCTGCATATTTGTTTTTAATATTTAGGTTTTGATGAAATGACTGTCGTATATCCCCATAAACTTCGTGGTCAACTTAGCGCTCAGGATATTCTTGATCAGGTGGTGCGCCAACGTGAAGTGCATATGTTGACTCTAAATCGCTATCGATTTAATGAACAACGCAGTTGTAAAGACCTTACTGATTTGATTGAAAAGCTCAATGGACAGCCCCGTAATTTAATTAAGGATTTATCTCATCATGTGGCTGATGAGTCTCGTCATGCTCTTTGGTTGACGGATTTATTGTATGAGTTAGGTGAGGACATTGGCACTCCTCCAGGTACTTCTTATATTGATGAGTTTGAGCGTTTTATTAGTCATAGTGCAATTGGCGAGGAGCCTGAAGATAGGATTATTGAGGCTTTAGCTGCAATTAATGTGACGGAGAAGCGAGGATGTGAATATTTTGCTGCCCATATCCGTGCGCTGAAGAAAACTGAGGAGACTTCTGAAAATATTAAAATCCGTGAAACGATTGAGAGGATTTTACCTGAGGAAGTTGCCCATGTGCGTTGGGGGAATCGTCGTCTTGCAGAAATTGCCAAAAAGAGTGCCGTTCATGCTCGTAAGGTGAATGTTGCTAAGAAAAAGTATATGGCGATCGAGCAAGCGGCCTATGAGTCTGGGATGGATGTTTTAGCGGGGGCTGAGATTCGGCGTGTTGAGAATTTGCTGAAGATCGCGGATACTCTGCCACTCTGGCAACGTCCGCAGTATTTGGTGGATCAATTGCCGCAAACTCTATTTGCACCTGAATTGCAAAAAACAAGGCTTAAGTTAGTTAAAAAGGCATGGGATAAAGATCCTGCCTCTTTTGTGGAGAAGTTTATTCCGATGTTCTTGAGTGGTGATCTCAAAAATACAGCGAAGGCTAATTCTAAATAATGAATCAGGAACTGATTATTTGGGCTGTTGCAGTTTTAATCTTGGCGATCGCGGTTTTGTGGTTGTTAGGTAAGTTACGCATTTATCTATCAAGGTTTTTGAAACGGGGACTTGCTCAAAGCGATCGCGAATCAGTAGCAAAAGGACTGGATTTATTATTGACGATATTGCTGCTGTCCAGTCGTGTATTTGTGTTGGCGACAGCCATACTCTATGTTGCGGATCTTTTCCCGATTTCCCGTGAAATTAGTAATCAAGCGCGTAGCATTTTATCTGCTAGTTTCATATCACCGATTTTGACGATTGGGCGCTCATCCTATTCTGTTGCAAACCTACTTATTTTAGGTTCTCTCTTATTTGGACTTATATTGCTAGTCAAAGCGATTACCAATCTTCTTAGGGAAAGAGTTCTCACTCTTGCAGGATTAAGCCGAGGCGCGGAAGAAGCGATCGCGATTATCACGCAATATAGTCTTTTATTTATTGGGATATTAGTATTACTGCAAATATGGGGGCTAGATCTCAGTTCGCTGACAATTTTAGCCAGTGCTTTGGGGATTGGCTTAGGAATTGGGTTACAGGATATTGCTAAGAACTTTGGCAGTGGTCTAATTCTCATATTTGAGCGCCCAATACAAGTGGGTGATTTTATCGAAGTTGGCAAACTTAATGGAACGGTGGAACGTATAGGAGCTAGGAGTACTGAAATTCGTACCCTTGATCGCGTTTCTATTATTGTGCCGAACTCGCGATTTTTAGATTCTGAAGTTATTAATTGGAGTCATCGCAATCCGATCTCCCGCCTTCATGTGCCTGTGGGCGTTGCCTATGGCTCCAATCTCAGCGAGGTCAGAGATTCACTATTAGAGGCAGCCCAAAACTGCTCACAAATTCTCACAAGTCCAAGCTGTCAGGTATTGTTTAAAGGATTTGGCGATAGTTCCCTTGATTTTGAACTGTTGGTATGGATTGATGATCCGAGTAAGCAATTTCTTGTTAAGAGCGATTTGTACTTTTTGATCTATGAGATCCTATCTAAACAAAATATTGAAATTCCTTTTCCTCAGCGAGATTTACACCTTCGCTCAGGCAAATTGGAGCTTTCGCCGAACTTAGAAACAGCTATAATGTCAGCTATCAGGAAAGAGCCAACAGTAACTTAGAACATGGCAATTCTGAGTGATCCTCGGTAACTATCATCACTATTGTTTATTTGGTATGCACAAAGTAAAACTTGGAGTCACTGATGTTGAAGTTAGTGCTGTTGGAGTCGGTACTTGGTCTTGGGGAGATACTTTATTTTGGGCTTATGGTAAGGATTTTAACCAAAATGATGTAGCATCAGCTTTTCAGGCTTCGGTGGAGTCGGGAATTACTTTTTTTGATACCGCAGAGGTTTATGGTTTAGGGGAGTCTGAACGATTAATTGGTCAGTTCTGTCGGCAAGTGCATCAGCCTTTACAGATTGCCACCAAGTATTTCCCATTGCCTTGGCGGTGGCAACGCTCCGCGATCGCCGATGCACTGACGGCTAGTCTCGATCGCTTACAAACTCAACAGATTGCTCTTTACCAAATCCACTGGCCTCTGGAGTTTTGGCTCAAAACTAAGGACTTCATGGCAGTACTTGCCGATGAGGTCAAAAAAGGAAGGATTCAGGCTGTTGGAGTTAGCAATTACTCTGCTCAACAGATGCAACAGGCTCATGATTATCTAGCGGCATATGGTATTCCCTTAGCTGTTAATCAAGTGCCTTATTCATTGTTAGCTAGGCAAATTGAAACTAATGGAGTGATGGAAATTGCCAAGAAACTAAATATTACAATTCTTGCCTACAGTCCCCTTGCCCAAGGACTACTAACGGGCAAATATCGTTATAGCAGTGATCAAACTGCCACCAAAAATATATCTAAAAATATGCAAGGGGCGCGACGCATCGATCCTCGATTTAGTCCCGCAGGTCTGCAAAAACTAGAACCACTACTATCTACCCTCGAAACCTTCGCTAACAAATATCAAAAAACTCCTGCTCAGGTGGCGCTCAATTGGCTCATGGCTCAAGGTGGCGTAATTCCCATTCCAGGGGCAAAAAATGCTAGTCAGGCGCGTCAAAATGCGGGAGCCGCAGGTTGGCAATTAGACGCGCTTGATGTGGAGCTATTGCGTCAAAAGAGCTAACTTGATTTTCACTAATCTTGATTGTTACTAATGTAGATCGCTCTATCAGCCTATGTCTCTCCAATTTCATCATGTTGCTATTAAGACATCGGATATATTTCGAGCGATCGCTTTTTACGAAGGCTTAGGCTTTGAAGTAACTGAACGCTTCACCGCAGGTATTACCCTTGCCTGTTGGATGTCTGGCGCAGGTATGCATTTAGAACTTATGCAAGTGCCTGAACCTAAGCCTAATAGCGATCCCTATGGAGATGAGCATTATGTGGGTTATTACCATCTATCTTTTCATGTGGATAACCTTGAACATACTTTGCAGGAGCTTCTCAATCGGCTCGGTAAACTTAAACTATTGCTACCACCGCAATCACAATTAATTGGCGATCGCTCCTATCAAGTGGCTTTTATTGCTGACCCCGATGGATTACCCATCGAGCTACTATCGAGAAATTAGAATTAGACTAAAGCTTTTGGTTAAGAAACGCTTAACACTGGTACGATCTAAGGTGTGGGCTTTTCTCTTTTAACCAACTTAGAGTACTGCGTATAATTGCTATGTTGCCAGACCATTCTGACCATTCAATGCATGAGATGCCTAAACAATCTTTAGAAAATGTAGATGCTAGTGTGCTGAATCCTAATATTACTGATATTGATCATCTTGAATCATACCAAAGTCATGATCCAGATTTAGAGCCAGATATAGAATCGGATAAACCTCAGGAAGCCTGCGGCGTATTTGGTGTATTAGCGACAGAGGGGGATGTGGCTAAACTGGTGTACTTTGGGCTATATGCTTTACAACACCGTGGGCAGGAATCGGCAGGAATTACTGTCTATGACGATCAAGGCAAATCCCATACCCACAAGGCTATGGGGCTAGTTGCTCAGATATTTAATGAAACGATTCTCTCAGAGATGAAAGGATCAATAGCGATCGGGCATAATCGTTACTCTACAACTGGTTCTAGTAAGGTTTGCAATGCTCAACCGATTGTGGTGAAAACTCGCTTAGGAGATTTTGCGCTTGCCCATAATGGCAACCTTGTTAATGCTAATGACTTACGCGCTGAACTAGCTGCCCAAGGTCATGCCCTCGAATCAACGGCTGACTCAGAGGGAATTGCCTTTGCAGTGGGTGAAGCTGTTGAGTCTGGTTTGGAGTGGCAAGCCGCAATTATTGCAGCTCTGCGTCGATGTCAGGGAGCATTTAGTCTAGTAATGGCAATGCCTAATGCGATCGCTGGAGCCAGAGATGCTCACGGGATTCGTCCTCTGGTCATCGGTAAAACTGAAGATGGTGCTTATATCCTTGCGTCAGAAACCTGTGGCTTAGATATTATCGGTGCAGAATATATTCGTGAGGTCATGCCTGGGGAATTGGTAATCATTAGCCAAGATGGCACGATGGTATCAACACAGTGGGAAGCGGCACAGCCGAAGCTATGTGTATTTGAGATGATCTATTTTGCGCGTCCCGATAGTGTCATGCACGATGAAAGCCTATTTACCTATCGGTTACGCATTGGGCGCGAGTTGGCAAAGGAAAGCTTTGTGGATGCCGATATTGTGATTGGTGTACCAGATTCGGGTATTCCTGCGGCGATCGGCTTCTCTCGAGAGTCAGGAATTCCCTATGGAGAAGCTCTCATTAAAAATCGCTATGTGGGTCGTACATTTATTCAACCAACCCAAGCGATGCGTGAATCGGGTATTCGCATGAAGCTAAATACCCTCAAGGATGTTTTGCAGGGTAAACGGGTAATTGTGATCGATGATTCGATCGTAAGGGGAACTACGAGTCGTAAAATAGTGAGAGCATTGCGTGAGGCAGGGGCGATCGAAGTACATATGCGAATTTCTTCGCCTCCTGTAACTCATCCTTGTTTTTATGGTATTGATACGGACTCTCAGGATCACTTGATTGCTGCTCAAAAATCCGTTGAGGCGATCGCCAAACAGATTGAGGTAGATACGCTTGCTTACCTAAGTCATGATGCGATGCTAAGGGCAACCCAAATTGATACCACGCATTTTTGCACAGCTTGTTTTACAGGGAAATATCCTATTGATGTTCCTGATAAGCTCAAGCGCACCAAACTTATGCTAGAAAATACTGCACCATGACCAAGATCCTTTTCCATCTCGCATTTCCCGTCAAAGATATTGCTAGTACTAAGGCATTTTATATTGACGGGTTGGGCTGTCTGGCAGGACGCGAGTCTTCTGAATCTTTGATTATGAGTTTATATGGACATCAGTTAGTCGCCCATGTTGTTGATCAACCTAGTGAGATGCAACGGGGTATTTATCCGCGTCATTTTGGACTAGTTTTTTGTTCTGAAAATAATTGGATGGCTCTTTTGGAGAGAGTCCATGATAAACGTCTTAAGTTTTACCAAAAGCCTAAAATTCGTTTTGTGGATACACCTTTGGAACATCGTACTTTTTTCTTGGCTGATCATTCGGGCAATATTCTAGAGTTTAAGCATTATAAGTTTGAGTCAGCTATTTTTGGTGAAACTGACTTTCATGAGGTTGGTGATACAGATTTTACGCAGCAGGTGCCTGTGGTGACTCATTGATTAACGGCTCTTAGGGCTAGAATAGCAAAAGCCTCGCATTGCGAGGCTTTTGCTGTTTTGAGTTTGTTGCGGAGCATTTGAAATTGCTTTTTCTTTTGTCTGAGTCGTGCCGAGCCGCCTTTACCTTTGTGGTTGCGTCCCTCTTGTCGAGGTGACTCCCAGCGTTTGAGTCGTTGGTTCATAGATTTAGATAGGGTTGAGATAATGTTTGCTTACAGCAAATTATTTGTTATTCACATTATTCGCATCTTACTTCACCCATAACATGATTGGGTATTAGCCCTTAGATAGTTTTTGGGGATAATGCAAAACCTTACCTGTAATAGTTTGCTCGATGTAGTTGCTGTTGTGGGAGGAAGAGGCGATCGCTTGGGGGGATACCAACCATGAGCAGTGGGGATCAAAAAATGTATGCAGTTTTGGTTGTGGTAGTCCCAAAATTTGAGCAGGGCGATCGCTAAGGGCTTGCCAAAGTGTTGAGGCGGTAAGTAATCCTGTGGTAACGAGATTTTGCCAGAGGATGGGCAAGGCAAATTCTAGGCCGATCGCACCGTGAGGAGCGACTTCAAAGGGAACGACTTTTTCTTCATAGGCACGGGGGGTATGGTCGATCGCGATCGCATCGATAGTGCCAGTACGAATCCCTTCAATTAAGCTATGGCGATCGGCTTCATTGCCAAGGGGCGGTAATAGGTGCAGGTTCGGATCATAGGTGGAGAGATCGCGATCGCAGTGGCAAAGATGCAACCATGATGTGCTGGCGGTAACTGGTAAACCATCATTTTTGGCTCGGGCGACTAGTTCTACACTCTGGGCAGTGGAAAGACGCATGAAGTGGGTGGGGGTGCGAGTGAGGCGCACTAGTTCAATTAAGGCGGCGAGGGCTGTAGTTTCGGCGGCGGCGGGATAGCCTGCCATACCATACTGCAAAGACCACTTACCTTCACGAATGACACCATTGGCGATTAGGTCAAGATTCTGCGGAAAGAGGGCGATCGGTTTGCCGAGGGGCTTGATATATTCCATCGCCCGACGGACTAACAGCAGATTGGCGATCGCTTTGCCATCAGTAAAGCCAACTACTGAATCCGCCAGTTCTGCCATATCAGTTAATTGCTTACCTTCTAGACCCTTGGTAATTGCACCCCAAGGTTGCAGCATCGCTCCATATTTTTGTTGGACATTGCGCCAAAATTCGAGGGCAGCAATATCATCGATCGCAGGCTGTGTATTTGGCAAAACACCTACGCGACAGAAGCCCCCATTGTTTGCTCCTTGCCATAATTCGGCGATGGTTTCCCTAGATTCATGTCCTGGTTCGGCACTGGTGCTATAGAGATCAACCAAACCTGTCCCTAAAATGAGGTCATCCTGTTCGACAATCTGCACATTTTGCGAAATCAACGAGAGATCGCAATTTACATGAATTTGATGCTCTGGAGTAACTAGTACATCAACTAAGTCATTACTAAAAAATGCGGCATCCGAACTCAGAATTTTTACCTGCTTAAAAAGTATTGGCTCAGGAAAGGATTTTGCAGAGGACATGATTAAGAGGGTTCGCAACACTAGCGAGTGGACTTGTTTTAATTTACCTGAGAATTGTTCCTAACCAACGGTGTCCTGACTATATTAAGATTTATTAAAGCTAATTTCTAAATGATTGCAAAAATCTTGATAACTTTATGGCAAAAGTCGAAATCTATACATGGCAAAGCTGTCCTTTTTGTATCAGAGCAAAACAACTTCTAGATCGTAAAGGCGTGCAGTATACGGAATATGCGATCGATGGCGATGAGGCAGCGCGATCGGCAATGGTAGCGCGTGGTTCTGATGGTAAGCGCTCAGTACCACAGATTTTCATTAATGATCAACATGTTGGCGGCTGTGATGCGATCCATGCTTTAGATCGTCAAGGCAAACTCGATCAGCTTTTGGCGGCTTAGTCTTATGTCATACAAATTTAATAAAGTGTGATCACACTTTTTAAATTTGAAAACCAAACCCAGTAAGCTTTTTTAATTAAGAAATGGCGTAGCCATTTCTTAATTCATTATGCATTGCAATTTTCATTGTGCTGTAGGCAAAACGATAACCGCAATTATGGCTATTTAATGGCTATTTCCAATGTCTAGCTAGTTGCTTTGCCTTTAGTCCTGATTCGATGACTTCTAACAGTCTGGTCATACCTGTTGTATTGACGATTTCGTAAGTTTTATTAGCACGGCGGCAGGCTTCGATCGCTCTTTCAGTCAAGGAGTGACTGGCATAACCTGTCACGATAATTATGAGGTCACTCCCAGCGATTTGGGTTTCACCTTGAGCCGCTAGTTGTAGTCCGTCCTGTTCGGTGTACCACATCAGATTAATGGCAGAGTCACGCAACCGATTTTTGACTGCTGTTTGTAAGCGATCGTGACCACCAAAGACCAAGACCTTACCACTAAGATCGGTATATAGAGCAGGACGTTTTTCCGATTTGCGGTGGCGGGTATTGGGTTGGACATCGGGAGCGCGATCGACACGGGATCTATTTTCTAGGGCTTTGTTGTAAATGAAGGTGAGGGTTTGCTCATGGCTACCACGCAGTCGCGCAACGGGGCCTTCCTCACTGTGGGAATTAATTTGATCAATGAGAGCTTCCACCACTTCTTCTAATGCACCGATCGCTTTTAGCTCATTGGCATAACCACGCACCGCGATCGAGGCATCAGTGGCACTAAAAAAGTCGCTTTGTTCTTCGATCATCTCCAATAAATCAGCCTTTAGCTCATAGCGCCATTGGGTTGTTTGCTCAGATATTCTTTCGTCTAGTAATCTTTCTTCACTCAAGATCAATTGGCGATCAGCAAGTTGCGCTGCCAATGCGGGAGCTTCCGCTATTTCCTGTCGAATATCCGCCGCTTTTTTCTCTAGCTTTAGTTTGGTGTCACTTTCTGGACTACCGCCTTCGCGAGTATATTCCTCCAACATCTGCTCCACCTTTGCCAGTAGTGGCTTTAAGCGGCCTTCGATTTGTGCTACAGCTTCTTGAATTTGGCGCTCACGTTGTTGTTGCAGACGGTTTTGTTCTAATTCCACCTTGGCGATCGTGAGCAGATCACTGACAGAGGCTTCTAGCTCATCTAATTCGGAAATGTGCATATTTGTATTTCGACTTTTTATGGATGTGTTAAACGGGCTTTGAATTTTGAGGTGTTTAAGTTATTGAGACAACATCAAACATTACCTAGATATCACTGGGCGATCGCTTAGTGATATTCAATTTTTTATAAGAAATAATTTAGCATTTATTTAGCATTAATTAGTTTTATATGGTTTTGATATATAACATTTCACAGTTTAGTGATGTGCAATTTCGCTCTGCTGCTGAATGCATATGAACAATCCTGTGTACTTCACTTCACGGAAAAGCGCTGTAATTGACCTATTGGTTTTCACTTTTAGGAAGGTTCATGATGTGTATGAATTCTATAAAGTGATTTATCAATCGTAAGCTATCTATTGGCAACTGATCGCTAACCCAATTGGTGATTGTTTTCGCGATCGCGATTGCAGTGCATAAATGGCTACAAATTTAAGTAATTATAGGAAGTTACAGGCATTAATTTCTAATGTAGCCCTTTGCTTGTGCAAGTATGTATAGTTTTATGCTGAAAACTGATATTGATCTATCTTCCTATATTGATTGCGCCCTACTAGATCCTGCGGCACATCCTGAAGCTATTGATGGACTGTGTGATATGGCGGATCGCTTTGGGTTTGCTAGTGTTTGCGTCTATCCTTGCCATGTGAAGCGATCGCGAGAACGATTGCTCAAGTCCGCAGTACAAGTGGGGACAGTAATTGGGTTCCCCAGTGGTGCAACCACCTCAAACGTTAAGCTTTATGAAGCAATGGAGGCAGTAGAGCTTGGTGCAACGGAGTTAGATGTGGTAATCAATCTTGGTTGGCTTAAGGCTGGAGAAACCAAATTGGTGCATCAGGACATTGCTCAAATTTGTCAAGAGACTGGACAGACAGTGAAGGCAATTTTAGAAATGTCTCGACTAACTGCTGATGAGCAAATGTTGGCGGCTGAAATCTGTATGGATGCAGGGGTAGCTTTTTTAAAAACGGGAACTGGTTGGGCTGGTGGTGCGACTGTTGAGATGGTCAAGATGCTGAAGGCTGTGTCGCGCGATCGCGTGGGCATCAAGGCTTCGGGAGGTATTAAAACTAGGGAGCAGGCGATCGCTTTGCTGGAGGCGGGTGCGACTCGATTAGGAACATCTCATGGTGCGGCGATCGCTAAACCTTAGATGCAGCAGAACATAAATTTATGTAAACAAATAGTATTAGAGAATACCAAGTGAGTTAACTTATATACATGGCACAAGAGACAAAGCAACTCAATCCAAAAGCAAACCTAGCTTAAATCAATAAAAGCAACCTTAATCAAGGAGGAAAAGCACAAAGAAAGAGTTACAAAGTCAAAACAAAAAGTTAGGATTGACGCTTTGTTGCTCTCCACAATTCTACGATCTTTACGGAGTAGTGCCTAGACTAAAGATCGGTGTAGCTTTGATAAATTTATGAGCCTATAATTGTTATTGAGGTCTCACAAAATCAATTCAGTTTTAGCTTACTTGTGAGAAATAAATCTGCTAGTTAAGCTAAAGTTGTAAATAATGAGACAAGCTAATTTGAGTTAAGAAAAGGCAATCCTGTATATATTTTATCAATGCCGAACACGTTCCAGTAAACCCTTAGTAAAGCACTAAAATTTGAATTATATTAAGCCATGAGTCTAGCAGCCTTCTGCTAGACTCATTGAGTTTTTAAGGGTTATTTAAGAGTTATTTTAATAACGCTAATGACGCAAATTTGATGTGAATTTATGTAAATAAAATGCTCTTAACAGTTTTACTCAGGTTATTATGTATTCATAAGCACAAAAGACAAAGTAAATCAATTGTAAATCCCTAAAGCTTAGATCTAGTTCAATCAATTAAGATTAAACAAGTACTAGCTTAACAAAGAGTTGTAAACTCAATCAAACAATAGAAATTGACACTTTGTTGCTCTCCACGATTCTACGATCTTTACAGAGTAGTGCTTGAACCAAAGATCGGTGTAGCTTTGATGAACTCATTAGCCCAAAGATGCCACTAAGGTCTTGTAAATTTAGCTTAATTTAATAGTTTATATTTTGTTGATTGATTACTTGATTTGATGTTTAGGTTTATCCTATTGCTCCTACAACTTAATATAGGCTCTTCAAACTAAAGCTAAAAATTAAACAGGCAAACTAAATTGAGTTAAGAGAAAAAGGCTAGATTGTATATTCATTAATGCCGAACACGCTAAAGCAAACCCTTAGTAACACACTTAAATTTGAATTATATTAAGCCATGAGTCTAGCAGCCTTCTGCTGGACTCATTGAGTTTTTAGCCAAGTTTTGTCAATTTTGTAAAGTATCTTAGTTGTTTTACTTCAGGTCAAGAAGTGATGGTTCCCCTTTTTCGGTAAGATAACTAGTAACTAACATTACATCATCTATCAACTTACCTTAGGGGTAAACTAGCATTGCGTAACATCGTCATCGCTGGCAACTGGAAAATGTATAAAACCCAGTCTGAAGCCAAAGCATTCTTTGCAGAATTTCCTAAACACCTACAGGCAAACGCTCAACAGGCGATCGCCAATCCGCAAATCCTCATTTGCGTACCTTATACAAATCTCTCCTTACTACAGGCCTTAATCCCATCCATTGCCTGTCCCAACCTGCATATCGGGGCACAAAATGTTCACTGGGAAGATCAAGGAGCATTTACAGGCGAAATATCTGCCCCAATGTTATCGGAAATGGGAATCAAACACGTCATCATCGGCCACAGCGAACGCAGGCAGTTCTTTGGCGAAACCGATGAAACAGTCAATAAACGATTAAAAGCAGCCCAATCTCACGGCATCACCCCTATCCTTTGCGTAGGAGAGAGCAAACAACAGAGAGATGCCCAAGAAACTGAAACATGGATATTTTCCCAACTAGCAGCCGACCTTGTAGGCATAGACCAAAACAATCTCATCATTGCCTATGAACCTATTTGGGCAATTGGTACAGGAGACACCTGTGCCGCCAGCGAAGCTAATCGAGTCATAGGATTAATTCGTAGTCACCTCACCAATCCCAACCTCACAATTCAATATGGTGGCTCTGTTAAGCCCGACAACATAGACGAAATCATGGCACAGCCAGAAATTGACGGCGTACTAGTTGGAGGTGCAAGCTTAGATCCTTCAGGATTTGCGCGCATTGTCAACTATCGTTAATTCACGAACCATCCCCACTAATTTCGCACCAGACAGCCATAGAATTAACATTTACAAAGTCTTTCGTTTGACTTTATAAAAGTAACATTGCTATAATTATGTGCTGTTGATTAGAATACACAGCCGCAGATATACCAAATCATCACTTATGCCCACGATCCAACAGCTCATCCGCAGTGAGCGCCAAACTATAAATACCAAAACAAAATCTCCTGCTCTCAAAAGTTGTCCTCAGCGCAGGGGAGTATGTACACGCGTATACACTACAACACCCAAAAAGCCCAACTCTGCACTTAGAAAAGTGGCACGGGTACGCCTGACTTCTGGATTTGAAGTCACTGCATACATCCCTGGCATTGGGCATAACCTCCAAGAACACTCCGTTGTGATGATTAGAGGCGGTCGTGTAAAGGACTTACCTGGTGTGCGTTATCACATCATTCGTGGCACCTTAGACACATCAGGAGTCAAGGATCGTAAACAAGGGCGTTCTAAGTATGGAGCCAAGAGACCAAAACCAGGTCAAGCTACAGCAGCAACGACTGGAAAGAAGAAAAAGTAAGATTTAAGCTTCAATTCAAAAGTTAATTAATTACGAATTAATCGCAAATCAACCACAATTATCAATTCATTTTATAAGGTGAATTAAGTACCGCAATGTCTCGTAGAACTAAAGCCGCAAAGCGCATAACCCCTCCAGATTCAGTCTATAACAGCCGACTGATCAGTATGCTTATTCGTCGTGTCATGTCGCGCGGTAAGCATTCCGTTGCTTCAAACATCGTATACAAAGCCCTCGACACCATTGGTGAACGCACAGGCAATCCCCCACTCGAAGTATTTGATCGAGCAATTCGTAATGCCACGCCTTTGGTGGAAGTTAAAGCCCGCCGTGTTGGTGGAGCTACTTACCAAGTACCCATGGAAGTTCGCACTGATCGCGGTGTGGCTCTGGCACTACGCTGGTTAGTCCAATATTCCCGTGCGCGTGCTGGTCGCAGTATGGTCACTAAGTTAGCTAACGAACTAATGGACGCAGCAAACGAAACTGGCCAAACCATTCGTAAGCGAGAAGAAACACACAAAATGGCAGAAGCAAACAAAGCCTTTGCCCATTACCGTTATTAAACCGTAGCTGACCTCGCTATACTATTTTTAATATAAATTCTCAATTCCTGACACATACGAGGAAACTATTGTGGAACGAACTATTGCCTTAGATAAGGTACGCAATATCGGTATTGCGGCGCACATTGACGCTGGCAAAACCACAACAACAGAGCGCATTCTGTTTTACTCTGGCGTTGTTCATAAAATAGGTGAAGTCCATGATGGAACCGCAACAACAGACTGGATGGCTCAGGAACGTGAACGTGGTATTACCATTACCGCAGCAGCGATCAGCACCAGTTGGAAAGATCACCGTATCAATATTATTGACACTCCTGGACACGTAGACTTCACCATTGAAGTTGAGCGTTCTATGCGTGTACTGGACGGTGTTGTTGCTGTATTCTGCGCCGTAGGTGGCGTACAACCCCAGTCAGAAACTGTTTGGCGACAAGCAGATCGCTACAAAGTGCCTAGACTTGTATTCGTTAACAAAATGGATCGTATGGGCGCTAACTTTTTACGAGTTAGAGAGCAAATTCGGTCTCGTTTTGGCTCCAATGCAGTGCCTATTCAATTACCTATTGGTAGCGAAGCAGAACTTGTGGGAATTATCGATCTCGTCAAAATGAAAGCCTACATCTACAAAGATGAAATAGGCAAGGATATTGACGAAGTAGATATTCCTGAAGACCTAACTGAATTAGCTAACGATTGGCGCAGTAAATTATTGGAATCCGTTGCTGATTCTGATGATGTATTGATGGAAAAATACCTAGAAGGTGAAGAGCTTACCGAACAAGAGGTCAGAGATGGCCTGCGTAAAGGTACATTGAGTGGCAAAATTGTGCCAATGACCTGTGGTTCTGCCTTCAAAAATAAAGGGGTACAGCTTTTACTGGATGCTGTAATTGAATATCTACCATCGCCAAGTGATGTTAAGCCTGTACAAGGCTTGTTGCCTAATGGAGAGGAAGCTATTCGCGAAGCCAAAGATGATGCACCAATGTCAGCCTTGGCTTTTAAGATTATGTCTGATCCCTATGGCCGTCTTACCTTTGTACGCGTTTACTCTGGTATTTTGAAGAAGGGTTCCTATGCCTTAAATTCTAGTAAGAATAAGAAGGAAAGAATCTCGCGCTTGATTGTTTTGAAAGCCGATGAACGTCAAGAGGTTGATGAATTGAGGGCTGGCGATCTAGGTGCTGTACTTGGTCTCAAAGATACCTTTACTGGTGATAGTCTTTGTGATGATACCGCCCCGATTGTTCTTGAGACTTTGTTTATCCCAGAGCCTGTTATTTCCGTTGCCGTTGAACCAAAAACGAAGCAAGATATGGAAAAATTATCTAAGGCTTTGCAATCATTGTCTGAAGAAGATCCCACATTCCGTGTGATGACAGATCCAGAAACTAACCAAACTATTATTTCTGGTATGGGTGAACTCCATCTTGAGATCCTTGTCGATCGCATGAAGCGTGAGTTTAACGTTGAAGCTAATGTGGGTGCGCCTCAAGTAGCCTATCGCGAGACTATCCGCAAGACCGTCAATAATATTGAAGGTAAGTTTGCGCGTCAAAGTGGTGGTAAGGGGCAGTATGGTCACGTTGTGATCGACTTAGAGCCTACCGAGCCAGGCACAGGTTTTGAATTCGTATCGAAGATTGTTGGTGGTGTTATTCCTAAGGAATTCATCAAGCCTTCAGAACAGGGTATGAAGGAAGCCTGTGAGTCAGGTATCTTAGCTGGCTACCCCTTGATTGACGTAAGAGCAACCCTCGTTCATGGTTCTTTCCACGATGTGGACTCTTCGGAAATGGCTTTCAAAATTGCTGGATCTATGGCAATTAAGGAAGCGGTAATGAAGGCTAATCCAGTTCTGCTAGAACCTGTAATGAAGGTAGAAGTGGAGACTCCTGAAGATTACATGGGTGATGTCATTGGCGATCTTAGTCGTCGTCGTGGCAACATCGCAGGTATGGATGATACCCCTTCTGGCAAGAAGGTTGAAGCAAGAGTTCCTTTGTCTGAGATGTTTGGTTATTCTACTGACCTGCGCTCATCGACTCAGGGTAGGGCAAGTTTCTCGATGGAATTTAGCCATTATGAGGAAGTACCTAGGAATGTGGCAGAAGCCATCATTGCTAAAAATAAGGGCAAAAAAGAGTAGTCCTTTAAAATACTCGACAAATACTCTATAAACTAGAGTAATAATTACCGAAAATGCTCTATAAACTAGAGCAACAATTACTAAATTTAAGGATAATTACGAAAAAATGGCACGCGCTAAATTTGAGAGAACCAAGCCCCACGTTAACATTGGTACTATTGGTCACGTTGACCACGGTAAGACAACTTTAACTGCTGCAATCACCATGTCTCTTGCCGCAGCAGGTCAAGCAACAGCTAAGGCATACGACCAAATCGATGCTGCTCCTGAAGAAAAAGCTCGTGGTATTACCATTAATACTGCTCACGTTGAATATCAAACAACTGAGCGCCACTATGCTCACGTTGACTGCCCAGGACATGCTGACTATGTTAAGAACATGATCACTGGTGCTGCTCAGATGGACGGTGCAATTCTGCTCGTATCGGCGGCTGATGGTCCTGAGCCTCAAACTCGCGAACACATCCTTCTTGCTCGTCAGGTCGGTGTACCTAACCTTGTGGTGTTCTTGAATAAGGAAGACCAAATGGAAGGTGAAGAAGAGCTAGTTGAACTTGTTGAACTTGAGGTTCGTGAGTTGCTCTCCTCCTATGACTTTGATGGTGACAATATTCCCATCACTCGTGGTTCTGCTTTGAAGGCTGTAGAACAGATGACTAAGGAGCCTAAGACTCAACGTGGTGAAAATCCTTGGGTTGATAAGATTTGGGCTTTGATGGATTCCGTTGACTCCTACATTCCTACTCCTGAGCGTGCTGTTGATAAGCCTTTCTTGATGGCTGTTGAAGACGTATTCTCAATTACTGGTCGTGGTACTGTGGCTACAGGTCGGATTGAGCGTGGTGTTGTTAAGGTTGGCGATGTTGTTGAACTCGTTGGTCTCGGCGATACTCGTACTACTACCGTTACTGGTATTGAAATGTTCAAGAAGAGCTTGGAAGAAGGTTTGGCTGGCGACAACGCAGGTCTACTTCTCCGTGGTATTCAAAAGAGTGAAATTGAGCGTGGTATGGTTTTGGCGAAGCCTAAGTCCATTACTCCTCACACCGAGTTTGAAGGTCAAGTATACATTTTGACCGAAAAAGAAGGTGGTCGTAAGACTCCTTTCTTCCCAGGATATCGTCCTCAGTTCTATGTGCGTACAACTGACGTAACTGGAACTATTGCTAGCTTCACTGCTGATGATGGTAGCGCTGCGGAAATGGTGATGCCTGGCGATCGCATTAAGATGACAGTTGAGTTGATCAACCCCATTGCGATCGAAAACGAAATGCGCTTTGCGATTCGTGAAGGTGGCCGCACCGTTGGTTCTGGCGTTGTAACTAAGATTATTAAGTAATCTCGATTTTTCGGATTATTTGCAAAGCGATCGCAAAATTTGCGATCGCTTTTTGTTTGAAGTCGAGTGATTGTCAGTAGGCTAATTTTGATTTGGCTATAAACTAGAGAAAGATAGATCTCTAGGAGATAAGCTGTGATTGTAGTAACTAAGATCGGTACGCCTGCTGCTGAGGTGGAAAGGATTTGTGAGGAGTTGTCTAGCTGGGGACTATCTCCTGAAAGGATCGTGGGCAAACATAAGACAGTACTGGGGCTAGTGGGTGAGACGGCGGATTTAGATCGTCACCGCATTGAAGAATTGAGTCCTTGGATTGAGACGGTGTTGCGGGTGGAGCGACCTTTTAAGCGTGCCAGTCGAGAATATCGTGGTCATGAGTCTAGTGTGGTAATTGTGCCAACACCGAATGGTGATGTGCCAATTGGTGAAAATCAGCCCTTGGCGATCGCGGCTGGCCCTTGTTCCGTTGAGAATGAGGAGATGATTATTGAGACTGCGATGCGTGTAAAGGCGACAGGGGCGCAGTTTTTGCGAGGTGGTGCTTATAAACCAAGAACTTCTCCCTATGCATTTCAGGGACATGGCGAGAGCGCCTTATCACTTTTAGCCGCAGCTCGCGAAGCTAGTGGTTTGGGAATTATTACAGAAGTAATGGATACGGCGGATATTGATAAGATTGCCGAAGTTGCGGATGTATTACAAATTGGGGCGCGAAATATGCAAAATTTTGCGTTGCTGAAGCAGGTGGGCAAGCAAAATAAGCCTGTACTGCTCAAGCGTGGCTTGGCGGCAACCATTGATGATTGGTTGATGGCGGCTGAATATATTTTGGCGGAGGGTAATGCTCAGGTGATTCTCTGTGAGCGTGGTATTCGCACCTTCGATCGCGAATATACACGCAATACGATTGATCTAGCGGCGATCGCGGTGTTACGCAAAATTACCCATTTACCAATCATGATCGATCCTAGTCATGGGACTGGTTGGGCGGAATTTGTGCCTTCAATGAGCTTGGCCGCAGTCGCCGCAGGTACTGATTCTCTCATGATTGAAGTACATCCAAACCCTAAAAAGGCTCTGTCCGATGGTCCCCAATCTTTGACCTTTGATGATTTTGATGTACTGATGAATAAAATCAGCAAGCTACGCCATGTTATGAATGGTTTGTAGATTTATGGATGCTTTGTTTGTCTATGAGCGAACAATTTATTTTCAAGATACCGATGCGGCGGGAGTCGTCTATTTTGCTAATGGCTTGACCTTCTGCCATGAAGCTTACGAAGCATCCTTGGCGGCGGCAGGAGTGAACTTACGGTCTTTCTTTCGGAATGGGGCGATCGCTGTACCGATTACCCATGCGGCGATCGACTTTTGGCAACCGATGCAATGTGGCGATCGCATTAAGATTAGTCTTAGTCCGCAGATAGTTAGTGACGATACTTTTGCCATTGACTATCAGCTTTATTTTGCCGATCAAACTGATCAAGAGGATACTGATGCCAAAGATCTCAAGTTTAAAAAAATCGGCAAACCGATCGCCACTGCTATCACAAGACATACTTGTATTGACGTTGCCACAAGGCGAAGATGTGGATTAACTTCAGAACTTCTAGCATGGATTAAATCATGACAACAATTTTGCGGGATTGGAGCTATCGATATCAATGGTTTTATGACACCGTATCGGCGATCGCGGCTTTAAGTGTCGGGGGAGAGCAAAAATTGCGGCGTATATACCTCAAGGATTTGTCTATCAATCCTGATGCAAAGGTGTTAGATCTCTGTTGTGGTGCAGGTCAAGCCACTGCGGAACTAGTCAAACACTATCAAAATGTGACGGGGCTAGATGCCTCACCGATCGCCATTCGCCGCGCCCAGCAAAATGTGCCGCAAGCGAAATATGTGGAAGCATTTGCGGAAAATATGCCCTTTAGCGATCGCAGCTTTGACCTAGTAATTACTAGTACCGCCATGCATGAGATGGAATTTTCGCAATTACAGAGCATCATCCAAGAAGTGCATCGCATTCTTACTCCTAACGGTAAATTTATCATTGTCGATTTTCATCGCCCCACCAATCCTATTTTTTGGCCAGCGATCGCCACTTTCCTTTGGCTGTTTGAAACCCATACCGCATGGCAACTATTGCAAACTGACCTGCCCCAACTCCTCACTCATAATGGTTTGATGCCAGAATCTTGTCAGTTATACGCAGGTGGTAGCCTACAGGTACTCACAGCAACTAAGCCATCATAAAATTTTGTGCGGATCAGATCCCAAAATATTGTATGTTTAAGTACGGTATTCCTTGCAAGATATCGTAGATTAGCCCCCACATCTCTTAAACATCTCCATGCATCCCCGCAACACAGGGCAAAGACCCATGATCAGCGCCATACTTAACACCATAAAGCAATTATATTCAGCCATAATTGTTAGCCATAGATGGCTAAGGATCGTGATAGCTTTTGGTGCTGGAGTCCTAATTAGCCTCACAATGGGAGCCTGTTCCACCATTTCCCTCAATGGCAATAGTCAAAGCGATGTGGAAATAACCCTTGTATCCTTTGCTGTCACCAAGCAAGCATATAAACAAATTATTCCTAAGTTTGTCGCTAAATGGCAGGCTGAACATAACCAGAGAGTGACGATCGCGCAAAGCTATGGTGGCTCTGGCTCACAAACCCGTGCCGTTATTGATGGATTAGATGCCGATATTGTGCATCTTGCCCTAGCTGCCGATACTGCCAAAATTGCTAAAGCTGGACTTATCGATCAAGGATGGGAGCAGGAATTACCGAATAATGCGATCGTTTCGCGGTCAGTGCCAGTCATTGTGACGCGCCCCAATAATCCCAAAAATATTCAAACCTATGCTGACCTAGAAAAGGACGGTATCAAATTAGTAACAGCCGATCCCAAGACCTCTGGCGTTGCTCGCTGGAATTTTCTGGCGCTCTGGAATGCTGCTGCCCAACGATTTAACAACGAGCAGAATATTTTGTCAGCGATCGCTAAGGTCTATCGCAATGTTCCCATCTTGACTAGGGATGCGCGAGAAGCCACAGATGCATTTTTTAAGCAGGGGCAAGGCGATGCGCTAATCAACTATGAAAATGAAATTATTCTTGCCCAGCAAAAAGGATTAAAAGCTAGTTATATCATCCCTGATATTAATATCTCCATTGATAATGCGATCGCCATAGTCGATCGCAACGTTACCAAACATCGCAACCAAGAAGTAGCGACAGCCTTCGCCCAATTCCTATTTACCCCAGAAGCTCAGATTGAATTTGCCAAGGTTGGCTTTCGTCCCGTCAATCCAAGCATTGCTCAAGCGGAGGAATTTAGGAAGCTATACCCCCCCATTAAACAACTGGCAACGGTTCAAGATCTGGGTGGATGGGATCAGGTCAATCAGAAATTTTTTGCCGATGGAGCTGCCTTTGACCAAATCCAAAAACAGATCAACCTTTAAAATCACTAGCCCACATAGTTAATTGCCCTGTCAGCTAACCACATATTCATATATCCATTAACCACCTAATATCAAGTCATGGTTACAAGACCATTCCCGTCTTATCTCAAACAAATATTTTCTAAGCTCCATTGGACTTGGGTAATTACCTTTATCTATCTGCTCTTTCTGCTGATTTTGCCAGTGACAGCCCTCATCATCAAAGCTGCCAGTGAGCCTTTTAATAAATTCTGGCAAACCGCCACTAGTCCCCTTGCTGTATCTAGTTATGAAGTAACCTTTGTGACTGCTTTTGCGGCAGCATTAATGAATGGCATATTTGGAACTTTGATCGCATGGGTGCTTGTGCGCTATCAGTTTTTGGGTAAACGCTTTCTCGAAGCTGTAGTGGATTTACCCTTTGCCTTGCCGACAGCCGTCGCAGGTCTGACCCTTGCCACTGTGTATAGTGACAAAGGTTGGATTGGTTCCTTATTTGCGCCCTTTGGCATCAAAATTGCCTTCAGCCGTCTTGGGGTTTGGGTAGCTATGGTATTTATCTCATTACCCTTTGTGGTGAGGAGTGTGCAACCTGTACTCACGGAGCTAGAAAAGGAAATTGAGGAAGCGGCATGGTCTTTAGGTGCTTCTAAATTTCAAACCTTTACGCAAGTCATCTTGCCACCCCTTGCCCCATCGATCTTAACGGGGGTAGCACTTGGCTTTTCTAGGGCAGTTGGGGAATTTGGCTCCACGGTAATTATTGCTTCCAATACTCCTTTTAAGGATTTGATCACGCCGATTTTAATTTTTCAACGCCTTGAGCAGTATGACTATGTGGGCGCAACGGTGATTGGTGCAGTTATGTTATTAATTTCTCTGGTTAGTTTGTTAGCAATTAATCTTTTACAAGCATGGGGTAAGCGTTATGGTTGATTCTCAAATGCCTAAGACTGCTGAGGCGATCAAGACCCCTCGTCAAAAAAGTTGGGTTCCCACAATTCTCATTGCGATCGCTTTTGTCTATTTGGGTTTAATACTACTCATTCCTGCGGTCAATGTCTTTTATCAGGCTTTTCATAAAGGTTTTACTCCTTTACTAAACACCCTGATGCGTCCCGATTTTCAAAATGCGGTCAAACTAACTTTAGGACTTGCCCTTATTTCTTTGCCCCTCAATACAATCTTTGGACTCAGTGCGGCTTGGGCGATCGCTAGACACCGTTTCCCCGGACGCGCCCTCTTGCTCAGTATTATTGATTTGCCTTTCTCGATCTCTCCTGTGGTGGCAGGTCTGATGATTGTATTGCTGTATGGTCGGATTGGTTGGTTTGGCTCATGGCTAGAGTCCAATGATGTGAAGATTATTTTCGCTTTCCCTGGGATGCTTTTGGCGACAGTCTTTGTGAGTATGCCATTTATCGCCCGTGAGGTCATTCCTGTATTAGAAGAAATGGGGACTGAGCAGGAGGAAGCGGCAAGGACTTTGGGGGCTAATGATTTGCAGATTTTTTGGCGTGTGGTTATCCCTAATATTCGATGGGGTTTGCTCTATGGGCTAGTGTTAACTAATGCGCGGGCGATGGGTGAATTTGGGGCGGTGTCGGTGGTGTCAGGAAATATCATTGCCAAAACCCAAAGTTTGCCGCTTTTTGTGGAGGAGACCTACAAGCAATATGAAACTGAGGTTGCCTATTCGGCTTCAGTGCTATTAGCTTTGCTGGCGGTGCTGACTTTGGTGCTGAAAGAGATTTTGGAGCGCCGCACCCATAACTCTAATTCGCGCTAATATGGCTAGATGCCTTACTCCCGTAAGATTTTTCACTAAAATCAACTAACAATTCTGTTAATTCTATCAACTCATTCCTGTAGCCATGTCAATTGATCTGCAAAATTTCTTGCCTGTGATCCATCGCAATACTTTTATGCGTGGTGAATTGGATATGCCATGTATTCCTGCATTGATAGATTTGTATATGGAGCGTCTTAAGGTTCTGTTTGATACCTTTGGCAAGTCCTTTAGCTCAGATGAGTTAGATCATTTGCGATCGCTACTTTCCCAAAAGCTAGAGGAAGGATTTCACATTTCGCCTCTGTCAAAGTTAGTGTTTCGGTATGAGCCTTCGCAAAATCCCAATACGGGCATTACCTATACCATTACCTATGCAATCAAATCGATTACTGATCAATACAATAATTGGGCAGCTACTAAGCAACCGCCACTATTTGGTAGTCATGCCGATGCGATGGTAATGCAGGTAGCAGAAAAGTTGCGATCTAGTCAGGCGGTTAAGGTGCTAGACATTGGTGCAGGTACAGGGCGCAATACTTTTCCATTGGCAAGGACGGGCTGTACTGTTGATGCGATGGAAATTACTTCGGCATTTGTTGAGCAAATACAGGCAACTGCCCAAAATGAGAGTTTGCCTGTGCAAGCGATCGCGGCTGATATTTTAGATCCCCTCACTCGACTCAAGCCCTTTGCCTACAATTTGGTGATTTGTTGTGAAGTTACTTCCCATTTTCGCGATGTGGATCAATTGCGGTTACTGATGGCCAAGGTTTGCGACTATCTCCAGCATGATGGGCTATTTCTATTTAATATATTTTTAGTTAAGGGCGATCATGTTCCTTCGTTAATAGAAAAGCAAATGGCGGAGTTATCTTGGTCAACAATGTTTACGGAGCAGGAGTTGCATAGTGCTTTGGCTGATTTACCGATGGAAATTATTGCTAATGATCCTGTTCTCGATTTTGAGAGATCTAACTTGCCGCCAGAGGCATGGCCACCTACGGGATGGTTTGAGAATTGGGCTTTAGGTAAGGACGTATTTCCTTTGGTTGAGGATTCACCTATGGAATTAAGATGGATTCTCTGCAAACGTTCTTAAGGCAGCATAAGTTCGGATTAGGCTGGACACTGGACAGCTAAAGAGTAATAAGTCCTACAATACAAACGCACTTTTGAGGACAAAAAAGACTTAAGCACATTGAGTATTCCTTAGCTAACCAGTGCTAAAAACTTTTAATTTTAGGATTTAAAAAAGGTGATTCCAGATTTTCAAACAGCTATGTTGCCATTATTAGAAAAAATGCAAGATGGAAAAGTTTACGACTCAAACTTGCTGAGAAGTCATGCTATAAAATATTTTCAAATAACTGAGGAAGAGAGAAAGATAAAAACGCCTAATGGTAAACAAATACTATTTTTTAATAGAATTGCTTGGGCTATTTCTTATTTAAGAAATTCAGGTCTTATTTTTAGTCCTGAAAGAGGAAAGTATCAAATTTCTACTTTGGGATTACAAGTTATAAAATCTCTCCCTAAGAAAATAACTATAAGATTTTTAAAAGAAATCAATGCAAATAAAAATATTGACAATGTAGAAACTATTCCAGTAATTGATCAATCTGATATTTCACTCCAAACGCCTGATGAGATGATTGAAGAAGGATATCAAAGAATTAAAATAGAGTTGTCAAAATTATTATTAAAGAACTTAGAAGATATTTCTCCCTATAAATTTGAAGAAATTGTATTAGATCTTTTAATTAAGATGGGTTATGGTGAATCTAATCTTACTAATGGGAAAATAACTAAAAAATCTAGTGATGAGGGAATTGATGGAATTATCAAAGAGGATAAATTAGGTCTTGATAAGATTTATATCCAAGCAAAGAGATGGAAGAAAGAAGCAAAAATTGGAAGACCAGAAATTCAAAAATTTGTTGGTGCTTTGGATGGGCAAAGAGCCAAAAAAGGAGTTTTTATGACTACAGCATTTTTTACTAAAGAAGCAATTGATTATGCCAATAATACAAGCAATGCATCTATAGTCTTGATTGATGGAGAAATGCTAACAAGTTTAATGATTGAACATGAGGTTGGCGTTACAATCAAAGAAATAATTAAAATTGGAAAAATTGACTCCGACTATTTTATTGAAGAATAAGTGGCTACAATAAATAATTTTTATTAGGAATTACTGAAAAAATCTCCAGCAAGAATTTAAAGGTAATGAAGTTTCACAGCAGTAGAAAGTATTAAAAAAGTCTCCCTTTTTAAGGGGGATTTAGGGGGATCAAAACTTCTCAAACATGCTCTTAAAATTTGTGCTTTTTCAGGAAGTCCTATTTACTTAAAGCAAGTTCGTAAATTTGGGCAGTTTTATCTAACATGATCTCAAGGGCAAAAAGCTCCTGATAGCGAGCGTAACCATCTTGAGCAAAGCGATCGCGCAGGGCAGGATCATCAATTAATACTTGCAGCTTTGCCGCTAGAGCATCAGGATCACGGGGCATAACGATAAAACCAGTCTGACGATCGCTAACCTGTTCAGCAATCCCACCCACACAAGTCCCAACAACGGGCTTACCTTGAGACATCGCTTCGGCACAGGCAAGACTACAGGCCTCTTGCAAAGATGGCAGGGCAAAAATATCAAACAATTGCATCAAATTCGGCAAATCGTTGACATAGCCTGCAAAAATGACGCGATCGCGAATCCCTAAATCCTGTGCTTCCTGTTTTAGCGATGTCTCTAACTCCCCAGTCCCTGCGATCACCAGTCTTAACTCTTGCTCCCCTCTCCCACTGGGAGAAGGGCTGGGGGTGAGGGCTGCAAAAGCTTTGAGTAAATAGGTTAACCCCTTTGCTTCATTCAGCCGTGCCGCCGTGCCGATGATCAAATGTCGCTCAGGATCGAGATGAAACCTTTGGGCAAATTCCTGAGATTTATGGACATCTAGGCTGGCTTCCTTGACTCCGTTATAGACTAGGTGCAGCTTTTGCGGATTTAGTCCCACTTCCCTTAATAATTTATACTCGGCTTCGCAAACACTGATGACGCGATCGGCACACCAGTTACTAAACCAACAGGACAATTGGTAGCTGATTCTAGCACTATCACCATGATATCCATGCACAGTAAAGATGATCGGAACCTTGGGCAGTGCGAGTTTAACTAATAAAATTAATTCGTGCGCTCCATGCACATGGACAAGATCGATCGCTTGTTCAGCGTGAATTTCTTTAATCCCTTGAAAAAACTTCCGTAAACCTTGCCCAAGATTAAAATCTAAACGGATAAACTCCCTTTGCGTAATCGGCAAAGAACGGAATTGATCAGCACCTTTGCCATCGGGGGCAAGTAAAGAGATTTTGTAGCGATCGCCTAGTCCATTAATTAAGCTCAGGGCTTGCTTTTCAGTACCTCCCTGCTCTAGGTATGGCATCACCACAAGAATATGTTTTGGGGAAGGTTGCAAGGGATTGGTCATCGCAAATTAGATTTATCGCAAATTAAGACTGAGGGGCATCTCAAGGTGATGAGCAAGCAGAAATTGGCGATCGCTTAATACTTGCTCCGTATCACCGTTATAGACCACCTTACCATTGCTCAAGACGATCGTGCGATCGCATATTTCTAGAGCCAAGTCTAAATCATGGGTGGCGATTAGTTGCGTTTCAGGCAGGGTTTGTAATAACTGGATTAGTTGGCGGCGCGATCTAGGATCAAGCTGTGCTGAAGGCTCATCTAAAACTAAAATCTGCGGTTGCATTGCCAAAACCCCCGCGATCGCCACCCGCTTTTTTTCTCCACCAGACAGATTAAGCGCATGACGCATCCGATACTTTGTTAAGTCTAAACCAACAGCCACCATCGCCTCCGCCACCCGCACTTCCAACTCCTTGCCCCGAATCCCTTGATTCATCGGCCCAAAGGCCACATCCTCCCAAACCGTAGGCATAAATAATTGATCATCAGGATTTTGAAATACTAAGCCGACAAAATTACGAATTGCCGCCAAGTTTTCAGGGCGCATGGCCATTTCTCCCACCACGATCTCGCCTTGCTGAGGCATCAGAATGCCGTTGAGGTGTAGCAATAAGGTGGATTTACCCGAACCATTGGCTCCCACGATCGCCACTCTTTTTGTAGCCTCAATTTCAAGACTAATTCCATCTAATGCCTGAATTCCATCGGGGTAAATGTAACTAAGTTGCTTGATAGAGATGGGATTGTGATGCACAAAAGTTAATTACCTAATGACCTATACAAGTAAGCTTCTGCAAAATTAAAATCGCAGTATAGCAAACTATTTAGAAGATGGCGTTTCACTCCGTTCATGTTCTACAACAAATACATTGGAATATAAATGCGCCACAATTTCCTGTCCCTGTTGAGTTAAAGATAAATAATACAGAGCATCCTTGACATAGGGATAAACATTTGTCCAATAGAACTTAGGATAGTTGCGGCGCAGATCCCCCGGATGGGCATAACCAAGAGCAGCATTCACCCCTGTTTCTTCAAACTCATAAAAGAGTGCGCCAATTTTTTTGAGATAGCGGGGATCGCTGAGTTGCCCGATGAGATCAGCCGATCGCACTAGTCCTGCAAAATGGGTTGTATCCTGATGGTCGCCCGTTTTGGGTACTGGAAAACGAGTTAGCTCAATGTTACGGCAAATCTTTTCTGCCTTGATGAGACTATGATTGGCAAAACGCTGGTTAACAAATAATTTAGCGCGATCGACATGGTAAGGGGTCAAACCTGCATCAGAGGCTCCGGGCGGTAACTCCACCATTGCATCACCGATACCTGTGGCATATTTACCATTACCATCCTGCAAACATACACCCTTGACATAGCCAATGTCGTGACAGACTAGGGAAATAATATAATGCAACCAATCATCAGCCGAGACTCTACCTTCACGAATATGCTTGCCACGCAAGATTTCTTGTCCAACCAGAGTGACCAGAATTGTATGCTCAACATTGTGGTATAGCGCATCACTGTTAGCAATATTTTCCAAAGCCATATTGCCTGCCCATGCGATGATATCTTCATAATCCCGAAGATAGCCTCCATAGGTGCGGCGATATCCTATCTTTAGCTGCTCGACAAAGTTATTGATCAGGAGTTCTGTAGCATTAAACATAAAATCTGCGCTCAATTAATTGATCGTTGGGGATTGTTTGGAGATGATTGGCGATCGCCTAATTTCTTTTCCTTCGATAATAGTGTGATTTTGCCAATTCGGATCGGTATCAGGATAATCTTGGCGATAATGTGCGCCACGACTTTCATTACGAAATAGTGCCGATCGCATGACGAGATAGGCATAGTCAGCGAGATTGCGCGTTTCTACCCATAGACGAGTGGAGGATGGCATTTGCTCAATTTGCGATCGCCAGATCATAATTTGTGCGATCGCCTTCTCTAGATCCGCCTGTTGGCGACAGATGCCTGCGGCTTGCCATGTCAGATTTTGAATATTGGTTTTGATAGTTGGTAATTGGGGATTGGTAATTGGGGATTGGTAGTTGGGGACTGGTAATTGGGGATTGGTAGTTGGGGATTGGTAGTTGGGGATTGGGGAAGAACTGACGTTTTGGGCGAGACGTTCACCAAAGACAAAGCATTCTAATAGGGAGTTGCTGGCAAGTCGGTTAGCTCCATGCACGCCTGTGCTGGCAGTTTCACCAACGGCATATAAACCTGTAATCGATGTGGCTCCATAGGCATCGGTGACAATGCCTCCCATGCAATAGTGGGCGGCAGGGGTAACAGGGATCGGAGCAGAAAAGATATCTATATGCCAATCACGGCAGATTTTAATGATGTTGGGAAAGCGATAAGCGATGCGTTCTTTGGGAATTGCCTGTAGGTCTAAAAATACGGTGGGAGCTTTAGTAATTTGCAAATGTTTAAAAATTGCTCGACTAACTACATCCCTTGGGGCAAGTTCTCCTTGGGGATGGTATTTGAAAGCAAAGCGATCGCCCTGCTCATCGATAAGGTGAGCGCCTTCACCCCGCACAGCTTCGCTAATTAAAAATCTTGGTGCATTGGGCAGAGCAAGGGCTGTGGGGTGAAACTGCACAAACTCAAGGTCGCGCACAACTGCCCCTGCTCGCCAAGCGAGCGCCACCCCATCCCCTGTACTGGATGCAGGGTTAGTATTTTGCGAAAATACCTGTGCGCCTCCACCCGTTGCTAAGACCACAATCGGGGCAACTAAGCAACTAATTTCAGGTTCACTATCTGGCTCTGAAGGCGTAATACAAAAAATTCCTGCACAGCGATCGCCCTCTTTATACAAATCTAGAACAAGCGTATTCACCAAAACTTCAATGCGGGGACTTTGCAAAACTGCCGCCGCTAGTTTCGAGACCAAGGCGCGACCAGTTGTATCGGCGGAATGCAAAACTCGTTTTTGTGAATGTGCCGCCTCAAGAGTCAGCGCTAAACGGCCATCTTCAGTACGATCAAAATCCACACCTAACTCAATCAATTTAGCAATTTGACGTGGGGCAGCATTTACCAAAATATCTACTGCCTCTGGTTCACATAGACCCACCCCTGCGGCTAGGGTATCTTTGCCATGATAGGCGGGAGCATCTTCTTCGGCAATTACAGCAGCAATGCCTCCCTGTGCCCAATCACTTGCAGAAGCAGATAACTGATCTTTGGTAATTAATCCAATGCGCCAATTTGGTGCTAAGTCCGTCAGACAAAGGGCGGTATATAGTCCAGCAGCGCCACTGCCAACGATCAGAGCATCAAACTGTCCTTGCTTCATATAAAAGAAAAAGTATTAAATGTGTAACTAAATTATGTGATCAATCACCGTAGTATATCGGTATCTGAGCAGTGTCGATCAACTTCAGCGCTGGTTGTGTTAGTAAGACTCTTTCTTATAGTTAAAGCTGAATATCTTCATACAAATCAGCCAAACTTACCTCCACAGGAATTGTTGATAAAATAATGCGATCGCCTAGATCCTTATATTCTCTAAAAATCCATCGCTGCTGATCATCAGCCTTAGCATAATGCTCCACACAAACCGTATATTGATCGATTAATAAATACTCTTGAAAACTCGCGATCGAGCGATAAGCCGCAAACTTAGCATCTTTGTCATAGCTACGAGTCCCCAAAGACAACACCTCAGCAATTAGTAAAGGATTCACCACCGTATCTGAGCGTCCCGTCAGCAAATCTACAGGTTGTGCCAACACCATCACATCAGGATAGGTAAACTTATTTAACTGCGGAATCCATAACCTTTGATCCGTAATAAAACAACTAAAAGGCTGACCTCGCAACCCCATCTTGAGTACCACCATCAAATTACTCGCAAGATTATTATGATTTGGTGTTCCCCCAGTCATTGTAACAATTTCTCCATCGTTATACTCATGGCGTTCCTCAGCACTAGCTTCAAAATCCAAATACTCCTCGACCGTATAATTTTTTAATCCAGACTCTGACCTAGTAATAGTAATCATGAGTAACTCCTATGACTGCTTGATATAACCTAGCTTAACCAACAAGTCGAGAAACTTATACCAAATTAAAAAAGTGCGATATAGCAATTCCCATGCTAGTGAATTACGGGCAAGGGGCTTAAGCCCCTTGTTCAGATGGCTCGGACAAAAACATGTGTACCTCACCAGATTAATAAACGCTATAACACTTTTTTAAATTAAAAACCAAACCCAGTAAGGTTTTTTAATTTGGTATAACTAGGTAACTAGCTAGGTAGCTTTAATTGTTGAGCAGGTGTAAAAAACTGCTTGATGACCAGATTAGTCAAGATTAAGGCAGTGATCAAATTGGCGGTAGTAACGGCAAATAGGATCACTAATTGATAGCGCACTGCCAAAAGAGGAGATACACCTCCTAAAATCTGACCTGTCATCATGCCTGGTAAAGAAACAACCCCAGCCACCATCATGACGTTAATGGTGGGAATCATGGCGGCTCTGATCGCTTCACTTTGGTAATTGGCGATCGCTTGGATTGGTGTTGCGCCAAGACAAAGATAGGTCTCAATTTCACGCGATCGCCTGACGATATCTTGGGTAAAGCGTTCAGCCGCGATCGCTGCGCCATTCATGGAGTTACCTAAAATCATACCTGCCAGAGGAATGAGATACTGAGGCGCATACCAGCGATCGGGCTGTACCACCAAAATGGTGACGTAACCAAGAATGCTCAAAGTCCCAATGATTACCGATAACCAAATCATAGGTAGCAGCAAGGGAACCTGCTCACGGACACGGTTTTTGGCTTCACGGGCAGCCATGAGGCTCATCAAAAAAATCATGAACAAAATGATGAGTGGCTGATTGATCGCAAAAACGGTGTCAAGGAGAAAACCAACCACAATAAGTTGAATAATGCTGCGAATGGTGGCAATCAAAAGATTCTGAGCGATCGCCAACCGATACCATACCGACATCCCAATCGCGATCGCTACCATTCCCAAGGAAATGAGCATTTTCGGTATGTCTAGATCAATGATGGGATTGAGCATAATGATTATTGAGATTGGTTAAAACTACGGCTTCGTTCACCAATCAGGCAATCAGAAATTAAGTATTTTTCTTTTCGACTGGGTAAACCTGATGATCAGGATCCCACCAAAGTAGATTCATAATACCTTGATCGAGGATACCCCACACCCTTTCAACCCCAGACAATCGTAAAGAGGTAAGCTCATCTAAGTCATCTAAATCGATTTCGGCAAGGCGATCGCGTGCTTTCTTACACAAATTTTCAACAGATACGGTATGGTTTTGTTTTCGGGAATCAACTAAGATTTCTCGCCATGTCATTGACTCAAACCCGATCAGTTTTTGCTGAATATATAAAACCTTGTCAACATTAAGAACATGCCAACCAAAAGGATCGGCAAATTCCATTTTTGAGATCCGCCATGCAGGATTATTTTGGTAATAGGCCTGTGGATCACTTCCTATTTTGGGTTGCTTGTTAGTAGAAACAACTTCTTTAAATTTTGGTTGTTTATTTTTACCTTTACCCATGCCTAGAGACTACCGTAATACTCCGCCATAGAAGCTTGGGTAATTTCTTCATTACCCCGTTGTCCAATTGCTAGACCCCTTCTGGCATTTAGCCAAGGATCTTCCTTATGGGTCAAGTCACTTAGCCACTGAGAAGACTTATCACCATAGAAACCTAAAACTTTATCAATCGTTTCTTTTTGTGTCTCAGTCAAGGCACTAGGATCACCTGATGTGATGGAATTTACTTTAAACTGAAGTCGGTGTTCATTATATAAAGCAGGAATAACTGGGCCATTTGCCCAAGCTTCTATGCGATCGCTAAACAAAGGCTCATCATCCCAAACTAATGACCAAGCTTGAGAGTAATAGGCAAGCTTTTGCAGCTTCATTGCTGGAATTGAACCCAGTTTCTCTAGTATGTATGCAGCAACGTCTTGTGCGGTAGCCATAGCTATTACACCTTTATTTTGTAAGTTGTACAAAGATTTATGAATTAATTTTTTAATACAAAAGTAAGGAAAACAGAAATTGTCTAAAAATAGGAAGGCAGTGGTAATTTGAGTTAATTAAAGCTTTTTATACTTGATATTATAATATTTTCTAAGAATAATTACAAAAAATCCATATATAGCGTATTTTTTGAATTGATAATCAGGAAAACACTAAATCCATAAATGATATCCTGACAATATTCTAAAATTTAAGTTGCTTATTTAAGAAATGTGAGCAGCCGCTTCTACTCCCGCACCCTTTTAATCTTCAAAACTAGGCAAAAACATTTGTAATTGCCTGCGCCAAGCCATCTAGAGTATATTCTGCTGCTTCGCAATCTACCCTTCCCAATAGCTCATGACAGGTTTTGCTAGTTTGCGGCCCGATGGAAGCAATTACCACGCCATCTAACCAAGGATACCAATCTGCCCTAGTGGTCACACCATCTAGGAGCTTACAGAAATGTTTCACAGTTTTGGAACTAGCAAAGGCGATCGCATCTAGTTTGCGTTCCTGAATAGCTCGCAACGCCATAGGATCGATAGCATCAGGACAGCCTGACTCATAGGCTGGCACTTCATCCACGATCGCCCCATGCTTTTGCAACTGCTCCACCAATACTTCGCGTCCCCCCGACTGCACACGGGGAAATAGCATTTTTTTACCTGATAAAGATTTATTGACCTGATCTTCATTCAAAAAAGCATCTCCTAACGCATCGGCCACAAAGTCCATTGGCACAAGATCAGGAATAATCCCATAGTTTCGTAGCACCTCCGCCGTCTTACGTCCCACGACCGCCACCTTCAGACGAAACAAAGCTCGACTGTCTTGGCTAGTATTGTGTAAGCGCTGAAAAAAATGCTCCACTGCGTTAGCAGAAGTCAAGATTAACCAATCATAGGTATGCAGAATTGCGATCGCCTGATCCAGCATCGCCCAACTGGTGGGGGGCAAGATTGCCAAAGTAGGCATTTCGATAACTTCTGCACCTTGTTGGGAAAGCAATTCTGTGAATTGACTAGCCTGACCTGAAGCCCTAGTTACTAAAATTCGTTTACCTTGCAATTTTAATCGTCCTTGTTGTATCAACTGCCGATCTAAATTATTCGCGTATTTAGATTCATATTCAGATTTTCTTTGATGAATTGTATGGTTTGGGCTGTGATCAATTCGAGCATTTTCTCCCAAATGATCACGAAACTTTACAACCTCGCCAATGATAATTACTGATGGCGACAGGGAAACGTCAGGGACTTGCTTGAGAATATTGGCAATTGTACCTGTCCAGATTTCTTGGTTAGTGCGTCCACACCAACGCACGATCGCCACAGGGGTCTCTGGAGGCTTGCTTTCTTCTAACCTGCCCATCAGTGCCGCGAGGTTATGGGTTCCCATCAAGATGATCAGGGTGGGCATTGGCGCGATCGCCTGCCAAGGTAACTGATCAAGATCATGGCCAGTCATGACCGCAAAACAGGGACTAGTTGATACTTCTGTGATGGGAATCCCTGCGAGCATGGGGGCAGCGATCGCGCTAGAAATTCCCAAAACCACCTCCCACGCACAGCCTGCCGACTGCAAAGCCATAATCTCAGGTAAAGAGCGTCCAAAAATCCAAGGATCACCACTCTTGAGACGGATGACCTGTTTTTCTGCTAGGCAGTACTGCACCAGCATTTGATTAATTTCTGACTGCTGAATGCTTTTCTGACCACCCCGTTTTCCTGCCATGATTTTTGTGGCAGCCTTCGGCACAAGATCGAGTAGATCGCGATCGATTAAATCATCATAAATAATGACCTCTGCCTGAGACAGCAAATGGGCAGCGCGAACAGTTAAGTAATCAACGCCCCCAATGCCAGCCCCCACAATAAATACTTTGCCCTGTCTTGGACTATGCATACTGTCTTGCATATGTACGGTCTCCTATGATCTCCGCAAACGCCGCAAATCTATTTTGGCGCGTAATTCATCCTTGATCCTTGCCAAAATAGAATCCTCATCAATAGTATCTAAAATTCTCTTAACCACTGCTTTGGGCGCATCGGCTCCCCAAGATGCACCATTCGCCAAATATTCTTTAGTAACTAGACCAAGGGCATAGGTGGAAAAACCTGCCACTCCCGCCTGTGCCAAGGCCACAGACACATAACCACCAAGGGTAGCTCCGCCCGTCACAGGAGCCGTCACTCCCAACAATCCCTTAAGGGAACTTAACCCAAAATTTGCTAGAAATTCGCTGGCACTGAGTCCGCCCATAGCGAGGGCAATTTTTTGCATTAGGGATACTGCGCCACGATTGCTCATGCTAATACCAAATAATTTGGAAAGCGCCATAATCATGGATACATCGATAATTGCTGTACTGATCACATCAATCACGGTGATAGGATTAACGGCGATCGCGACAGCCTGTGTAATCACACAATTCCAAATAATGCGATTGGCTTGGCGATCGCGCACAAACATCTTGCGCTGTACCACCCGTTCCTGCACCAGATCCGCAAACATCATCGTATTTAAAGCAATTAACGATTTACCCTCCCGATCTAGCACCTCTAAAATCTTCAGCTTCAGATCCTCCACCTGTGGTTTACCCAACACCAACTCCGCCTCAAAGGAGCCATCGGGTTGCTTGACCGCCTTTGCCACCAAGGGAGAAGCCGCCGTCATCACAATCTCATCTTCGGTCAGCAACTCCCGCACCCGTTCATCTCGAATCTTGGCATAGATCTCTAGCCGATCCTTGGGTGGATATTGATCGATTTTATTAAATACTAATAAAATTGGCTTACTAGCTCCTCTCAACTCCGACAGGGCTTCATACTCCACTTTAGTCATATCCCCTGCCACGATAAAGAGGATCAGATCCGCTTGCTGGGCAATGCGCTTTGCCAGTTCCGCCCTACCTTCGCCATCCACCTCATCAATACCAGGCGTATCAATTAGCTCAATCCTTGCTTCCCCTTTGCCCTGAAAAGAAGCCCGCAAAATCGATTGATCGCCATTGGTCTGCATCGCTTCCGCCGAAATTTGCCACTCCGCCGCCTGTTTCTCAGTGGTTACACCATGCAAAGGGCCAGTTTCAAAGACTTGGTTGCCCATCAAAGCATTTAGTACGGAAGACTTGCCACGCCCCACCATGCCAAATGCCGCAATTTGCAGCACTTGCCGTTCTAGTTTATCCAGCATTTGCTGAAGATCGGCCAAAGGCTCCTCCAGACCACGACGCTCCCTCTCCGACAGATCAAGATTTGCCACAATGTCGCGCAGAGTTCGTTTTGCCTGTCGATAATTTAGTTCTTCAAAGATTTCGTCAAAGCTAAGGAAATTGTCTTCTTGAGGCATATACAAACTCAGCTTACCGTTGGAACTATAATTATATTATTTCAGTCTTAAAATTTCGAGATGGGCATGATTGCTGCTAATTGCCAGAAATAATCCCTCTAGTTTGAGGTTTCAGAGTATATCTAAATCAGTGATAGATAGTGAAAAATAAGGTTGTCTTTTCGACTAATCTGTTGTTAAATTTGCAATCAAAGTGCTTGTCAACACGAATGCAAAGTAATGGGAGGCATTTAGTCTGGCATTTTGGGCGCTTGTTGTGGCTGTCTGCGGCAGAAAGCTCTGGGGAACCCCTAAACATTTCATTACCATTACCTAAAAACCATAAGCATATCTGAGCTAGGAGAAATATGTCTGTATTTAAGTCTTTAATCAAACTAACAGCCACAACGACGATCGCGGGGGCGATCGCTGTTAGTCCTTTATATAATCCTAAAGCCGAGGCTCTAACAGAATCACAGGTGCTAGAAAGATTGGGCAGTATTCCTGTTTTTACAATCACCGATGATAAGGGGTCTCCACTGCTAGGTGCAATGCCAACTGCACCCAATGCGAAACCTGAAGACAGTAAGCAAATTTTATTCTTTTTTCTCAGCCCCAAAGAAGCACAGATGATGCTAGAGGAGGTCAAAAAGAGTAGCCCTGAGGTTGGCAAAAAGGCTCAGATCATCGTGCGATCGATGAACGATGCCTACAAGGTAATTAAGGACAATAAGGATGCAAAGATTGTTTTTCAATTTATCCCTGCTAAGGCAAGTGTAGATTCAGCAAGGACGATCTTAGCGACTCAAGGGGTTGCCGCCGATAAAATTCCTAATGTTCCTGTTTTCTTTGCGATCGGTGGTCAGGCCAACAATCAAGGTTTACTCACCATGAGCATTGACCAAAATGGTAAGAAGGAGCAGGTGATTCCGTTCTTTTTAGATCAATCTGACCTGCAAAGCTTGTTAGAGCGCGCAGGTAAGGAGCAACCTGATGTTGCTAAATCCACGAAGATTCAAGTGACTTCTCTATTTCAAGTGTTAGATTCTATGGTAACTAAGGACAATAAGCCCAATCCTGATGTGGAGAGGTTTCAGTTTGTGCCTTCACGCTCTTCCTTTGAATATATCCTGCAAAATAGTCAGCAATCGGCGGTTCCTAAGACTATTCCAGCAACACCAGCAACACCAGCTAAACCTAAATAAAGATTAAAAAAGGGGCTTTGCCCCTTTTTTAATCTTTGGACTAAAAGTCCCAATCGGAATCAGCATTGCGTCCGCCATAGCCCCGATCGCTATAATTACGATTGCGATCGCTATAGTCACGGTTATAACTGCGGTTATCTCTAGCAGGTTCCCTTGGGTAATCACGGCTTGAATCGCGACCAAGATTACGGTCAGAGTCACGGCTTGAATCACGATAGATATCTCGACTATCACGATTACCGTAATTGCTATTACTAGTATTATTGTTCATGTAGCTAGACGTGGCTGCTGGCCGTGCTTCGGGGATACCACCAAAGGCAATGAGCAAAGGGAATCGTAATAAATCTACGGCAATAAATTCTTCAGACTCATCTATAACGACAAGGGGCATCAGTTCTTCCTTGACAAGGCGATCGCCTTTAGTTGCCAGAGGTTCAGGATCTTCAAAGAGGGCAATTCCTTTCTCGGAACCAAACTGCTCCCGCGTCAGCCCTAGACAATCTTGGAAACCTCTTCTCCACTCACCTAAGCGCTCAGGAGATGTCGCTAATACGAGGATACGCAGCTTTTCACCATAAATAGCTTTGAGGATGGATATGGCGGCAGATGTGACCAAGATATTTTGCAATCTTGTCCCCATAGTTCTAATTGCTCCACGTCCCGACTGCTCAAAAAACCACTTACTAACGCGATCGGCATGGACTTGCTCAAAGGTACGACGCAGCTTCCATGCGGGACCATAGTAATCGGGTAAGGTACGATAGCGCTCTAGTAACTGCTCAACTCTCTGACGATACTCTGCAAAGGTTTGGGCAGATAGTTGGATCGGCTCCGCTTCTTTGGGTTTGGTCTTCTCCACTTCAACCACCTCAGGCTTGGAAGATGCGGGGGCAATTAAGTTTAGCTTTTCGGCACTGGCAACAAGATCTTGTAAGCTACCCACCAAATAATCCTTAAAGCCCTGTACTCGAATCGCAATATCTTGAGAATTACCTGCATAGGTGCTGGTCATCTCTTTCTCTAGACGCTCCTTACGCTTTTCTAGTACAGCGATCGCTGATTGCAATTCCTGCTTTTGATATTCCAACCTAGCAATATCCGCTTGCGATAACCGAATTATACCTGCTTGTAGATCATCTAATTGGTCTTGCAATACCTTCGCCTTCGTAGTTTTGAGCATTGCTAACTCATCCTTGAGTTGCTGCTCCTCCTGTTTAAGTTGGTCAATGCTGGTTTGCACTTCGCTTTCTGGACTAGTCTTGGCGATCGGTTCTTGGTGACTAACCTCTTCATCTAGCGGCAATGCGTTAGCTTCAATGCTAATATCAGAACTGCCTGCATTATCCAAGCTTTCGATAATACCTGAATTAGCTATAGATTCAACTGCCTCTATACTTTGATCTACATCTTGATCTGCATTGTTCTCTTCGTGTTGATCTTCTGGGGGGTGATCATGAGTTTGAGGGATTAAATTGGTAGCAGAGGGATCTATACTTTCTGAAATAGTTTCTTCAAAATTTTCTGCTACTGGCAGTTGATCGGACTCCATAGGACTCTCATCTTAGCGGACATGTGCAGTCTACAGTATACCTTTTTTTGTTTTGTGTGGGAGTAGAGAAATATTGGCCACCCAATATGACTATCATTTTTCTAGCCGAGAATTAGTTGTTCCTTCAATTATTAACTTTTACCTCTAAAATTGTTCATGAATAAGAATAATGTCACGATTCTCGTTGTTGAGGATACTTTATACAATTTAAAATTATTGTCAGCAATACTTACGAATCAAGGATACAAGGTTTTAGAGGCAACTAATGGACGTGAAGGTTTAGCTCTAGCTAATAGTCATGAATTGAGCTTAATTTTATTAGATATCAAAATGCCAGACATGAATGGCTATGAAGTATGTCTTCATTTAAAAAATAATCCTAATACTCAATTAATTCCGATTGTCTTTATCAGTGCCACCGATAATATTGAAGAAAAGGTAGAAGCCTTTGCCATTGGGGGAATTGATTTTATTAATAAGCCTTTCCATGTAGTTGAAGTATTGGCTAGGGTAGAAACCCATTTAAGGGTAAGTTCTTTGCAGGCTCAATTGTTGGCACAAACTAAAATATTGGAGTCTCAAAATATTCGATTGCAAAAGGAATTATCAAACTTAGTTGGGGTGGATTGGGAACTGTATAGTCGGATCAAGCAGGGTTTTGAGAATCAAGAATTTCAGGTTTTCTATCAGCCAATTTTTAATTTGAGAGACGATACGGTGATTGGTTTAGAAGCTTTAATTCGATGGCAGCACCCTGAAAAAGGATTACTTGCTCCTGGAGAATTTATTGAGTTGGTGGAAGCAACAGATTTAATTTATCCTGTGGGGAAATGGGTCATTGATAGTGCTTGCCGTCAATTGCATCTTTGGCATAAGTCTTTTCCTTCTTTGGCGCATTTGACTATGAATGTAAATGTGTCGACTAGACAACTTACAGATTTTAATTTGGTGAGTTATGTTCGAGCAATTTTAAGCAGTTATCAAATCAATCCGCGTTCTTTAAAGTTAGAAATTACGGAAAGTACTGTGATGGGCGATCGCGATCGCACTTTGCAGATTCTTGATCAGCTTAAAGCCTTGAATATTCAATTTTGTATTGATGATTTTGGCACAGGCTATTCCTCACTGAGAAGATTGACCGACTTTCCTATCGATATTCTCAAGATTGATCGCTCTTTCATTCACAATGCAGAATGGATTATTGTCAGGGCGATCGCCTCCTTAGCATTTAGCCTTGGGAAGGAAGTGGTTATAGAAGGCGTGGAGACCATTGAGCAGGTAGATAAATTGAGGGAATTATTTCCTGATTCCATCGGCAGGGTTTATGGTCAAGGTTATTTGTTCGCGAGACCCCTTAGTGCCGATGCGACAACTGAATTTTTACAAAATTATGCGATCGCGGCGATCGATTAGTTGCCATCTTGAGGAGTACTTCAAATGTGGCTAAGTATTATTACTTAACCGTAAAGGGCTACTTTTGCCCATTTATTGTTAATTTTTCCCATTCCCAAATGCTCATGTGTTAGAGTGTCATTACTAAGATCTTGTATCAAAACACCTCATCTCTCAGGAATTTGACATGGCAAAAGGCGGAATTGTACTTGGTACAACAGCAGCAATGGCTGCGGCTTTAGCAGTCGTTGGTTTTCAACTGGCAAACCCTAGCATCGCCGCATTTCGGGATAGCCCCAAGGAAATAGTTGATGAAGCATGGCAGCTTATTAACCGAGAATATGTAGATGGGTCCTTTAACAAGGTAGATTGGCGACAAGTTAGAAGACAGTATGTAGAGAATCGTGACTATTCTTCCAAAGCCGAAGCCTATCGCTCTGTGCGCGAAATGCTCAAGCTTTTAGATGATCCCTATACTAGGTTTATGGATCCTGAGCAATTTAAGAGTATGCAGATTGATACTTCAGGGGAACTAACTGGGGTGGGGATTCAGCTAGGCATGGATGAGGAAACCAAGCAGTTAACCGTAGTTGCACCTATCGAAGATTCTCCCGCATCCCGTGCTGGCATCTTAACTAAGGATATTATTACTTCCATCGCTGACAAAACCACTGAAGGCATGGATATTAATCAGGCTGTTTCTCTGATCCGAGGGCCATCGGGAACTAAGGTCAAATTGGGGATCAAACGGGGCGATCGCAACTTTACCATCGAGCTAGAACGTGCCAAGATCGAGATTCATCCTGTTAAGGCAGAACTGCGTGATACCAAGGCAGGCAAAGTGGGATATATCAGCTTGCGTCAATTTAACGCTAATGCCGCTAGTGATATGCGAAAAACCATTAAGGATCATGTAAGTAAGGGAGCCGTAGGCTTTGTCCTTGACCTGCGTTCTAATCCTGGTGGTCTTCTCTACTCAAGTGCTGAGATTGCGAGAATGTGGATTGATAATGCGCCCATTGTTTCCACGATTGATCGTAAAGGAGAAAGCGAAAGGTTAACCGCAAATCGTCAATCTCTCACCGATAAACCCTTAGTCGTGCTGGTCGATGGTGGTTCAGCTAGTGCGAGTGAGATTTTGTCAGGGGCTTTGCAGGATAATAAGCGTGCCGTTATTGTTGGTACTAAGACTTTTGGCAAAGGTTTGGTGCAGTCTGTGCATTCTCTGAGTGACGGTTCAGGCATGGCGGTAACGATCGCGAAGTACTTTACCCCTAACGGTCGCGACATTAACAAAACAGGAATTATGCCTGATAACGTAGTCGAGTTGACCAAGGAAGATCTAGAGCGTCTCAATAAAAATCGCGATTTAGTGGGAACAACTTCTGATCCTCAGTTTGCACGAGCAATTGATATTCTGTCCAATGAGGTCAAACAAGTTAGCTCTCGCTAATTTGTACTAAGTAGGTGTATTAAAAAAGCAAAAGGTTATTCCGCCCGCATAGTAGGCAGAATGATCTTTTTCTTTTTTAGTTTATTAATGATTTTAGTCAGCATGGCGGCTTAGTACTGCTTCCATCATGCTCTCTATATTTTGCCCCGCAATAATACTTCCAGATACACTATAGGTATTATTGTCCCGTCTATACATTGTTTGAAATCCAGTACGCATTTTTTTATCACCTAAGACCCAGTAGCGTTGAACTATAGAATCAGGGCCAATAATGCCTTCGCCTTCAATTTTACCTAGCTCACTATGATCAAGGACAAAGGTAAAACGTCGCTCATCTGGATCAATCCTGCCCTTATAGGCCATTGTGGTTTCATCGCGATCGCTATTGGGAAAAGTTAGCTTAGTAACCATCGTGAACCAAAAATTATCCTTAGACCAACCGACTAAGGTTTTGCCCTTGACAGGAGTAGGCATAGAATCGCGATCGACCCAATTGCCTTCAAGAGACCACTTGCCAGGTTGCACTAAAAAGGTGTGTGCCACAGTTTTATATAGCTATTTCTATCGCTTACTTATAGTCTGATTATGGCTTATTTTTTGACCTGCTAACAATTAATATCAGTCTTTAAAGTTGCTAGAAGCTAAATCTAAGGTGACTTGTCTTAGTTGTAAGTAATCCATCGGATCGACAGGGGTATGACCATCGGGCTGTAATTCAAAATGCAAGTGAGGGCCTGTACTACGACCTGTGGAACCAACTTCAGCGATCGCTTGCCCCTGTTTAACCACTTGTCCTTTTGATACATAAACTTTATTAGTATGGGCATACAGCGTTACGGAACCATCTTCATGCTTGAGTTCCACAATATTGCCATAGCCATCTTCAGTCCAGCCAGCATCAGTCACTATTCCATCTGCCGCCGCAAAGATCGGCGTACCTGTCGGAGCCGCAAAATCGACTCCCTTATGTAAACGCTTTTCACCTGTGATGGGATGGATGCGCCAACCAAATCCCGAACTAATTGCCCCATTTACAGGCAGGTTAAACCGAAAAGTACTATTAAGATCAATAGCCGCTATATTTTTGGGCAACTGCATTGACCATTTACCAGGCTGAGACGACTTGAGGCGCAAGTCCTGTGGTTTGAGGTTAACTTCAGGCGATAACTCCACCACCATCCGAGTTGTGTTGGTATCAACCTGTCCAACTCGTACTGCTTGCACTCCACTGCCGATCCTCCGCCTTACCGTTGGCCCCTGATAGACGATGCCAGGTAGATCGATCACAATTCTGGTGGGATTTTCAATTACCACTCCCCTTGGCTCAATATCCTCTTTTAATGAAAACTCAATCTTGCTATTGTTGATGTCATAGACAAAGGTTTCTAGGCGATTAGCTTCGGCACTGGGATGCGGAATCACTAAACTGCCTGCTAATCCGAATATCAAGCTAAAGATACTCAGTCTTAAAAATTTAAGTCTAAATACTAATTTTTGAAGCATTGGATAACTTGCCGCCTAGCTAGATTGAATTTTGACTAAAAGAATCGAGGCAGATTTTACACTAATTTTGGGTAAATGAGACACTATAATAAAAAAACTGCTAAAAGTTTTTTGGTTAGGGTTCTGAATGTTCAAAAAAATTCATCTGTTAATTGCCTCCTTTGCTCTGGCAATGAGTGCCTCTCCTACCCTTGCCGCTCAACTATCCAATCCTGCTCCTGCTGAGTTAAGCAATATTATCTCTTCTTTGGATAAAGCTGCTAGTAAACAAGATGTTGAAGCGGTGATGAAGTTTTATGCTCCTAATTTTAGTCATTCGGACGGTTTCACGCGCGAGATTTACAAGCAATCCCTCAAAGAGTTGTGGAAACGTTATAAAAATATCAGCTATCGCACTGAAATTTCTAAATGGGAGAAGCAGGGTGATGTCATCACTGCGGAAACTACTACAGTTATTCGTGGTGATAAGGCGGAAGACGGATTTGATCTGGATAGCCGCATGGTGTCAATGCAGACCTATAAATCGATCAATGGTAATCTGCAAATCCTATCTCAAAAGATTTTATCGGAGCAATCATCCCTTAGTTCTGGAGAAGCTCCTCCTCCCGTAATGTTGAAAATGCCTGAATTAATTGGTGTTGGTAGGCAATATGTGTTAGATGCAATCGTAACTGAGCCATTGGGGACTAGCTTGTTACTGGGTGCGGCGATCGAGGAGCCAGTGGATGTTAAAACTTTTCTCAATGAAAATACGATTAATCTGCGTCCTTTGCGAGCTGGCGGCATTTTCAAAATTGGTCAAGCTCCTTTCAAGACAGGCGATCGCCGTATTTCTGTAGTTTTGGTGCGTGAATCAGGAATTACGATCACAAGCCAACGTTTGCGCGTAAGTCGTGATTTTACTGGTAATCAGTACACCCCTTTACCTGAGCCAGATACTACTCCTTCGAGAGTTAGACCTCGTAATGATAATCAAGAAACTCTGTAGTGCATAAAACATAAAAAAAGCCTCGCATAGCGAGGCTTTTTTATGTTTTATTGTGGCTTATTCGGCGGCAACTTCTTCGACTTCTGCGGGCAACTCAGCATCAGGAATATCTTCTGCATCTGTAACAATTGCTTCAGGCTCTAACTTAACCGTCATGTAACGGATCACATCATCGCCAAGGCGCATGGTCTTTTCGAGGCTTTCGATAGTAGAAGGAACGGCAGTGTAATTTAGCTGAATGTAAATACCTTCGCGATGACCTTTGATATCGTAGGCGAGTCTCCGTCTACCGCGATGTTGAATAGTAATATCTTCAGACCCCTGCTGGACTAAAAAATCTTGGTATTTAGCGATCGCGGCATCAGCATCTTGATCAGGTAGATCAGGACGCAATATATACATGGTTTCGTATGTGCGCTTGACAGTCATTATAGTTATTTCCTTTCGGTCAATATTTGGCTTCTCTAGTTGGTAAATGCAGAAGCAAGGATCTCTTATTATAACCAGTAAGGCATGTCAAAGTCTATTGGCATACAGATAAAAATATAAAACCCATTGCGGGGCTTCGCCCTGCGACCCTTTTTGGTGGTGGGGTTGATCGCTAACTGTTGTAAGAACAAATCAAGGCTAAAAAAATTATCGTCAAAAATTCGCCAAAAATGATAAATGAATGATAAATATAAGTATTAATCAATAGATGATATTACTGTGATTAATAAAGGTAATCAGTAAGCTCCATCTGAGTGTTACTTAATTTTTAGTTTTGTGCTAAGTTTTATAGCAATAGTTATTTTTCTGAAGAATCATAGCTAAATGATTTGGGTAATTTCGTAATGTTTTGCCTATAATCTATATCTATAGCAATAATTATTCATAAATCCGCTATGATACTATGACTAAATTGTGATAACAGCATTGTTTTGTTAAAAGTGAAGTGACTAGAGATGAAAATTATTAGCTGATTGGAGACTTACTCATAAATTAATGGCGGTCTGACTATGAAGGTTTTACAGGAGCCGATTGCAAATGTTTTAATTGTGGAAGATGAGCTGGTCACAGCTAATGCCTTGTCTGATGTTTTATCTGATATGGGGTACCAAGTTGTGGAGATTGTTGATAATGGTACTGCGGCGATCGCATCTGTCCATCATCAACTTCCCGACGTTATTTTAATGGATATTAAGTTGCGCGATGCGGAAAGTGGTATCGCTGTGGCTCAAGAGATTCAAAAATTGCGAGAAATACCAATCATCTATCTAACAGCATTTAGTGATCCAGATACTCAAGAGCAAGCGATCGCTACTTCACCCTATGGATATCTAACTAAACCGTTACGCTATGCAGAGATCAATGTATCGATTAATCTAGCGCTTAGAAAATATCGTGAAGGTAAGATACTGCAAGAAGCTTTAGCAAAGGAAAAGGAGTTGCATCAGCTTAAATCACGCATTTTAGCTATGGCAACCCATGAGTTTTCTACTCCCATGTCTGTGATTAGATTGCTAATTTGGAAATTGCAGACCTTTGAGGAACAATTAACAAGAGAAAACCGAGCCAAGAATCTTGCGTCTATCCAATCAGCCATCAAAGATATTAACTGGCTTCTAGAAGAAATCAAGTTTATTTCCTGCTCTGAGTCAGGCAAATTTCCCTTTCATCCAGAAGAAATTGATGCCATTACCTATTGTCAGCAGTTAGTAGACAGTTTTCAGGAAGACGACGTTAAGCACAAATGTCGTCTTCAATTTAATAGCCATGGTCAATGCCATAAATTAAAAATAGACAAAAAGCTGCTGTGGCATATCCTCATGAATTTAGTTTCTAATGCGATCAAGTATTCCTATGATGGCGGAACTGTGAATGTTGATTTGACCTGTACACCAAGTTATTTGACACTGACAATCAGCGATCATGGAATTGGCATCCCCAAAGAATATTTAGAAAATTTATTTTTACCCTTTCTGCGGGCAGAGAATGTTGGTCATGTGAAGGGCTTAGGCATGGGGCTATATATTGCTAAACAGGCGATCGAGACCCATAGGGGAAAAATCGCAGTTGAAAGCGAAGTAAATATTGGTACGAAATTTACCGTGATATTACCATCGGCAGAGTAAATTACAGCAATTCCCAGAAGTGTGACTACACCTCTAGGAATCCACTGGAAATTAAAAATTAAACCCTAAAAATGATGTATCCATTTTTAGATTTTGGATAGATTGGGGCTATTTAGCCAAAACGACCACTGATATATTCTTCTGTGGCAGTTTGTTTGGGACTACTAAAGATCACAGAAGTACGATCAATTTCCACTAATTTACCAGTGCGCTTGCCAGAGTCATTGAGTTCGGTATTGAAAAAAGCTGTCATGTCTGCCGTGCGAGAAGCCTGCTGCATGTTATGCGTGACGATAATAAGAGTATAATTTTGCTTTAACTCTTGCATCAGTTCCTCAATTCTCAGGGTTGAGATAGGGTCAAGGGCAGAGCAAGGCTCATCCATCAAAATTACCTGTGGCTCAACAGCGATCGCCCTTGCAATACATAGACGCTGTTGCTGACCACCCGAAAGAGCCAGACCACTCTCCTTTAATTTATCCTTAACTTCATCCCAAATCGCAGCAGAGCGCAGGGACTTCTCCACTAGATCATCCATATCTGCCTTAGAACCCTTAAACCCATTAATGCGGGGACCAAAGGCAATATTTTCATAAATAGACTTTGGAAAAGGGTTCGGACGCTGAAATACCATCCCAATATGACGACGTACCGCCACTGCATCCACTTTAGGATCGTATAGATCGATACCATTAAAAGTAATAGAACCCTTAACTCTTGCGCCTTCAATCAAATCATTCAGACGATTGAAGCATCGCAAAATTGTACTTTTGCCACAGCCCGATGGCCCAATAAAGGCTGTAATCTGATTTTTTAAGATTCCTAACGATACACCCGCAACCGCAGGTGTATTAGAGCTATAAAAGACATTTACATTTTCGGCTACTAGCACAAATTGCTTTTCACCAGCTTGACTATTGCTTGTATTCATTGTCAATGACCAATTGTAATTATTTACCCTTACATAAAATAGATATAGTTAGATATAGTCTCAGCCCAGATAGTTAGAGTTAACTCACCTTGTTGCGTAAGAAAATAGCAATTAAGTTCATGCCTAACACTAATACCAAAAGCACCACAATCCCAGCAGAAGCTAAGGTTTGAAACTCTGGCTTAGGATCACCCACCCATTCATAAATTTGATAAGGCAGTACAGAAAAGAAGTTGTCGTTTGACCATAATGTATCAGTGAATACATCTCCAAATCTACCACTAAACAAGGCTCCAAAGTTAATTGGTGATGCCTTAGGGTCAAACAAAACTGTACCTGCTCCCAAAACCACAATCGGAGCCGTCTCACCGATGCCTCTGGAGCTAGAAATAATTACGGCGGTGAGAATGCCTGGCAGGGCGGCGGGCAGTACATGGTGTTTGATCGTTTGCCACTTGGTTGCTCCCACTCCGTAGGAGGCTTGACGTACCGACTGGGGTACAGCGCGAATCGCTTCACGGGAGATCACAATTACTGGAGGTAAAATCAGGAGCGTAATTGTCAAAATCCCCGTAACAATTACTGATCGCCCGCTATAAAGACCGCGTACAAATAGCCCTAGTCCTAGTAAGCCATAAATAATTGAAGGAATCCCTGCAAGATTGTAGATATTTAGCTCAATGAGTTCTGTAAACCAGTTTTTAGGTGCATATTCCTCTAGGTAGATTGAGGAACAAACACCGAGGGGAATTACCAATAGCAACACATAGGCAAGCATCCAGATCGAGCCTAAAATGGCG
>JANRII010000069.1:0-13801 GCA_033765135.1 Pseudanabaenaceae cyanobacterium bins.39
TGCGTGTAAATCTTACCATCAGAATCACATATTGAAAGCGAGATAATCGCCTCAAAGTCTGTGTTAACGATTCCCGTGATCATAGAATTCTCTTTGTGCGTCCACCAAATCGACGAACGTGGCGAGAACCGACTCGAACAATCCAGATTTGAGCGTCTGGGTGACGAGCTTCGAGCTTATTGCAAGCAGTTATTTCACGAGCATCAACCTCAAAATCTCCAGTTTCAAGGTCAATTGCTACAATTTTACCCTGATTACTCAATTCGACCTGTGGGCGTATTTGCGTTTGATAAATTAGATCGCCACGTTGAGCGAACTCTTCTTTACTATAGCGGGGTTGACGGACTGCCATAGTTATTATTACTCCTGAATCGCTACCTTATTTGTCATTGTAACTTACTGAAAGATACTGCCAAGCGGCTTCATCCAAAAAAAGGTGCGTTACATTCCATTAACGCACCCTACAAGATCGGCGATCGCACTAGATTGAGGCATTATCTGGCTAGATTACATCGCAAGACTCTATGCTACTCAAAGTCTAAGGAAATGTTGCAGATTTCAATTCGGTTACTGCTTTTCTACCTCAAGCGTAAAAATCAAAAATTCTTTCCCATTTTTCCTTGATCATTATGAATATATGCAACGCCGACAAAACAGCGATCGTAATTGGCTTACCGATGACAACAGCCGCATACAATGCCGACAACCCCTTTGCAATCTCCATCGGAAAAGTTGCAGGACGTAAAGCCAGTAAAACTAGTTATGTTCTCTGCCATCAGCCTAAATCCTTTGACTGGCGATTACGCGGAGCAAAACCCCATCCTCTGGGAAAACTGAACAGTGAATTATTTACTCAAGTTTGCGATCGCCTTAATCAAATAATCCAGTTGTGAGATTGACTTCAGGTATGATCTGAAAAGCCCAAAATGCATAGGCGATCGCCACACTCACAAATCTATCAACAATCAAGCGATTCTAATTGATTTACGGTTAAGGATTGCAGTAATTGCAGTACATTGGGTCGGCGGTTTGGGTATGGTTAGGGAATGGAATCTCTTGTTGAAATTGACAACGCTCGCAACTATATCGATGGGCGCGAATAGAAGGTGTGGGTAGACCACATAATTCACAGGGCAACCCTCCGATCTTGTCTGTCACATCAAAATTTACAAAGTTACATTGAGGGCATCGTTGCTGAAGCTTACGCACTAGATCAGATGTGGCTTTGGTGATGTTCTGCATCCTTGTAGGGTTATGCAATGCACGCATATCAGTTTCGATATGAATTTGGTGATTGGGCGATCGCGCTAACAATTCATCCACAGCACTTCTTAACATCTCAATGCTATTAATACCCTTATAAATCGATTGTTTGGCAGTGGTTTGGGCATCAGGCATTAATACGATCGCATGGTCAGGGAACCCAATTTGCACAGCAAATTCATAGGCTTGGTCATAGCTGGAAATTTGCCGATGGCGAAAATTAGTTTCTGCTGACAGATGTTCTCCATATACAGTGAAATTATGGCGCTTGTCATGTAACAGAACAATTTCGCGATTGTAGGGCAGACCTAAGAGAGGATGCGGAAAAAAGCTGCCTTCACTGGCGATTGCGATCTCTGCTGATTCCCATAGCTCTAAACCTCGCATCGCCTTAAGTTTGGCTGTTTCAATTTGACCAGCAGGACGATCAATATCACGGGTAAATGTGCCGAACAAATCGCTATCAAAATCCTTGGGAACCAGTGAATTTAGTCCCAAGTTTGCTTCTAGAATGGGGGCGATCGCCTTTTCCTTGTGGTGCATGGTGGCAATAATCGCAAGGCGATCGCGAAATTCAATTTGATGTGTTTCTATAATATTTTTTTGAGTCTGCATAGGCAAAATCTATAGGCAAAGTCCATAGATAAGAATTAGCAAAATTACTTACATTCTAATGAATCCCTTGTGCTGACACCTGTGCGGGAGTTAACACCCTTAGCTTTGCTGCATAACCATTTACGCTGCGCTCCGTCCAAAATTGCATCGGTAAAGTCTGCACCATCGATATTCACATAATCAAAGGTGCTGCGTAGTAGCAAGGTTTCCATCATCAACGCATCGCTTAAATTTGCCTTCGCAAAATCCGTCTGATCGAGCAAAGCTCCAGTTAGGTTCACACCTTGCAAATTCGCATTCCGCAAAATGGAAGCACTGAGTACCGATCCACGCAAATCAGCATTGGCAAAATTTGCACCTTCCATATTGGCATTGGCAAATCCAGAACCTGCAAGGTCACGGTTGGTAAAATCGCGTCCTTTGAGTTGGGCATGGCTAAAGGAGAGCATCTCGGCATGGGCTGGGAGCGTATGCGGTAAAGCGATCATCAGGCTGGCGATCGCTAAGAGAGTAATCACCATAGTTTTGAAAAGTTTCATGGGCATCACCGCACTGGATAAATCAAGGGATTGAAATTAGGCTAAACTCGAAACCCAGTCAAGGATCTCTTGATTAACCCTTGGTGGATCATCGTCATGGGCGCAATGCCCTAAGCCATCTATATAGACTAGGGTAGCATTGGCGGCATATTGGACAAGACGCTTACCTTCTGAAGGAGGAATGAGGCGATCGCTTTTTCCCCACAAAATTAGCAATGGGGCTTGGAGATTGCGTAATGCTTCCACTAGATTGGGGGAATAATTGGGAAGATTGAGGCTACGGTTTAGTCTGAGAAATGCTTCGGCGGCTTGGCGATCGCGAGCAGGTTTAGCGATAATATCTACCAACTGGGCATCGACACGGTGACGATTGCTATAAACTATGCCCCGCAATACAGACCGAACTACCCAAGGCTGACGCACAAAATAAAAGATCGGTTTGACCAAAAGAGCCGACACGATCGCTTTGGTGGTGCGCTCAATGGGCTGTAACGCTTTGGGAACAATCGCTTGAAATGCGTCAATATCAGGCAAACTGATCGTCACTACTCCCGCCGCAATCTCTGGGTATTGGCTCGCCGCGATCGCCGCCACTAATGCCCCAATGGAATTACCAATAATTACCATCGGTACACCGATAAATTTGCGCCAAAACTCCATCACCTGTTCCACCCAAAGATAAATTGAATAGTGGGTTGGTGGTTTTTCGGAAGCTCCAAAACCCAACAGGTCGATCGCATAGACAGTGCGATCTTGAGCAAGGGTTGGTATATTGTCTCGCCATTGATCGAGGGCAGCGCCAAATCCATGAATGAGGAGGATCGGCGGCAAGTTGCGATCGCCATTACCCGATCTCCGAAATCCATAGTGCGATCGCCAACCCCGAAAATACCAATTACGATACTGCATCTTTAGCTCTAACTAAGCGTCCATCATTGGTAACGTGCAAACCACATTCTTGATTACTCATTTCCCACCACCAACGTCCTGCGCGTAGGTCTTCGCCCTTAGCGATCGCCCTAGTACATGGCGCACAACCGATGCTGGGAAAGTCGCGATCATGTAAAACATTATAAGGAACGTCATTGGCTTTGATATATTCCCAAACCTGATCGTAAGACCAATCAATTAAAGGGTTAATTTTGGCAATTTGGCGATCGGCATCTAACTCCACTGGCTGCATTGTAGAACGATTAGCAGTTTGATCGCGCCGTAAACCAGTAATCCAAGCATCCAATCCCGCAGTTGCCCTGCCCAAGGGTTCCACCTTCCGCACAAAGCAACATTGCTTGCGATTTTCCACAGAGTCATAAAATAGGTTGACACCTTTGCTGCTCACCATTTCCTGCACTGCATCAGCCTGAGGAAACATAATTTGCAGATTTAACTGAGGATATTTTTGTTGCACCTTGGCAATGACGGCATAGGTTTCTTCATGCAAACGTCCAGTGTCAAGGGTAAATATATGGGCATCGGGGCGAATCTTTGCCATCATATCGATCAGCACGACATCCTCTGCCCCAAAGCTAGAGGCAAGGGCAATTTTTTGATAGTGGTTTAGCGCCCAAGTGAGAATTTCTTGGGGTGTGCTGCCTTGGAGTTGAGCCGCCGCATTGTCAATGGTGGTACTAAGTTCAGTTGCTGAGGTCATGGAAGGTGTTTTCAAAATTATGCAATTTAACCAAACCTAATCATAGCGTTTTTCTAGAGGATTACGGTTTGATTGGTGGCGGCAGAACGTTCGGCAGCATTGGCAACAGCGATGGAATGGAGAACCATCTCATGACTGTTATACAGGGGGCGATCGCCAAATAAATGCTCTAAAACGGCTTCGGTATCTTTTTTGAATAGTCCCCTAGTTGTACCCGCATCTAATTCCATTTCTCCCTCGGCGGTGATTAACTTCCCTTGATCGCCATGAAACAAAATTGCCCCAGCATTACCCTGCAACTCCATGATCCGTTCAGGTTGCCAAAAATTTTCTCCCTTGGCATAGCTCACATCGGCTAATACGCCATTCTCAAATTGCAATTGTGCGTTACAAATACAAGACCGAAAGCGATGGGATTGCTCACCGTCATAACGCAGTTGGCAGGAAACAGACTTCACCTTACCAAACAGGACAATGATCCGATTTAGGCGCGATACTGCTGCTGTCAAAGGGAAGCCAAATAATTCGGGCTGATAAGTCCATTTATCGGGGGCAGGACGTTGAGGGCTTTTGGTGACATAGCGAGCATAAAAGGGAACACCAATTTTGGGCAGATTTGCTAAAACAGCTTGATGCACTCCACCGAGTAGCTCAATATGTTCCACATGAAGCATGAGATTTTGCTGTTGAGCGAGATTAATTAGCTCCTGTGCCTCTTGATAGTTAAAGGAAAGAGGATATTCCACAATGACATGCTTACCCGATCGCAATGCTTGGCGGACTACAGCACTATGTTCGCGATTGACATTACAAACCACCACCAGATCAATGTCAGAGCGCATCACCAGTTCTGACCAATATTGATACACTTGGGGGATCTGCAATTCTTGAGCGATCGCCGATGTCTTGGCTAAGTTACCCGCGATCGCGATGGTTTGGACACGCTGATCCTGTGCCAAAAGTTCCGCCCGCAGCTTTGCCACAAACCCCGATCCGACAATACCGATCCGCAATGGTTGATGGAGAGATGCGTAGTTCATAGATGTGGGGAAAGATGAATTTCTAATTTCTAATTTCTAAAATCACTAAAAGCTAATCGCTAACCGCTAACTGCTAAAAGCTAACCGCTAAATCCCAGTAAAAGTCGTACCGTCATTGGCGATCGCTAAACACTTGATTACCGCATTCACTTCATATTGTTGCCATGCTTGCTGCATTGCCGCAGCCACCGACTCAATACAAGCTTGGGGTGCAAGAGAAAGCAGAGTAGGTCCTGCACCACTGATCACCATGCCATAGGCTCCCGCCGCGATCGCCGATGCCTGTACTGCCGCCATCCCTTTAATTAGTTCCTGACGATAGGGCTGATGGAGCCGATCCTGTAAACCTGCGGTGAGCCAATCTGCTCGACCAGTTTGGATGCCATGACTCAGTAAGGCTAGGTGAGAAGCATTAAAAATAGCATCCTGCATAGATACCTGTTTAGGCAATACTTGCCTTGCCTTGGCAGTCGATAATTCAAAATCAGGAATTGCTACAGCGATCGCAATTTGATCGTGCCACTGCAAATCACAAAACTCCCATCCCCCTGCCTGATTGGAAGCCATAAGCTGACAGCCCCCTAACATCGCAGGAGCCACGTTATCGGGATGCCCTTCCATAGCGATCGCTAAGTTGAGTAATTCTGATTTTTCGAGGGGAGAGCCTGCGATTAAGTTTGCGCCGACAATGCCACCGACGATCGCCGTTGCGGAACTGCCCAAACCGCGTGACAGAGGGATTGCTGTATCTGTATGAATCGCGATCGGTGGTATGGGGCGATCAATATGTTGATATACCTTCGCGATCGCTTGATAGACCAAGTTACTTTCGTTGCGTTCCACCTGAGCCGCACCCTCACCCGATGCCGTAATCGTCAACTGGTCGACATCATCGGCGATCGTGAAGCTGTTATACAAAGACAAAGCCGCCCCCAAGCAATCAAACCCAGGGCCAAGATTACCTGTAGTGGCAGGAACAGAAACAACAAAACTGGTCATAAAATCATCAATATGAAATAGAAATACTTAAATATTCAGTGGCAGCGCCAAGCGCCACCACGCATCTTCTGGATTAAAGAATCCAGTTCTAGGCTTCTTCGCCCTCTTCGCCTTGCAACTTCAATAGGAAATATCCAAAGGCGATACCGACAGGGATCAGTACCATTGACAAGATCATTGCGTTTACAATTTCACCCATAGCTTTGTATTTTTTGTATTTTTATAGTGATGTTTTAATAGCTCTAGGCATCTTACCGCAAAAGCTGATCAACCTAAAGATTGGCTGTTGAGATTCGCGCAATACTCTCGAATTCACCTTAACTAATTATTTCTACATCGATAAATTCTGGAGGCTCCACTGCCGCATCTCCCGATGCAGATGTGTGGATGGTAGTAGCAGTCTCGTCCAGCACAATCGGACGAATTTCGTAATGAATACGCAAGTTAGGAGGCGTATTGCGTTCTGCCTCACGCACAAATCGATTTGCTTCCCATTCCGCCTCAAAGGTATTAATTAATTTCAAAGTTTTGAGCCTCTGACGCTCCAAATATGTCCAGACCTCCCAAGCATTGTAAGCAGGGGCTTCAGGAACATCATTTTCTACTTGCTCAGGTGTTTCTGGCTCATCTTTTTGGAGATCCTGCTTAACCTCATGGTCATTTGGCTCACTCTGCGGTTCCGCCTTTGGATTGTTTTCCGTAGGATTGGCATGATCACTCGGAGCATTGTCTGGCTGAGGCCCATCCTGAGAGTCTTGCTTAGAATTTTGTTGGCTTTGCGCTAATGGCGATCGCGACAGGCTCAAAATTTCCTGAGCGCGAATTTTCTGAATACTGTCATCATCTAACGCCTGTACCTCGATCGCTGTTTGCGACTGATCCACCCATCCCTTAAAAGTTACCTCTGCCCCATTGATCAACAGGCGATCGCCCCTTTCAAAAGCAAAACCCACTAAAGAATTGAGCAAAGGCTTCATCCCCGATGTCGTCCATACTCCTTGCGGATGCTGCTGACTTGGCGATCGCGTTGCTCCCTCTTGATTTGGTTGCGCCTGATTCAACTGATACTGTTCAATCAGGCTCTGCACTCCCCCAACCTTGTCCTCAACTCACCAATTTCTTGCTGCATCGGCTCAAGGGCATTGCGGATATTTTGATCACCGCTTTGTTGATTGGGCTGACCTAAATACTGACCTATATTTTGCTGTAAATACTCATGGAGGCTTTGATGAATATTTTGATTAATATAATTACTCACAAACCCTTCTAACTGCTCCATCAAGCTAGGGGAAAGCTGTGGCTCAGTGACCAAATCTGTACTCGTTTGTGGCTCCAACTCCCGACTAATCGCCGTCAAAATCCAATCGGCGATCGCCTGCTGATTTGCGTCCGCCTCAGATTTCACCAAACTCAACAGAGGCAAAGGTAAACGCAGGCTGATCTGTTTTGTCCTGTGGGGTGTTGCCATGAATTGCTATTACTCAAAAAATTTATGCAACCCTAATTATATAAGGTTTTTCAGAACCCTATATAATTAGCCTCAATGCTTACAGAAATAGACCACTAAACAACCATGACAGATTGGCAGATCGCCGCCGAATTTGAAGATATTCTTTACCACAAAGCCGATGGGATGGCAAAAATTACGATTAATCGCCCCCATGTGCGTAATGCCTTCCGTCCTAAAACAGTCACCGAAATGATTGCCGCCTTTGCTGATGCCCGTGAGGATACAGCGATCGGTGTGGTATTACTCACAGGGGCAGGGCCTGCCGAAGATGGAAAGTATGCCTTCTGTGCAGGTGGCGATCAGAAGGTACGCGGCGATGGTGGCTATATCTCTGATTCGGGAGTGCCAAGGCTCAATGTTTTAGATTTACAGCGTCTAATTCGGACGATGCCTCAGCCTGTAATTGCTTTGGTCGCTGGCTATGCGATCGGGGGAGGACATGTTTTACACGTTGTTTGTGATTTGACGATCGCGGCTGACAATGCCATCTTTGGACAGACAGGGCCAATGGTGGGGAGCTTTGATGGTGGTTTTGGAGCCTCCTACCTAGCCCGACTAGTTGGACAAAAAAAAGCCCGTGAGATTTGGTATCTTTGTCGCCAATATAATGCTCAAGAAGCTCTAGAGATGGGCTTAGTGAATAAGGTTGTACCAATCGATCAACTTGAATCTGAGGGCATTGCTTGGGCGCAAGAAATTCTTGATAAAAGTCCCTTAGCCATTCGTTGTCTCAAGGCAGCTTTTAATGCTGAATGTGACGGACAGGCAGGTATTCAAGAGTTAGCAGGAAATGCCACTTTACTGTTTTACATGACCCAAGAGGCACAGGAAGGGAAACAGGCTTTTCTAGAAAAGCGCAAACCTAACTTCCGTCAATATCCCAATCTTCCGTAATCGACAATAATCATTAATTTTGCCAATTTGTTATTCTTTGTGGAAATGTACCTTTTCAAGGTGCGCTTCTGCTACAGCGCTTTGACCTGATTTAAAACCCAGATTCATACCAATTTAAAAATTAAACCTAGTAAGGTTGTTTTAATTAAGAAATGGCGTAGCCATTTCTTGATTTGGTATCAGCAGACTATTCTAGATTAGAGGTAATATAAACTAACCCATATAGGTACTACAAACATCACCGTTATTGCTCCAACAGAGCTAACACTATTGATAAACTCAGGTAAAAGTTTATAGTCTTTGCTTAATTGTGGATCAAGCAATTTGGGCGGCATAGCTACTTGGATTAGCAAGGGAAGCATCAGTAGAGGGTTGATTTCCATCATGATGAGTAAAGCTCCAATCATAATCGGTACGATCAAAGCTTTACTAATTAAAAACATAAATATACTTTTGAAAGCAAATTTATATTTATTAGTACTGAATTGGGTTCCCAAACCTATAAGATAAAGATAAACTATTAGAGTCTTAATTGTTATAGTAATGTTAACAAGTCCTTGAAGTTTTTCTTGAAAAAAGCCTTGATTGTTTCCATTAAAACTAACTCCAAAACTAATAACAGTACCTATTAAAAAGCAGACAATGATATTAACAAATACTTGATTGTTTAATAGATGTAGCTTTGTTTTATTGAAAGCTTTAGTTAACTCTTGTGTAATATTTTGTCCTTGAGTTCGTTTTTGATTCTCTCTGGTTTGAACAAATAATATGAAAATAAATATACCAAGTATATAGCTAGAAATATCAAATAAAATAGGATAAGTAAGAGAGTCTTTCGTATTACTAGATATGACGATTAAGCTAATAATTGCAAAGGCTATATAGTTTGTATTTCCTATTAGACTAGATGCCAGAAAACTATCCTGCATATTTTCAGTCCATAGGGTATGTACTAGCTTTTTATGACTGTGGGTATGACTATGAGAAGTAGAAGTTCCTTGATGGTGATTAATGCCTAAATTAACACCTGAAATATTGGAGAATTTGTGACTACGCAATAGTAATCTAATCTTTTCATCGATTTTATCTAAATCTATGGCGATTAATGAAATTGCTGCGCTTACTAATACTGCGATTATGGCAATTAACGGAGCTAACCAAAAATTGGTATAGAGTTCTTGATAATCGACTGATGTTAAGACAAGGATGGGAATAGCGATCCAAGTTATAAATTTATGGCTGTAAAATGCGATCGCTTTGGGTAGCAGCATTTTGAGGATATAGCCAAATATGGGAAACCCAACTAAAGATAAGTAAAAGAAAAAGGGATTATGCATACGTCAAATTGCGATTACAAATATTCTTCAGTTCATTTACGATTTACATATACTTAAAATTGTGTTGTGATTAACTATATACCTAGTTTTTGATTTGGCGGTTGATACAGTTAAATTACAGGCAAAATGTACTAGGCATATAAATATGAGACAAATTAGATTCATTGAAAGAAAATCAAATAGAAGCATACTATTTAAGGTAATTGCTGGCTTTTTCTTAATTTCAGAACTGTCGGCAATTGTGCTGGTCTTTTCACTTTCTCGTATTTATAGCCGCTATTTACGAAGTTTATCTGTATCCAATCAGATTGATTTAAGTGGAATTTCTACTGCTATTAATCAACAGTTTCGTGATGGTTTGATCGTAACCACAGCGATCGCTGTGGTGATGACCCTCGTATGCTACTTATTCCTGCGATATCAATTCAAAATAATGTTTGAGATTACAGATATGGTCTCATCAATATTTGAAGGTAATCGTAGTAAGTTAGTCTCCACTGATAAGCATGAATTTGGAGCTTTAGCGATCGCTATTAATCAGTTGGTGGATCAGCTCAAGTCCTTAGAACAGGCAAACTTTAACTCTGAACATTTGCAGCAGCAGCATAATGATCCTGTAAGTGATATGTGGGAGCGATATATAGCTGCAAATTCTGAAGGATTTATGTTTGTCGATGCCCATAACGTCATCTCAAAAATTAATGTCAATTTTGCAGAAATACTATCGATATCGGTAGATGAGGCGATGGGTAGAGATAGCTCAGATATCTTGCCACCAGAGGTAATGAACTTATTAATCTCAATGCGATCGCAGGAGCAAGAAGTTGCCAAACTAAGGGTGCAATTTCCCTATAGTGAGACTTACATGTTTAGCCTGATCAAAGTCTATGATCGTGAGAAAAGACATGCTTCAGTACATTTGCCGCCATCCCTAGTCAGCGATACACCCATACTCCTTGGCACAATTATCGTGGCAGTTTCAGAGGTAAATGCCCAAACCTACGAAACTAGCATTCAATATAGGAGAGAGGTATCTCAAAAATTGAGGGTTCCTATGACCTCGCTATTAAGCTTTTTGAAAATAACCAAGCAAAAGCTAGAGGAGACAATCTTACCTAAGTTGGTAACTCCCGATGAAAAGACCAAACGCGCTATTAGTCAGGTATCCCATAATTTGGATGTGATGTTAGTGGAAGGTTTGCAAATTGCTCAATCGATCGGAGAGGTTTTGCAAGAGGGAATTTCGGCAGAGGGCATAACTAGACAACGCCAAAACGCACAGGATTCCTATAGACAATTAGCGATCGCTAGTTTCTTAGATCAAATGAAATTGGAAGCGACCAATTTGCTATCACCCAATGGCACACAGTTATTTTTTGAGGTAAATATTGGGCAGGCTTTTCTCCAAGCTAATAGTCCCGATGTAGAAACAGACTTGCGCTATGTCATCAAAAATTTATTATCTAGGTTAGTGCGAGGATCGAACTTCCGTAAATTGGTGTTTTATGCTCGAATGGCTGATGCCAATCAAAATAGAATTGCTTTTTCCCATCAAGGTGCAGTGGTGATTGTAATTGGAGCAGTTAATCCTCAATTTTCGCGATCTCAAATTGTGAGTCTGATTCAAAAGCTCAAAACTCCTCCTCATCCTGCGGAAGTATCAATCAATAAAGGCTCTGGTCTGACGATCATTCAGTCGATACTAGACCAGTATGATGGGTCAATCTTCGCTGAAGCGATCGACAGCCATCGCGAAACTTGTCAATTTTATACCTTGACCTTACCCATAAAGCTGCCGAGCAATATACCAGTTGAGAGGCACTAGATCACCTTAAACACCGCACTAATACCTCATGGCTGTCCATTCCAATGCAGTGTTATGCAGCCTTCACTAGTGGGATCGGGATCAACTTACAGCTAACAGTTCATTAAGTTTGTTTTTTAGATTAGGTGATGACATTAGCGGATTGTAGACTTCCCCTGCATAGGGTTGCCAAACGTAGTTAGGGCTAAAGGGCTGAAACATTGACAATACTCCAAGATCATTTTGGATTGCTTTTGCTAAAACTAGTCCTGAAATAGATAATTTCGATGATTCTTCAATAAGTTCGCTGTAAGTCCTAAATTCATCGACTTCAACACCCACAAGCGCATAGCGGAAGTTCGTGGCAAATCGCAGAGATTGATAAAGTAAAATACCTAACTCCGTCATTAAATAAGCACTTTCAGGGCTATCTATTCCTACTTCACTAAGATTACTGGGCGAAACTCGACACCACCAATTTTCTTCTATGTCTTGGAATATGTCTGTGTGACATTGGCATTGGCAACCATTTGATAGTAAAAATGAAGTTCTTTCAAAATGCGTGGCAAATTTATGGGCGTTGTTTTCAACAGCACCACATTCTGCTGACAAACTAAATATCCATGCCATCGTCTTAGCCTCCTACTTTGTGTATTTCTCTAATCAACTCTTTGCCAATATTTTTGAGTGTTTGCCAATGCTGCTTCATATTTTTCTAAAGCCATTGTAACCCTTGGCATGATGCTAACGTGGGTAGTGCTATCTTGGACAGCTTCTAGATCTCCAGTGATCATGTTGTCATCAATTTGCCATAAAGGATCTTTGCCCATGCCGCCAAATTGTGAAGGTTTACGAAACATGGGTAAACTGTCGATAGATAAAGAAACAGACATTCCCTTAGAGTCCCTAATAGCAACAGCTACAATATTTCCGTGCAACTTACGCTGTGCTTTTGGTAACAGATAGCTTTGTTCATCTAGGCAACCTACTGGTATTTGTTCGATGTTTATATCAAGATTAGGTCTAATACCCAACAGTCTTGCACTTCGACCTATTTTAGGTTTGCCGTTCTGCTCTGCCATGCCACGATAGTAGAGTTTTGCCATTTCAATAATACAAAATGCTTTACCTGCTTATCCTAGCGAAATCTTGATTTAAAAAGGGAATCTTATTAATGTTCAAGTATAGCGATCGCATTTAAACTCCACTTATTTTTCTTTTTATCAAATCTTTTCGTAGTAACAAAATTGACTATTTGATTATCTTCTAGCTGACAGGCTAATTCATGTGGAACATAAACATCACCCACGAAACCAAATCCTGCTGGCTTAAGCTTAAACTGACCAGAACAGCGAGACATAATATCAAATGGTTGCCCCGATTCGCGTTTTTTAACGGCAACAACCGTTGGACGATCCCCACTTTCATCAATAGTCACCATTACTGGATCTCCAAAGGCAAGAGCTAAATTATTTAATATACCTCGTTCAGGACTAGCAATCTCTTGGGCATCGCCATTAGACTTGATAGCAAATTTAACCATTTTTGATCCTTTTGGAGTTAGAAAGGTGTCTAGATAGTTAGCGTCATATTTTGGATATTGTGACCAAATAATTGCTTCTGCATCAACAGCTAAGTGAGATAAAGCTTCTTTTGCATCAAGGATACTTTCTTCATGGACATACCAATCACTATTTATCAAATTACGCAGTGATTGAGGGATTTTCCATTCATTTCTATTACGAATATCGAATGCTTGTTTAGCAGACCATTTCGCGATTTGAATTTCATTCTGTTGATGTGCCAAACGGCTTAGATCCTCAAAAACATTAACCCCAAAATTTTCGTCCTTACAGGTTAAACAAGCCTTTGCACATAATGCTAAAGAAAGCTTCGGGTCAGAGGCTTCAACAACCTTAGCTAAAGCGTGCCAAGTCCAGTAATCACTTCTTTTTTGTTGAACGAAAGAGGTCAAGAGTTTCTGAGAATTTTCTGACCTTCCTAATTGGGCGTTGCATATATTCATAATGACAGACAGTAAAATGATATTGGATAATAAGGGTTAGAGTTGTTCAATATACCCAAATGCAATGCCCCAACTGTAAAAGTGAAAAAGCCGTAAAAAATGGACATAGATATGGTAAACAGT
>JANRII010000077.1:0-8660 GCA_033765135.1 Pseudanabaenaceae cyanobacterium bins.39
GTATTAGATCTGATGTTACGTGGAACTCAGGGTATGAATTTCCTGCTGCTAGCAAAGCAGGGCAACCACGGAGGGATTGCCCCTACCTGAATAATTTAAATTTGGCGTAGGGGCTGTGCCCCCGTGCCAGCCCCGATCATCCAACATAGCAGGAATTCCTTCCACGTAACATCAGTTAGATCAGCAAATTACCAAGGCGATCGCACAGAATAGTTTGGATATTAATGCGCCGATCGCTATATTTTTGAACATATTTGATAGCGCGTTCCGTAATTTGGTCAGCAATATATGTAAATACTGCGCGATCGTAACCATGCGTAACTAATAACTGATGAACTGCTTCTGCCGTTGGCGATCGCTCTATGTCTTGAATCACAGCTAGGGGCAAACCAACATGAACCGATGCTCTCACCAAAATATCAATGCGAGCATCGGCAAGGTGACTCGAAGTATTAAAAATACCCCCCGCCAGCTTGAGCAGTTTGCCATGATAGCCAATAAGCGTAATTTGATCTACTCCTAAAATTGCCGCTTCCACTAACATTGCGCCCACCCAATTGGCGGTCTGTACCAATTGATGCTCTGTAAATCCTAACTTTTGCGCCACCTGATAGCCATTCGCGCCAATATAAAAGGCGATCGCCTTCGCCTTAGCTACCTTAGCTTGCAGATCAAGACGAAATTCTTCGAGCTTATCGGCAACTGACAGGGGTTTAGAGATGGCTGATGTACCGAGCAAGGACAATCCATCTAAAATCCCAAAAGCGGCATTAGATGTACGTTTAGCTAAAGCCTCACCCTCAGGAAGAATAAAGCGAACTGTGGCAGTTTGGTTTGGTGGTATGAGGGGCAGCAGGTTCACCTTCGCCAGATCCTGAGTTAATTGATAAATCGCTGGCAAGCCATCCCTAGTTTTGCCTAGCCCCTCTCCTCCTTCTAGGCGCAATCTTTCTAAAATGATCACCTGAGAATCTGGCGATCGCAAATTTGTATCTTGATGATCCTCCAAACTAACCCATGCCCAGAGGGGCGTACCTGCGGTCAGATCAAGGTTATCTCCGGGGTCACTAATGGCGATCGCGAGGGCGCACTTTGGCACAACCAGATCACCTTGGGAAATGATGGCACACTGGTTAATGGGGATTTGGGCTATGCCTACCTCTAACAAATCTAGCTCTACCGACATTTCTGGAGATATTTCAGAACCTATATCAGCGTGTTTTTCTGAATTAGCTAGAAGCTTGAGCAGTGCGGACTTTGCTGCCGCGATCGCAAAGACAGGGAGAGTATAACCAGATTTCATCGTACTAATCAAAAGATAAGGGAAGTCATATTAAGACTTCCCTCCATCCTAAGACTTAATGGCAACCCAATTCTTCTTGAGCAAAGAAACAAAGGTAGTAATTCCCTTAGAAAAACCGACAGGATCTTCTAAAGCATATTCAGGAAATTCTTCATAGGGTCGCCATTGTTCGTAGGGTTTGTGGCGCAGGTGCAAAACTCGATTACCATTTTCCAATTTCCAGAGCATTTGCCCTCCAGAGGGATTGTTCGACATGGGTTCCTCCATTGATGTTGTTGAGAACATTTGGCAAAGCGGCGGACATCCATTTGCTCAACACAATTTTGTCGATCCCAATATTAATTTCTGTAAAGATTGTTACGATCGCCATTGCGAACATCGTTGTAATCCACTAACCAACAATAGTTGTCGCCATTTTGGTTCAAATTTGGTTCAAATATTTGGCAAAAATCATCGACATGGCAGAACAGAACTTCTAAACTATTAGTCATGGGAGTTACTTCTGTAAGAGCCTGTTTGAGAAGTGTAGGCATTCGCTAAAAATACCGATTGATCCCCCCTACCCCCCCCTTATGAAAGGGGGGAAAGATTAAAAAAGTCCCCCTTTTTAAGGGGGATTTAGGGGGATCAAAACTTCTCAAACACTCTCTAAGCTTGTATTTCGTAATATCTGGAGTAACTATAGCAATTCCCATGCTAGTGAATTACAGGCAAGGAGTTTAAGCCCCTTGTTCAGATGGCTTGCACCAAAACATATGTACCTCACCAGATTGAGAAATGCTATATGCAAGTTAAACAACTTGAATTGAATTTGTGGGATATCCTGTCGACAGCGAGACAAACTCCCCAAGATGCAAATTTACCAATGATGTTTCAACTTCTGGATTTGACTTTAGTTGAACTCGATACGCGATCGCAATTACGAATTGCAGGAGAAGCAGTATGTCAGATTGCGGAATTATTTTGCGATCGCTCTCATTTTTTATTTGAAGAGTTACATTCGCATACAGCTAATGGCGAACCGATCATGGCTGATGACGCTTTTGATTGTTATGTACGCCAATCGATGGCTGTAGATTTTGACCAGTTTATGGAACCTTTACAGAGTCTATGGAGAAAGCTTCCTAAACCAACAAACAATGGTAATACCATCGTAAAGGAAATTGATAAGGAAGTCTTGATTCAAGTTTTGGAGCAAGAGAGTTTGCTTAGTTTTGAAGAGGAACTTGAAAGAACTATTAGTATTGCTCACGCTGAAAACGTTTCGGCTTGGATTGAGGCGATCGCACATTACCTTACAAACACTTCCTCTCCTTTCCGTTTAACTAATTTGCAATCTAGCTTGCCTTTGTCAATCATAGAAATTTGGCTAGGTTTACTGTTAGGAGATTTTACCCTAGAACAAAGAGGCAGCTTTTATGATGCTAACGAGATTTGGATTGTTTAACTATAAAATGTTACAGGCTTTGGTATTAACTTCAATTGTTAAATGGTAAGCAAAAAGTTCTAGTCACTGAGCAATCAATACCTTGATATTTTTGACATACCGATCTAGCAAAACCTTCAGCGATTACAGGGCTACGTCCTCTACCCGTACCTGCGGCTCCATTAGTTCCTTCAGCAATAGAAATACAAGCATTATTTGCAGATACAAGAACTTCACAGTCACCAGATTTAGATATACTTTCACATTCTTGGACAGACCTATCTTCTGCACCATTTTGAGTATCGTAATTCCATGCATAGCCTTTAGAGCGTGTAGTCGGCGATCTGGCGATCGCGCCAAAACTAGCATCAGTTTTTCTTGGTAAAACTCGATTTGGTCGCTCAGGAGGAGAGGGAGTGCTTTCAGGAGTGGGGACTGAAGGTGAGCTAGTCACAGGGGCTTCCTTCTTTTCGTTAACATCAGAATTAGCTTGTTTGCTGGTAAATTTGGGTAAAAGTATGGAAGTAGCGATCGCCGCACTAACTGAAATAATTACCACCACCGCCATTGATACAAGGGTTTGCCAGTTGGGTTGAGTGTTGCTCTGAGGTGAATGAGTTACAACCTTGGTAGATTCAGATGCAGTTTCATCATCATGGCTGATATGGCGATTTACTTCACTATGAAATCCACTAATTCTATTTACATTAATTGTATTACCATTCTCATGCATATTCCCCAGTGTACTGTTTAGGGAAGTATCTAAATCAGCATTTTGGGAATTTGTATTTCCTGTATGGCTATTTTCTGAATTAGATTTGCTATGTAAATCACCATTGACAATAGTTGTGGGGGCTATGGGAATCGCCGCCTTTGCTCCTGAAGGTTTAGATATAACTGTGGCTTGATTGAAGGATTGCAGAGCAGCAAGAGCTTCGGTGGCTGACCGATAGCGTTGATTGAAATGGTAAAGCGTCATGGTTTGCAAAATATTTGCTAACTCTGTACTAATCTGTACGCGATCGCGCCAAATTAATTCACCAGTTTCTGGGTCTTCTTGCAAGCTATCAGGAGCTATGCCAGTTAAAGCTTGAATCCCGATCATCCCCACTGCATATACATCACTACTCAATTTAGGTTTACCCATTGCCTGTTCACTAGGCATATAACCTGGTGAACCAATACTCACAGTGACATTTGTATTCCCTTGAGCATCGGAACTCAGAACACTAATATCTTTGACTGCTCCAAAATCAATTAGTACAATTTTGCGATCGCTATAGCGCCGAATCAAATTCTCCAATTTGATATCACGATGGATAATATTACTTTGATGAACAAAGGAAAGAACTTCTAAAATTTCTAGTAGTATTTCGACAACTGTACTTTCTGGCAATACCTTCCCAACCATAATTTCTGCGGCAAGGCTATGTCCATCAATAAATTCTTCTACTAAAAAAAATTCTCCATTTTCTTCAAAGTGAGCAAATAGAGTTGGGATTTGAGGATGAGAATTACCTAGCCGATAGAGATATTCGGCTTCTCGATTAAATAAGCTCTTAGCGATCGGCAAAACATTAGGATTGCTATCTTTGGGCTTAAGCTGCTTAACTACACAATGGGGATGGCTTGGCAAGTCAGTATCTTCTGCCAAGTATGTATCGCCAAAGCCACCACTACCTAATACTTTGACGATTTTGTAGCGATTTTTTAAAACTGTGCCAATTAGCATAGTGACTTGCTCCCAGTTACGCTAGTGGCAATTATACCGCTTTACACTGTATGACCAATAAATTATCCCTTTTACTCCCACAAATCAACATTTAAGATCGTGGTGATATCACGCCCGAATTGCCATGTATCAGGTATTTTAAAACCTTGTGGCTCATACTCATCTTTAACAGAACCTAGTGCCAAAAAATAAGCATCATCAAAGGACTTGTCCCAAACAGATTTTAGGCTAGGAGTATTTTTGAGTCTTAGAAAAATCCTTCTACGCTGTTCTCTAATCGTATTTTGCCAACCATTAAAGCAATCAGGCATATCAACATAGATACGTTTTAAGAGATGAGCTAACAGTGTTTCTAACCTATTCTCTAGCTCTTGCTTTTCAGAACGTCCCAAGCTCTCGATCTCCTCTATTAAGTTTTCTAAATCCAAATGGTCAAAGTCCTTAGCCTTTAGTTTAGCTACGGTGTCTTGAGTCCATAGCAAGAAATCAGACTCATATAAGGATTTGTAAGCGATTGCTTGAGTCATTTTGATTTAGCTCCTTTGCTATAGTCCTTTGATATTGGTGCGATCGCTTTAATTTTGATGGTTGTTTGAAATTTTGATGCAATTATCGATGGCATGGGGCTGAAAGTGGAAGATCGCATTATCAGCATTATAGGGCAATAAAATTTAAGCTAGTATTTAGTGCCTGAAATGTATTGTGAATTGGAATTACGAATCCGTTACTAGAAGCACAACTGCTATAATTAGCTTGATTAACTTGGTTTTTGCCACTTTTCACTTTCATTAAGCTGACATTATCACTAGCATATTTTTAGAGATTGAATGCAAAGTCAACGAGCTATCGTATTGGGTGTATCTGGCGCTTCAGGCATGATCTATGCTGTGCGATCGCTTAGGTTTTTATTAAACAATAACTATAACGTTGACCTAGTGGCTTCTAAGGCTGCCATGATGGTTTGGCAATCAGAAAATAATGTGGCGATGCCTAGTAATTTGCGATCGCAGGAGCAATTTTGGCGCGATCGCAGTGAAAGCCAAGGGGGACAACTAACCTGCCATCAGTGGGCAGATGTGGGAGCCACGATCGCCAGTGGTTCCTTTCGGACATTGGGAATGATGGTGATTCCCTGTAGCATGGCAACGGTTGCCAAAATTGCTCATGGTCTAAGCTCTGATCTCCTAGAACGCGCCGCCGATGTGCATCTGAAAGAAGGTCGCCGCTTGGTAATTGTCCCCCGTGAAACTCCCTTAAGTCTGATCCATTTACGCAACCTCACAGCTTTAGCCGAAGCAGGAGCGCGGATTGTACCAGCCATCCCTGCTTGGTATCACAACCCTCAAACCATCGAAGATTTAGTTGATTTTGTAATTGCTCGCGCCCTCGATCAACTAGATATTGATGCTGATTTGATTCAACGTTGGCAAGGGAGAAACGCATAATGAACCGATTTTCAAAAAACTCCAAATCATCCCGTCAGCAACAACAATCTATACCTTGGTTGCCGCTACTATTCCTTGGCATTGTGATTACGTTCCTTGCAGCAATCTTTGTGCAAAACCTACAGCCCCTAATTCAAATCTACTTTTTAGGTCAAAGCACCTTGCCAATTCCCCTCAGTGTGGCGATGTTAGTTGCTTTCGGTTCGGGAAGTCTCTTAGCACTAATCATCAATAAAATCGCTGATTGGCGACAGGATATTTATATTCGCAGAGCCTTGTTAGCATCTAAGCATAGTCAAAACTCAAGCGATAAAGCTAATACCAGCAGTGATGACAGAAATAGTTCCACAGCACAAACTAGTTATCAAACTAATTATCAACAATCAACATCTATTAATGATGATTTAAATGATGATTTATACGATGAAGATGATAATTTTGACGAAGAAGATGAAGAAATGGATGATGATTTGGAAGTAGAGACAAATCAAGAATTGGATGATGAATATCCTGAAGACTATGCAGAAACAGAATATGAAGATGACGATCCTGATACAGTTCCCTACGGCGATCGCTTTAAGGCACAGTTCAAAGCGAAACCTAAGAAATCCAAAGAACGACCTCCCCTAGATGCCAAGTTTATTCGCTAGGTTAATTTACTTAATTACTGATGTTACATGGAAGGAATTCCAGTTGAAATTTGGGGCTGGCACGCACCATCCACAGCCCCTACCCAAAATTTAAATTATTGTAGGTAGGGGCAATCCCTCCGTGGTTGCCCTCCTCTGCTAGTAGCGAGAAATTCATACCCTGAGTTCCACCTAACATCAATTAATTAGCGAAACTACCCAAATATGTCAAACCTAACAGACTGTTAGGTGATTCTGAAGAAAAGTGACTTTTGAGGATGGCTCAACTCCTAACAGCTTGCAAGGTGACGCTTTTGGCTTTAGAGACTAATCTAATGAGTATATAGCGATCACCAGCTCAAGTTAATCAGGGCAAAACTATGACCACCTTAACTTCAATTTCCGAAATATCAGAAATTTCTAGCATAGGCCAACAATCAGCTAAGGTGCGCGAGTTTTCGGCGGCGGATAAAACAAATACCCTAGAAATGTTGAAGCTATACCAAGTATCGCCATCGACATATCTACGCGATCGCATTGTGCGCCTAAATATTGGCTTAATCAAAAAAGAAGTTAGATTTTGGGCAGATCGCCACTCGGAGCTATATGACGATCTGTTACAAGTAGGTGCGATCGGGCTAATTAGTGCTGTCGATCGCTTTGAGTTAGGTCGTGGTTATGCCTTTAGCTCCTTTGCCGTGCGCTACATTCGCGGCGAAATCCAGCATTATTTACGCGACAAGAGTACATCGGTACGCATCCCTCGGCGGTGGCTAGATCTGCAACAGCAGTCAGTACGAGTTATGCAAAAGCTGAGAAATACTTTGCAAAGGGAACCTTCATCGCGGGAAGTAGCCAATGCACTTGGGGTTAGCCTGATCGAATGGCAAGAGGCAAAACTTGCCTGTCAAAACCGTGCGCCCCTAAGCCTCGATGCACCAATCCGTTCTGAAGAAAGCGACTCAGCATCTATCGGAGATCTCGTTGCTGATCCTAGAAGTAATGTGCAGCAGGATGACAAGTTACGCCTACAGCAGGCTTTGGGTGCGTTGGAGCAAAGAACCCGTGAGATTGTGGAGTTTGTATTTATGGAAGATATGCCTCAGTGTGAGGTTGCCAAAATGTTGGGAGTAAGTGCGGTAACGATTTCCCGTCAACTCAAAAAGGGGCTATCCACTCTGAAATATGTACTAGAAGCTGAGGCTTGTTAATAACCCTCGATCCATAAATCCTCAACTCTCTTGGTTAATTTCATTGTCGTTTGAAAGCTTTGATCTACCCAAATCTAGACTAATATAGCCTGTGGAGGTTTTAAGTATTAACAATCAGAAATTATGGCTGGATCTCGCAATGACTGGTTCCCAACTCCCGTTTGGCATTTTGAAATTGCCAATTATCAGCAAATCAATGCTGTTTTGATAGAAGAAATTTGGGCAGAACAGGAAAAAGATAGAGATGGTGAGAAGTGGTCAAATATCCTTGGATGGCACAGTGTAAATGATTTACATAAGCGCGATCGCTTCCAAGTTTTTACAAAAATAATCTATACAAATGTTGCCGAAGTTGCTCAATTTTTACAATGGGATTTACAAAAGTTTTCGCTCAATATCACTACCTGCTGGGCAATTATTAATGGCAAATTTGCTTCAAATTCTGTTCATAATCATCCCAACTCAATTTTGAGTGGAGTTTATTATCTCAAAACCCCTGAAAATTGCGGCAGTATCTACTTTAATGATCCGCGTCCTGCCTCACAAATGATCGTACCACCTGTTACGGAATTCAATCTTTGGACTTATCCTAAAGTTAGCTACAAAGCCAGAGAAGGCACAATGATTTTGTTTCCTAGTTGGCTACTGCATGGTGTCGATATAAATATGAGCGAAGAGTCTCGCATTTGCGTAAGTTTTAATATTGGTATGACTCCTCGATAGCAATATCATAGCTGTAATACTAAATTAAGAAATGGCGTAGCCATTTCTTAATTACTGATGTTACGTGGAACTCAGGGTATGAATCTCCTGCTGCTAGCAAAGCAGGGCAACCACGGAGGGATTGCCCCTACCTGAATAATTTAAATTTGGCGTAGGGGCTGTGCCCCCGTGCCAGCCCCGATCATCCAACA
>JANRII010000079.1:0-25700 GCA_033765135.1 Pseudanabaenaceae cyanobacterium bins.39
ACTGTTTACCATATCTATGTCCATTTTTTACGGCTTTTTCACTTTTACAGTTGGGGCATTGCATTTGGGTATATTGAACAACTCTAACCCTTATTATCCAATATCATTTTACTGTCTGTCATTATGAATATATGCAACGCCAATTAATTTAGTATACGACAATAGAATGCACAATGAAAATATAATTCAAGTCAGTCCTAGCTTTACTCTAAATCTAAGAGAATGCAAAATAAAGCGCATAAATTCAGAAGAAATCTCTTATGAATTTGGAAGTAAAAAAGCCGCTAGATTGATATTCCAAGATAGAATGCAGGGCTGGTTTTTTGAGCCAGCAATTAAATTATTAGATGATAATTGTGCTGTAGCCGCAGTTCATCTTGTAACACCTCTTATTGAAGCCCTAGAGATTTACTCTAATGGCAAAACAGGAAAAAGAGACTTTCGCAATCAGGCAGAAAAGATTTTTCAATATATATGTAAAAAAGAGAATAAACATTTTAAAGACAATACGCAGTGTAGATTTTGTATTTCTGAACGTCACCCATTATGCGAAAAATCAATAAAACTCTTGTATTATGGAGTTCGATGTGGATTTTCTCATCAGGGGTTTATGCAACAAACAGATTACGAGGAGAAATCAAATATTATTCTGTCTTTGAAAAACAATGAGTATCCAATCATCTATGAAGCGGAGACTTTGACTATATATGTTAGTCAGTACATTAAATATATTGAGAAAGCTTTTGAAAAATACTATAAGAAGATTGAAGAAGACAATGATGCTAGTGATAAGTTCTTGAAAATTTGGAATAAGCATTGGAATATGAAAAAAAATACCTTCGGTTTTGGAGTTGATTTTTTGCAAGATCATAGTCCTAGTCCTACGATATAGTTCCATTCACAAATAAAAGTAACAGGAGTCTTGTTGAAATGACATTTCAAATTGGAGATATATTGTCAGTTGATCTTGTAGCCCATACTCGCCATTTCTTTATTTATATTGGCAATGGCAAAATTGTAGAGTGGGGACCTTGGGATGGAACATCTTGGATGGGCGGCAAAGGTCATGTATTTACAAAAGAATTAGTCAAGTCAGGTTCTAGTTATAAATGGATTAGTAATAATGGAGAACTAGAAGAAATCATTTTAGAGCAACGTACAGGAGCTAGTGAATCTCTAATTAGCCAGAGAATTAGAGAAATGACGACAGGAATTGATTATCATGTAGGTCATCGTAACTGTGAACATTTTGCTTATTATGTTACTGGACATACAGGTTATTCCAATCAAAGCGTTTTTCATATGTTTACCGATCACGACCCATTTACAAGCAAACCTATGATTCAAAATATCAACCAATTGCGTGATGAACTTTTGAGATGCAAATATTGTGGAGTTGTCGGATTATCCAGAGGAGAATTTAAAGACTCTGTTCTTGTTGGCAATCTGAGCGATGGACATTACGCATATCACTATAGCCATCCATTGGGAGGTCAACATTTGTATGTAACCACTATTCCCAAAGCCCAAGATTTTGAATCTAGTTATAATTCTATTCTCTTGGCATATTTTGGCGCATTTTTAGGAAGAGGAGAAATCTTGAGTATTATCAGAAAAATTAGAGGATGTTAGTTTTAAACTTCAGAAATTAAATATTTAGAAGATTTAGTGTGAAATTCCATTACACCAAGTCTTCTATAAATTTATCCAATTAGTATCCAAAAGTTTCGTGACTTTCTGGCGACTTTGCGTGAGACTGCGGTTAAAGAACAAGAAGTAGCAATTAGTCAGGCGATCGCTAATATCATCAAAAACAAGCAGCATCAGGAATCTCAGGGCTATTGGCGGGCAATTAGCTTGCCATTCATTGGTTTCTGTGCGGGAATGTTGATGATAGGTTTAGCAGCAGGTCTGGTTTCGGGCTTGGCGATCGCTAAAGTCGTATCACCACAGGCTAACCTTAATCCGCAAAATGCCAAGGATTTAGAATGGTTAGCCAGTGATGACGGCAAACTGGCAAGGAATCTTGTGGACTGGAATCGTGACATTTTAAAGACCTGTTTGCAAGATCAGCAGAACCTCAAAGACGCATTGATTATTCTCAATGGCAAATATGTTACTAAAGGTTTGTGTGCGCTTTGGGTATTGCCTGAAAGCCAGAGACTGTATGAGGATCGGCGTTAATTTTAGTTGCGAGTTTCTGCAATTAAAAAAACACGATAACTAATGATTTGGTCATTGTGTTTTTTACTGATTAACATTTAATGTTTAAGCTAATCATAATGCAGATTTCTTAGGTTTTATGTTTGAAATTAGCAGGTCTAAGGCTTGCCCTGTTGCTTGCATATTTTCAGGAGGTATGGGGGCAGATAGCCTCTTGGTCTTGGGTTTCGGCTGTCTTGGCTTAGACTGATTGCGATCGCTATTCTCAATCCTGCCACGTTTCCTGATTTCATAGCCATGCTTAATTAACATCGCTCGAATCGTAGAATCGCTAAGCCCAAAGACGGCTCCCACTTCCTCTAGACTCATCGGTTTACTATATAGCTCCCAGTATTTCTGGGCGATCGCTTGTTCCTCTTTGAGAGCAGCAGCTTTTTCTCTGCGGTCTATTTCAGAAATATCGATCCCTGCTTGGACAACTATTCGTTCTACAGTTTTGCCTGATAAGTTGAATAGATTACCCACTTCATCAAAATCTAAACCACCTTCATTGACCAATTGCCAATATTCCTTAGCACGGTTATATTTTTTGAGCCGCTTAAGTTTTTGGTTATCCTCGCGTCTTTGCCTGATTCGCATCAAGATTTGACGACGTTCTTTTTGTTTAGGTGTTAGCTTCGGTGTGGGTAAGCCTGTAAAGCCTCCCAGTTTGTGTTTTAGTTTAAAGGTGGGACGATTTTTAGAGTCTACGCTTTGCCTAATGGGGTAGCCATTGCGCTTTAGTTCCCGCAGGATAATTGGATGGGATACTCCAAATAGTTCTGCGGTTTCTCTGAGGCTCAATTGGTAATCATTATAGGCTTTGTGGAACTGGGCAGCGCGATTGGCGGAGGTGACTAAATCAATGCCTCGACGGATGGGGATGCCGTGCTTTTCTAAGACTTGATTAAGAGTCTTGGCTCCAATATTAAGCTTCTGAACTACGGCAGTCCTTGTTAGACCTGATTGATACAGCGCGATCGCCTGTTCTTCTTTGGACATCCTTGTGTGGCTGAGGCGAGAGTGTTTGGGTCTAAATTCACTAAACCCTGCCGCCACCATCGCGTTATATACTGTCGAAATTGCTACCTGAAAGTGCTTGGCAATATCTCGAATCGGGTAGTTTTGTTCTTTATATAGCCTGATATACTCTGATACATCGGGCATAACTTTAGGTGTCTTCTTTTTATTTTTCTTCTCTCTGTTCATAAACAAATCCTCAAAATAGAATAGAAAAAACAACTCAACTCAATAAACTGAGATTGAAACTACTCTTCTCTGTAGATCAATATCGTTTACAATCAAATCTTGCATTTGTCTATTAAACTGACTCAACTTATCAATATTCTCTCCATCCAATTTCCAAAAGTATTGATAGTCATAAGTCGTAAGCCACAAACATTTTTTGAAGCTAGTAATGATTAGATTCTCTACATTAGTCAATATATTAATCATTGAATCGCTAGTTAAGATTATTGAACATTCCCAAACTAATGAATCTTTTTCAAGCTTTTGCTTTTTTTGCTGAACACTGACAAAGTATTCTTTAATACTATTAGCTCTATCTTCTTTTGCATCAAAAATTTCTTCCCATTGTTCAAAACTCAAGGCGAACAGCCATTGCTTGAAATTTGAATATTCTGTCTCTGGATGAGTTGCTTGATAAGCGATACTAAAAGCATTAGCAATCTGGCGATCATGAATGCCTAAACTAATAGCATAGACTGCTGCGGTACTTGATACACCATGAGTTATAAACGCGGTAAGACTTTTAAAAATACTAGGGAGTTTCTCTCCATTTAGGTAAAAGCTTAAGTGACTAATTAGTGAGTTAAATCCCCAAGCAAAAGCATAAGTTACTTTCTCCAATTTTTTGACAACATTTTCAGCTTTTCCATCAAAGTATAAATCTGCTAGCTCCTTATATCCTTTACCGTGAAGCCAATCTCTTAAAGGATCAATACTATTAAGATGGAGAGATTCCGTTAGTTCTGGAATTTTTTTAAATACATCATAAGTCTCTTGCCAAAATATTATGGGTAAGTCAGTTAAATTTGTGTAAGTCTCTATTTTTTCAACTAGTTTTCGAGCATATTGTGTTATTAACTGATTACCATCTATCCCTAGTCCAGTGATATTAAATAATTTACGCTGCTGAATATCTGGCAAACGATCTTTAAGTAAGATTGCCCTTACTTTTAAAGAATTTTTGAAGTCGGATAAAATACTCTGTAAATCTAGAGACTGAACATTACACAACAATCTTTTAAAGATAACTTCGATTTTTTCCTCATCAACTTCATCAATACAAGATTCTAGAATCCATGCTAAAAGTTGTGAATCTAAATAAGATGAAAGTTCTAACTGACTCTTATTTGCTTTTGTTTGCATTTGTTTTGTCCAATTTTCATAATTATCTCCGTGCTTTCTGAACTGACTAGTTGAAGATCTACTCCACAGAGACAGAAAGTCTTCAGTAGATTCACGAGAGAGTAATCTTGATTGCCCTAAATTCTTGATACCTGAAATGATAAAGCTCTCTGATATCTCATGTGTCTGTTCTTCCTTAACTCGTATCAAATCTTTCTCATCACAAAAAATAATGTGTCCTTCAGTTTCAGCACCTGCACGACCCGCACGACCAACAGCATTTGCATACTGAGACATAGTAATTGTGCTATCCATAGACAATGAGTGAACAATTACATTCTTAATTGGTAGGTTTACCCCCTGAGATAAGGTAGTTGTCGAAATAATTAGTGGAATAATATTATTTCGTACAGCATTCTCTATACGTCGTCTAACTATGCTGGGAAGTTCAGCATGGTGATAGCAAAACCCATGATTGACTGATTTGACAAGTAAATGCTCAGAACCAAGCAATTCAGCAAGTTCACCTGAAATTATCTGCATTTCTGGTAAACATGATAACGGTTGTCTCTTTAATAGTTCGATCAAACATTCAGAAATAGATTCAACTAATGGCTTAGATGTTGTAAAAACTAGGGTGGAACCAGTCTGTGTGTAGTACTGAGCAATTCGAGCCGCAACAACAACATTTTCTCTATAGAACTTACGATTCTGATTTTTCATCCAGCGTTGAGATTTTAGAAAAGGTAATGGGATAAAAAAATTATCAGAAGGATAATCATCAATTTGATTTAAGTACTGAATCGTAGCCCTTGAATCTCTTTGATCTCTTGTCTGAATCCATTGGAGGTATCCTAATCTTTGTTTGGTAGGTCTCCAGTCTATTTTAATGACATTGTTTTCATCTCCACATAGCCATTGAGCAAAATCACCAGCATTGTTTATAACTGCTGAAATTCCAATCACTCTCGCATGATTTTTCTCCGCGATTATCAATATTCTTGAATATATCAATTCCTGCCGTAGACTTCTTGGACTCGATGACGCTGAATCATGAACCTCATCAATGATAATAAGAGCAAGCTTGTTTTTAAATTCTTCACTATTTCGAGTGAGTAAGTCTAGTTTTTCAGGAGTTAGCACAAATACTTGATTATCTTGAAGAATATCTTCTTCTAGTTGACTAAAGTCATAACCACCATAGAGAATTGAAACACCTAGATTGACACGAGATAAACTGATAGATAGACTGTTCTCTATTTCATAAGCTAAAGCCCTTGTTGGAACAACATAAGCACAGATTTTATCTGGTTTGTTCTTAAGTGCGTGATAAATTGCCATCTCAACTATTTTGGTTTTGCCTGCACTTGTAGGCATAGCAATAATAAGAGATTTGTCTTCTAGTAACCCCTCTTGTAAAGCTTTCTGTTGTGATTTCCACATTGACATCATAGGAAACTTACCAAGTGTAGATAGGAATCTTAAATAAAGTTCCCATTCATTTTGGATATCATTCAAGCAAAGCCTTACAAGTCTTTGTGTTGAACTATCGATTAAACTTTGTAAATGCTTACCTATAGAGGTAAGAAGAACATAAGAACGATAATCGCCAACAGTTGCATATTGCTTTCCAGCAGCCACTGTAAGTTTAAGGATCTCTGTCTGATATAACCCATCCCCTGTCCGTAAATATTGAATAAAATGTGCAAATGCTTTGGCAGTAAGATAATCCCCAACATTACTAATCTTTTCAGATATCCAGTACATCCATTCTTCTTCTTGAGGTATATGTTGTGGGTCTTCCAATTTATCATGTGCAAAATCGTAAAAGAATTCAGCTAGAGTATCTTGTATTTGGATAGTTTGACCATTCAACAAATAAGCAAGCAAAAGTCTTGGAATGTTAGACGACAAGGCATCTTGAATATCCTGATGGCGTAGAATTTTTGAAACTAGAACTTTAGCATTAGCGTTATAACCAGCTAGACTGTAAAGCAAAGCACTGGTAATGATATTGTCTACAGCACTAAGATTTTCACCATCCTCAAGCCTCAAAATTGCCAATCTTTCATGAATAACGGCAGACTCTTTGAGTATTTTTTCTGCTTCCACTGAAGACTCTTCTAAAAGGTTATACCCTGTCTTCGCAAGAAAATTAGCAGCTTTTTCTAATTTAATAGAATCATATTTATAAGCAGTAAATTTTCTCCGTTGATTCTTTAAGTCAACTGTTAAAGCTTCTGAAGCTAATTGGTTATGTTCATTTTTGAAAATAGCGTTATCAAGTAGTTTTTTTACATCTTCTAGTTCGTTTATTTCAACGATAGGAAGCGATATCTTAGTTGGTTTTTTGTTTACTGTTGACACTAATTGTTTTTGATGCTCTATCCAATTAGGAATTAGAAAGGCATTTATAGTCAATGGCGGTTTAATTTCATCAATAACAGCATCAAAATGTTCATCTTTCCATTTGCTTTGTTCTGTTACAACAAAAGCCATATATTCAGTGTTATACGGATAATTATAGGGATCATTAAATCTTTTAATTTGTTTTGCTTTATTATAATGACCAGATTCCCTCAGCATATTAATAATAAAGTCTAAAAGAGTAATCGATCCCCGCTGGGCTTTAAGTAAACTATCACTGGCATTGTAAACAGCTTTCCTTGGCTCAGCACCATAATTTTTAACTTCTACAACTAATAACTCTTTCGGAGTTTCATCTTCATTGAATTTTAACCCTAGCAAATCATCTCCGTGCATTGCCATTTTTCTGTTAGGAGCAAGACGAAGTTTGAAGACAGGAATTTCATAGTCTGTAGAACTCCGTATGTATGAAGCTGCGATAGCTTCACCAATTGTTCCATTCCATACCTGAAGATTGTTTTGAGTTTTTTGATGGAGAGCTAAAAGAACAGACTGCAAACCATTTTCTTTTAAATCCTCTATCGACTCAAGAATAGTTAGTGGATGTTCACAAAAATAAGGAATTATTATTTTTAAGTGTCCTAGAAAAGTCTCTGAGTCACGTAGGGTTATTTTTTGTCTTCTAAATTCTTTGTCAACTGATTTAGGAAAAGAGACTAATTCTAGATTGTCTTTAAACACCTTAAAAAAAGACATGATTTATTCACACATAATATTTAGTGATTCATCCAATAGATTTTCTAGAACATTCTACATGATTATGCAATCTGCACTAATGCTGATATCACCCACTTTTATCTAAATTTTGCACGATTATTTAGTTATGCATTCTACTGAGACGACCAAGCTTAGGGTGATTTAGCCAGATGATCGCCTACAATAGCGTTATTAGCAAGTTATAAATTTTGAATAACCATCAAGCTTATGACCACAGCAGAACTTCGCCATCAAATTGATGAATACATCGACAGCCTATCCCCAGAAAGGCTCAGAGTAGCTGTAGATTTTTTGGCATATCTGGCAGAACGTGAAAGCCAAGAAGCAACTGACGAACTATTGAGGATTCCTAGATTTATGGACTCCTTAGAAAAAGTAGAAGCTAATGTTTCCACAGGCAGCTATCGTAACTGGAGAGACATTCGCAGAGATGTATGAAGTCCGCCTGTCTCCTGAAGCCCAAAATTTTTACAACAAAACCTCACTTGCAACTGTCAAAAAGATTAACAAGTGTCTGCTAATTCTTGAACAAACTCCATACAATCACCCCAATATCACCGCCTTGAGAGGAAACTTAGCAGGACGCTATCGTTATCGGATTGGTGACTATCGCATAGTGTATCTAGTTGATGAAGACTCAAAAGTTGTATCCGTTACCCTCATTGCCCATCGCAGCAAAATTTATGACGATTGCTGATATTGCTCTTAGTCCCTTGGCTTTGTAATAGGACACGGGGGCGATCGCCTCCAAACCTTGTCGCTTGGCTCTCACAAATGTACCGTTGCTACCATAGACATACTCGTACATTGAGGTTGGGGCGATTGCTGGTAGGTTTGAATCGGTAGCGATGATGTGCTGAATTAGGGGATGGTTTTGAGCGATCGCTGCTGTTGGCACAGTTGCTAATGAATTAGTGGTTGCTAAATGCTTTTGGATATGTGCTAGTAATTTCATCGGTTGATTACCATATTGATTGCTACCTGTACTGAACTGTTATGAGGGACAAGATCTCTGAGAGGATAGCGGTTGCTGTTCTGCAATTGGATCAGTTTTTCGCGGATGTCTTCGGGATGGCTCTGGGATTTGCCGTTTGCGAGATGATTATTAAAAGGTGCAGTTACAAACATTTCCCATGCTTTTGCTAGGCGATCAATTCCTTCTGCATAGTTACTGAGGCTATTCTCAACTCCCATGCAAATCCTGCCATCTCCATAGATGTTTGGTAATGGCACATGGTATATCGGTGCTTCGGCGACAAAGGTCTTTTGCTTGACAGCCCAAAGGTAGCAACTATCGTCACAGAGCATCAATACCATTCCCATCATGGGAATAGTCAGTTGGACTAGCTTTTCAGATTCCTCCAAATTGATGAAGGTAAATGTCCGTTTTGCAGGTGGGATAAACTGCACATACCATTGTCCTTGACGACAGATTCCCATCCGTTTTACGCCATCGGGTATCCAGCCTGTGTCGATACGTTCATGCTGAAAGGCAGCTCTCACTGTTTCGGGGGAGAGAAATTTGTAAGTTTCTCGCTCTCCCTGTCGGTATTGAAAGCAGTAATGTCCTCCTTTCAGAAATAGCAGTTTTGCTTCTGCTTCGATTAAGGGATAGCCATCGGGCTTGAGGGCATCTTGCAGTGGGTCTAGGGTGAGCATTGCTGTTTCCTCATGCGGCGAGATAGTGGTTGAGGGTGTGAGGATTTGTCTCTTTGCACTGGTTCCAGAGCTTGACTACTTTGATGCAGTTAGCGGTATCTTGCTCTAGCCATTCGATGAAGTCTCGATACTTTTGCATAATTTCTTGGGCTTCGGCATAGTATTCTCGCAAGGTATCTATGACTTCTACCGTCCAATAGGCATCTACGATGTCATTTTCATAGGAGATGTCTAGCCAGATATTCCCTGTGGATTGGGTGAGCATGTCGATCGCTGTGGGTAAGAGGGTGATTTTTCCTTTCATTTTGGTGACAGCTTGGCTTAATTTTTGGTAATTGATGTAACTCACCGCAGGGGGCAAGTCTTGTCCTAGCTCTTCTTCTAGGTCATGCCATGGTTCATCGTTTAATCCATGAATGAGGCTCATCAGGAATTTCTCGGTTGCATTTAATTCCTCAAAGTTGTCGTAATACCATGAAGTGCCTAGTGATTCGACTGGTATATAGGAGATACGTTCGGATTCTGCTAACAATAGGGGCAATGGGAAGAATTGTTCGTCTAATAAGGTGATAAATTCTAGCTCTCTCGCACTGTAGGTTTCAAGGCTAGAGACTTGCATACTAGCTTGAGATTGTTGATAGGATTCGGGATAGTAATGTTGATACAGTTGCAGCATAGTTTTCCTTTGCTGAATTGCTTCGAGGTACTCGACAGCTTTATCGACAGATTGGGCAGCTAACCACTCGAATTTGGTTTTGTCCATCTCAGAATCCTCTGATTGCCATGGGCGCGGCGATAGGGTTGGCGCGTTTTAATTGGTCTAATGTCCTTTGCATAACTAGATTCTGTTTTTGCGATTGCTCTGTTACTTCGCTCAGATTTTCTTGTTCTATTGCTAAGTCAATCAAGGGATTGCTTTGCTGCCCCTGCTCAATCTCCCACAGGATTTCGAGCAGGGGATTGGTTGATTCGGGCGCGGTGATTAAACTAGCGATCGCTATCTCGCTCATGTGCTACCCTTTGTCCCCGCGAGTTTGCAAACATCCACAAGGATATCGCCGTTGGCTTGTACGGTTCTTTCGATTTTCGAGTTCTTGATCCCTTCAAAATAGAGGCTAAACGTTTCTCGAATCTGCTCGTCACTGCTGCCAATTGCTGCGGGTACAGGGATAGTCTGTCCTTCGATTTTGATGTGGTAGTTCATAGTAGTGCCATTTGGGTGGTTGTAGATCCTAGTGATCTTTTGGTGATAGCAATGGGGACTGGTGTTTCAGTTGCAACGATTGCTGTTGGTTCCTGTACTGCCAAGTCGCTAGTGGAGTATTCTTGAATGATTTGGGCTAAGGGTAAGGGAATGGGGCTGAGTTCGCTCAAGTTAATGATCTGAATCATAGGCATACCTTGTTCGCGGCAGATGGAAATGATCACCATCCTCTCGGTTGCTTCGGTCTCTGGCATGATTTCGATACACACTTTCAGTCTTGTTTTGTCTAGGTCAATGGATTGTGTAGTCATGGCTTTTTAGGGAATATAGATCCGTAATTTTCTACATCAGAAAGAGCGCTAGCTATTGCGGTTACAAAGCAAAAAATTAAAGGAAGCAACATTCTCATAGTTGAAAATGTTGCTTCCTTTACAAGTGATTGAAGTTACGAATGTTTGGTTACGCTGCAAACGGTTTATGTCTTGCTCTTGGATGATGCTTGATGCCTACGGGGATCGGAATGCGGGCAGGAAATACTCGTAGATGATCTTCTGGAAATACACGGAATTTGCTGGTCTGATGACGACCACTAAAGGTGAGCGTTAGGTATACTCGTTCGTCTAGAATTGCTTCAATGTTTGCATCGGGTAACTCAGGTCTGGGATACAAGGGGAACAAATCCTTATGGTCTTGCAAGAATAGTTCCACAATCTCCACAAACTGTTGTTTGGTTTGTTCTTGATCAAAACTGGTAATCAATTTAGTCCCAAACCATTGAAAGAATACTTTCTGTTCGATGCTGATCGCATATTTGTTGGCTTGTGCCACCCATGCGGTTCCCTGTTGGGTGGTTCTTGTTGATAGTACGCATTGGTAGCCTTTGTGAGTGTAAATCATGGTTACTGTCTCTATTTCTAGCTGGGCGTGAGTTTCAAGCGGTAGCGACAAAAAAATAAGCAGAGAGAGTATTGATATCAATACTCTCTCTGCCTAATCACCTAGAAATTTTCGTCGTAAACGTTTGATTCTTCATAGTCTTCGTCTTCGGCAGACTTTCTCACCACATCAATGAAGTTCAGACTTTGGGCATGAACCACTGTCCGCGCATGGTGCTTCTTGTCTTTCTTGGACTTGTATTCTTCGGGCTGTGCCAATACTCCTGTCACTTCGACAAATTTACCAGATTCAGCACGTTCTGAGACATATTCCGCAGTCCCATTCCAGCACACGACTTTGACCCAGAGTGGTTCTTGGTCAAGCCAATTACCGTCTTTGTCACGGCGAGGCTTGGGCTGTACCGCAAGGCTAAAGTCGAGGACATCTTTGCCACTGGTTTTGGTCTGACGAACTTCGGAAACGTTGCCGACATATCCAGAGAGGACTACGAGATTTGTTGAATTACACATGAGTTTTTTTCCTCAATTTAGGAATCAGGTCACGGACTTCTACGCGATAGCGTATCTTCAAAAAATCTGGTTACTCAATAGATAAGTCTTGTCTAGCCTAATCATTGCTTTGTTCGGTGGATTTTTAATGCCATTGCTTTGGCGATCGCTTCTAGTTGGCGAGTGCTGTAGGGCATTGTGGGTAATCCATAGAGTTTTTTGGCGGCTTGTCTGATGTGGTACGCCAATTTGCGACGGCGTTGCTCTAGCTTCAGTTGTTCCATTGAGTCAAATACAACATGGCTCTCTATTGGTAATTCAAGGTCATGTCTGATTCTGCCTAGTGCGTAGTCGAAGTGGAAATTTCCTGCTATTCCTTCTAGGGTAAAGGCTGTTTTACTGGAGCCACAACCAATTTTGGTAACTGGGCGAATGCTGGTTTCGGGTTCGCTGCCGATATGCCATACGGCAAACAAATCTCCGATTTTGACATTATCTCTTGTGGAAATATGGTGATACATATGTTTCTGAGATTACTGGCTGAAATAACCTATGAGCAATATCAGCTAAAGCTCAATAACTGTACGTTAATCATTAAGCTTTAGCTGATATATCAGTGGTTGCTAGAACTCCACTTGGTTGGCGATGTCTTTGGCGATTTCTGCGTACTGTCCGGGATAAGTGGTGGTGGATGTTTCAAGCAAGCTTTGGACTAGTTCGGCATTGAATCCTTTCTGTCCTAGCCAGTCTCGAATTAGGGCTTCACAGACATCTTTGATTTGGGTGGCGGTCATGTTTTCACTGTTGAATTTGGGCTTTGTGCCACTTGCATCGGCTCCGTAGAGTTCAATGCTTGTCTCGATCACTTTGCTAATGGGTTGCTGGGTGACGGCTAATAGGGCTTTGAAGGCAGCTTTGGCGGGGTTGTCAGTTTGGGTTTTGGGTTGAGTGTTGGCGATTGGTTTGGTGTCTCCAACGGTGGCAAGATGTCCATTTGTGCTGGCTAGTTCAGTGGTGTGACCATTGCGGCTGGCAACTGTGGCTAGTTCTTGTACCTGTGGTTGCGGGGCAACAGGGGATACAGGTACATTGATCACGGGGATAAACTCTTGTCGAGGGGTTGGAGTATCGTCACTTAGCCATGTTTGAATCAGTTCCGCAAATTTCTTCCCTGGTTTGGGAAAGATGCCGTTGCTGATCTCGGGACATCGGCTCTTGGAGATGGTCAGGGTGTTCTGGTCATCAAGTAAGCCACATATGTCTAGTTCATATTCACTGCCTTCTTTTTGAATTGGCGCTGTGCCGATCTTGCGGACACTGGTGATTTTCTGCTTGCCATTAACCTCGGTTATGCCATAGTCATACTCAATCTTGGATCTCATTGTGGCGATGATGTGACAACGGGAACTGATGATTTTGTCCCATAGTTGCCGTTCGATAGGACGCACTTTTGCCCAGTTTCTTACGTCGCTTCCGACTGCATCTAATTCGGCATACCATGCGTGGGATAAGGAGTCGATGACTAGGTAATCAAATCCTGATTCTTCGGCGCTTTCAATGGCGTTGTAGTATTGGCTTGGTCCGAATTTGCTGAGTTCGAGTACTTGAAAGTTGAACAGTTTGGCATATTTACGGCTGGAGCCATATTCGGTGTCGATTAGTCCTACTTTTTTGCCCAAGATAGTCGCGATTTGCAGAGCGGTGTAGGTTTTACCGCAGCCTGGTGGTCCGTATAGTACCATGCGGAGTTTGATGTTTTCTTTGGTTGCTTGCTGAAATGAGTAAGTCATAGGTATTTTCCTTGTGGATCAAAATAATTAGAAGTAATTGGGATTTTTCCTTGCGAACCTCGCTAGAGGCTCAGCCAGAATAGGTGGCTCAAGGCGCTACCTACTCTGGCTTTGGGTTTAGATGTTGTATAGACAGTCAGATACTTCTTGGTCGTTGGTGAGGTCTGTTATCTGCACATAGCGATCGCATAGGTTGCTGATGGTGCTGGCATAGGTGCTGAGGTTGCCACTGCTAATCAGGATGCCATAGCAACTAAATTCATACTTTTTCCTGTCGGTTTGCCATTGTTCAATAAATTGGGTTGATGGGGTGTCTAGTCCGTCGGTGATGAGGATGACATCGGCTTTTTTGGTTTGTTCGTGCTGTTGGATTGAGGCGAAGGCTCCCTTTAGTGCGGCGGTGAAGCTAGTACTGCCGCCGTTGTAGAACTTTTCGATGCAGTCAATTACATGATTGGTGTCGGGGATTTCCCCTGCAAAGTCGTCGATGCGTTCCACTATGTCGGTGAAGTGCGGGATGCGGCAATGGCGCTTTTGACTGACGGCGATGCTCAATAGGGCAAGGGCGATCGCTTTGCTCCAGATTTCTTCTTGCCCTGCCATTGACCCACTGGAATCTAGACAAATGATGATTGGTCCTTTGGCTAAGGGTTCACGGCTGATGAGTTCTCGTTGTAGTAGCGATCTCTCGATATAGCCTTGGGCAAATATCGGGAATAGGGCAAGAATTGTAAGCTTGACTAGCTCACCAGTGAAGCTTTGCCCAGTGATACCATCCCTGCCGATCGTGATCGCCCATTTATCCAGTTTCTTCTCCTTTTGCCTCTTCGATCGCTGCCCCGCACTCTGACTGCATGGCTTGGATTTCGGTTTGGCGCTCGGTGGAGTAGAAATCATCCCCTCAATTCCACTCAGGGAAAGTCTCTAAGCTTAGAGTAAAGGCTTTTGCTTAAACCGAACTTACATTTTTTATGATGTTGCAGCAATGTCGCTATATCAGCGCAAGAACTCTTTTAGGGCTGTCAAAATTTGATCGGTGTCAGTCTTTATTGCCTGAGACTTGGACTCCTGTGGATCGACTTTGGCACTTAGTGTTTATTTCCCATCGTTGGGGAAGTCAGGATGATCCTGATCCTTCTGGGAAGCAGCTTGAGGCTTTGAAACGGTTGGTGTGGCGGATGGTCGATGTCGTAGGGACGATCGCCGATGAGCGTGTAAGTGCAGAGGCAGTGCGCGATCGCTTAGCAAGAGTGCCTTCGTTGGCGCGGCAGGGAAATTTACAGGCGGCGCATTTGGTGTTTCGGACGTTGTGTGGTGGCTCTGATTTGGCTGCGGATGAGGTGGCGCGGCTTGAGGGGGATGGAATTTTGGATTTGATTGGGTTTTGGTATGACTTTTCTTGTTTGCCGCAAGATCCGAGAACGGTGGATGAGGAGCGGGAGTTTAGACAGGCTTTGCAGGGGATTGGGGAGATGATTTTGTCGCCGCGTGTGAGTACGTTGGTGTTACGGCGGGAGCAGGATGGTTATTTGGAGCGGGGTTGGTGCTTTGCTGAGTCGATGATTGCGGGGGCGAAGGAGGATGTGTTTATGCCGATGATTTTGCGGACGGATCGGTGGGATGAGCCGTTGGCTATGGAACTGTCGGGGAGCTTTGGAGCGTTGAGACCAGAGGTGATGGAGATGTTGGGGCTGTGGGAGGATGTGGCGGTTCCTGTGTTGGCAGAAAAGGCGTTTGCGAGTGCGGTTAATGGAACGGCGCTGCTGATGTTAGCAAAAATGGATAGTTCGATGTCCGAGTTTGTGGTGGGAGCGACAGCAATGATGAGTGCTGGTTTGGGGTTGTTTGCAGGGATTCAGAGCCGTGTGGCGCTGCTAGCTGTTGGCGATCGATTGGATTTATCGGTGGATTTGCTGAATGTGTTGCGGCGTGAGGGTTTGGGCTGTCGGGATGAGCGTGATTACATTTTGGTGGCTTTGTTGTTGCTGAAATCATTGACGGCGATCGATGCAACGGAGGATTTGAGGATTTGGCAGGAGGCGTTGGCGCGTTTTATGGAAGGGCGATCGCTGATCCTCGTGCGGCGCGATGGGGTGTTGACTTGGCAGGATTAAGTGGATTCACCTTGCAACAGGGCTAAGTATTCCCCTTGGAGGTTTTGGATTTCGGTTTGGCACTCTGTGGAGTTTACTTGGCGATCGAGGCAGATCGCTAGGGGGAGGGCGCGGCTTAACCATTGCTGGGCTTTGGGAAGGTAGCGCTGGGAATTGCCATTGGTTGTGTCGTGCGTTGCCTGATAGATGCGGATCTCGGCAAAGTCGCGGTATAGCTCGTAGAGATCCTCTTCTATCTTCATCTGACGGGCATAGTGCCATGCTTGAATTTTGGCAGAAATGGCTGGCTCCACCTGCTTTTGTTGCCAATACACATCCCCCAGTACGTTGTAGGCTAACATCATCGGATTAGGTGACTCAATGCCCCGCGCCAACTCTAGGGACTTTAGGGCATAGCTCTCGGCATTTGTCCAGTCTTGCCGTTGGAGCGCCACCTGCGCCAGTCCCTTCCATGCCCACCGTTGATCGTAGCTATCAAATTCATAGCTCTCCGCCACTTCGCGGTAGTAGTTCTCCGCCTCCTCTAGTTTCCCCATCTCTCGCAGCAGATCGGCGACCTTTAGTACGTGGCTGCTCACCGTAGCACCCGGAGCATCTGGGTAGCGGCGGCACAGGGCAAGGGCGGCTTCGAGTTCTTCGAGGGCGGCTTCCTTGCGTCCTTGGCTTTGCCACAGCATTCCGCGCTGAAATCGCAAGCCACTTGTCCAGTCCCGTTTGCCAATGCTACTCAGCCAATCTAGTCCGCGATCGATCACCCGATGCAGATCAGCAGCAGCCATGTCGGGCAAATATCGCCCCACATCCACAAAGCACATGAACCCACCTGCCACACACCAGAGATCATCTTCCGTCAGGTCGCGGCTCAGGTCGGGGCTGTAGGCAACCTCCATCAGCCATGTAAAAGTCCCCAAGGCAGCCTTGTCCTTGCCCTGCATTGTCTGCATGATGGCAAGTCCGAATCGCTCTTCGATCATCAGGGACAGGTTGTTGAGTTCTTCGGCGAGTTCGGCAGCGCGTTGATAGAATTTTTCGGCTTTGGCGTATTGCTGTTCGTCGTTGCAGTCCCTAGCCAGTTGGTGCAGTTTGGCAATTTCTTCCCGCTTTTCCTCGTTGGCAAGGTAGCTGTCAATATCAAAATCATCATCATCCCAATCACTCATGGCGCACCCCATCCCGAAATAGGCGCATTGCTTCTAGGCGAGAGGGCATCTGGACGCAGCGCACCAGTAGGGCGAGGTCGAGTTCTGGCAACAGTTGACTGCGATCCATTTCTTGATATGCCTCATCCACAAGGGCATAAACCTTCAGTTGGTCGTTTTCCCAGAGCCACACCTCTGGAATCTGGAAGCGGCGATATTTCTCTAGTTTCCGCAAGTTGCCACTGGTCAAAATCACCTCGATCGCCAGATCGGGATTTGCCTTTTTTTCATGCAGATAATAGGACTCGTCTGGTTCAAAGGATACTCCCTTTGCCTCACTGCGCCGCGTGGCATTACCCACAGGAATATATTCAATCCCCATAATTAAAAAGTAGAGTTCTAGTAAGGTTGCCAGAGACTTTTTAATCAATTCATGAGGTTCGCCCACCGTCATCAGTTCGATCTCTCCATCCAGATAAGTAATCCGCAAACCCGTAGATTCAGCTAGTAATGCCTCCAACGCTTCAAACTGCTGCCAGTCATAGCTGCCCGGCATGATTAATCTTTGCTCTTGCTCCGTATCCGATCGCACCGTTAAAGTAATGGTCATTTGCCGATCCTCCTAAAGTGTAGGTATTTCCATCTATCAACTAACCTTGGATATAGATTTCTCTGTGATAAGCAAAGGTTAGATCCCCCTGCCCTTCGGGCATCCCCCTTAAAAAGGGGGATTCAATCGTCTAATTTTTCCCAAGCCCCCCTTTCCAAGGGGGGTAGGGGGGATCAAAACCTCCAAACGAAGCAAGGAAACCCCTACCTTGAGATTATTCACTTGCATCACCTCATAACCCAAAATAAGCCTTCATTGCGTCCTGTGCTGCCTTAACGGAAGTGGGGCTAATATCAATTTCGTTAGCCGTTTCCTCTAATGGAGCTTTACATAAATCTTCAACAGTCTTGAAGCGATCGGCAATTTTGTTCACAGAGGCGGGGCTAATATCTGCCTTCAAACCCAGAATGGTTCGAGAAAGATAGGTTTTTTTACTAGACTTCAATGTTTGCAGTTCTGGCATGGTTGTTTTGAGTTTTTCTCTGATTTCTTCGACCAATTTCTCTAAATCCCCAACCCGCTCGTACTCCAAATACAAAAAGTCGCGCAGATCGACAGGAACCTCTTCCTTCGCATCCCTACGGCGGAGCAAGATCAAAGGGCGATCGGCATAGTGGCTCATTTTGCCAATTTCTAAAAAGACATTGGGATTTTGTTCGCTAATTTCTGCAATATAGCAATGGCTTTGGGCAATATGGGCGCGGACATTCTCAAAAATTCGTCTTTCCTTATGCAGATCTCTTGCCAAAATCACCTGCCAACCGTAGGGTTTATCTTCCAACACTCGCTTTAGTGCTTGCTCGATCGTTTCATAATTGTCATCAAAGGGCATCGCAAAAAAGCAACTCACATGAGCGGTTTGCTCGCTACCCTGAGCCGCCGCCTGATTTTTTAGCTCCTGTATTTCAGTCTTCAGCTTAAAATTTTGTCCTTCCAACTTCTGGACTTCATCAGTCTGGGCAATCATGCGATCGATCACCCTCGTAAAACTCTTAAACATAAGCTCTGCATTCTGAGCCGTCAGGATTTGGTTGATCAACATGATTGAGTTGTTGTAAAGCGCCATGTACGCATCCCTTGTATCTTCCGTTGGTGGCATTTTTGCCAATTTCTGAATCATAGGATTGCTGACATTGAGATACAAAGTAATCGGCACCGATCGCTCACCTTGCAACACATCCTTAACTAACTTTCTCACCTCTTCAGGCAGAGCAATATTATCCCCCGCCTGTTTCAGCTTGGCTTGATTTTTTGCCGCCGCCGACATCACGCTCAGGGCAGGAATGGATTCGGGCTTAAACCGCACAGCTTTGGCAGTGCTGCGGCGATCGGGCATTCCTCGCATAAATTCCTGTTCCAATGACCGAAACTCTTTCTGTTCATCCCCTTTCAACGGTTCAAAAATGAAGTCCGACTCACCAATATTTAACTGCTTCAGCTTGATCTCTGGTCGCAATCTACCATAGCGCTCCAAGAAATCATCCTCAAACACCTGACTGGCATCCACCACCAGCAAACCCCGCGCCTCACAGAGCATATAAAACTGAGTCGCACTGCCCCGCTCGTCAAAATACAGCAGATCGCTTTCTGACTGCCCCAACCGTTTCGCCTCTTCAAAATAGCGCTGCAAACTCATCGGACCTTGATTAGTCTCAAAGGGAATCAGATCCGCCACCGACTGAAAAAACGTCTCATCCCGCAATGCCATCCCCTTCAAATGGTAGTGATGCCAATCGCACAATCGCTGAAACTTATTCGGATCTTCCTTCGAGAGTTGCGTCAAATGCTGAATAATCGCATCCCCCAACTGCGCCTTGATTTCCTTCTGAGCATTGTCCTGTTGCACAGCATCCCGTGCTGCCGTCAGCGTCAAAGCAGGCGAATCAATAATCCCCCGCACAAACTTCGCCCAAGACGGCAACATATCCCGATAGCCCTGCACCACAAACATCCGCGACTGATAAATATCCACCAGCCCCGTCGTATTTACATCAGGAATGCGATTGTCTGACACATACAGCACCCCATCCACCCTGTAGGGACTCGTGAGATGGATCGGAATAGTCGAAAGCGGATTGTCTGGAAAGCGCCGCGCCACAAATATCGACATCTCCGTTAATTCTTCCTTGGGATTGTCGTAATGCTTATGCCAAGGAGCATTCACCGCATTTGCAGGAGCCTCATCATCATTGACATAGATCCCCAAGGGCAGAAAGTCCGCATACTTCCGAATCCCCCGCCGCAACTCCTCCAACGACAACATATCCCGATACTTGTCATTAATGTAGAGCGTCACCGTCGAGCCAATATCCTTGCGATCGCCCCTTTGCAAATCGTAGGTCTTCTCGCCATTACTTTCCCACCGCCAAGCAGGATTTCCGCTTTGCCAAGACAAAGTTTCCACCACCACCCGATCCGCCACAATGAACGCCGACAGCAGCCCGATGCCAAACTGCCCGATCACCGACACCTCCGCCTGCCGACCCCTGCTCACCAAATCCTGCCGAAACGCATCCGTTCCACTGCGCCCAATTGTCGAAAGATATTCTCGCACCTCCGTTTCCGTCATCCCCGCGCCATTGTCCGTAAACGCGATCGTCCCCGCAAGGCGATCGACCCGCACCCGAATTTCCCCAGGTGATGCCCCATCTCCCTGCAACTCCCGCCGCCGCTTCACCGAGTCATGCCCATTTTGCAGCATTTCCCGAATAAACACATCCGCTTCTGCGTATAAATGCTTTGCCAGCAGCTTAATTAAGCCCTGCAAGTCAATCTGAAACTCACTCTGTTGGGATGCAGTCCCAAGGGATTTCGCATCCGAGGCAATTGGGTCGATATTTTGGGGCATGGGGTTGAGGATCGGGTAATTTCCAGTACAAATATGCTCAAAAACAAGCTTTTCAGTATTCTAACCGAAGCTCTAATGATTGATACCTTTTATAATTTTTAGACACATATCCACATATAGTGTCCAAATCAACTAAAAAGCATTTAAAACACTGTATGTATAAAATTAGCTAAAATAGTCCATACATTTTATTTTTAACATTGGCTATGGCAAGAAGTGTCTTTTTCAGCTTTCACTACCAACGTGACATTTGGCGAGTAAACGTAGTTCGTAACCACTTTTTGACAAAATCTGGTTATACCTCCGCAGGCTATTGGGATCACTCACTCTGGGAAACTGTAAAACGGGATGGAGATTTAGCGCTCAAACGGATGATTAACAAAGGTTTAGAAAATACATCGGTAACGGTTGTTCTGATTGGTGCTGAAACCGCTCAACGGAAATGGGTTCAGTACGAAATCGAAAAAAGCTATGAGCGCGGCAATGGGATGCTAGGCATCTATATTCACAATATCCCTAGTATCAATGGCTTTAGAGACTTCCAAGGGCGTAACCCTTTTGATTACTTTCTAGTCGAACAAAAAAATCAATACTTATACTCGGTAAGTAACCTTGTCCCATCCTCTAATTACTATCCTACTTATGACTGGGTATCCGATGACGGGTACAATAATTTCAGTACATGGGTAGAAACCGCAGCAAAGGCAGTTGGCAGATGAATATTCCAAATCAACCATCGCAAGTAATCAATACCGTCGATCCTGATTCTAGTTCGGTGCAGAGCTATCTAAATATTTTGCAAGGCATTGTCTCTAGAATGGCAGGCAATAGCGCCAACTGCAAAACATGGTGTATCACACTTGTCTCAGGTATTCTCGTAGCGATCGCCGACAAAGCTAAACCCAATTACGGCTGGTTAGCGCTAATTCCCGTCGTTCTTTTCCTCTTTCTCGATGCCTATTACTTAGGACAAGAAAGAGCGTTCAGAGCATCCTACAACGACTTTGTGCGCCGATTGCATTTAGGTACAGCCACAACATCAGATTTATTCGCAGTCGCACCCCTAAAAGGATTTAACGTCTTCACCTCGACCCTACAATCAACCCTATCCTTTGCAATTTATCCTTTCTACTTGACCCTAATTGCCATGATCGCGATCGCTAGGTTGTTTATTCTTTCCTAGTTGAGGAATGATAAAGAAAAGAGAAAATTTTATCAGAACTAAGACTTTCTTTTTTGAAGCAACGATTTTAGAACAGTTTCAATTGTTCTCTTTGTTCATTTACATTCTTGTGTGGAATCATAAGTTACTTAGCTTCTCTTTATAAAAAAGTAAATTCAGACAACGTCTTGAATACTTGCGGTCGCAGAAACTTCAAAAGCCGATCGCCCTTCACAGGAATTTCAATCGCAACATCGCTAACAATCAGCGCGATTTCTTCAAGCCAGTTCTCAGTTTCACCTGACACCCAATCCTCAAACTGTCTCTGCCTTAATTCTTCCACGATCGCTATTGATGGTGGTTCTAGTAAAGCCGCACTAGAGTTTCTGTCCCAGAAGATTTCTCGTGATTCTTCTGGTTCTTCGCCCTCTTCAATGTTGTCTGATTCACTTTCATCCACAGGAGATTCATGGGCGATCGCATCAAACATCTCCTTCAGGAATCCTAACCGATTTGATTTCTGCTCGTATTCCTGCACTTGCTCAAAGGGTTGACTGACTCGATTTTGCAGTATTGGCAGTTCTTGTCTGTCTCGTTCCAGATTCTCTTGGGCGGCGGTTAACTTGGCGGCGATCGCATTTCTCACTACATGCAACAGCGAACTATAGGGCTGCTGGCATTCTGCATTAAATTCATAGCCAGAATTAATACTCGTACCAATATACCCATTCACCTCTGAGCCAAATCTGCTCAGAAATACGTTCAGTCCTGCAAATTGTCCGATTTGTACTTGGGTCAATCGATAGCTTTCTTTGAGTCGTTGGACTTGCTCAGTAATGTGATGATCGATTAAGACGGCTTTATCTAGAATCACGCCGCGATCGCTGATGAATTGTTTCAGGTTGGCTGTAGCAACTGTGGCTAGGTCGGCTTGAATGCGCTGAATTTGGGCAGGATAGTTACTATTTACCATGTCAGTTAGGTACTGAATCTTGGATTTGTCCCTGAATTGCCTGTCGTTATAGGCTTGCAATTGCATTCCTAGTCCTTGCAATTCGGCTTCAAGGGTGGCGCGTTCCATAATCAGCGGATCGCCCGATGCGATCGCTTTCATTTGGGCGGCATTCAACACAATCTCATCAATATCTTCGATGGTGCGGTGCGTCCGATCACCCGACATGACCTGTGAAATCATGCGTTGCTTGTTCTCAATCGCTTGCCAGAGGAATGAGTCAAACCCTGCTTGGTTATTTCTGCCTTCGGTGACATAGCGGAAGATAAAGACATCACTCCATTCGTTACCCTGTCTCACGCCTCTGCCTTCTCGCTGTTCGAGATCCGATGGTCGCCAAGGACAATCGATATGGTGCAAGGCAATCAGTTTGCTTTGCATATTCACGCCTGTGCCTAACTTTGATGTGGAGCCAAAGACAATCCTAATTTTGCCTTCGTTGATCGCTTCAAATAGTCTTGCCTTCTTGGTATCGGTATCGTAATCATGAATAAAGGCGATCTGGTCGGCGGGTATGCCTAGCATCACAAGGGTGTCGCGGATATAGCAGTAACTATTCCATCGATCTTTCTTGGGCGCATTGCGATCGCAGAAGATTGCTTGGGTTCCTTTGGCGATCGCGGTAATCGTCCAGATTTGCCAGACGTTCCATGCACAGGCTAAGAGCTTGTTGTTAATCCATTCACTTGCTTGACGCGATACCAATTTGGTATGCATACAAGCTTTAGCTCCATCGCCTGTAATTTTAAGCATGTTGTCAATTTCAGCTTTGACTTTACGTTTGGCGACGGCTTCGGCGCGATCGCAGAGTTTGTCCATATAGGCAATCTGCTCTGGTGACGGCTTGCAGGAAATCGCATGGTAATGGGGTTTCGGGGTTTTGACTTCGGCTAGAGGTGCGGTCTGGATATCGGTGGTTTGACACCACATTGCCATCAGTTCTGGCATATTCACGAATTCACGGAGGCGTGTTTTCGATTTCAGTTTGCCTGTGGGACTGATTTCTAGAGCGGTGCTGGTTTCACAGAATCTCGAACAGAAGCTATCGAAGTGGGTTAGTCCTTGCTGTTGCAGCAGGTCTAGTTGCAGATAGCGCATCCACACGTCCATTTCCGCCATCGTATTGCTTAATGGTGTACCTGTGGCAAAGATCACTCTTTTGCCGTTATTGAGTAGGTATCGCACTTTCATAAAGGTGTCATGGGCGCGTTGGCTGTAGCCTGTAGGAATTCCTGCCACATTGTGCTGGGTGGTGAGGATTTGCAGGCGTTTGATTTGCTGTACTTCGTCTATGAATAGGGCATCAATCCCCAGTTGCTCGAAGTAAATCACGCGGTCTTTGCGATCGCTGGTTTCAATTTCTTGGATGCGTAATGAGATTTTCTTCCGCATGGCTTCTAAACTGCGAAATACTTGCCTTGATTCTTCTTTGTTGCTTGCTTCGCAAATGGAACTAATCGCCGACATTTGCTCCTCGAGAAACATCAGTTCGGTTGCCTCGCTCATCTGCAAGTTGAAGAATTGTTCGTAAGTGAGGATAATCGCGTCGTAGTTATGGGTAGCGATTTGGCTCAGCAGCACACGGCGGCGATCTTTGGCAAATTCTTGGCTGTTTGGTACAAGAATTTTGGCTTCAGGATATAGTCGCCGAAATTCTTTGCTGTATCCTGGCAGGATCGATTTCATGGTTACATGCATGACTTTGTGCGCCATACCTTTGCGTTTTAGTTCCATGCCTGCGGCAATCATAGTGGCAGTTTTGCCATAACCAACTCGATGGGCGGCAAAAGATGCTCTTTGTCGTTCCACTCGCCGCACAAAGTTGCGCTGGTGGCTTCGCATCTCGAAGTCGGGAGCCATGTTGGGGAAAGTCAGGTGGGAACCGTCATAAACCGTATCGCGGTAGAGATTGTGGTATTGGTTATAGTGCAAGCATAATCTTTCGGCGCGATCTCCTTCACTCCAAATCCAGGCTTTGAATGCTGTTTGGATTTTGTCTTGCATTGTCCGCGATGCGGTTGTGGCTTCAACATTCAGGATGCTAATGACGTTACCTTGTTTGTCTTGGAAATGTTCGTAGATTTTGGGGTCTTTTTGGTTGAGGGCTTGTTCTATCAGTTCGAGGGCAGTATGGCTAGGGCTTCCCCATTCGGTTTTGTTTTGGGGGGAACTCACAAGTTTGCTGTCACCTTTGATTGTCCAAATGTTGGCGGGGTCGGGATGGAATTTGACGGTACTGGTTCCTGCATAGCTCAGGAGTTGTTCGCTAAATTCTTCGATCACATCTGCGGGTAGCCATGTCGTGCCAAGTTTAACGCGGATGGTATTGCGTAGGAGTAGGTTTAGCTCGTTGGGTGTCATGGTGTTGACGTTGATGCCGAGTTTAATTGCACAGCGTACTTTGATGTCTACATCTGGAGTTTCAGGTAAGCAGGGAACTGGTTGATGGCTGCTAATAATGTCGTGATATTTATCGATGTTCAACCAACTGGGAACTCCACTTTCTTGCCATGCAATGATTTTGTTCAGTCTAGCGACGACGTTGCCACTGATGAATTCTTCTCTGGTAAGCCATTCAGAATTAGTAGTTTCTTGCACCGTTGCTGGCGGAATTGTGCCGTTATAGAAGATATCGCCTTCTAGTTCGGCTATGACCGTATCAGTGCCCTTATCAATCAGGTTAGCGATCCAGTCTAGGTCGATATAGCTCTTGGCATCCAGACATTGGGCTAGGGCATCTTTGGCATTATCGGCACGATATCTGGGTGTTGCTCTAACGGTTCGTTGATAGAAAATAGGGGCTTTGGTGGGACTTTTACCTTTGCCTCGGTCAATTTCTAATGCTCTCAATCGATAGTAGTTCGGGTCTTCTTGGAAGATGCTGAGGTTCTCTTTGCTGGTGAAATAGCCGAATCTAATGACGAACTCATCGTATCTTTGATTGAGAATTTGGCGCAGTTTGGCTAGTTCTTTCTCATCTTCGTACTGCTGCATTCTCAGCACTAAGTCGAGGAGCTTAGCGACAGACATGGCGGCTCGAATGCGCTGTTGTTGTTTTGAG
>JANRII010000091.1:0-66051 GCA_033765135.1 Pseudanabaenaceae cyanobacterium bins.39
AGACACGCTTTAAAACGTCAAGTTGAACGAAATATTAGTAACAAAGATATTCGGGATATGGGTAAGAATGTGGTGATAATTGAGGACTATCCAGATGATAAATATTCTCCAAGTTGTTTATTATTAGGTTTTAATGAAGTAAGTAGAGCTTTGCATTTACAGGTGTCGAGAATTGAGTCAGATACTACTAAGATTATTACTTTGTATGAACCAGATCAAAATGAGTGGATTGATTACAAAATCAGGAGGATTTAACTGATGTTTAAGTGTCATGTTTGCAGTTCAAATAATTCTCATCTGGAATATGTAAATGAAATTTTTGAAATTGGCGATAAGTTTTATCTTGTAGAGAATATTCCTGCTACAGTTTGTTCTCGTTGTGGCGAAGAAATTTTTAGTGCGGAAACATCTGAAGCTATTAGAGTTATGTTACATGGTGAATCTAAACCAATTAAGTCAGTGGTTTTAGATGTTTTTTCTTACCAACAAGAAGCAAAAGCTTCTTGACACTAAAATATAATATAGTGAGGAAGACAAGGGGCTTAAGCCCCTTGTTATGGTCTTTTTTTGCTTGTGTGAGAAGGGGACTTTTGTTTTGCCTTTGCCTGATGATTTTAATGAGCCTTTAGAAGATTTTGCGGAGTATATGTAATGAGTCAGGCTAAAATTTCTTATTTTTCGCTGTCTGATTTGCAGGGTAAGGAAGCGAAGCTAGATTGGATTGCGGGGACTAAGTTTGAAGCGATTCAGTTTGAAAATATTAATCCTGACGGTAAGGGGAATTGGATTAATTTAACTCATAATGATTTTGATAGTTTTTTGCCTTTGGTGGATAAGGAAGTAAAGGCAGGAAGGTCTGAGGAGGCAGTTTTTAAGATTTTCTCAAGGGGCATAGAGACTGGAAGAGATGAATGGGTTTATGATTTTTCAAACGAAGTTTTAAAAGATAAAATAAACTTTTTTATTGATGCTTATAACAACAGTATACAAGAACAAACTCATGAATTTAACATTAAATGGAATTCATCTTTAATATCTCATGCTGGTAATAAGAAATATCTTAGATATCAAGATGATTTGATAGTTAGATCGGCTTGGAGACCTTTTGTTTACAAATATTTTTATGGAGAAAAAATACTAAATCATAGATTAACACAAAATCATTATGAAATCTATGGATATAATCCTATGCTTGCAAGAAAGAATCACTGTATGATTATTAGTGATATTCGATTTAGATCTCTATTCAGCATATTAGCAGTTAATGTTCTTTCCGATTTACATTTTTGTGCTACCGAAGATGCTTTTCAATGTCTTCCGCTTTATCGTTATGATGAAAATGGCGATCGCGTTGAGAATATTACAGATTGGGCTTTGGAGAAGTTCCGCGAGCATTATCTGCCCTCACCCCCAGCCCCTCTCCCGCAGGAGAGGGGAGCAAGGTGGGAGCAGGAGAGGGAATCAGGAACAGATGCCGATTTGGTGCGTTTGGTGGGGGCTAGACGGGATATTCCTGAAGTGTTGTTGCAAAAGGCTAAAGAACTAAGGCAAAAGCAAACTCCAGCAGAACAGATGTTGTGGCAGTGTTTACGCGCAAATCAACTACATGGTGCAAAATTTCGCAGACAACACAACATTGGTCAATATATCGTTGATTTTTACTGCCACGCAGCCAAACTCGTCATCGAGCTAGATGGCGGTATCCATGAATTACAAAAAGATCGAGACAGCGATCGCGACGCATACCTAAAAGCCAACGGCTTACAAGTCCTCCGCTTCCAAAACGAAGAAATTACCCAAAACCTCCCCCAAGTCCTCCAAACCATCACCAACCAGCTCTTTCTCCTGTCCCCCTCTCCTGCGGGAGAGGGGCTAGGGGTGAGGGCAGAAACCCTTGCTACAGAAGAAGTGATGGCTGAGATCACCAAACTCGACATCTTCCATTACACCTACGCTGTTCTCCACCATCCCGCCTACCGCACCAAATACGAACTCAACCTCAAACGCGAATTTCCCCGACTTCCCTTTTACGAAGACTTCCATCAATGGGCATCATGGGGAAAAGCCCTAATGGACTTACACCTCAACTACGAAACCATCGAACCTTACGGATTAAAACGAGTCGAAATTGCCAGCAAAGAAAACCCCAAAGCCAAACTCAAAGCCGATAAACCTAACGGTGTGATTATCCTTGATGACAATACACAGTTAATTGGAGTTGAGGCGATCGCATGGGAATACAAACTCGGCAATCGTTCCGCCCTTGAATGGATACTCGATCAATACAAAGAAAAGAAGCCCAAAGATCCCACGATCGCTAAGCTTTTCAACACTTACAAATTTGCTGACTACAAAGAACAGGTAATAGATTTACTACAAAGAGTTTGTACCGTCAGCGTGAGGACAATGGAAATCATTCAACAGATGTCAGCTATATCTTGATTTTTAGGCGATCGCGCCATTTTGCCGCGCATACATGTGTGGATAATGCAATCCCCTAATTCTCTTTGCTTTTGCATTCTCTTGTTGAAGTGAGCGCTGTAGATCTTCTAGGGAGCAGTAAACTTACATTAAACCTAAGAGACCATAAAGGCGACGTAGAATTGCCATGATTTTTTTGTCATAATTAATATCCTCAGCCCACTTGCCACTCAATTGCCCTAGTAAGGGAGCAGATCCACGTTTAACTAAATCAAAGCGTGGATCAACAAGGGGCTGAACTAGGGGGCTAGTGGTGGCATAGGCTTTGAGATGTTGAATTTGCGCTCTTACCCCCGTACGGCGATCCACGAAAGAATCTCCCCTAACACCATTACCAGTCGCTCCAATACCTGCGAAATTATTTTGCTCTGGTCGTACATCCCCATCAAACTGCAAAAAACCAGTTTCTAAACACATTTGACAAAAAGCAATATCATGGTTAATCCCCTCGATCGCCGACTCCTCACGGTAGATATAAGGCAGGTCACCATAGATATTTAAAGGAGCGCTGTTTAAGCGTAGTAAACGTAATAGTTGCACCTCTGACGCGATGCCATTGCCAAGTAATCGATCCATTTGTCCCCACCAGAGAGTTAGGCATTGCTGATCGGTTTGATCACGTCGATCACGATTGTTAAATTCCCTAGGGTTAGTCAAAATACCTTGGGCAAGAGCCTGTTGCTGACTTTGAGATTCCTGCCTCCAGATATGCACCCCAACAACACTCGTGATCGCTCCAGCACCAATTTTTAGGAAGCGACTTCTTTTCATGGATTTTCATGGCTTTGACAGGTTATTTATGGCTTTTTACGAATCCTTGTTGGCATAGCGATCGCTGAAAAAGGATGAGAATTGATTGTTAAAATGACCACTCTGGTTACAGGGAGGATTGGAAGGAAATTGAGTACGGCGATCGGCACAACTACGGGGATCTTGGGAATAGGCACTAGCGCTTTGAGTGAATGGCAGCAAAAGGGTGGTCATGGAAATTAGAGAAAGCAAGATTTTCATAGTTTTAATTTTAGGTAAACAATAAAAAACGAATTAGATAATTAACAAAACCAATGAATTATAAAGAAATATTAAAGAAATTGAATTTTCTTGACAGGCAAAAACTAATGAAATAGTCAGCAAATCTAAGTAGATTGAGGTTTAGAAAACCTATAGACCTCCTAATTAAGGAGCCGAACCTGCAATTTAGTAAGCTATTTGGCTATCCCAGTCTTTTTGTCCTATTAAATCTATAGTTCAGAGGATATATGCTTGTAAATCCGCTAAATATCTGAAAAATTAAATATCCAGATAAGCGATCGGTTAAGGTTCAAAGTTGCTAACAGGAAATTAGGTAAGCCGTTTATGTAAAGCTTGTGTATAAAGCAAGCCCTCAGAAACAGATGTGATAAGTTCGGGATCTGGAGATGTATAACTTGCAAGATCAAGAAAAAGCTGTTCTACCTTTTGCATCGCCTCTATCACTTGATGCTTAACTTTGAGTCGGTCAGTGGCTAACCAAAAGTATTTAGATTCTTCATCAGAACACTCCGAAACTAGCAACTCAATTTCATTTAGCAAATGTTCTAAGGTTGGCTGAATTTGCTGAAGGTCTTCGCCACCAAATCTGTGAATAGAATTAACGAGTCGTGGCTGAAAGTGCTGAGAATAAATGGGAGGTGTGGGAAAAGCATCGCTTTGCATAATTGCCTCCTACTGCGCCACAGCCGATGATAAATGTCCACTGGCTTCTAGCTGTCTATCTAAATAGCTATCCAAGGAGCTTGACAGGTGCATTTGGGGATAGTTCAGATCTGCTAATACAGCCAAAATGCGGATAAAGCTACGATTTTTGCGGCGACTATTGAGAAATTTGGGCATAGTTGGCCGCCTTGTCTGTATTTGAATGTATTGCCTCAGATGGGTAATCGCCTGCCAGAAGTTACAAAACTCTTCATCGTTACACATCATCAAGAAGCTCTCTATATCGTTGATCAGCCTGTAAAGACGTTCGGTGATGCTAGGGGATGGCGATCGCGGTATGACCTGAAGACGGGGATTAAGGTGACGTTGATCAAAAAATTGCTTGGTGTTGTTTGCGCTCATGTTTCAATGCCTCGGTTTGTGAGGATAAATGAGGAAATGTCGTTATTTGTCGGAAAATACATTTTCCCTATTGCCATAAGTCCTCAGCAGTGTTACAAGATTAAAATCTTTCGTTATGTGAGGACAAGTGAGGCAAAAACATCGTAAATGAGGCAACTAGAGAGGCATCCGTTGGCTAAAGCCGATTAGAAGCTAATTAAAAACCCATTTACTGAGCAACATCTTAAGTTTAAATTGTAGATTTGCATACCAGAAAAAAACATATTTTTTGTCAGTAAATGTAAGTTAATAGCTTTAATAGTACTTGCAAATAAAATGTTTTAATTCTTTCAAAATATTGTTGACAGATACTTAATTTTGATGTTAGCTAACCACCCATAGTTGATATTCAAGCAAGATAAATTTGCTAATAGATTGATCAGTAATTTTTCTTCGGTATTTATCTATAAAATGTCCATAGATAGTCTATAAAAATTGCTATAAAATCTATAAAAACTTATATCTATTAATAGCTTTGCATCAAAAATATTCAAGGTTATATAGGATGAAGTGCAAGTTTATCTTGATAAAACAGCAAAATTAGTCAACTTTTGATCCTTGAGGCTATCATGCTTAATCATAGTTTTGGCAGCTACTCACTATCTTTGAAAGCTTTGCCAGCAGAGGATAAATGATTTATCGTTTTCTGCTTCTTGGAGAAATTACAGTTGGCAAAGGCTAAATAATCAGAAAAGACAAGAAAATATTGCAGTCAATGTCAGACAAAATCATAACTTATGACTATGAATACAAAATCTATTGTAATTAACTAAAAATATGTTATTTATCTAACGGGAAAAACAAGGATATGACTTTAATAACTAACTTGAATGATTACTTGATTAATTACTTGAGATATTAATTATTTTATTCTTGAAGTTTGGTTGATTTGCAGTCAACTAAATTCAACAACTAGATTAACTGTATAAATTCTAATTTAGGATAATTGATTAAACAATCTATTTATGCCTGATTTAATAATTTATTTACAAGTTAACTGATCGCTAAATTTGTCAGCATATTGCTTTAATACCGAGACATTCAATCGAGACATTCAACATTTGTGCAGAGGAATAACTATTATGAATACTATGACTATCGAAGATGCGATCGCTATTGTTGATATTGCTTTAGCCAATAAGCGGCTGAACAATATTCAAGAGCAACTATTTCGCCAGACATGGCAGGGTAGAACCTATGGAGAAATTGCTGAATCCTGTGGCTATGACTCCTCCTATATTCGTGATGTGGGTTATCGCCTGTGGAAAATGTTGTCTGATGCTTTTGGTGAGCGTGTCTCTAAGCACAATTTGCAAGTGGTGGTGCGGAGTAATGCCTCTCGGTTTCAAAGCCCCCAGATGACTAGCAATGCTGTGGGGGCAAATCTCCCTTTAGCCATATCTGCCGTCCAAGCGATGCAGAGTCATCATGCTCATCATAATTTGGTTGATAATGTGATTAAGCTCAAGCGTTGTGATTGGGGCAATGCCATTGATACAACCATTTTTTATGGTCGTACCCAAGAATTAGCTATGGTGCAGGATTGGGCGATCGCCGATCAATGCCGTTTGATCGGAGTGTTTGGTATGGGGGGGATTGGTAAGACTGCCTTTGCCACCAAATTGGCAGAGCAAGTGCAGGACGAATTTGATTTTGTTGTATGGCGATCACTACGCAATGCACCAACAGTAGAATCTTTGATCGCAGATATACTCAGCTTTTTGACCAATCAAGCGATCGCCACGTTGCCGCAGGATCTGCATAGCCTGTTAAACCTATTGATCCAAACCCTCAAACAGTCACGCTGCCTATTGGTGCTAGACAATATGGAATCAATTCTGCGAAGTGGCGAAACCTCTGGACAATATGGGGAAGGGTTTGAGGGCTATGGGGAATTACTCAAGCAAGTGGGACAAGTCAGGCATCAAAGCTGCGTGATTTTGACAAGTCGCGAGAAGCCAACGGACATTTTGCCTCCTGATAGTTGCGATCGCATGGTGAAATCTTTGCAGCTTGCAGGGTTGCAGGAAGAAGCAAGGCAAATGTTCCGTCAGGATTTGGCGATCGCCCCAGAAACTAGCCAACTCATTGATTTTTATCGTGGTAATCCCTTAGCTTTGACCGTTGTATCCCGTGCCATATACAGCATGTTTGATGGCAATGTGCAGGAGTTTCTCAATCAAGATGCTAATGTGTTTGGTGATATTCGTCATTTGATTGATCAGCAATATGTCAGGCTGTCGGAACTAGAGCAACAGGTGATGTATTGGTTAGCGATCGAGCGAGAGCCTGTCTCCACAGAGCATCTACGTCAAAATATGATGCCAACTATTTCTAAATCGCAAATTTTAGAATCAGTGAGTTCACTGCGCTGGCGATCGCTGATTGAAAAACAAGCGCAAAGCTTTACTCAACAGCCCGTAATTATGGAATATATGGTCGATCGCCTTATCGACAGTGCCTATAATGCGGCCATCAGTCGCAATTCCGACTTCTTCATAGGTTATAGCCTCGTGCAGAAACGTGCCGCCGACTATATCCAAGAAAGCCAAATCCGCCATATTTTGCAACCCCTCTGCGATCGCCTGCTGGCCTATTTTGGCAACCCTGACACCATGAAACAGGAACTACTGACCATGATCGAAGCCCTGCGCGATCGACAAATGGCGACTGGCTATGCCCAAAGTAATCTCTTAAATTTGATCCGTGCCTCTCAAACTGACCTCACTCAGTCCTTTTGCCGATTTCCTGAAAAGGTCACCGCCTATTCAGACTTGCAAATCCTCGAGAGACTATTGGAAAGCGATCGGGCAGGTGGTCTAGCCACATGGGATCATCGTATCCCTTGGTCAAATAATCCTCTTGCCCAGCAAACCTCCGAATCTAAGCAACAAATCCGTAGCAAAAACATTTATTACCAATGGCTAGAAGGCTCCCTCGAACAGTTGCATCAGGAATTGCGCCAACAGCCCAAGTTGCGTAAGCAGTATCACGCTTGGTTAAATGAAACAGAATTTGCGGCGATCGATGCCAACTTTGAAGCTGTGCAAATTACCGACAATCACAATCAATCGGTTGATGCGAGGCTGGTATTTATCAATGAGGTTAAGGTCGTTGAGCCACCGATCGGCTTGCCCACCCCTAGCCAACGTCGCGCCCAAGCGCATCACCTCAGAATAGCTGGCAATCAGTAACACTAAAATCAATAATACTTGGCAACTTTAGCGCAACAAAATCAAACTCCGTTCTGTCCTATCTGTAATATTGGTAAAATCATCACCATGTTACTCACCAAATTTTACCCAGTGTTACGATCGCCTAGTCATATGATGCGCCTCAGCATAGTCACCCTAGGGACATTGATGGCGTTGTGGGGTGGTCAAGGCATCCAAGCTCAAACCCCTACGCCGACACCTGCACCTCCTAGCACTCCAGAGGACTATTTCAAACTGGGCAGTGTCACTAGGGCAATTCAGTTATGGAGCAATGATATCCGCAATGGTAAGGAGGTTGCCAAATCACTCTATAACCGATCGCAAGCTTACATAGTCTTGAAACAGTATGAGTTGGCTCTTGAGGATCTCAACCAACTCATTAAACAGCAAGGCATCAATACGCCTAGTCAAGTTTATGTGATTCGAGGCATTGCCCTTAATGAGCTAAATCGATTTAGTGAAGCCATTGAAGACTTTAAGCAGGCGGAAAGACTCCAACCATCCTACCTAGTCTATGCAAATCGTGCCTTAGCCTACCAGCGCTCTAATCAATACAAATTGGCCTTGGATGATCTCATCAAAGCGGTCAGTATATCTCCCACAGCGATCGCCAGATTAAACCTAGCAAATGTCCGTATTCAGCTTGGGCAGTTCACTGAAGTTGTCAATGAAATGACTCAACTGTTAGCCCAAGAAAAAACCTTCTTTCCTGCTTATCTAGTGCGTAGTATCGCCAACTATAATCTGGGCAAATATGAAGCAGCCATTCAAGACTGCCTATTTAGTCTCAAAATTATTCCTGATCAACCTGAAGCCTACTATTATGCAGGTCTTTCCTTCGCCAAGCTTAACCGCAAAGAAGATGCATCTCAAAATCTGATCAAAGCCGCCGATCTTTATCTCAGACAAAATCAGTCACAAAACTATCGCCAAGTCTTAGATAAAATGAGCGAACTCAATCTGCAATAATCCTAAGCTCAGTCAAGTATTTTAAAACTAAAAATGGCGTAGCCATTTTTAGTTTTGGCTTAGTTTTGGCATGGAGCGCTAAACAAAGTGACAGGGACAGGCTAAGGCTTGTTTGAGAAGTTGTTGATATTGCTGATCGCTAACTTCAAAAGCACCAAACCTCTCTAGGTGAGGGTTCATCAACTGGGCATCAAACATACGATATCCACGCGATCGCAAATATTCCACCAGCTTCACCATAGCCGTCTTAGAACCTTCAGGGATTTTGAAAAACATTGACTCACCTATAAAAACTCCTTGGAGAGCAATTCCTAAAATCCCCCCAGCCAAGCGATCTCCCTGCCAAGTTTCAAAACTATGCGCCCATCCCGCCTCATGCAGTTGTTGATATATTGACCGCATTTCCCCTGAGATCCATGTGGTTTGGCGATCGGCACAGCCCGCCACCACCGCCTCAAAATCACTGTTGATTTTGACCTCAAACCGATTTTGATTAAGTACACGTTGCAAAGACTTAGGGTAACGAAAGTTCTCGTCAAGGGGAATGAGGGTACGCTTGTTCGTGTAATACCATTCTACAGACTGACCTTCAGATTCCGCCATTAAAAAATAGCCTTGGGCATAGCCTTCAATAATGCTGCGGAGATCAAAAGTTTTCACGACTTCATTCTGACAACTGTAAGGAACTAAGAATAGCCCAGCGTTTGTCAACGGTACTTGCTGGTTTTGTTTGCTCGGTTTCCACAATATCTAAAGCAGGAGCATCGGGAGCAATTTTAGGATAAGGAATTGCTAAAACTAGCTGCTCATATAGCCATAAAGCTGGATCAAAATATCCTTGTGGTGATAAAGATTCTACAAGGTCTGTTGTTTCAATTTCCCGTTCTTTTGGATAGTCACTTTCTGGCAATGGTTCAGATAGCCATAACATTTCAGAAGTATCGATCGCCAGACGATAATTAAACTGCACCAAGGTGCGATCGCAGGTCAAAGTCATAATTGTTGAAGCGATCGCCGAAACTTCTAAAAAAGAACCTAGATGACGCACCTTGATTACGCCCTGCACAGGTGTTAGCGTTTCTAAACCATTAATAAACTCTTTAAATTCCAAGGTCTCAGTCGCATCAACAGCTCTCGCAATCTGAGGTATGAATAGCTTTTCCATAAGCAGACTCTCCTAGTTTTTCAACTTGACAACTAAATACCGATGCGGCTCCTTACCATAACTATGGTTTTCAATATCTGCAAACCCATCTAAAAGCTGATGCACATAGCGGCGATCGGCAGCAGATAAATGTTTAAGAACAACTTCTTCACCCGTTTCCCTCACCCGTTGTAATGTCTCCTCAATCATAGAATGTAAACTAGCAAGACGGTTAGCTCGATAGCTATTTAACTCAACGGTATAAAAATTATGACTATGAGGTAAACCTTCTTCAGAATCATGGGGGCGATGATTCATTACAAGATTCGTCAGGTATTGCATTGCATCAATTACGACACCATCCTGACCAATCAATCTTTGTAACTGTTCATCCTGCAAGTTTTCCGCATTGATATTCAGCCAATAATTAGGATTTTGCGACTGCTGTACCTTGTTCTCAGCTTCGATAAGATTTACAGCAGGTACATGACTAACAGAAACATCAATTCCCATCAGTCTGATTAGCTCTTGCAGCCATGCCGCACTAGTCGCAATGTTGTCCATAGATCCAACCAAACTTATTGACTTACAAAAATATCGCTAGGCATACATACAGGAATAGTGAAGCAAACTGAAGAGAAATCCTATTCCTGTATTAACCAACTTAGTCAAAGTCGCCGATTTACTTCTTTTTCTTTTTATTAGAAGAATTAGGCTCAAATGGTAATGCAGACTTAGTTGGGCCATTACCACTTTTATCTTCAACTACCGTTACCTTGCTATTGCCCTTACTTTCAGTCTTAGCAGTATTGTTAGATGGTTTTGCTGTCACCTTAGAAGGAGCAGCACTGGCTGAAGCAGCTACCAGTTTTTGGAGATTTTCGGGTAGTGGTTCTTTTGCCACAATAAAAGCTTGCAAAGTCTGAAAGATATTAGCGATCAGCATGTATAGCATTACGCCAGAAGGTAAAGGGAAAAACAAAAACATACCCGAAAAAATAATTGGGGTGAGTTTGTTCATCGTGTCTTGCTGGGAACTCTCTGGAGTTGGTTCACTAGCAGTTTTAGGTGAGGAACCATTGGAAATTGCTTGGTTAGCGTACAAGCTTAGACCAAATCCCAAAACCATCACCACAATATCCCAGTTGATACTGCCATCAGCGTTAGTAACACCAGTTTTGCCTAATGCTTTGATGAAGAGGAAGCCCTTATTTGATGCTAAACCGGGAACGGTCGCTTGTACGGTAACATCACCTGTTTGTTTGGCGATCACAGTACCATCAGGGAGCAGTTCTACTAGATCTTGCCCCTTAGTGACCTTCCATGTGGTGGTCATGTCTACATCTGGATACTCTTGAGCGAGCGCTTGAAAGTCCTGTCCTTGGGATGAGCGTAGGACGATCTTGGACTGTTCACCAACCGCTAGGTTGCTGCCGTTGAGAGAGGTTGCTAAGATCGGATAGTGAACGCGATCGGCAAAGTAAACGTTCTGACTAGCTGTTGTAAAGGGCTGATGCTGGATTTGAGCAGCATTTTCGGCGGGGGAAATTTGAAAATTTACGGAGTAGTTGATATCTGCAAATGGCGATCCCCTCAAGGTCGCAAATAGAGCAAATAGAATTGGTAGTTGCACTAGGGCGGGTAAGCATCCAGACAAAGGATTACCAAATTCTTTAAAATTGGCTGAGTTAACTTTAGCTAATTCTTCCTGTTGCTTGGCAGGATCGTTTTTGTAACGCTCCTGTACTTCTTTAATTCTTTGTTGCATCACAGGATTAGCAATTTTCATGCGCCGCATACTGCGAAGCTGGTTGGCACTCACAGGAAACAGCACGAAACGTACCACCAAAGTTAGGGCAATAATCGCCAGCCCATAGTTTGGCACGATGCCGTAAAAGAAGTCTAAGAACGGCAACATTATGTTGTTGGAGAGAAAACCTACACCGAAATCCATTGTCTATTTTACTGTTGGGTTTGCATCAGATTGCGAAAATATCAGATTTTCCTATGGTCAATCCGATCATATTCTAAGCTCTTTTAAGTACTACTGCATAACTGCGTTGGGGATATCTTGAGGAGGGCTACTTATTTTGGATTCAATGTAATCAAAGGTTTCCCGAAATCTAGGCAATGACTTTAGCTCTAAGCGTGAGCCGTCTCTGAGTGTCACAACCATATCACCCCATATGCCCAGCCCGCGTGCTACTTTTACGACCTTGACGATCTCTGTGTAGATGACATCGGTGCGCGATCGCCCCATCCAGCCTCCTGTAACGGTGATGCGACGGTTGGTAATACGGTAACGCAACCACAAGGCTCTAGCGATCGCAGCTATGCCAAAAGGAATAGTAATCACAAAAATACTGATCAGCAAATTAAAGATTAAATCGCCGATGTGAGGTGCGCCTTCGTAATAAACTTCCTCATTAACTGCCATGCTGCAAAACCTTTGCTTTTGTTAGTAAATTTTTTAGATCTTCTTGGAGTTGTTGATAACTTGGCTCACTTTGAGTGGTCACAGTTATCACAATTCTTAACTGTTTGTCTAATTGTGACAGAAGTTGACGAAGAATTGCACGCAGTTGACGCTTAAATCGATTACGGCTTACCGCCAACTTACTGACTTTTTTACTTACGACTATACCAATCTTAGTGTTTTTGCTATCACCTTTAATTTTAAGGATTCTCAGCATTAAATATGTGCCTCTGTAGCGATCGCCATTGGCATAGACTTGGGCGAATTCTTCGCGCTGCCGCAGTCGATTTTGGTCAGGAAGCACAACAAAACTATGAATAAGTTATAAATTAAAATTTGGCTAAATCTCGGCTAAATTTAGGCAGTGGTTAGGCGTACACGTCCTCTACTGCGACGTGCTTTGATGACTCGTCTTCCTGTTGGAGATTCCATTCTGGCACGAAATCCTGATGTACGTTTCTTTTTGCGGACACTACCGCGTAGGGTGCGTTTAGTCATGGCGGTTACTTAATGATCTAATTTCAAGGTTTATCAATTTTTACAGGCTTCTGATTATAACACTGCAGCTTTGTTGATGTATACCTTAGATTATGAATCTAACCATGCAGGCACTATTTTCCATGCTTGATTCAGGGATTTATCGATGATTTTATAATTTGGCTCGAAGTGTTGGACAAGATGCCAAAATTTTGGTGAGTGGTTCATATGTACGGTATGACATAGTTCGTGGAGAAGTACATATTCCACTGAAGGTGGATCTAAAAATAGAAGCTTGTAATTGAGGCTGATGTTACATTTATTGGAGCAACTACCCCAGAGGGTTTTTTGACTGCGGATGGTAATGTTGCCGTATGGCAGTTTGGTACGATCGCTAACAGATTGTAACCAAGGTTTTAGGTAATGCTCGGCTGTTTTGGTGAGCCACTTTTTTAAGAAAAATTTGCAAATATTGATATCTTCGATGTTACCTGTGACGCTAAGAATCCGTTGCGTTTCCCTTCCTTGGCTTTCTTGGAGTCTGATCCCTTGATAGGATGTGCCGATATATTGAATTTGCCATGTTTGATTGATAGCTCGCAAATTGAGGCTATGGGGGAGGAGATGGGGCGATTGGGATTGTAAAAATGCTTCACGCTCATTAAGTCTATTTTGATTACGAGCAATCCAATTTTGTTTTTGCTGGATTAGTTCAGGTATTTTACGATGATCGTAATGGGGGGGAATTACCACCTCTAAACCAGATTCCATAGATAGGGAGAGGCGGACATATTTCGCGCGATCGCTAATCCGAACTGTGTAAGCTGGCAAAGGATCTCCATGTAAGGGCTGGGCTAATCGATGGGATGATGCTTCGTAATTTGATTTAGACATAGACCTAGGTTAATTCAGTTAGTCTTTAATGACGATCGTGCCAGGGAAACGAATATTGAGGCGATCGCGCTCCCGATTAGCATTATTTACATCAGTATAAGTTCGCGCTTGAATATAGGATACATTGTTCAACTTGATGGGAAAAGCATCGGCCGCGATCGCGCGTACTTGGGTAAGGGTATTGGCGTTGCGGTTGGGAACTAATACTCGATAAGTGGTAGCAGCATTGTTGCGTGGTGTGGTAGCAGTACCGTTGCGAGGGCTACTCGAATTACTGTTAGGAGCGAGCAAAGCTGCGCTGATTACTTGGGCGCTAAATCTTTGATTGCGGAGGCTTGAGGCGATCGCATTGGCACTAGCAGGACTAGATAGGGGAGCCGCTAGGAGTACGGAGCGATTATTAAAGGTGGCAGCGATCGCATTTTTACCAGTTAGCGATCGAATCTGTTGAATAGTGGTATTTGTCTCCCCAGTTGATTCCACCAACACCATAGAAGCCTGCAATGCCGCAGGTATATCATTGGCTTTACCCAAAAAAGAATGTACCACCGCATCTATGCCTAATTCGCGTAACTGATTGGCACGGAATGTTGATGCATTAGCATTGTCAAAGCCACCAAAAAACGTCATTGAAGTATTGAGATAGTGGCAAGGCACAGCCGCGATCGCTAAAAATTCTCGTAACTGCGGCAACATACTGGCAGGGCGATCCACCATGACGGCATATTTACGGTTGCTGACTTGCGAACATGCGACTAAGGAGGTACTTTGAGCATAGGCTTGCCCCACAAACACATAGGACAACCAAGAAGATGCAACTGAAGATGCCATTAAAGTCAAAGCCATCTTTAGTGAGATGCTCTTCAGTGATCTTTTGATAACCTTCCTTGACAAAAGTTTCATAAACACTCAATTTATAAAAATCTAGAATTAACTTACCCTTCGTCCATGGAGACGCAATCATGGCAAATCAAGAGCATCTCATCCAACTCACAAAGGGGGTAGACAGTTGGAATATTTGGAGAAATCAGGAAAGCCGAGAACAAATTGATCTAGTCGAAGCAGAACTTGCTTATGCTCAGGTTAGCAAGGCCAATTTTAGTGGAGCTGATCTGAGCCTCGCTAACCTTGGTGGCGCTAACTTAATTGGCGCTAACTTGCGTGAAGCTAACCTTACTTTAGCAAACCTTAGTGGAGCAAATCTCAGTTTGGCAACTTTTCAAGACGTTACCCTGAATATGACCAATTTGAGTGGTGCAAACCTCAGCCTTGCTAACCTTAGTGCTGTTAATTTAAGCCTAGCCAATTTGAGTGGTGCTAATCTCAGTGGAGCAATCCTTCGGAATGCCAATCTTATCGGCACGAACTTAAGTGGTGCAGATTTATCGAATACAGATTTGACCGATGCTAACCTCAATGGTGCAAACCTCAATGGCGCTAACCTAAGTAAGGCTTTGCTCTGCGAGACTGAGCTTAGTGGCGCAAACCTCAGTGGTGCTAACTTGTTTAAAGCTAATCTGAGTGGTGCGGTTTTGCGAAGGACAAATTTTCATGGAGCAAGGCTCAAGGATGCGGAGTTACAGAATACAGATCTACATACTGCTAAGTTAGACGGCACTTATCTGGGTTAGTCAATAATAAAAACTAATTACTTATTAATTAACTATTAATTACTAATTGCCTTGCCAAATTACTTCTAGTACTGCTTCGGGGGAAACTGTACTGAGAGCTTGCCCCGCTTTAGCCTGCACATATTTAATGCGTGGTTCATGTATTGGTAGGTATAGTGCTGGAGATATCCCATCGCCAAGGATAGCCACCAAAGCGGTTCCCACTGCAACAGCTAACTGCATAGCATCACCTTCAGCACAGATAAATAGGTTGGCCGTGGCAATCAAGGCCGCGAGTTTACCAATGTCCGTAGGGCTAGAAATAATCAAATTGGGAACTAGATTATTAAGTTGCTTAAGTAGGTCGGCATTGTTAATGCTGTCTACCGCCACAATAGGAATATTGGGCATTTTGGATTGAATTGTGTTACCGATCGCCGCCCAACTGGTGGCGGGATAGTTGCCATTTGTGCCGCAGTTAAACAAAATAAAGCCACTTTGATCAATACCAAGCCGTTTCTGCTCTGCTGCTGCCCAGTCTAGGTCAGATTTGAGTAGGTTTACGGTAATAGGTGTTTGAGACAGTTGCAGATTTTGAATGTCTAGGGCTGAGAGTAGATTTAGGTTTTGTAAAACTTTGTAGGTATTAGCTGAGGGCGCGATCGCATCTGTGAGTAGGTAATTTGCTGCGCCAGCAAAGCCAATGCGCTTAGGAATGCCGCTTAACCATAGTAAAAGATTCGTAAAAAAGCTAGAACGATTAGTAATAGCTACGTCATACTCGCGATCGCGAATGGTGCCTAATAGATTGCCAAAGTCAGCAAGGGAATTGCGATCGGCAAAATCAAATTTCCACACCCGATTCACCGATTGACAGATTCGATAGGTCGCCATAGCTCTTGGTTCAACGACCACATCAATTTCGGCACTGGGGTATTTTTGTTTGAGCGTATCTAGGGTTGGCAAAAACATTAGTTGCTCACCAGTACCACCCACAATCAATGCCAGTATTCGCATCATATTTATACATCTCTAGACGAAGACCGTAAGTAATATTACTTTGTTTTTGGAAGTTGATACAGATAGCATTAATACAACCCCAAAACAAACCCCAAGCAAATTCAATTAAAAAAAATCTGCTAACCGAATAATTTCTTATATATTTGGTAATTTATATCGATCTTAGCCGTAACAAACAACCGAACAAAAATTGATCGTACTTTTTGTCCAACTAAGGCTAAACTATTTGACTAAATTCGCTTTCATCCCAACTACCTAGAGTTGCCGCATTGGTATGTCGCTATCATTGCCACCTAGAAAAAGATCGATCGCACCAGATCCAGATAATGCTTCTGTAATGGTGATGAAAGATCTCAAAGATCTCCTCAGACGCATGAGTCGAGATCAAAACAAAATCCATGAGCTATTGAGCTTTTTGGGTTACGCTCTCCGCAGCTTTAGTAATCTCAATCAATTTTTAGAATTAATCCCTCTCATTGCCAGTCGAGTGACTGACTCCGATGGTGGTGCGCTTATTTTATTTAAGTCTAGTGGTCAAATGCGACTAGAGTCTCTGCATTGTCCTGAGCCCAATGTCGGTGGTATGAAAGCTCAACAGGTGCGGACAGCGATCGAGCGTGCTATCCAACAAGTTTTAACAGGCAGCCCAACTGCCTTAGATGAGATGGTTAGCCGCTATCTAGGCGCAGATGTCCATCTATTTGGCACGTCAATTCTTGTTAAAAATGCCGTGCGCGGCCGTCTATACATCTTTAGCCGCAATCCCGACTATATCTGGACAGACAATAAGCGGACTCTCATGCGCTTAGTTGCTGATCAAACCTCAGTTGGACTTGAAAATCATGAGTTAACTACGGAACTGATCAAAAAGGAACGCCAAGATCGAGAAATGGAAATTGGCGCAGAAATTCAACGACAGCTCTTGCCGCGCCACTGCCCTAAAATTAAGGGTATTGAAATTGCGGCTCAATGTTATACGGCCAGTCGTGTGGGCGGGGACTATTACGATTTTATTCCTATTCAAAGAGGCGATCGCTGGGGTTTTGTTGTCGGCGATGTCATGGGCAAAGGTGTGCCTGCTGGCTTAATTATGACTATGACCAGAGGAATGTTAAGGGCTGAGGTTTTAAATAACCATTCTCCTAGTCAAATCCTAGAACACTTGAATGAAGTGATGTACGAAGACTTAGAAAAGTCTCATCGTTTTGTCACCATGTTTTATTCAGAGTACGATCCTGCAACTCAAATTTTATCCTTTAGTAATGCTGCCCATACCCCTGCCTTACATTGGCGAGCTAAAACCAAATCTGTCCATGCTCTTGATACAATGGGGGCTTTGATTGGTCTAGAAGCTGGCTCAAAGTATGAAGAGCGTAGTACTAAGCTCAATGCTGGCGACGTTGTGATTTACTATACTGATGGTTTTACCGAGGCGGCAAGCCCAGAGGGGGAACGTTTTGACGAAGAAAATCTTCGCAAAGCATTAGACTGGGCTTGTCAAAACTGTTTTCCCCTATCCCCAGACATAACTCGCCCTCAAATGATCCTAGACTATATTTTCCAAGAAGTAGAGACTTTTATCGGAGGTGGGCATACTCATACTGACGACATGACTCTAGTAGTTTTGCATATAGAATCTTCAGCAACAATAAACAACAATAAAATAGAGTTCAGTGGAAAATCTTCATAGAGATAATCCTGATTAGTCACCATATATTCAACTAGGTTAAACGATTATGATTGATGCTTCTTCCCAGTTACTTAGCTTGGTATCCATACAGGATCTGTGTACGGTTTGGCATTTGCCCACTATGCATTTGACTGATATCCACCTAAATATTAGTACGGATTTACTAGCTCAACAGTTTACGCAGGATGTTATGGGAGATATTGGTAAAGGCTGGAATAACTTTGTAAAAACTGGCCAGATTTGGGCATTAATTATTGGCGTAATTGTGGGTTATTTACTCAGAAGTATCACTCACCACGCATAGGCATATATAAAAAAGACCCACCAAGTGGGTCTTTTTTGTTAATGGCGGGGGACGGATTTGAACCATCGACCTTCGGGTTATGAGCCCGACGAGCTACCAGGCTGCTCTACCCCGCGTCGTTTTGCTTTACTAATATAACATGTTTCTGCAAAATTGCAAGCATTATTATATTTAATTAGAATTATTGAGAGCTAGTCATGCCAACTTAGTAAGAATGACCCCTCCGCAACGCCGTCTCACCTCAGTTGTTTGACCCGGTAAAACCAGGTGGAGCCGAAGCGCTTTACCTAACTTAAAGTTCCTAGATGCGAGTCTAGTATACTGCGGTAAAGTCTGCGAAGACTCCTTGTAAACAATTATCGATCAAGACACATTATTGGTAGTCACGCACGCCACAGAGGAGCTTAGTTAGGATTATACACTGGCTTAAGGCGATCGCCAATGGCTGAAAGCGATCGCCTAAAATATTGGTGAGCATTGGATAGCTAAATTATTGAGCTAAATTATAAGGAGACGTAAGTTTAATAATTGCCCAATGAAGCTTTCTTTAGAGCAGCGTACTAAGCTTGATAGCAGTGATGACGCTTTATTTTATGATTACCCCAGATTTGTTACCCATGTTGATGATCGTTTTATTCAACAGTTAACGGATTTATATCGAGAGAGGTTACGCCCCCATTCCCAGATTTTAGATTTGATGAGTAGTTGGGTGTCGCATCTACCAGAGGATCTGGAATTTATTCATGTGGAGGGGCATGGATTAAATGCTGAGGAGTTGGCCAAAAATCCGCGTCTTGATCATTACTTTGTGCAGAATCTCAATCAAAATCAGGTATTACCCTTTGCAGATCAAACCTTTGACGCGGTGTTAAATACGGTTTCGGTGCAGTATTTACAATATCCAGAACTGGTGTTTGCCGAGATTCATCGCGTGTTAAAGGTTGGGGGCATAGCAATTATTAGTTTTTCTAATCGGATGTTTTATCAGAAGGCGATTCAAGCATGGCGAGATGCTGAAGAAAGCGATCGCGTGAAGCTAGTATTTAGCTACTTTGCCTCTGTCCCCAAAGGATTTACCAAACCTGAATTGGTGGCTAATGTGCCTCCGAGTTCACCATTTTTAGCGATGTTGGGTATGGGTGGTGGTGATCCCTTTTATGCTGTGATCGCGACCCGTTGTGAGGTGGCATCATGACTGATGTTTTAGTTATTGGTGGTGGTGTGATCGGTTTGGCATCCGCGATCGCTTTGGCACAGAAGGGGGCAGAGGTTACGCTTGTTGAGCGCGATCGTTGCGGTCGAGGGGCTACATGGGCGGCGGCAGGAATGCTTGCTCCTGAAGCAGAGGGGCTAGAGGGGGAACTGTTAGATTTTGGGTTGCGTAGTCGTTCTCTCTATCCACAATGGATTGCTAGTTTAATGCGCCTATCGGGATTAGATTGTGGCTATTGGTGTTGTGGCATCGTTGCGCCTATTATTGCTGATGATCAGTTATCCAAATTTGCTAATCATTCCAAATACATTAATGCTCAGGAATCCCATCGCCGTCAGGTTGGCTTGGGGGAGCATATTCTCGGTTCACTATGGTTGCCTGAAGATGGTCAAGTCAATAACCGTAAACTGACTCAAGCCTTGATCGCCTCAGCGCATATTTTAGGCATCAAGGTTTTAGAGGGAACTGTGGTTTATCAGATTGAGCGATCGCAGGGTCAAGTTACTCATTTAGAAACCAGTGCGGGTAAGTTGCAGGCAGAGTCCTATGTGCTTGCTACGGGGGCTTGGACAACATCCCTGATGCCTTTGCCAGTTAAACCCATTAAGGGGCAAATGTTGTCGGTATCCGATCGCGATCGCCGTTTGCAAAGGGTAATCTATGCTCCGAATAGCTATATTGTGCCGCGCCAAGATGGTCAAATCGTCATTGGTGCAACTGTGGAAGACTGTGGGTTTAATCAAGGCAATAGTGCCGCAGGGATTGCCCAATTACTGAATAATGCGATTGCCATTTATTCAGCGATCGCTGACATGCCGATCACCGAGACTTGGTGGGGGTTTCGCCCCTACGCTCCTCAAGAAATACCATTTATTGGTAAAAGTGACTATGAGAACCTCATCCTAGCCACAGGACATTATCGTAACGGTATTTTGTTTGCTCCACTTACTGCCCAATTGGTTTGTGAGGAAATTATCGGCAAATAAATGAGCAAATCAAAAAGAGGCGCATTATGCGCCTCTTTTTGATTTAACCAGTTAACTAATTACTTCCGAAATCTCAATCACTTGCCCATCTGGATCACGCACCAAGAAGTTTAGAGGCCTTTCGCTACGGATCTTATGCTTAATACCTTTAACTTGGATTTGTAACAGCAACTGCTCAACACAATCCCGATTAAAACAAATATGTCTCCCTCGACGATTGTCAGTTATGCTCGCCCCAGGGACAACATGCAACTGCACATTCTTCTTAAGCTGATACCAAGCTCCCTCCATGTCAGCCGAGTATTGCTGCGATCGATTGCGGCGCATATCCGCAGGCACATATATGGGATCAGCAGGAGCGCCCATGCCATATTCATAACCATAGTAATAATGGAGAGGCACATCAGCGATCGGTAACTTTAGCTCGCCCTCGTAGAAATAGCGAGCCTGATCTAGATCCGATACCATAATTGTATGCACCTTAGGAGCACTAGTTAAAAACATCCACATCGCCACAGCATAGGCTCCTAGGAGCATAACCATAATGCCTTGCGTAGAAAAAAGTGAATCCATATTTAACAGCTAAGTGAAGAAGTAAAAAACTAGGAACAATCTTAAGGGCTAGTAGATGGTTCAGGGGTAACAGGGGGAGAGGCAGGCAGGTTTAGAGGAATTGGCGCAGCATTGGGTTGAGAAACTGGCGCAATCTGGGCAGGCGGAGTAGACACAGTAGGTGTTGTTAACCAGCCACCACTTAAAACCACAGTCAGTCCTAAAAAAAGTACTGTCAAAAACCAAGTAATCCGATTTAAGGCAGTCTCTGCACTTTTAGTACTCGAAAAAAGTTGTGCCTGACCACTAAATCCACCTAATCCGTCACTTTTAGGGCTATGTAGTAGAATCAGCACCACTAGACATATCGCTACAATAGACCAAATTATTTTTAAGGTTGCGTACATTTTTGTATGTTATTTGTATATTTTATTTATTGTTTAGATATCGTGCTATAGATAGCAAATTATAGAATTTTCTTGATTGATGAATATCATTTTAGCAACTCTAAAAGTAGCTTAACGCATCAACCTATGAGGCGGTAATACTAAGTAAACTGCTGACCTAATTCAATAGGATTATGTACAGTGATCCTTTTTTTAGAAATAGCAATCATCTTTTGCTTGCGTAAATCACCAAGCAGCCTAGTTACAGTGACTCTGGTGGAGCCAATTGCCTCGGCGATCGCTTGGTGTGACAACTTTAAATCAATGGTGACACCATCGCTTGAAGGTGTACCAAAATCACGGCAAAGAATCAGCAGAAAGCTGACTAAACGAGAACCCATATCACGATGAGCAAGAGTCTCAATCATCATCTCTGTTTGCAAAATTCGGGACGAAAGCCCCCTCAATAGCACCATTGGTAACTCTGCATCCTCTTTTAGAGCCTTTTCAACCTGATCAATTGGTACAGATAATAGCTCCACAGGCGTAAATGCTACCGCATGGTAAAAGCGGTCAGACCGATTTCCTGTAATCAGTGACAATACTCCAAATACACTATTTTCCCGAAGTAAAGCAACAGTAATTTCCTCACCTGCCTCATAGACCCTAGATAGTTTAACTGCACCTTTTACTAAAAAGTAAAAACGTTCCGCAGGATCACCAGGGAAAAAAATTGTCTTACCACGTTCAAACGTCTCCGTCATAGGAGGAAACATTCCTCCATTCATTTCGCGGAAAACATCAACAAGAGCGCGTTCTGCCAATCTTATATACCCTCTTTAACCAAAAATAAACAACAGCATCTAACTAGAGCATGTTAGAGAAATCATTCAGAAAGTATGCCAGCACACAATCGTGCTATTTGACCTATGTTAGTTTTAGATTTGTGTATTGTGACAAAACTATTGTCAATAAACCAACTTACTAAGACTTACCCAAGCCAAATAAAGATATCCCTGAAAGCAATGAGACTAGAAAGATAATTTGGTAATTATCCTTTACATTCTCACTTAAACTTACTACATAATCAATATTTGTATCACAAGTTACACAATTATGATTTCTGTGAAATTCTAAATCACCTAAACATACTACTTACAGAAGTGTCCTCATGGACACGCCAAATCGTCTCACCCAGAAGATCAGCCACAGACAAGACTCGCAATTGTGGAAAATAATTTTCTTGGCGCACTGGAGTAGAATTAGTGACGATCACTTCTTCAAACACACCACTAGAAAGGCGATCAATGGCTGGGGGCGAAAAAATAGCATGGGTCGCACAAGCATACACCTGCCTTGCTCCTTCTTTTCTCAACAATTTAGCTGCTTCGTAAATTGTGCCAGCAGTATCAATCATGTCATCGACCAAAACTGCGGTTTTACCCACCACGTCTCCAATCACATTCATGACTTCAGCCACATTATGGGCTTGACGGCGTTTATCAATGATCGCAAGGGGAGCATCATCAAGTTTTTTCGCAAAGGCTCTAGCCCTTGCTACCCCCCCTACATCTGGCGAAACCACCACCAAGTCGGGAAGATTTTTTTCTTTAAGATAATCAAATAGTACGGGCGCTCCGTACACATGATCGCAAGGAATATCAAAGTATCCCTGAATCTGGGCTGAGTGCAAATCCATGGCAATTACACGATTTGCGCCTGATTGGACAATCAAGTTAGCTACTAACTTTGCTGTAATTGATTCACGGCCAGCAGTTTTGCGATCGGCTCTAGCGTAACCGTAATAGGGCATCACGGCTGTAATCTGTCTTGCCGATGCCCTGCGACAGGCATCGATCATAATCAGTAACTCTGTTAAATGATCATTCACAGGGCGGCAAGTGGGTTGGATCAGGTATACATCACAACCACGAATAGATTCTTGAACCTGCACATATACCTCGCCATCCGCGAAGTTTTTGCGTACCATAGGACCAAGCTCAATGCCCAAGTAACGAGAGATTTCCTGAGCAAGGGGAAGATTTGCTGAACCAGCAAATAGTCTTAAGCGATCGTCACCACTGTTGAGAGATGGTAGACGATGAAGTCCGTGTCGAATAGTTGTTAATTGTGTCACTGCAATTTACGGGAGTTATAACATAGCTATACTTCATTATTGTCGTTCTTAATTCGCTATTCAGCACATCTATTTTGGAGGGCGACGACGTTGTAAAAAGTCAGGGATATCTAAACCTGGCTTACTAAGCTTATTTTCAGACGGTGGTGTGGGTGGTATTAATGGTGGTGACGAGGTGCGTACGCTAGGGGTGCTTGTGGGTTGTATTTTTTTGGTGATTTGAGGTGGAATAGCGGGATGAGTTTTGGGCGCAAACCCTGTCGCAATTACGGTGATGCGAATTTCTCCTTCTAGTTTGGGATCGATAACTGCACCAAAAATGATATTGGCATTTTGATCAACTACTTCATAAATAGTTTCGGCAGCAGCATTAACTTCGTGGAGGGTCATATCTTCGCCGCCAGTAATATTAAATACTACTCCGCTTGCTCCTTCGACTGAAGTTTCGAGTAGTGGTGAGGAGATGGCAGTCATGGCAGCTTCTCTAGCCCTAGATTTACCTGAGCCGATGCCGATACCCATCATGGCGGAGCCTGCGTCAGCCATCACGGCGCGGATGTCGGCAAAGTCAACATTGACAAGACCGGGGATCATGATTATGTCGGAAATACCTTGCACACCTTGGCGAAGGATGTCATCGGCAACACGAAATGCTTCTTGAACTGGGGTTTGCTCTGAGATTACTGACAATAGTTTGTCGTTGGGAATAACTATTAACGTATCTACTCGGCTCTGTAATCCCGCAATACCTTCTTCCGCCTGCTGTCCCCGCCTTCTGCCTTCAAAGGTAAAGGGACGGGTAACTATGCCGACTGTGAGCGCTCCTGCTTCTTTGGCGACTTCGGCAATGATCGGCGCTGCCCCTGTACCTGTACCTCCGCCCATACCAGCCGTAATAAATACGAGATCTGCACCTTCAACGGCTTGAGCGATATCATCACGCGATTCTTCGGCCGCCTTTTGACCGATCGCGGGGTTCCCTCCTGCACCTAGCCCTCTAGTTAGTTTTTGTCCCATTTGGAATCTTTTCTGGGCTGAGGATTGAAGTAATGCCTGAGCATCGGTGTTAAATGACCAAAACTCGACTCCAACTACTTCACTTGCGATCATGCGATTTACAGCATTGCCGCCACCGCCACCAACTCCGATTACTTTTATTTTTGCGACACTGCCCAACATGATATTATCCGCTTTTGCTTCAACGCCTAATTGCTGCTTCATAAGGTTGTGAGAGTGATTTAGGTGTAGCCTAGAGTGACTGGAATACTCGGAGAGTTCGTCCATGTGCCTGTCCACTTCTTGATTTTCTGAACCGTTTGATTCCAAATTTGACCAGTCATTGTGAGATGTCATTGATCGTATTTTGTCGTAGTTTAGGATCGTGTAACTAGCGCTCTCTAGATTTTCTAAGCCTAAATCATATCAGAGTCTGAGCTGAGTCAAAGTTTTAGGAAAATTGACTCAATTAATGACTGATGGAAATCAGCTTGCATTGAGACTAAGAATTTAAACCTATTAGAAAGAAATAATAATAGCTTGAAATTGCTTTAAAGCAAAAATTTTAAGGTTGTGTTTTTAAAGATTTGTTTTGGGTGGGTAGGTTCATTTCTAGAATTGGGTCATTGGGTTGATTTAGATCGATATGTTTAACACTTTGGGGATTTAGTTTTTCAGGCAACGTCCTCAGTCGATCTAGTGTTTCTAACTGTGTGCTAAATAATGCTGGTTTGTATGTACCGAAATATACAACACCAAGTTCTGTAGTCAGGATGAGATTGGAGTCATCTCGCATATCAACTTGGGTGATTTTGACTTGGCTTTGGTTAATTTGGCGAAACAAGTTTGGCCAGTTGCTATTTGGTCGATCGCTTGGTTCTAGAACAGTAAGTTTGGGTTTGTTGATATTGGCGGGATAGGCATTGATGGGTATCCAAATGCCTTCTGCGTCTAAAAAGCCAGACTTGCCTTTGCGGGTGGAGTTGGCAACTGGCATTCGTTCTTGGACTTGGATTGTGAGTTTGGAGGGGAAAATTGTTCGCGATACGTTGACCTTGGAGACAGGAGCAGATAACTCCAATTGGGTCGCGATCGCTTGGGGCTGAATCTGAAAGATTGATTGGGGATATTGAATTGGCAAAGCTTTTTTGATGATATCGGCGGAAAGAAGGTTATTTCCCTCGATATCAATTTGACTGGGACTGCGTAATTGCCATTCTGGTAACATAGCAACCCAAATCATGCTACCAGTGAGTCCTGTAATAAAGGTCAGTTGCCAGAGTCGTTGATATATAAGAATGCGGCGTTGTTTTCGCAATTGTTGGCGACGAGACACATACTCTGCCCCTAGATTGGCGATTGGGATTTCAACGGTCATCTTTGCTCCTACCTTAGTTTACATTGCTAGGAGTCTGATGATGGGCTGCTGGCAAATTGACGCTCTAGCATGGCAATGATTTCTGCCCGACGATTGGAAATGGCAAGGGGGTCATTGGCGGTGGGGCGTAAAAACATCACTGGCTCAGTACGCTTGTATTTGGTGATTTGCGTTCTGCTCATCAAAGACTTGATAGCTTTGACAAAAAATATACCTGCACTTACTACTAAAAGTACAGATATTGATATGTAAATGATTGCTGCGATTACCATATCTGTAATGTTTTACTCAGAAATATTAATAACCACAATAAATGAGGCGATTGGGTTTTTCAACTTGCGTTACAAAAATGTATAGATTTGCTTTGCAAAGCTTCATAAATGTATCTCAGCATTCTAAAGCCAAGGATGGTTCCGTTCGCTACGCGGGCAGAACCATCTTTAGTTTTTAAATTAAAACCCAAACCCAGTGAGGTTTTTTTAATTAAGAAATGGCTACGCCATTTCTTAATTTGGTATTAGGTACGGAGAACGCGACAACTTGTGGAAAGGCTTTGCGGATGAGATTCGGTATAATCGCCTATGAAATCCTATTAATTGATATATTCAGGAGCTTTGCAAGATATGCATGAGCAGGGAACGATTAGCATTCATACCGACAATATCTTCCCCATTATTAAGAAGGCTTTGTATTCAGAGCGGGATATTTTCTTGCGGGAATTAATTTCTAATGCGGTAGACGCTATTAGCAAACTCAAGATGGTGTCTTATGCTGGCGAAACTAGTCATATCGCTGATCCTGAAATTACGGTAACTATTGATAAGGATAAAAAGACACTGGCGATCGCGGATACAGGCATCGGCATGACCGCCGAGGAAATCAAAAAATATATTAACCAAGTTGCGTTTTCCAGCGCCCAAGAATTTGCGACTAAATACGCTAATAGTGGTTCTGGAGATCAGCAAATTATTGGTAATTTTGGTTTAGGGTTTTATTCGTCATTTATGGTGGCGAGTAATGTGACCATTGATTCGCGATCGTATAAGGAAGGCGCTGAAGCAGTGCATTGGTCTTGCGATGGCTCCACTACCTTTACTTTAGATGATGGCGATCGCGAAGGCGTTGGTACGACAATTACGCTGCAATTGCAGGAAGATGCGGAAGAATATCTCAATGAGTTTGAGATTAAGCGCATGATTCGCAACTATTGTGACTTTATGCCCTATCCCATCAAACTGGGGGATGAAGTTGTCAATAAGCAAACTGCGCTATGGGACAAGTCTCCTAAGTCTGTCACTAATGATGAATATTTAGAATTTTATCGTTATCTCTATCCCTATCAAGATGATCCCCTGTTCTGGATCCATCTCAATACCGACTATCCCTTTGTGATTAAAGGTATTCTATATTTCCCCAAAATGAAGGCTGATATAGACCCCAACCGAGGACAGATCAAGTTGTTCTGCAATCATGTCTTTGTCAGTGATAACTGCGATGATGTGATTCCTAAGTTTTTGATGCCTTTGCGGGGAGCGATCGATAGTACCGATATTCCTTTAAATGTGTCGCGGAGCTTCTTGCAGGGTGATCCTAAGGTGCGGAAGATCCAAGACTTCATTGCCAAGAAGGTGGGCGATCGCTTGACATCTCTGTATAACGAATCTCGCGAAGAATATCTGAAATGCTGGCAAGATATCAGCATCTTCATGAAGTTTGGAGCGATGAACAGTGACAAATTCTATCAGCAAATTAAAGATATTTTGGTGTATTCGACCACTAGTACCTCTGACGAAGTTAAGAGCGACAGTGGCAACTACACGACTCTGCAAGCCTATCTAGAACGCAACAAAGAACAACATGAAAATGAAGTGTTCTATACCTCTGATCCTGTGGCTCAGGCAACCTATGTTGATTTGCATAAGGCACAGGGTATTGAGGTTTTAACCTTTGACTCGTTCATTGATAGTCATTTTATCAATTTCCTAGAGCGCGAATTTAAGGATATTAAGTTTGCCCGTGTGGATGCGGAAATTAACGATCGCCTTGTGGACAAAGACTCTAATACGGAAATTGTCGATCCTAAGACCAATAAGACCAAGAGCGATCGCCTACAGGAAATCTTCCGTGAAGCACTAAATAAGCCAAAACTGACCATCCGCACCGAAGCAATTAAATCTGAAGATGCGGCTTCTGCGCCTCCTGCGATTATTCTTTTACCAGAATTTGCGAGACGGATGCAGGAAATGACGGCTCTAATGCAGCAGGGTAGTGTGAGTTTTCCTGAAGATCATGTGCTGCTAGTAAATACTGCCCATCCTTTGATGGAAAAGCTGATTTCCCTTGATGATAGTCAAATTGTGGTCAATGGTAAGTCTGAGTCAGCCGATCTCGCAAATATGATCTGCTCCCATGTCTATGATTTGGCACTGATGGCACAAAAGAGTTTTGATGCCGATAGCATGAAGGCATTTTTGCAAAGGTCGAATCAACTCTTAACTAAGCTGACAAGTAATATTTAGAACTTGTACGAACTAAAAAGAGTTGGCAATGCCAACTCTTTTTAGTTAATAGCCTTCAAAACCACTGTTGGTTGAAGATGATCAGCATTGATCTCACTAATGCCCAAAAAGTTTTGGTTGTCATCGTAGGTACGGACGTATTTAGATGCAGTATCTGTATATTGATGATGGGCTTGGAGCGCAGGCATGGTGTATGATTTAGCGATCGCTTGCCCCATACACCAACGCTTCGTTTCATCGACATTAAGGGATGCCATAGGCAGGAAATGCAAACCATGATCGGGAGCAAGCACAGTGAAACTGTCCGATCGCAATTTCTCCGTTACCTGATCAAAAGTCAAACTTGCATTTAAGTCAAAACCATTACTAAACGTGCGTCTTAATCCAGATAAGGTTGCGCCACAACCAAGTTTTTCGCCTAGATCACGGGCGATCGCACGGATATATGTCCCCGAGCCACAGGCGATCGCCAAATCTAGTTCAGGATAGTCTCCCCCCCGCCAACTCAGCACCCGTATTTCCGAAATTTCCACCGTTCGCAATGGCACATCTTCTGCTGTAATTTCACCACGCCTCGCCAAATCATAGAGCCTTTTTCCATCCACTTGAATGGCGCTAAAGGCAGGCGGACGTTGAGTGATCTTGCCTTGAAACAGAGGTAATAAATCTTGAACAGCATCAAGGGTCAGGTCGGGACATGGGCGATCGCCAATTATTTCACCCGTAATATCATCGGTATTAGTCACCACCCCAAACCGAATTGTGGCATTATAAGCTTTTCCTTCTGGCAAGAATCGCAATAGGCGAGTAGCATCTCCTACCGCGATCGGTAAAACCCCCGTTGCCATAGGATCAAGAGTTCCACCATGACCGATCTTCTTTTGCTTGAGCAACTTGCGTAAACGACTTACACAATCATGGGCAGTAACTACAGGAGGCTTATCAATGCTAATAAATCCATGAAACATCAGGAAACTCTCTGAGGAACAAAGAGGGATAAGGAGGAACAAAATAGAGTTGAACTTGTTCTAAGATAGAAGAATAAATATCACTTCTAACCTAGTATTTTAGGATGGCTCTCAAAGATTACTCTAAAAAAGGATTTGAAAAATTTTTAGGGTAGCCACTAATATATCTTGGCTGATTTTTAACTAACAAACATGATTAATTCACCATTGTATTAAGAGGTGAAAACACTTGTCTAGGTTCGTATTTGGCGATGTTCATGGTCAGTATGACTGCTTAATGAAGTTAGTAGACTTTATTAAGTGTGATTCTGACGATCAATTATTTTTTTTAGGAGACTTGATCGACCGTGGCTCTCGTAGTGCCGATGTTGTAAATTGGGTGATGCAAAATGGTCATACCTGTTTGCGAGGTAATCATGAGCAAATGTGCCTTGATGCCTTTGACAGTAGTGAAGGTTCTTTGATTTGGAAAGGATGGTTACTCAATGGTGGCTCTAGCACCTTAGAGAGTTACGGTAAGACAACCATGCCTGAAGAACATTTAGCTTGGATGAAGCAATTGCCTCTCTATGTGGATTTAGGGGATGCTTGGCTAGTCCACGCAGGGCTAAACCCTAACTTGCCCATAGAGTTGCAGGGAGCAGCAGAGTTTTGCTGGATTCGCGAGGAGTTTCATAGTGCGACTCGGCCGTTCTTTGACGACAAAGTAATCATTACGGGTCACACTATTACTTTTGTCTTTCCCAATGTTGCGCCAGGTAATCTAGTTTTAGGTAAGGGTTGGCTGGATATTGATACAGGAGCATATCATCCCAAAAGCGGCTGGTTATCTGCCCTAGAGCTAGATTCGGCGATGGTTTATCAATGCAATACCTTTACTAATGAGTTGAGGGTTAACCCTTTAGCTGATATCACCACTGTGATTGAGCCGATGCCTGTACGCCCATCGCGGATAGAAGCAAATCGTCCTGCCACGAAGCGGCGTTGGTCTTGGGTTTAGGCTAAGGACTTGCTAGGGACGTAAGAGTATTTCGTACAAATCGGGACGGCGATCGCGAAAGAAACCAAAGGAAGCCCGATTGAGTCTGATTTGGTGCAAGTCAAACTCTCCTAAAATTACACCCTCTTCATGATCATGCAACTCTGCCACCTTATCCCCACGATGATTGGCAATAAATGAGTGGCCATAAAAAGTTTGATTGCCCTCCATCCCAATCCGATTAGCTGCCGCCACAGGAATCACATTGCTCACCGCATGACCGATCATTGCTCTCTGCCAAGGATCTTTAGTATTCAGGTTTGGTTCCTCTGGCTCTGAGCCGATCGCCGTTGGATATAACAAAATTTCTGCTCCCATCAACACCATTGCCCTTGCACATTCAGGAAACCACTGATCCCAGCAAATCCCTACACCGACTTTGCCAAACTTGGTATTCCAAACCTTAAAACCTGTATCGCCATTGCGAAAGTAAAATTTTTCTTCATAGCCGGGACCATCAGGGATATGACTTTTGCGATATACCCCCAACAAACTGCCATCAGCATCAACCATCGCCAAGCTGTTGTAATAGACCTGACCCGATCGCTCAAAAAAAGATACAGGAATAACTACCCCCAATTCTTTTGCTAACTGCTGGAAATGGGCGATCGTGGGATGATTGGCGAGGGGATGCGCCCAATCAAAAAAGTGATCGCGCTCCTCCCGACAAAAATAAGCACCCTCAAACAACTCTGGAGGCAAAATTATCTGCGCCCCCTGTTGTGCAGCCTGCCTCACAAAATCAGTGATTTTTGATACATTAGCGACCACATCGGCATTAAGAGAAGCCTGAATTACAGCGATCGTAACTTTCTGAAGAGATGACATTGGCAATTAAGTGTAAATAAAAGTATAAACAGAACCACTAAAATTGAGTCTACTCCCTAATCCATTGATTATCAGAAATCAATCAAGATTATCAATCAAATCATTGACCATGAATCATGCATAAAGCTATGAAACAAATCGTCTTAATACTGATCCAATTTTATCGCCATTGGATTTCTCCACTTTTTCCGCCTCGATGCCGCTTTCAGCCCACCTGCTCACAATATGCCCTCACCGCGATCGAGCGTTTTGGTGTACTTAAAGGAGGCGCGATCGCCATCAAAAGAATCCTCTCATGCCATCCTTGGCACATAGGTGGCTATGACCCCGTACCCGAATGTTTAGATCATAAACATTAATCCAATCATCAACCCCCAATTAATTTCTGGATTATTCCTTGCATTTCCCCAATCCCCAATCAACTAGCCACAACTGCTAAATCCATTAGCTCACTAACAACCGCCACAATATTTTCTAAATAAATATCATTTCTTCGCAAGATTTGTCTTACCTCTAGAATTGCATTCTCGTATTCCTGCACAAAATTATAGGCATGAATTTTCGGAATATCTATTCGTGAGACCTTAAGCACCTTTAAAATGCCATTTCTAGTCACCCCAATTAAATCGCGAGAAAACTCAGAAATTGCCCTTTGTCGCAAATACCGAAAACCGCGAACACTAGTTGCATACATAGGTGGCAACCGATTCATAGCATAGGCTGCCACTTCACTATGATTAATTTGTTCATAGATATCAGGGGTTGTGCATTTCTCGATCGCTAAAAATATGAGATGCTCCAATACATTGACCATTCCTAGCTCTGCGTGCAATGTAAAAGACTCTAGCGCTCGATATTCCATCGCTAGAGCATCGCGAGATTTTTTTTCGTCAGCCCAAGACTGATGCTTATTTAGAAAAGCTTGATATTTATCTTTATAGGATTGCTGCTTACTAATGAATCGCCTTGATCTCGATAATAAATGGCGTTGATTTGCACTTAAGTAAGGAGTAGTTTGAATAACTGTATCATCATCACCTTGGATAATTGTTTCGTCTTTTCTAAGATTATCCTGCACTTTATATTCTGATAGTTCAAGCAAATCTTGTACCAACATTGGTACATCTTTCCACCGCAAATATTTCTTGTTTATCACTTGACCAAGTTGATATAAAACGCCTGCACTATTTAAAAATAATTGATTAGGTAGCGGAGTATTATCATGCAGAGGATCACCAGATAAAACAATTTGAATACCTTTTTTAATTAAGTATTCAATCTGATCAGACAATGCATTTAATGCATAATTATATTGATGTGTCCAACCTTCTAGGGAAGTGGAAAACAAAGGAGGCAGACGGTTTAGGGTAAATGCTACAACCTCAGAAACCCTGACTTTTGGCTTTAATTCTGGACGGATTTCTTCAAGTATATTGTAAGTATTTTGAACAACAATTTCTTCTAAAACATTAGTAAATACAGTCATATAATAAAATTAAAATATAGTAAAATAAATTACAAAATATAAGTAAATTAGATGAACTTTGCTGAATACTTATTTGATTTAATTCCCCCAGATTCGCAAATTTAAGTAAGTAACTTACTAATTAAATTTGCTTGCTTAAACACTAGATTAGATCAACAAAAAAATTCAATAAAAAAATTCAATATTTAATTTAAAAATCCAAACTGGAAATGCAGTTCAGAACTATAAAGTCTGCAACAGCGCTTAACTATTCTTAACAAAACCAATAAAATCGTGAATCTTAAAAGTTTTTTTCTGGCTGTTTATCTAAATTTATTTTTATTTAATCTATTTGGTTAATCTAGCAGCGAGATATGCGACTTGAAATCGTACAAATGTTGTAACTTATGGCAATACAACGCAATATCTAAAAGTACCTAATAGTTTAGATATTACAATTGCAAAAATTCATCAAAACTTCCTTCAAACCCAATATTACCAAGATGTTCTGAATGATTAAGTACCTTGAAATTTATGGTTTTCTTGCTAATTGTCAGAGAATTGCTATAGGGTCAAAAATCATTTTATTGTTTGTTATAAATCACAAAAAAACAATAATTCCACATATTCAGTTGACTGGATTTATCGATTGAATTTTTTAGTTTTCGAGTTTATTAAATAGTTGCTATTTTTTCAGGCAGCGACCACATGTAGATATTAATTAAGCAATTTGACCTACTTCTTAAGGAGGAAATTTCTCACTAAGCTTGCTGTAAAACCGAAATCTTTTGGATTAAAGAGATTGAATTAAACTGGAAAAATCTCTCATAGCAAGGAATTGATTAAGTTATTTGCGGTTTACTTGCTATTTTTGGGTGTATCTATCATGATTTGATTCAAGCTTTGTAATACAGCCTACGCAATTTGTTGCGGCTAAACGGTAAACTTATACCAAAGCTGAAATTTAGGTTGTATTTGCAAGATCTCGTATCGAGCGAGTCTCTTTCGAGGACTAGCTAAATAAGCTCAATAATTATTACATCGATCTCTTTGTTGGAGCGAACTGACTGTGACTATTTACGTTGGAAATTTGTCTTATCAAGCTGCTAAAGACGACCTCACAAGCGTCTTTTCAGACTACGGCACTGTTAAGCGTGTGCAATTGCCTACCGATCAAGAGACAGGTCGGGTTCGTGGCTTCGCCTTCGTGGATATGGAGGATGATGCTCAAGAAGAAGCAGCGATCGCAGCCTTAAATGAAGCCGAATGGATGGGACGAACTTTGCGCGTTAACAAAGCGAAACCTCGTGGCGAACGTTCCAACGATCGTCCCAAAGGTCGCTATTAATTGCTTTTACGGTTGAATTTTCTGAGAATTTTGTCTAGACAAGATCACAATCATTTGGTTCGACCCCAAAATAGTTATTAACACAATTAACCGCATCATCTTATATGTATAGCAATCCTAAATGAGATGTGAGTGGCTCTGGCTTTACTTATCTACCCATAGGCCGATGGCTGAACTAAGTCGAAGCCAGCAATGTTTACAGATGATTTAGGACTGCTATATCCCCAAAAACAGTTTGCGCTGATTCAAGTATGGGAATTTAACTTAGTAATGCATAGACGCAATGCATAAGTATGCCAATGTCCTGTGGTTATTTTGGACAACAGCGATCGCCGCAGAACTGGAATATAGGCTCAATTTTTTTATATCTGCCCTTAGTAGTGTTGGTAATCTGGTGGGCAGTGTTTTTGGTTTGTTTTTATTTTATCGAACTGGTTACAGCTTCTCTGGATGGCAATGGGAAGAGGCAATGCTAGTTTTGGGGATATTTACGATCCTAGAAGGATTTTCGAGTACCTTCCTTGCGCCTAATCTGAGCAAAATCGTGAATCATGTGGAGCAGGGAACCCTAGATTTTGTTTTACTAAAGCCCATTAGTAGTCAATTTTGGCTGTCTACGAGGACGCTATCTCCTTGGGGTATTCCTAATATCATTTTTGGTACAGGATTAATCATTTATGCAGGGAATAGGTTAGGTTTAGCTTTTACAAATTACCTATTTAGCCTAATTCCTCTTTTATTTGGATGCGTGAGTCTCTATAGCATTTGGTTTATGCTTGGAGTAACTAGTATTTGGTTTGTCAAAATTTATAATGTCACGGAAGTTTTACGGGGCTTGATGGAAGCAGGGCGCTACCCTATGGCTGCTTATCCTGCGTCTTACCGATTTTTCTTTACGTTTATCGTACCGATCGCTTTTTTAACGACTGTGCCATCGGAGGCTTTGTTAGGACGCGCCGAGCCTATTTGGATCTTGGGATCGATGTTTTTGGCGATCGCTTTGCTCTATGCCTCTAATAAGTTTTGGCAGTTTGCCCTTAAGTCCTATACCAGTGCATCTAGCTAGGGTTCTGCCTAAATATTATTTCCCAAAACTCATTTTTCCTTAAAATCCCTATTCAATTCTGGTGACAATTCAACTAAATCTTGCTGCTGCAATAGCTCATGCAATTTCAGCAGATACTTCGACCTTATACCCACGTTGCCTCAAATACTCCAAATTAGCTTCAACATCAATTTCTTCACCCTCTGAGATCGCAGTAATCCACTTAGATTCGTCCTCTTCATCCTCAAGACGAGCGATCGCTTTAGTTTCAGCCGATTGAATAGTAAGTTCCTTGGCAAGGGCTTGATAGATTTGCCATTTTTGAGGTTTTGGCAAATCTTTGATGATCTTGAGGATGGAATTAAAAGAAATTTGGGTAGTGACAGTGATCAGAGCATCAACTTCAAAGTTAGCTGTTTTATTAGGAGATTGCTCGCTCTGGATAGGCTGATGTTTAGCAACAGGCTCACCTATGACTTGCATAATTGTCAATTTCTATTGGGTTTATGAATATATAGTAAAGGCTGCGCCATAAAATTTAAGCAAAGTTGTGAATCATATGCAGGAAGGTACACTTGATTTTGTTGTGCCGATTGTCTTTCTATCGATCGCTTTGCTCTATGCATCTAATAAGTTTTGGCAATTTGCCCTTAAGCCCTATACCAGTGCATCTAGCTAAAAACTCCTCAATTTTGCTCTAGCATAATCAAGATCGTGGGCGATAAAGCTGGGATTAGTCAGCTAAATCGTGAGCGACAGTTACAGAGTTTTGTTTTTGTTAACCTATGCGTTTGAGTATTTGTACTATGTCATCTGCTTTTGCCATTTTGCCGCGATCGCGATACAAGCTTTCAGCTCTACGGTAGGCGTGACTGACTTCGTGGATTTGCGGATTTCTCTGCAAGGATAACTGGATAGCCAATTGCTCCCATACATAGGGATCTTCAGGATTTTTGAGGATTTTCTGTCGCAAAGCCTCAAACTGTTCCTGCTTTGCTTGATTGCGTGAAAATATTGTCTTTGTAAGTTCTCTTATTTGTTCTTTTGCGTTTATTAGTGCTTCTTTCCTTTCTTTCTCAATCTGCTCATTGTTGGGAATCTGGAAATTACTTAGCTCGTTTTCTAGTTCATCTGTTGATATACCTAGGAATTTTTTAACAGATAGCAAAAGCTCTTTGTGTAGTTTAAGTGCAGTCAAATTATCTATACTTCTAGATTTGTATTCTGAGGAAAATTGACTTAATATTATTTCTTCTTGCTTAGAATTACCTAAATTAGTTGACTTGTTTATAATTAATAATAACCTGATTGAAATGTCGTCAAAGCTTTCTGATTCGTCTAACCGAGCCTCTTTAATTTTTTCAAAATCAATCTTTTTGACAACTTTTTTACCAAACAAGTTAACAGTATGAATTATCAACTGCTGTTGAACGCGATCAAAAATAAAAGTTTTATATCCACTATACCAAGCAAATAGAGTTCCTAAAGCTATACTTCCCCCTAACCCTATCAATGAAAACAATAAAATTGCCTTAGACATCAAATCGTTTTTTAGATTTGGCGCAACTTTATCCAATATTATTAATGTGATAATCACCAGAAAAGCAACTAATGCAGCTATAATTCCTGTCACAAAGATTTGGAATACAACTAAATTCCACCAACCATCGCGGATAGCCTTACCACGAGAGTGAGGTGGTTGAAGTACTAATTCGTTTGCGTTAGTCTCTACAACATAATATGCAAGAAGATCTTTCTGTAATTGTGAATTTTCAGTAGTCATAACAAATTTTTGTGCTGCCCTTCCGAATAGAGCATTGGAAAGTTAAAGAGTGATCGACGTATTTGCGCTTTTTTTATCGGCATGACATGAGCATTTCAGCATCTATCCCTAATTAGCTGACCAATGCCCACTACCTGCGGGAGCCATGATCGTTATATCTCCTTGAGCATTGCGCTCAAACCGAAGATCGCTATTGTCTTGGCATAGCTGAAAGAACTGCTCATCTGTAAGCTCGATTACCGATTGGAGACTAATGGTTAAGGAGTTCATACTTACTAAACAGACTGTATGTATACTTTGAAAATACAGCCTTATAAATATTTTATTTTAAATAAACCGCATGGTTGCTTTACCCGATCGCCTATTCATGTCATGAGTTACGAAGAATATCTCGCTTGGGAATCAACTCAAGAAATGCGCCATGAATATATCAATGGTGAAGTTATTGCTATGGCTGGTGGTACACGTAACCACAATCGAGTTTCATTTAACTTTTCAAAAATACTGGATGATGCCTTAAGCGATCGCCCATGTGAAGTTTATATCGCTGATGTCAAGGTACAAGTCGAGCCAAATCGTAAATATTTCTATCCCGATGTAGTCGTTACCTGCGATGAACGCGATCGCGATCCCCAATTAGTAATATTTCCCTGCCTGATCATCGAAGTGCTTTCCCCATCCACCGAAGCCTACGATCGCGGCTTCAAGTTTTCGCAATATCGACAATTTGCCAGCCTGCAAGAATATGTCCTAGTCCAAACCGAGCAACCAGTAGTAGAAATATTTCAGCGCGAACAGAATGGGCAAAATGGGAAATGGTGGTTTGAGGAATATGGGTTAGGCGATCGGATCGTCTTGCAATCTCTAAACTTAGAAATCTTAGTTGATGATCTCTTTAAACAAATCGAGTTCGCATCCAGTTTGCCTAGATAAATAACAAAACGCAACTTCATACCATTTAAAAAAGTTTTAAATTAAAAACCAAACTCAGTAAGGTTTTTTTTGATTAAGAAATGGCGTAGCCATTTCTTAATCTGGTATCAGATATATCTGGCTTTTGATATGCTGAATAGTAACTGACTACAAATTTATTAAAGAACTATGCCTAGATCGCAACGTAATGACAACTTCGTTGATCAAACCTTTACTGTTATTGCCGACACGATTTTAAAACTCTTCCCAGCAAGTCAGAAAGAAAAAGAAGCCTTTGCCTACTATCGCGATGGTATGTCTGCCCAAGGCGATGGCGAATATGCCGAAGCCCTTGCTAACTACGAAGAAGCCCTCAAACTTGAAGAAAATGCCTACGATCGCAGCTACATTTACTACAACATGGGCTTAATCTTTGCCAGTAACGGCGATCATGACAAAGCCCTTGAGCATTACGAAGAAGCCATTAACCTTAATCCTCGGATGCCTCAAGCCCTGAATAACGTTGCGGTGATCTATCACCATAAAGGCGAAAATGCCCAAAATGAAGAACAGGCCGAAGAATATTTCAATATCGCCGCCGATAACTGGGTGCGCGCAATTCGCCTTGCGCCCAACAACTACATCGAAGCCCAAAACTGGCTCAAAACCACAGGCAGAGCCGATATAAATCTATTTTTCTAAGTTAAGATAACTGTGCATTGGTATTGAGCAAACTAACCAAAATTTGCCTTTCCAATGTTTTGCCAAGATTCATTTCAAATTTCAGTGCAAAATTGCATTTCCAACTACAATGATTGACAGAGAACAAGTCCGCCATGTTGCCCACTTAGGGCGTTTACAACTAACAGAAGGCGAAGAAATTGCCTTTACCAAACAGCTTGATAGCATATTAGGCTATTTTCAGCAATTAAATGAACTTGATCCTCTCTTAGAGGGAGTAGAACCAACCACTCGCGCTGTTAATGCAGTTAATATTACTCGCCCCGATCTACTCACTCCATTTAGCGATCGCGAAAGTTTGTTAGATTGCGCCCCAGATCGAGATGAAGACTTTTTTCGAGTCCCACAGATTATGGGATAACACCAAAACTGCGTTAGCTCATAACCAGTCTGCCATCGGTAAATCAATATGGAACCTCAAGTTCATGCTCAAGACTCTGATAGAGGGTTTAACATTCTCTTAGCAGAAGATAACATGGTCAATCAAAAAGTAGCAATGCGCGTGCTAACCCATTTGGGATACAAAGCTGATATTGCGAACAATGGCCATGAAGTAATTAAGGCAATGTCTCAAAAATCCTATGATTTAATTCTTATGGATGTGCAAATGCCTGGCATGGATGGCATTCAAGCCACCAAACAAATTCGTCTGCAAGAGCAAGAGTCCCACATCCCGAAAGTTATCATTATTGCTATGACTGCCAACGCCACCGAAAACGATCAAGATACTTGCCTGCAATCGGGGATGACAGACTATATTAGCAAGCCAATTCAAATAGATAGATTAAAAGAATTATTGAAATATTACGAGTCCATCAAGCTCCATGAATTATAGCTTTCTTCCACCTATCTGATGGTATTACAGTGTTTTGAGAGCAGATCTCATACCAATTTAAAAAACCAATTTAAAAAAAGAATCGGTTAACATTGCATTTAGCAGTTAACCGATTTTTTTGAATACAGGTAAATATCTGAGAAATATTTAGGCAGCTTCAGAAACTGAAGGAGCATAAACACTGATTTTTTTGCGGGTTTTGCCAAGGCGTTCAAAGGTGACAATGCCATCAATGGTCGCGAATAGAGTGTCATCGCTACCACGTCCCACATTATTGCCTGGGTGAAACTTAGTGCCACGTTGACGCACTAAAATGCTGCCAGCTTTGACAACTTGACCGCCATAACGCTTTACACCAAGGCGTTTAGCATTTGAGTCACGACCGTTTCTAGTACTACCTGTGCCTTTCTTATGTGCCATGATGATCCTCTCTGGAACTAAATTTAATTTTAGATGTTAGAAACTTTTAGAAACCAATTAAGCAGCTTGACCGCTAAGATTAATCGCTTCCACCATAATTCTAGTCAAGGGCTGGCGATGTCCGTTTTTACGACGGGTTTTTTTCTTAGGACGCATCTTATATACGATTACTTTCTTAGCCTTAAGGTGGCTCATAACCGTAACTTCTACGGTGGCGTTGTCAACTAGAGGTTGGCCAATGGCGACATTACCATCCATGTTAACGAATAAAACTTTGTCGATGGTCAACTTGGTGTCTGCTTCAGCTTGGATCAGCTCAACGTCGTAAAATCTACCGACTTCAACGCGATATTGCTTACCGCCTGTTTCAATAATTGCGTAACTCATGATTGGTACTTTTTAGATAGATGCCGTACAGGTATTGATGGACAACTAGACTAAGCCTAGCTGCTGCTCAATTTTGGAATTAACCCGATCCGAGCATTGATTATAGTGCGATCTATGAATATACATGAAAACAAGACACAAAGTATAGAATCAGTGCATGAATCTATAAATTTTTTGGCATTATCCCTTCAGCCAGCCTAGACTGAGACTAGTTAATAGTAGGATGCCAAAGACAAGACGATAGATCACAAATACCCATGTGGTGTGGGTTTGAAAAAATTTTAAGAGCCATGCGATCGCCAAGTACGAGAAAAAGATTGAAGACAGTAGCCCGATCGCTAATTGCCCAAACCCCATATCCACGCCTTTTTTGAGAAGGCTGACCAACTCAACTAAGCCTGCGATCGTAATGGCAGGGATACCTAAGAGAAAAGAAAAACGGGTGGCAGCCACACGATCTAAACCAATAAATAATCCTGCGGTGAGGGTAGATCCTGAGCGTGATACCCCTGGTACTAGAGCCAAGGTTTGGGCTAACCCCATCATGACTCCATCAATTACCCGAATTTTGGCAAAATGCCGCCTGTGCTTTTGGCGACTCTGACCAAGGATTTCGGCAAGAGCTAACAGCAAAGACATGAAGATTGAGGCGATCGCGATCGCCGTCAGGCTACGCAGAGGCGATTGATCATAGTCAGGTATCAATAATTTAATCAGCAAACCGCCAAAGAGAATGGGAATTGTACCAATAGCAATGGCGATCGCCAATTTAAACTCATGGGCTTGGTAATTTTTAGTGGCGATCGCCTGCCAACTTCCCAACGTGATATTTTTTAAATCATTCCAGAAATAACTCACCACTGCCACAATACTGCCAAGCTGAATCACCGCATCAAAGGATATACCCGCATCCTTCCATCCAAAAATGGCGGGAACAACTTTCAAGTGAGCAGTACTACTAATGGGCAAAAATTCTGTTAATCCTTGGACAATGCCTAAAGCAAAAGCTTGCCAATATTCCATAAATTACGATCAGTCCCTACGCTTGCAGCTATGATACAGCGCTTTGTTAGCTTACTGTTTGAAAAATTGCTATATACTCATTTGCAGCAGGCTGTCAAAACTGCATATAAATTGAGTCATACACATCATAAATTTAAGGTATAAAACATATGGACATGAGAGTTTTCTTAGTACTAGGTCCCATCGTACTAGTGGTGCTTTGGGCAGCTTTTAATCTAGGCAAAGCTGTAATTAAGGGTGAAGCATCTCTGTTTGGGAAACAGGGTAATAATCCTTTTCAATAACTAATTTTTATTGATCACCAAGCCCAGAGAGGGCGCTTTGCATCCTCTCTGTTTTTTGACGTTTTACCGCTTTATTGTTACAGATGCACAATCAATCGCAGTCATGACGATAAAATAATTAAATACAGTACTCAAATATCAGCATTAACCGCGAACTAGCGACATTTTTGCCAGAAAAAGAGGGTCTGTAGAGCCGCATTATGAATCAGTAATATTAGTTTTGTAAGGTAGTATATGGCAGTCGGAGAATATAAGCCTGGTTTAGAGGGAGTTCCTGCAACTCAGTCAAACATAAGTTATGTTGATGGGCAATCGGGGTTGCTCGAATATAGAGGTATTCGCATTGAAGATCTTTGCGTACATAGTAATTTCCTTGAAACCAGTTACTTGCTCATATTCGGTGAATTGCCAACGGCAGAACAGTTAAAGGGATTTGAAAGCGATATTACGCATCGGCGGCGCATTAAATATCGGATTCGTGACATGATCAAGTCTTTTCCTGATAATGCTCATCCGATGGATGCCTTGCAGACTAGTGTGGCGGCTTTGGGCATGTTTTATCCCTTGGCAAATTTTCACGATATTGATTACATTTATCAAGCGGCAGTCCGACTTTTAGCCAAAGTACCAACGATGGTGGCGGCATTTCATATGATGCGTCAGGGTAATGATCCTGTCATGCCCCGTGATGATCTCGACTATGCTTCTAACTTTTTGTATATGTTGAATGAGCAAGTGCCAGCTCCTTTGGCGGCTCATGTGTTTGATGTTTGTTTGACGCTTCATGCCGAACATACGGTTAATGCTTCAACCTTTGCCGCTTTGGTGACTGCTTCAACATTGACCGATCCCTATGCGGTGATTACTTCGGCGATCGGTACTTTGGCAGGGCCTCTACATGGTGGAGCCAATGAGCAAGTAATGACGATGCTGGAGGAGATTGGCTCTGTGGAGAATGTTAAGGCCTATCTCGATCGCAAGATTGAGCGCAAGGAGAAGCTGATGGGCTTTGGACATCGCATTTATAAGGTGAAAGATCCCAGAGCTTTGGTGCTACAGGACTTGGTACATAAGTTATTTGATGAATTTGGCCATGATCCTTACTATGATATTGCCCTAGAACTGGAGAAGCAGGCGTTCGATCGCTTATCAAGCAAGGGGATTCACCCAAATGTGGATTTCTATTCGGGTCTGGTTTATAAAAAGTTAGGTATTCCTAGCAACCTATACACAACTATATTTGCGATCGCGCGGGTAACTGGTTGGTTAGCCCATTGGAAAGAGCAGCTCTCTGACAATCGGTTGTTCCGTCCCACACAGGTATATACAGGTCTACATAATGTTACCTATGTACCAATTGGTAATAGATAAACCTAAGAGCGTGTTTGAGACGTTTTGATCCCCCTAAATCCCCCTTTTTAAGGGGGACTTTTTTAATCTTTGTTTCTGTAATAAGAAATGGCTACGCCATTTCTTAATTTGGTATTAGATTTGGTATTAGGGCGGTATGATATGGGAAAACCGTAAGGGGCAATGACTATGCCAGCCAAAGTACTCGATGGTCGTTATAAGCTAATCAAACAAATTGGGGTTGGGGGCTTCGGGCATACCTTTATTGCGCGGGATATGCGAAGACCAGGCTCGCCTCCCTGTGTGGTGAAGCAGCTTAAACCTGCGAGTGATGATCCGCACTTTATTCGTGAAGCAAGGCGTTTATTTAGTACTGAGGCGGAAACCCTTGAGAAGTTGGGAAGGCATGATCAAATTCCGCAGTTGTTGGCTTATTTTGAGGAAGAGCAGCAATTCTTTTTAGTACAGGAATTTATTGAGGGGCGATCGCTTCATGATGAGCTATCTAGCAAGAAGGAGGCAGATCTCAGCGAGGCAGGATCTTTGGAAAATATTGATGCTCCCAATCGCGATCGCCAACTGGGGGAGTTGGAGGTGATCAAAATTTTACAGGATGTGCTGGAGGTATTGGAATTTGTGCATTCTGAGGGAGTCATTCATCGCGATATCAAGCCTGATAATCTTATTCGGCGCAAGCAAGATCAAAGGATAGTGTTGATTGACTTTGGGGCAGTGCGAGCGATGCAAGATGTCAATACTAAGTTAACGGAGGATGAACAGGGACAATCTCGCTTTACGGTGACTATTGGTACACCAGGATATATGCCCAGCGAGCAATGTGCAGGTCGTCCTAATTACAGTAGTGATATTTATGCCTTGGGGATGGTGGCGATCAAAGCTTTGACGGGCTATGCACCAACGGATTTACCCAATGATCCAGCCACAGGGGAAGTAGTTTGGCGAGATAAGGCAAGGGTAAGTAATGGGTTAGCAATGGTACTAACGCGAATGGTGCGCTATCACTATACCCAGCGTTATCAGTCGGTGCGCGAAGTGAAACAAGGTATCCAAACCTTTGCCACGATGACGGAGGTGGAACGTCAAGCAACAACTAGTATCCGTTCGACCCTTTTAACAAATTCGCCCACCAATGGGAAGGGTTTGCCTGTGGCAGGTCAATCTACAGATCGCGATCGCCAACCATCACGGCGGGTTGTCGCGAAACCTCCTAGTTCTAACTCAGGAGTATTTATCCTTTTTGGCGGTTTGTTGTTGGCAATGGGGGGCATGGCGGCAGTAGTTTTGCCTGCTTTGCAAAACAACTCAAAACCAGCCCTAGTGGTTACGCAGCCGCCTGTAGCAATTGTGCCGCCTACGGACTCTACCCCCAATCAGTCACAGCCTCAGGGTCAGGTCGTTGATCAAGTGGTGAATATTGTGCCAAATCAAGGTATGGCAGAAGTCTCTAGTAATATTGCAGGAAAAAACCTACATACCTATCGGGTGCAGGCTAGGGCGGGACAGTTTTTGGTGGCAAATTTGACGAGCAATGGGGCAGTGATGTCGGTATTAAATCCTCAAGGAAATGCTCTAGCGGGTTCTGTGAATGTAACTAATACTGATTTATTGATTGCTGCCGATGGTTTGTATGCGATACAGTTGCGATCGCCTAAAAATAATGACGTAGCTTACCAATTGCGACTAGGCATCAGAGATAGCCAAAGTGCGCCAGTCCCCACAACGCCTAGTCCATCTCCTGCCGCAACTGTTCCTGCTCCGCCTAGTCCGTTAGCCCCTGTTGTAACTCCTAGCCCCACCTCAACGCCCACCTCAACCCCTAGTGCGGCTCCTGCTCCTAAAATTGAGATCAAGATTAGAAATTAAGGCGGATATCTACGGGGTGAAGCAATTAATTTTAGGTGTAGATTTTACGAGCGCTCCTAGTAAAACTAAGCCCATTGTTTGCGGTAAGGCTTGGCTAGATCGCGATCGTCAGTTGTTGCAGTTTGCCGATTGCGATCGCTTTACCACTTTTGATGACTGGATGGCATGGCTGCGGGAGATGCCGACTTGGATAGCAGGAGTGGATTTTCCTCTAGGCTTACCACGCCGCTTGATTGAAAACTTGCAATGGGGAGCATGGCCAGAATATGTGCAGAGGGTGGGACAGATGACTAAGCCAGAATTTGTGGAAACCCTCAATCAGTACCGTCAAGGTCGCAACGCTGGCGATCGCGAACATTTACGCGCCACTGACCAGATCCAAGGTGCAATTAGTCCCATGAAGGTTTATGGCGTACCCGTTGGCAAAATGTTTTTTGAAGGCGCTCCTAGACTATGGGCAGCAGGATTTAGCATCTTGCCCTGCCATCCCACCCATGATCCGCGCACAGTTTTTGAGATCTATCCCGCACTCATGGCGCGGCGCATCATCGGCAGACAAAGTTACAAATCTGACCAACGCCATAAACAAACTCTAGAGATGCAATCTCTGCGACAACAGATGATCGATGGTCTGCGCGAGCATAGTTCCCTTACGGCTTCCCTCAGTCAGGGATTAACCTTAGAAATTGGCGATCGCCTTGCCCAGCTATGTGTTACCGATGCTTCAGGAGATACCCTAGATGCACTGTTCGCGACTCTGCAAACCGCCGCCGCCGCCCAAATACCAAACTATGGCATTCCCGATCATTGCGATCGGCTAGAGGGATGGATTTGCGGCTAACTGATCAACTACTCCTTGCATAATTTGCCGAATAAATGGCGCATCTTCCTGTGTAATCTCCCAAAGAGTATTGAGATCAATCTCTAAATAACCAAACATGAGGCTATCGCTAATACTGATTAGTCTGCGCCAATTAACTTGAGGGTATTGATCGATAAAGTTAATTGGTAAACGGCGTGCCGTTGCGCCGATAATGCCGATGGCTCTTTCTGTGGCAAAAATTGTTTTCTGATCACGACTAAACTGCAAAAAATCCAGATCCTTGACAAAGGACTCAGTGGCAGCGATCGCTTCTAAAATGTCTTGAATCTGCACCTCTAGGCGATAGTTATTATCAGTTTCGATGGGAATACTCAAATCGTTGTTAGTCATTATTTGGTGAGTATTGGTGAGGTTTTAATCCTGTAATTCTATGCTTGTCTCAGAAAGAAATATATAGTGAGCGCAGAACCAACCAAAATCACAAAGCGGCGAACAATGCTCGGGTTAATTTTTTGGGCATAGTAAGCACTGATATAACCGCCAATAGAAGAAGCGATCGCGGCAATGATCGCCTCTTGCCACAGGATTACCCCCGCATTGACAAAGGGAATCACAATCACCGCATTAATACAACTGGTGAGCATCACCTTATAGGCATTCATTTGATTGATATTTGTCATTCCCATCAGCGCAAAGGATGCCAAAAACAAAATGCCCATACCTCCCCCAAAAAAGCCGCCATAGACTGACACTGTTAATTGCAGAATTGTAATCGTAATGGTGCGGATGGTTTGTAAATTGGCAAAGCGTGATTGCTGTGACTCCACCCAGCGAGTTAAGCGCTTACTAAAGGCAAAGGCAAGGGTGGCAGTGAGCAGCAAGTAGGGCAAGATTTTTAAAAAGGTGCTGGGGGGAGTCCTTAATAATAAAATTGCTCCTGCGATGCCGCCGATCGCTCCCAAAATGCAGATATACACAAGTGTGCGGCGATCCTTAGCAAATTCTTGGCGATAGGCTCCAGCACTGGCTAATGTACCAGGAAGTAAGGCGATCGCATTAGTAGCATTGGCCATAATCGGGGAAATGCCGACAAATAGCAAAGTGGGAAATAAAATGAAACTACCTCCCCCTGCAATGCCATTGAGCGCACCTGCCGCCATAGCTGCGATAAAAACTAACCCATCTTTGATCAATTCCTGTCCGTACTGTTGGATGATTTCTCCAAACATAGCGATCGCCAATAAATTTCTCTTAACCAACTATAGCCATCCTAAATCATTTATACCAATTCACAGAAATCGATGGGTTGCACCAACTTCCTAGCTTCTATCAATTGTTGCGAAATCTGGTTTTAATCTGGTTTTGATACAGTCAATCAGCACAAAGCGCTATATTTTGTCTTAAGATTAATTGAGTAAGCAATTATTGTGGTCTTAGTGTGTCTAAGCTGCGTAAATGAAAAACGTGGCTGCAACTCTTCGCTATAGGCACTGGTACATATTTTAATCGTTATGCCCAAAGTTCTCGTCTCTGACCCCATCGATCAAGTTGGTATCGATATCCTCTCCCAAGTCGCCACCGTTGACGTAAAAACGACTCTTTCCCCCGAAGAGCTAATCAAAGTACTTCCCGAATATGACGCGATCATGATTCGGTCTGGTACTAAGCTCACCAAAGAAGCCATCGAAGCTGGTAAAAACCTCAAAATCATCGGTCGTGCTGGTGTGGGGGTTGATAATGTAGATGTGCCAACCGCAACCCGCATGGGTATTGTTGTCGTAAACTCCCCCGAAGGTAATACGATCGCGGCAGCAGAACATACCCTTGCCATGATGATGTCTCTATCGAGATTTATTCCTGCGGCAAATGCCTCACTCAAGGGTGGCAAATGGGATCGCAAAAGCTTTACAGGGGTAGAAGTCTATAAGAAAACCCTTGGTATTCTGGGCTTAGGTAAAATTGGTTCCCATGTGGCAACCGTTGCTAAAGCTCTGGGAATGCGAATTTTTGCCTATGATCCTTTCTTAACTACTGAAAGAGCCGAAAAGTTAGGTGTGCAGCTAGTTGATCTAGAGATCCTGTTGCGTGAAGCTGATTACATTACGCTGCATTTGCCCAAAACCAAAGATACACAGCACCTGATCAATGCCGATCGCATTGCGATCATGAAAGATGGTGTACGGATCATTAACTGCGCTAGGGGCGGCATTATCGATGAAGTTGCCGTTGCCGAAGCGATCAAGAGTGGCAAAATTGCAGGAATTGCCCTTGATGTATTTGAAAATGAACCCCTCGAAGCCGATTCTGGACTGCGTGAGTTAGGCGCAAATGTGATCTTGACCCCGCACCTTGGCGCATCTACCGAAGAAGCCCAAACTAACGTGGCGGTTGATGTGGCGGAGCAAATCCGTGATGTCTTGCTTGGCTTACCATCGCGATCGGCTGTAAATATCCCTGGATTGCGTCCCGATGTTTGGCAAAAACTCAAGCCTTACCTCCAACTATCGGAAATGTTGGGCAACTTGGTGGGTCAGTTGGCAGGTGGTCGTGTCGATAACCTTGATGTCAAACTGCAAGGTGAAATTGCCAACAGTGAAAGCCAACCCATTGTCGTGGCAGCACTGAAGGGCTTGCTATCGCCAGCTTTGCGTGAACGGGTTAACTTCGTTAATGCCAGTATTGAAGCTAAGGAACGTGGTATTCGGGTGACAGAAACCCGTGATCCTTCCGTTGAGGACTATAGCGGCTCAATCCACTTAACTGCTCATGGCAGCCAAGGCGAACAGTCAGTTACGGGTGCATTGCTCGGCAAGTCGGAGATTCGCATTATTAGCATCAATGGCTTCCCCATCAACGTTGCTCCCACCCACTATATGCTGCTCACGCTACACCGTGATATGCCAGGGATTATCGGCAGAATTGGTTCATTGCTAGGAAACTTCAATGTCAATATTGCCAGTATGCAAGTGGGTCGCCGTATGGTGCGCGGTGAAGCGGTCATGGTACTCAATATCGATGATCCTTTGCCCAGTGGCTTGCTAGATGAGATTGTGCATATCCAAGGTGTCACCGATGCCTTTGTGGTCAAGTTGTAGTTAGCGCTTTGCGCTTGCTTGAAATCTAGCAGTAATTACAAAAGCGGTGCTTCGCGCCGCTTTTGTAATTTTTGCCTGTACTACTGCTGCTAGTGGCATGAGAAAATAGCTATAGTTTTTAGAGAAAAACAATGATTGCGATTCCACAGTATTTTTCTGCCGAAGAATATTTGCAATGGGAAGACCAGCACGAAGAAAAGCATGAATATGTTGATGGCATGATTTATGCAATGGCAGGAGCCAGTGAAAATCATATTGTGATTACTGACAATCTCACTACGATTTTTGTCCCCAAGTTTCGAGGTAGTAAATGTAGATCTTTTTCCTCAGATATGCGCTTAAATATTGCCTCCAAAAATATTTACTACTATCCTGATTTGCTGGTGACCTGTGATGAACGCGATCGCCTAACCAAAAAGCATAAGAACTATCCCTGCCTCATCCTTGAAGTCCTATCGGAATCTACGGAAGCAAAGGATCGTGGGGTGAAATTTGCCCATTATCAAACGATTGAGACTTTGCAGGAGTATGTCTTAGTCAGTCAATGGGAACAACGAGTAGAAGTATTTCGCCGCGATCGCCAGTTTTGGCTATTACAGACCTATACGACCGATGAAGTGGTTGAATTACAAAGTATTAATGTCAAAATCCCTATTGCTGCAATTTATGAAGGCGTTGACTTTGGTAGCTGATATACGCTTACTTGAAACCTAGAGAAATTTGCAATCATGCTCCGACAGAAGGAGGTTTAGGAATACCCTATTGTTTATCATACTTAATATATTTTTACATTACATAAAAGCTGTCTGTTAGAGGTGCGGTGTGACTTACTAGCTATGACTAGTTAAAGGTTGTACTTGCTAATAGACGGGCTAATGCTACCAAGGACAATGGGGAATTTATGACAGTTTTAGATCAATATTTTGAGCTTTCCGATCGCGCTAGTGTTGACAATCATGCTTTTGATGAGTTAGTTGAACTGTTTGCTGATGAAGCTGAGGTACATCCTGCGGGGGCGCGTAAGGTGGTCGGTAAGAACGCGATCGCGCAGTTATACCGCCAATTTTTTCAGACCTATTCGGGTATGCAACGTGTCTGGACTACCAGAAAGACGGAAAATGGATTAGAAGCTATTTGGGCGATCGCAGGTAAGCGTAATAGTGGTGAACTATTTGCTATGCAGGGTCGGCATATTGTCGAGGTCGATGCCCAAGGCAAAATCCATGCCCTAGAAGTCCATGTCTCCAAAGCTAGTTAATTGTTCCTATGATGACTATCTTGCCAGTTTTGATAAATTTGGCATCCATCTCGGTCTAGAACGCATTGAGCAGTTGCTTGATGCTCTAGGCAACCCCCATGAGCGAGTTCCGATCATTCATGTGGCAGGCACAAATGGCAAAGGTTCCGTTTGTGCTTTTTTGCTGTCCATTTTGCAAGAAGCGGGCTATCGGGTGGGGCGCTACACCTCACCGCATCTACTGGACTGGCGCGAAAGGCTGACGATTAATGGTGAATGGATTAGCGATCGCGACTTGATCGTAGCCTTGAGCCAAGTACAGTCCGCAATCAATCCCGAACTACCGCCCACACAGTTTGAAGTGATTACTGCTGCCATGTGGTGGTATTTTGCCGAGCAGCAAGTGGATATTGCGGTGATTGAAACAGGACTGGGAGGCAGACTGGACGCAACTAATGTTTGCGATCGCCCCCTTGTTGCTGTGATTACTTCCATCGGTTTAGATCATTGTCAACAATTGGGCAATACCCTTGAAGCGATCGCCTTTGAGAAAGCAGGTATTATGAAGCCCCATTGTCCTGTAGTCATAGCGGAAAATGATCCTGCGGTGATGCTGGCTTTGCAAGCTCAAGCTACCCAATGCCAAGCTCACCTTACCTGTATTGAGGCAGCACAACCAACCGCACTAGGGGCTGTGTGGCGTGGACTGGAATATGAATTGCCCCTTTTAGGTCAGCATCAATTAATTAACTCTGCCCTCGCGATCGCGGCGATCGAACAGATCAGAAATCAAGGATGGGAAATTAGCGATCGCGCTATTCAAAGGGGCATCGCCCAAACGCAATGGGCTGGGCGTTTGCAGTGGCTAGACATACCTTGGCAGGGACAGACTCGCTCGATCTTGATCGATGGGGCGCACAATCCATCGGCGGCAAAATATTTGCGAAATTTTGTTGATCAGACTTTCCCCGATCAACGCCTAATCTGGATCATTGGCATTCTCAACACTAAGGATCAGCAGGGTATTTTGCAAGCGCTTTTAAATCCTGATGATATGCTGATCGTCTTACCCGTTGCCAATCCAGCCACCACACCACCAGAGGATTTAGCCAGCATAGCTCAAGATTTTTTAAATCAGCCGCCGCAGGTTTGCCATGATTTGCAATCAGCCCTAGCCGAAGCTTTGGCAATTCAGCAACCGACCGATAAGATTATTATGTGCGGATCTCTGTATTTAGTTAGCGAAATATTAAGCACAAAATTTAATTAATTTTTGCAAGTTCGCCCATGATATAGGTGGCAGCGATCGCGCGGTCATCGCCCATGATCATGGCGGCAAATAACTGATCGGTAACTTCGGTTAGGGTTAGGGGATGCTCAGGCGAGAAGGCTCTATTTCTAAGCTGCATGATCGGTGTCGATCGCAGATTGAGTGCCACAAAATCCGCCTCTTTGTCAATCTCAAAATTACCCAGCTTATCTTCTAAATTCAAAGCCATTGCACCGCCAAGGGTGGCAAGAAATAATGCTTGGATGGTGGATAGCTTTTGCGATCGCAACTGGGCAACCTGATAGGCGGCTCCTGCTGTATGCAAAATTGAAAAACTGGTTCCTGCTCCTACATCCGTACCCAAGCCCACCTTGACAGGGGTTGCTTGAGACTTTGCCTGTTCTATTTTGAATAGACCACTGCCTAAAAACAGGTTAGAGGTGGGGCAGAAAGCGATCGCCGACCTTGCCTGTGCCAAGCGTTGAAACTCTGCATCGGTCAGTTGCACCCCATGGGCAAAGATCGAGCGCTCTCCCACCAAGCCCGCTTGATCATAAACATCCAAATAACCTGTACTGTCAGGAAAAAGCTCCGCCACTGAAGCGACTTCCTTCACATTTTCCGATAGATGCGTATGCATATAGACATCGGGAAACTCTTGCAATAGCTGCCCTGCATAGGCTAACTGCTCAGGGCTAGAGGTGATGGCAAATCTGGGGGTGACTGCATAGAGTAAGCGATCGCGCTTGTGCCATTTCTCGATCAGTTGCTTAGTTTCCTGATAAGAAGACGGAGCCGTATCGGTGAGAAAGTCGGGCGCATGGCGATCCATCATCACCTTACCCGCAATCATGCGTAAATTGCGGCGTTGTGCCTCCTCAAAAAAAGCATCCGTTGATTGCGGAAAGACGGCCGTAAACACAAGGGCTGTGGTCGTACCATTGCGTAACAATTCATCGAGAAAAATACCCGCAATTTTTTGGGCATAGTTGCGATCGCTAAATTTTCGCTCCGTAGGAAAAGTATAGGTACTCAGCCATTCCAACAACTGCTCACCATAGGCAGCAATCATTTCTGTCTGGGGGAAATGAATATGAGTATCAATAAATCCAGGTACGATTAGATGATTTGTATGCTCAATAATTAGTATTCCTGCATACTGAGCATACAGTTCAACATAATTGCCTAGAGCCTTGATTTTGCCATCTTCAACCACTAGCAAACCGTCAGGAATATAGCGCAAACATTCTGACTCAGTTGCATAGAAAGGATCGGCGATCACATCTAAAAAGCTAGCCCGAAATCCTTGGATGGTTGATGAATGCATAGATATTTTTTGCTTTAGCAGATTGGCAAACTAGACTGACATCTTAATTTCCTCTGCTTTGAGCTACAGAAATGTGCCAGATTTTACTTAAGGATCTCAGCGATCGCTGTAACCACTTGGCTTTGCTGCTCGGCAGATAATTCAGGAAACATCGGCAAAGAAAGCACCTGACCACAAATTTCTTCGGTCACCGCAAAATCACCCTTAGCATATCCCAAGCCTTGATAAACCTCCTGAAGATGCAAAGGCAGTGGGTAATAGATCATCGTAATAATCTGGCGATCGCGTAGTTGTGCCTGCACAAAATCTCGCTTGCCGCCACTAATCCGAATCGTATATTGATTCCAAACACTTTGGGGGCAGTGATGGGGTGTGGTGATCTGAGGAATAGCAGCATCCTTAAATAAATGGGTATAGCGATCGCTAATCTCACGACGCAGAGCATTCCATTTATCTAAGTAGGGGAGCTTGACCTGTAGCAATGCCGCTTGCAAAGTATCAAGCCGCGAATTCATGCCGATATATTGGTGATAATAGCGCTGTGGGCTACCATGCTCCCGCAGAATCCTCAATTTCTCAGCGATCGCGGGTTGATTGGTGGTCATCATGCCTCCATCACCACAGCCTCCCAAGTTTTTCGTGGGATAAAAGCTAAAGCACCCCACATCACCAAAATTTCCCACCTTAGTCTGATTGTAAGTTGCACCTGTAGCTTGGGCGCAGTCTTCAATAACGTATAAATTATGCTTCTTAGCGATCGCCATTAGCCTCGGCATATCGACAGGGCGACCAAATAAATGCACAGGCATGACCGCCTTAGTTCGCTCCGTAATTGCCCCTTCTAGTAAATCCAAATTCATATTAAAGCTATGGGCTTCTACGTCAATAAATACGGGTTTTGCCCCAGTCATGCTGATCGTTTCGGCACTCGAAAAAAAGGTAAAAGGCACAGTAATTACTTCATCGCCTTCACCAATATCTAAGGCTCGCATCGCCAAATACAGCGCATCTGTCCCAGAGTTGCAAGCAATCCCATGCTGCGCCCCCACATACTCAGCAAAATTCTGCTCAAATTGGCTAACAGTCTGACCACCAACATATTGTCCCGATGCCAGTACATCAATGGCGGCTTGATTGAGGCGATCGCCAATTTGTTGATACTGCTGTGATACGTCAAAGGGAGGTATTTTATTCACGTTAAAATTCGCGCTAAAAAAGATTAAGTTGCGTTTTTCATTTTAAGAGATAGCTTCGCTTTGTGCAGCTATCTCTCAAAACAATTGCACCAAAATTATTAACTTCCCTCCCCCAGCCTTTTCTCCCAAGTGGGGAGAAGGGGAGATTAGAAAACTGCAACATCACCTCTTAGGACTTTCTTTTTGCTCATGTCTGGCATAGTCATCTTGGAATCGGATGATGTCGTCCTCACCCAAATATTCACCATTTTGAACTTCAATAAGAATCAAAGGAATTACACCAGGATTTTCAAGGCGGTGAGGAGTACATTTGGGGACATAGGTGGATTGATTGGTACTCAGCATAATCTCTTGATCACCACAAATAACCTTAGCAGTGCCAGAAACGACTATCCAATGCTCACTGCGATGATGATGCATTTGTAGGCTGAGGCGATGCCCCGATCTCACTTCAATTCGCTTAATTTTATATCCTCTCCCTTCTTCGAGGGTCGTAAACGAGCCCCAAGGTCGTTCTACCGTAGCATGGGGGTTATCGCCACTGATGGTGGACAGAGGCATGATCGCTTCTTGTACTGGTGACATAGTTACTGCCAATTACTATTTAGTACTGTGGAACAGTTGGTGAAAATTATGAAAAATAATGAAAACCAACCACTTAATTAGAATAGCATTAACATTTTCAGCAATCGCTTTTAGCAACTACTTTCAGTGATCGCTAAATTAGCCCCAGAGGGCGATATTCAGCATGGATCTGAGCATTAACCACAATGGCGGCAATCCCCTCCATACTTTGTTGTAATAGTTGCACCACATTTTCATCAAAGTGATGTGCCTTCTCATGGCTCAGAGTGATCATGCCAATTACTTCTAATCCATAAAACAAAGGCAAGGCGATCGCCGAAAGAGCTGTATAGGGCTGATCGGTAAGTTGTAACCAGCGATAATCTTTGGTGGCATCATGGATAATCCCAATTTGTTGCTGTCGCAGTGACCATCCTGCCAATCCTTCTTCAAGGACTCGATTGATCAGATCATCTTTACGGTCACGGGTAACAGGGCCTCTTGCCAAAATACTTTCAGATATGCTCCCATCTTCATCAATTAAAAAAATGCTGCCATCATCTGCATCAGTATGTTTGATCAAGGTTTCTAGAATATTCTTGAGCGTGGTTCTCAAAATTAAGCTACCACTCACAGACTGGACATAGGAAATAGAACTTTTGAGTAAATTAGTTTGTAACTGTAGCGCTGTTAATGCCTCTAGGTCTTTCACTTTAGTTTTTTACTTGCCAATCAAATACTTGTGTGCTATACATCTTATCCTAAATTCCTCAATAGAATTGCACCTATGAATGCCACAGTAAATCCCCTTGCTAATTCTCACAATTCCGCGACAAACTATGACATATCCAAGCTCCAGCAAGAAATTAGTTTACTCAAGGCAGAGCTAGATCAGAAGGATCTGCTAGTGCAACAACTTTCTGAGGAGCTATTTCGTCTAGTTAAAGGCAATACGGCTTTTTTGCCAAATCCAGAGGTGCATGAGCAGCATACTGAAGAAATGCGCTTGCTGGCGGAAAAACTTGCTCTTGTGGAAAATCAGTTGATTGATTCACAGGCAATTATCCAAGAACGCGATCGCGAGGCGATCGAACTGCGGCAAACCATTCAGGAAATGAGCGATCGTAATCGTATGTTAGAGCAGGTAGTGCAGGAATTGCCCAATATCTACCGCGCCAAGTTTGCCGAGCGCATCGTCCCCATCAAGCAAAAGATCGAAGCTCTGCAAAAAGAAAATCGTCAATTACATATCGAACTGCAAAGCCTCAGTTTCCGTCTCTCTGGTCGTACCCGTCGCCCCAGCAGTCCCCAAAGACTCGAACTCCCTCGCGTCATGCCCGCCTAAGGGAATCTTATCCCCTTCTCTTCGCTTAGGAGAAGGGGATGAGGGTTTTTCTTTTTTAAGAATCTTGAGAGTCTTATTTTTTTAATTTTCGCAACCGATGCAACGCTATCCCTGCCCCTAAAATCATCACCCCCCCCACCGTCTCAAACTCAAAGGGAATTGAATCTGCAGTAACCATGAAGAGCCTATCATCGGACTGGGCTATTAGTAGGTTAGGAGATGCTTGCTCAACATAAGAGCTTCCGTCTGCATAGCCAGCTGTACTACCTCTAACTAGTGCTTGTCCAGTTCTAAATAATGCGTAATAGGTTGTACTGGCATTGAGTACAGTAGGAGAAGTAAATTGGAAAAGCACACTTTTTCTTGTTGTAGATATGGGTGCATTTGTTGGTGTAGAAAAGCCACTACCAACAAAACCATCAGCCGCTGTAGTAGTAGTATCGTTAACATCGACAACCGTTGAATAAGGACTGCTCTCTAACAGAGCGCCAGTACCTGAGCTTAGATCTAATGGTGAGGGTACGGAACTATAAATTAATACGGTTGTTCCTACTGCTGGAGTCACGTTGGAATTGTATAAGAACCTAATGGATTTTAGAACTGCGGCTTGAGTATTGGCAGGCCCGTAACTACCTTGTTTATCCAGTCTAAAGCTTTGCCCTCTCACGGCTGCTGAACCTGCTTCAACTTGGCTACTACTATTGAAGCCAACCCGAAATTCGATCGCCTGAACTTGATCGGCATAATGTATGGCCTCAATGCAAAAAATTGTTGTAACATTCATCGCCACAACAATTGCCGACCTTAGAAAATAAGAAGATTTAGATATAGAAAGGTGCATAGTTGGTGGTGACATATTTAGGGAGCATTACTTGATTAGATTTATGTCTCAGACTTATATATTTTCTCTATACAACTATGCAGATCACAGAAGGCGTAGTACAACACAGCAAACTATAGAATACAGAAAATAAATAAAGAAATACAAAAAATCACCTAAAGCAACTGTGACTACTCTAGATGTGCATAGATCTATGGCTACAAATTCTAGGTGAAATATAACATGTGTCATTCATAAACGTAACTAGCCATATCAATGATCAAGTTATAGCTGCCATGCTTGTGAGGACACAAAACCAGAATAGGAGTTGCGATGCGGAGCGCCGCAACTAGCTTCTTGGGTTTTGATTTGTCCTAATACAGGTGTCTACAGCTATATTGTGTATAGCGAACTATTTAGGGGTGCTAGTTTGGAAAGATATTGCGCTCAATTGCTAAGACGTGGGGGTTTTTCTGTAGAATGAACATAAGTAAAAATACGCGAGGATCACAAGCATGAGCGCAGCAAACGAAACCACAAAGCCTGAAACCACAAAGGTCGAAGATAAAACTACTCGCAGCAGTAAAGCCAAAACTGAATCTGAATCTAGCAAAACTAGCACTGTGGATATCGCCTCTTTAGCTGTTAAAGAAGATGCTGAAGTTGTTGCGGTTGCTCAAAAAGGAGCCTTAGCCGTTACTGATACCCTGCAACACTATGGCGATCGCCCCATTGTCGATGGTGGATTTAGAGCAGTGGAATATTTTATGAGTTCAGGTGAGCGTCCTATTGAAGCTGGTAAGTTAGTGGTTAGCAGCACTTACAGTTCGATGGGATCAGAACGCCCCATTGTGAGTGGTGGTGTCCATGTTACAGGGACATTTTTCTCGGCGGGTGAGCGTCCTGTGGTAGAAGATGGCTTCCAAATCGTGGATAAGTTTTATATGGCGGGTGAGCGTCCTGTGGGTTCATCTGGCTTAGTGATTAGTGATACCTATGCCAGTATGGGAACTCGTCCTGTTGCTTCTAACGCAATTGATGCGGCTGGATTGATGGGTTACATCGACTAAAGATCGACTAGAGATGGCTTGCTCGATAGTCAAATTTTGAGAGTTTGACGGTAACTAGCAGGTCTAAACTAGGCTATGGTTTCAAGGTTTTGTGGTTTTCATTTTGCCTAAGGCAAAATGAAAGCTGCAATAATTTTTGACATGATACCAATTTAAAAAACAAATCCAGTAAGGTTTTTTTAATAAGAAATGGCTACGCCATTTCTTAATTTGGTATGATTTTGGCATTTAAGGATTTTTTTAGAGAATTTTGGGTGATTTTGGTCAACTGTTAGGGTTCTGATGGATACAAAGTTAACTGCGCTAAAAGATAAGTTATTTTCAGGTAAAGAGGCAAACCAATTACCTGCGATCGCGGAATTAGTTGGTTTAGGTGAAGCAGGTTTGCAGATATTGACTGAATTTATCCAGATGCGTCAAGCTGCCAATACAGAAGTAAACTGGGTCGATGGCAAAATTCATCAAACCTTACTGCAAAGTGATCTGCCTATGGCGGCGGAGTTGGTGCAAACCTATTATGCAAATGGCGTGGTGGTGTTACGAACCGATAAGGCGATCGACTATCAGCCGATCCAAGTTCTATTAGCCAAGCAGCAATTTGAGGAAGCCGATCGCTTGACTAGCAAAAAATTATGTGAAGCTGCGAGTGCTGATGCCTTAGCAAGGGGATGGTTGTATTTTACCGAAGCCAAGCTCATCCCCATTAGTGATCTGCAAACTATTAACCAATTGTGGTTAGTTTATTCTGAGGGAAAGTTTGGCTTTTCGGTACAGCGCAAAATTTGGCTGAGTGTGGGTAAGGGCTGGGAAAAGTTTTGGCTCAAAATTGGTTGGAAAAAGGATGGTTCTTTTACCCGCTATCCCAATGAGTTTATTTGGAGCTTAGATGCACCAAGGGGACATTTACCCCTATCTAATCAACTGCGTGGTAATAAGACGATGCAGGCAATTTTTTCACATCCTGCTTGGTCGTAAAAGTAAGAATGTCAGCGCTTTGCGCTGACATTCTTTGAATTATTCACGGTTGGGCTTATCGGTGGCACGGTTGAGCAGCCACAGGGAGGCGACTAGACCGATATAGTGGGCAAAGATAATATTAAAGCTGGCTTGAATAATTTGGAAATCGAGGGGCTGAATGGTGAGGTTAAAGTTGCCTGCGCCTGCGAATACGCCCTGTTGCGATCGCAAGGTCAAAGCACCAATAATTGCTGCTGCACCCAATAGTGTTACTAACATTCCTAGCAAATTGATGACTAAGCCGATCTTGATTTGAAAAACGGTTTGGGTCTTGGTGGGGCGATTGGGCGATCGCAATTTTTTCGCCATTTGAGTATAACGAAAGTTCCAAAAAATACTCGCCCCTAAAATCGCCACGCCACCCCAAGCAAAACTTAACCCAGGTAATGTGGCAGGATTGCTATCTGCTCCTGTCGGTACGGTCGATGGGTTGCCCCTGAGCAGGGCTAACTGCATCAACACTACCGATGAAATTACACACAATACAACCTGCGCCCAAAAGGATACCCAACCCCAACGCCGAAATGCTAATACCACCCGTAATACATTCGGTGAGATATCGCTATTATCTTTGTCTTCTGGGGAAGCGTTTTTGAGTTCTCTGGGCATGATGAAAAATTTCAGGAGTATCTATGGATAGTTTTAATGACAGTATTTGGAGATATCTTCGCCTTTTTCCGCTAAATAGTTAAGCGATCGAAACCTTAAGCCCACGAGCTGATCATAAAGGGGATTAATTTCGCACATGGCAGGAATATGCATGATTTTACGACCAAATAAGAATATATCGCGTTCAAAGGGACATTGAGCAGGAATCACTTTGCAAATGAGATTCGCTAACCTTGCATCATGGATGTCCATGTGGTCTAGCCATTCTTTGACAGGTTCGAGGAGGTCGGGGTGATGCTCATGGTGGTGGGTAGCTTCTAGCTTTTGCTTGAGATCATCAATGGGCTTAATCTCTTGTCCTAATGCTTGACAAAAGCCTTGAATGACTTGATCTTCTGTATCGGTATATTTGCCATCCGCCAACGCCATCATGACTGCCATCCGCAAAAAGTTCTGAGCGATCGCGTGATCTTTACCCAAATTTGCCGCTAACTCAGAAGCACTAATAACTTCGAGACTGGTAATGGGAATACCATCCTCTAAGTCTTCACTATGACTAAGTTGCTCAAACAAGTTACGCTCTTCGTTGCTGTAATCGTTATCAGCTAGAGCAACGCTCATCAGTCCCCTCAGCCAAGCGGTGATTTGTGTATGGGTGTAAGGTGAATGGTGTGTTTGCATATTCAAATAACTTATCTAAAATTCTTCAATTTCCAAATTACCCACAATAAAGGCAACAAAGCCAAAGGCACAGGTGATGGGTAAGGGATTTTTGAAAATAAAGCAAAAAATAGAGCCTAAACAGGAAATAGCGATCGCGGCTAATGTCCATAGCTTCTCATCATCACTCATGCCCTTAGCGATCTTAATTTCTCGAAGAGTATCATTAGGGATGGGTAATGGCATCACCGAGCTAGGTGGAAATGCCCAATAGTTACAGCAACGTTCAACGAATAGGTCAGTCCAACCATTTTCTTGACACCATTCAGCAATCCATTCATCGCGAAAACGCTTCATACACAAAACAGGATTTATAACAAAATTTACTTGAAATTGACTCAATTTAAAGAACTAGGCATCAGTAGGCTCAAAACCTAGAAGGTTAAAACAAAACCTCTCAAATGCGTCCTTAGTGACAAAAAATGGCTTCTGAATAATGTTTGAGGACAGTTTTAAAAATTCGCATTTTTCTGTTATTCAGACTAACAGTACAAGTTAGGAAATGTGGCATAACTTACTAAAACTTGACAAAATGACAATGATTGTAAAATATAGCAATCTGCAATCAATAGTAATTTTTTAGGAAAAGAATTGATATGGCTTTAGATGATGGCAAAAATGCAGTTGGCGGATTCTTTAAGGAATTTCAAGACTTTATTATGAAGGGCAACGTCATCGATCTTGCCGTTGCTGTCATTATTGGTGGTGCATTCGGCAAGATTGTGACATCGTTGATTGAAGATATTATTACTCCTGTTATTCTCAATCCTGCTCTCAAAGCTGCAAAAGTTGATAGTATTGCCAGCCTACAAGTTAATGGCGTGAAGTACGGTGTCTTTCTGGCGGCAGTAATTAATTTCTTGGTGATTGCCTTGGTGATTTTTTTAATTATTCACTCCATTGAGTCGATGAAGCGGAAGGCGGCAAGGCAGGAGGCGATCGCGGCATCAACGGCAGAGGAGGCAAAGCCTGATCCGCAGGAACGTCTAACTTTGGCTGTAGAGAGACTAGCGGAAGTGATGGAATCTAAATAAGCCCTCTCCCTAGTCCTCTCCCAAAATGGCAGAGGAATCAGAAAATAACTCTCATCCTCTTCTCCTAAGAGCGTGTTTGAGAAGTCTCCTATCCAACATAAATTTCTACTTTTACCCCCCCTTAATCCCCCCTTACAAAGGGAGGAAAATCAAGTCCTCCCCCTTCGCAAGGGGGAGTTAGAGGGGGTGGAAAACTTCTCAAACACTCTCTAAATGGGAGGAAGGAGATAAGGGAGCATCTCACTTTGGCGCAGTCTAAATCTTACTAAGCCTATAACAAGGGGCTTAAGCCCCTTGTCTTTATCAAATGTTCCAAAGTGAGATACTCTCAGGGGATAAGAGATATTTCTTAATTGAAGCTGAGGTTATTTCAGTCCAAAGAAGACATCGGCTTGGATACGATCGCGAGTTTCTGAATAGGCAAATACTATTCCACCTAAGCGATCAATGGACTTTTGAATTTCCTCAGGAATGACCTTCTTGTTTTCATCGATTCCTTCAGGAAATCCGCCAAATTCTTGCAAGAAGAAGTAAGCAAGGGGTTTGGCGATCGCCCTAGCATTGAGATAGAAATAGCCAAAATTGGGTTGAGGCATATCGGCGATCGCTTCTCGGAAGATGGGTGATTCTGAGAGTTGCTCCTTGGGCATGGGGAGGAGTTCTCTTGCCACATCAGTACCAAGGGTAATGATCAGAGTTTGAGGATCGCGCCAACCGTAGGCAAAGATACTTTGAGTCGCGCCTGTTTCCGCATTACTGATAAATTCCCAACTAGTAAATAAGGAACTGCCCACCTGACGTTTTTTGACTAGCAATTCTCCATCACTAATTTTGGTTAAATAATCAGTAATTTTGGCAAGGGTGGCTTTGGCGGCTTCAGGTTGAGAGGTTCTCGCCAAAATCCCGATCGCTACATCTATCCCCACCTCTTTAAAAGGAGAGCGATCGCTTGGAAATACAGAGACAGCATATTCGCCATCCATCCAAGCAATAATATCTTTTTCTATATTTAGATCAAATCCAGAATTTGCCGCAGCACTTCCTAATATCGCAGGTACGATCATCCTCACCCCTTCCACAAGGAGCTTATAGGTGGGCATTGCTTCAGATTCTGTTACTAGCCATTGCCACTGCTGGGCAAGATTGCGGCTATTAATGGAGCCATAGGTATTGGCAGGTAAGAAGGAAAGGAGTCGATTTTGAGGTGCAGTATCCTTGGGTAAGGGAGGGCGCACTGTTGAGTAATAACTATTGCTTTGGCTTCTGATGCCTGTAGGAGTCTGCCAAGCGAAGACATCAAAACTCTTGTATTGGTCGATACTATACTCTAGCCCCTTGAGATAGTCAGCACGACTAAACCCCGGAATGTCGGATTCTTCAGGCAATTCGGCGGCCAAAATATTGGCTATTTTGCCAAACTGTCGCATATCGCCGTAACCTGCGATTAGTGACTTATTCCACTGCGGATTTTGAAAGGAGCGCTGAAAGATCGGATCGCTAGTAATTGCGCCTGTTCTGGGAATATCAATAATTTGTTGCACAGTTTGAGCATTGGAGGCAATTACGACCATGCCGTTGCGTAACCGCGCGATCGCAAAATGCTGAATCCGAGGTTCTTCAGCCGTTTCTTCGGACATTTCTTCAGAGTCAGCAGACGACTCATCCACCATGTCTTCATTTGCCGATTCATCCATTTCTGCCGCATCCGCGATCTGACCACTTCTAGGCACATCTAAGGACTTGAGCAGATATTTTACCTCTGATTCTTCGGTGGCTTCAGTTTCTGTCTCCTCCCAATGCCATTCCCAAATCTTGATGCCCTTATACCGAGTCTCAGTCATCTGATAGGCAGGTAAATCGTTTAGCTTCTGCACAAACTCATCAAACTTAGAGTTATTAGTAACGGGAGCGATCGCTGCCATCAAAAAATCTTCTTGGTTTTCGGCCATACCGATAAAAGCGATCGCCACTTCTCCACCCAGCCAAGGACGTACATTTTCCGCCAGAGAAATATCAGGCAAAGGCTCAAAGACATTCCATACCTGTTGCAAAACCATCCAAGGATCTGTTACTCCATCAGTATTAGCTCCTAGCGATCGCCAAGATTTCATGTCCAAGTCTAAGGCAACTAGACCTAGCACATTGGCAGGAATATTGGCTATCAACTGTCGCGATCGTCCTTGAAAATCAGGTGCAGAGACAGCAGGCATCCCCTCTGGAGAAGTTGCAATCAAAGAGTGATGAAAGGAGCGATTGGTTGACTGCGACTGATTTAGATATGGGGAATGATCAATAGACTGAGAAATAGCAGGCAGCGTAATCGTACTAGTACTAATCGCCAAAATGGAAGCAAATAAACTCCTCACAAACACAACCTCTCTTGTAAATTAAGCCTTTTAACTAGTCGTTTAATACCAATACGCAACATACTAGGCATACAGATATCAAACTGTTACTGATACCATATAAAAATTTAATTTTCCGTTACAAAAGGTTGCATTCCGAAATCTTTGCTAAAAATGTGGTGTACTGCGCTTGAAACTCTTTTGCCTTAGTGTCTTTTGCCTGATGCCAACCTGACAACCACATGGGCGTGGGGAAATGTCCATCGGGAGGATTGGCCATCGGCGTAGAATTAGTGGTGAGCCAACTGCCATTATGTCGCCATCCCACGCGATCGCTAAAGACCTGCCAACCTTTCATCGCCTTGTCTTCTTCGATAACAGCCCCAAAGATCTTACTTACTTCATCGACCGAGCTAATATCTGCCCCCGTAATATCCGCCGCCACCTCTGGAGCTAGTTGCAAAAGTTGTGGTGAAACTGTAATATCACCAGCTTTTTGAGCTAGTACCTGTTCTTGAGCCTGTTTAATTTCCTTAATTAAAATTGGTGCAAGGACTCGAAACTGGTTATTAGGATTAGCCACTGCCGCTTGCACAGCTCTGATCATCAGTCCCCACTTGTCTAAATGATAGCGATCGCCCATTTCCTGCAATTGTTGGCAAATAGTCGCCAAATTTTGCCGACTACGCGGACTATCAGGCTGTTTAAACATCTCTAGCATATTCCGCAACTTCACAGGCACTTCCGACTGAAAGAGCGATAGCATTGCTCTGGTATCATTTTGGGGAGTTTCCTTCGCCGCCGCCACAGGAGCCTTAGCTGCTGGCTTGCCTGATACCAACTCCTGCAAATGATCCTTGAGTTTGGCAAAAATTTGATCGGAGCCTGCCATGACCGTATCAACGGCATCTTTCGTCAATCCATAGGGACTCTGCAAATGTTCCACCAATTCCTGCAATTTATCAAAGGCTTGCAGAAATAAGGTTTGTAGATCTTGATCAACTTTAAAGTTAGTATTTTCGCGAATCACCTTAAAGTAATCTTCAAAATTATGGGCAACATGCTGAATGCTACTAAATCCCAGCATTGCCGCGCCCCCTTTAATGGAGTGAGCAGCCCTAAATATTTCATTAACTGCTTCGGCATCCCCCATTATCGTTTGTAAATTGAGCAAACCCGATTCAATGGTTTGCAAATGTTCCTTGGCTTCTTCGATAAAGTAGCCTGTAATTTGCTTTTGCTTATCCTGATCCATAGTGCTGACATCCCAGATTTTTAGTTAGGTTTTTAGTTCGGTTTTTAGCTAGATGCTTAGTGAAATTTTGAAATTACTACTTGAGATTACAAATTGCCTCATCCCAAAATGGAAGACATATACACTTGACTCTGCACACTAAAGCCATAGCGTCCTTGACTATGTTGCCGCCACATCTGGTCAATGATTCTCAAGACTTCACAATCAATTTTTTTGATATCTTCCGCAGAAAGGACTGCACCTTGATTTTTGTGGGCAGCCATGCAAAGTAAATTCCATGTTTCTTGGTTGGCTTCTTGCCACTTGGCACTGGCAAGCCATGATTTCAGCTTATTGTAATTAAGACTAGTTTGCGAAACTTCCGAAGATGCTTTTGCTCCTGTCGCACGGGAATCAACTAGAGGTGCAGCTTGGCTACTGGTACGCCGAAATCTTAGTGTCATTGCTCCATTAGTTTGACCATGACCCAATAGCACTGCTTCGCCTTCTTCAGTGATCTTCAGCGATAGTTCTACCTCATCTAGGGCAAGTCCTTGGCTATACTCACTATTCACTTCGGCATTTACTTCGGCGGTTAGCTGTTGCACTAAGCTCGCCAGCTTATGAATACTGTCTTTGAGTTGGTCGGTACTAATTGCTTTAATTGATGTACCTTGGGCGCGATCGCCATTCTTTGCCACAAATTCAATCAATATTTCTTTGCTATCCATGACATCCCTAGATTTATAGACTCAGACAATATATAGCAGCCTCAGAGCATTTTTCCCACAGCATTTTCTCTAAGTTATTAACTTATACCAAACTTATACCAATTACCAAGAATATGGATACACTGGATATTAATTTGTGATCCAAAAGCAATTAAAACAAAATTTTCATAATGACGAGTACCCAACAACGCGCCGCCCTACAACGCCAAATCTGGCAAATTGCTAATGAAGTGCGGGGCTCAGTCGATGGCTGGGATTTTAAGCAATATGTATTAGGCACGCTGTTTTATCGCTTTATCAGTGAAAACTTTGCCAGTTACATCGAGGCGGATGATGACAGTATCCACTATGCCGAACTACCCGATAGTGTCATTACTGACGACATCAAAGAGGATGCTGTTAAAACTAAGGGCTATTTTATTTACCCTAGTCAGTTGTTTGCTAATGTTGCCGCGAGTGCCAACAAGAACGAAAGCCTAAATACTGATCTAGCAAAGATTTTCACAGCGATCGAAAGCTCGGCAAATGGCTACCCTTCTGAGAGGGACATCAAGGGACTGTTTGCCGATTTTGATACTACTAGCAACCGCCTCGGCAATACGGTTCCAGAAAAAAATCAACGCTTGGCTGCGGTGCTTAAAGGGGTAGCAGGGTTAGATTTTGGTGATTTTGAAGGCAGTCATATCGATTTGTTTGGCGATGCCTATGAGTTTTTGATC